>NZ_JACHOF010000014.1:0-107090 GCF_014199765.1 Xanthomonas sp. 3058 | reverse complement strand
ATGACACCAGCTGCTTATGCCCAACATCTGGCCAACACCGATATCATTACCCCCGGACTCTAAACCAAGCCGCTACTCAGGGCGGGGGGATGTCGGTGCATCGGAAGCCCCGAGGCATCAGCCGCAGCCTTCCACGTAGTCCACCTGCGGCGCTTGCCCGACCCGCCAGCTGCTCACCTTGCCGTCGGCATCGGTATCGAACACCAGGACAGACGGCGCCCTTGTATCGGCCACCCGCAAGGTGAGCGCGCCGGGCACGTATTTGTGCGGCTGCTCGGTCAACGCAGCGGTGTACAGCGCGCGCAGTTGCGCCACCGTCATGCCGACCTTGCCACCGCCAGGTGCGAGTTCCTTGGCGTCGCTGGTTTGATAACGCACGAAGCGATCGCCCTCGAACATGAAACCGAAGCGGCGCGCATCGTCGGCCCATTGCGGCCGTAGCAGATAGCAGCCGCCATCGGTCGCAGGCTCGCCGCGCAGGTCGCCCCCCCAGGCCGCTCGCGCCTGCCTGGCATCCATCCCAAAGCGCAGATCGCCGTAGCCGTCCAGACGCGCGAGCGGAGCGGGCTCCTGGCGTAGTTGCGGCGGGAACGCGCCAGCGGGTGCGGTGGCCGGCGGAACATCGCCCGCTGGCTGATCGGTGGCCGCCGCAGCGGGCACCGGCTCCGTGCTGTCGTGCACAGCCGTGGCAGTGGAGTCGCCGGCCCGGTGACAGCCGATCAACAACAACAGTGCGCCCATCAAACTCAGCAATCTGGTGCTCATGCGTGCATTCCTTTCGAGTCCGCAACAGCCTACACAGCGCCCATCGCGGCGATGTGCAGAACGCGAAGAGGCAGTGCGTCGTGCCGATGTCATCGACGCTTCATTGGTAGCAGGCAACCTGGCGGCTTCGCAGGATCGCCGCCATGACCCCACGCAAGACCGAACTCGCCCTGACCGCGCTGCAATCGCACCGCAGTCCCCTCACATTGCTGCAGCGACGCGCCCTGATTCTGGCCGACGGCCAGCGCGACCTGGCGACCCTGTCCACGCTGCTGGGCGGCGATGCAGCCGAGCTGGTGCAGAGCTTGTGCACGATGGGCTATCTGCAGAGCGATACAGCGGGAACAGGTGCGCTCACCGGACCGCCGGCCACCGCGCAGCAGGCACCCGCGTTGACCCGAGCACCGGATGCACTGCCAACCGAAGACGACCTGCAACGTCAACGCCGTCGCGCGACCACCAACGCGCGGCTGTATCTGCTCGATATCCTGCAACTGCAACGCAACCCGGCAGCGGCCGTGCTGTACCGCCACCTGCACGCCGCACGCACGGAAGCGCACATCGGCGTTGCCATCGCCGAGGCACTGCGCGAGCTGCCGCAGATCACCTCGGCCAGCTACGCCGAGCGCGTGCGTGCTCACGTTGGCGAGCTGCTACCGGATGGGTTGCAGCTGGCTTGAGCGCATATGGGTGGCGACTAAGCTGCATGTTGGGGCAATGATTGGCCGGCAGTCGAGGGCGCTCGGCCATCGCTTAGATCGGTGACGTCGCGCGGGCTTTTGCCGGCGTGGCGGCTCTGCGGATAATGCGTGACAAGAACGAAGAACCCGCTGCACGGCTGCCCAGTGCGCGGACAAGGCATTGCGTCGGCGCATGTCACACCTCCAGCGTGGCGCCTGTGGCTCGCTCTGTCCAGACTCGCTCTGTCCTCCTGCGTTTACGGGCGATGCGTCACTCCCACGCCGCGCGCGTGCCAGCAGACAGGCAGCGCTCGCCTGCCTGCCGCGTCGCCTGCCTGCCGGACAGCACTATGACGCGTGCGGCGGTGCAAACCCCGCACGCAATCCAGACCAGCACTGCTGATAATCGCCTTGCCGGTGCGTTGCCTGCAGCGCCTGCTGGGTGGGGCGCAGCACTGCACGCGTTTCGAACATGAAGGCCATCGTTTTGGAGATGACGTCCGGGCGCGCCAGGTCGGCGTGCGAGGCTTTCTCGAAGGTCGCCGCATCCGGCCCGTGCCCACTCATGCAGTTGTGCAACGAGGCGCCGCCGGGCGCGAAGCCTTCGGCCTTGGCATCGTAGACGCCGTGCACCAGCCCCATGAATTCGCTGGCGACATTGCGATGGAACCACGGCGGCCGGAAGGTGTGCTGTGCCACCAGCCAGCGGGGCGGGAAGATCGCAAAATCCATGTTCGCGGTGCCATGTGTGTCGCTGGGCGAGGTCAGCACGGTGAAGATGCTCGGGTCCGGGTGATCGAAACTGATCGAGCCGATGGTGTTGAAGCGACGCAGATCGTAGCGGTACGGCGCGTAATTGCCGTGCCAGGCGACAACATCCAGCGGCGAGTGACCGATGTCGGCGCGCCACAGATGGCCCTGAAACTTGGCGACCAACGCGAATGCGCCTTCGCGCTGTTCGAAGGCGGCATGTGGCGTTTCGAAATCGCGTGCATTGGCCAACCCGTTCGAGCCGATCGGCCCCAGGTCGGGCAGTCGCAGCAGCCCGCCGAAGTTTTCGCAGACATAGCCGCGCGCCTGCCCATCCGGCAGTTCGACGCGGAAGCGCACGCCACGCGGAATCACCCCAATCTGCTGTGGCTCCAGATCCAGCACACCCAGTTCGGTATGCACGCGCAGCCGCCCGAGTTGCGGCACCAGCAGCAGCTCGGCATCGGCATCGTAGAAGAAACGGTCGTGCATGGATGCGTTTGCTGCATACAGATGCACCGCAACACCGGACATCGCCTCCGGCCCGCCGTTGCCCGCCATGGTGTACAGACCATCGATAAAATCGGTGGGCGTGGACGGCAGCGGCAACGGGCTCCAACGCAGTTGATCCGGCGGCACCGGGGCGCGACCGAAGTCGTTGTGGAAGGTGGATTGCGCGATCAACGAGAACGCGCCATGCACGGCCGCCGGACGGATGCGATACAACCAACTCCGCCGATTCTCAGCGCGCGGCGCGGTGAATGCCGTGCCGGACAATTGTTCGGCATACAACCCGTGCGCCACACGCTGCGGCGAGTTCTGCCCGATGGGCAACGTATCGGCTACCGCCTCGCTGGCGAACTCGTTGCCGAAACCGGTCATGTAGTGCGGGTTGTTATGCATGGCATGCGTCCGGACTGGGCCCCAAGGGGCTGGGATTAAGCCCCTCCCCGCTCGGTGCACGGGTTGGGGTGAGGGTACGGTGTTGCGATCAGCTTGAAGATCGCCGCGACCACCGCATCCAGCGAAGGCAACGCATCATTGCTCCAGAACCGCAGATCCGGCCCTCACAGCACCCCGCGTTTGATCTGATCGCGCTCGATACTCTCGAACAGCGCCTGGAAATTGCCTTCGCCAAACCCTTCGTTGCCCTTGCGCTGGATGATCTCGAAGAAGATCGGGCCGATGCAGTTGGTGGTGAAGATTTGCAGCAGCTTGCGCTGCTTGGTATCCACATCGGCGTCGATCAGGATCTTGTTGCGACGCAGGCGCTCGACGTCTTCGCCGTGGTCGGGAATACGCAGGTCCACTACATCGAAATAGGTGTCCGGAGTCTCCAGAAAGCTCACGCCGGCCTCGCGCATCTTTTCCACCGAGGTGTAGATATCGTCGGTGAAACAGGCGATATGCTGGATGCCTTCGCCGTGGTAGGCATCCAGATATTCGTTGATCTGGCTCTTGGGGTCGGAGGACTCGTTGAGCGGGATGCGCACGACGCCGTCGGGGGCGGTCATCGCCTTGGACACCAGGCCGGTCTTGGCGCCCTTGATGTCGAAATAGCGGATCTCGCGGAAGTTGAACAGGCGCTCGTAATAGTCCGACCAGCGCTGCATGTTGCCGAAGTACAGGTTGTGGGTCAGGTGATCGATGAAGGTCAACCCGAAGCCCGCCGGATGCTGGTCGGCGCCTTCGATCGGCGCGTAGTCGGCATCGTAGATGCTGCCCGCATCGCCGTAGCGGTCGACCAGATACAGCATGCAGTCGCCGATGCCCTTGACCACCGGGGCCGGCACCGCGCGCGTGTCGGCCTTGTCCTGCACCGCTTCGCCGCCGTTGCCCAGCACCGTCTGCAGCACGGTCTCGGCCGGGGTACGGAAGCGGATCGCAAAGCCGCAGGCGCAGGGGCCATGCGCGGCGGCGAAATCGGCCGCGAACGAATCGGGGTCTTCGTTGAGCAGGAAGTTGACCCCGCCCTGGCGATAGACGGTAATGGCGCGGCGACGATGACGCAGCACCGGGCTGAAACCCAGCTTGCGGAAATAGTCGTGCAGCTGCGCGGCCTGGCCGGCGGGTGCGGCGAATTCGACGAATTCGAACCCGTCGATCCCCATCGGATTGTCGAACGTGGTGACCTGCATGCCCAGGTTCGGGCGGGTTGCGGTACTGCTCGGTTGTGCGCTCATCGTCGTTTCTCCACGCTGGGCCGTCCGCAGGGCTATGCGGGGTGGCAGAAGACCCGCGAGAATGCGCAGGCCACCCACGGTTTGTAGTTGCAAATGAAACCAAAATCAAGACACAGTGCAGCATGAGCGATCTCGACGCCCCCATCCCGCCGCACCATCCCGTGCTGCTCAACCTTGAGCAGTTCCTGCCGTATCGCCTGAGCGTGCTGTCCAACCGTATCAGCAGCAACATCGCCAAGGTCTACGGCGATCGTTACGGCATGGCCATTCCCGAGTGGCGGGTGATCACCATCCTGGCGCTGTATCCGGGTTCCTCGGCCAGCGAGGTCTCCGATCGCACCGCAATGGACAAGGTTGCAGTGAGCCGCGCCGTGGCGCGCCTGCTGGAGCGCGGCTTCATCCGCCGCGAGACCCATGGCGACGACCGCCGCCGCTCGATGCTGGCGCTGTCGCCAGCCGGACGCCAGGTCTACGAGACGGTTGCGCCGCTGGTCAACGAAATGGAGCAACGGCTGATGTCGGTATTCAGTGCCGAGGAACAGCAGGCGCTGGAGCAACTGATCGATCGGCTGGCCAAGGACGGGCTGCCGCGCATGGCGGGGAAGGACTGACGTCTTGTCCGGGTGGGCAGGTGGCTATCTGCTGCGGAGGAACAGCAGGCGCTGGAGCAGCTGATCGATCGCCTGGCCAAGGACGCGTTGCCGCGCATGGCGGGTAAGGACTGACGTCTTGTCCAGGTGGGCAGGTGGCTATCTGCCGCGCTCGCCCCCTCCGCCCTGCGGGCACCTTCCCCCGCACGCAGGGGAAGGGCAAAGCCGAGTGGCGCCGTGCTCTGTCGCTACCGCAGGCGCTTGGCCTTCTTCCCGCAGCCGGGGCGTCCTTCACCGGAGCGAGAGTGTCCTTCCCTTAGCCAGCCCGTGGCCAGCATGCCCTTTCCTTCTCCCGCAAGCGGGAGAAGGTGGCGCGTAGCGCCGGATGAGGGCAGCATCCAGCCACCTACCCGACCATCCGCTGGTGCGGCGCTCGCCCGTCAGACCCGCAGGCAATCCCACTCCCCGCTCACGCCTGTGGCGGCGCCCACTGCTTGAGGAAATCGAACAGTTTCTTGCGGTCGAAGCCTTCGCCCTTGCGCAACTCCGCGCCGGCCTGGGTGGTCAGCAGCTTGGCGTCGTTGTCCAGCACCAGCAGCGCCGGAAAATCAGTGAGCTGGGCGAACTGCGAGAGGAAGGCAGCGTTTTCGTTGGCCGCATCGCGGTTGACCTTGACCACCACGAAGTGCGCATCGCGGAAGCTGCGCAGCTCCGCATCGCCGCCCATCACCTCGTCCAGCGCCTTGCACGGCTCGCAGGCCGCGTTGCCGACATTGAGCACGATGCGCTTGCCGCCGCGCTTGGCCTCGACCTTGGCGGTCTCCAGATCGGCGGCCGGATCGCGCGAGGGGTCGTATTGCGCATTGAGCGCCGCCGCCGCCGCGATATCGGCGGCAGTGGGTGTATTGCCGGAGGCCACCGGCTGGCTGGGATCGGCACTGGGTGGCTTCTGCATCGAGGTGTCCAACGGCCGTGGCGCCTCCTGGTGCTCGGCAGACTGCCCGCAGGCGCTCAACAGACCGGCCAGCAGCAGGCCACAGACAGTGGGTTTGATCGGCATTGCTGTTCTCCTCACTTCACACCATGCATCAGTTTGTTGATCAGCGGCGCGATCAGGAACAGCACCGCGCCAGCGCCCAGCAGCGCCCAAAACCCGAAGGTATACCCGCTCAGGGCCGAGGACACGCTCATCCCTTCGCTTCCGCTGACATGCCCGGCAAAAATACCCGACAGGTTGTTACCGATGCCGGTGGACAAAAACCAGCCACCCATTCCGAAACCGACCAGACGCACCGGTGCCAGCTTGGTCACCATCGACAGGCCGATCGGCGACAGGCACAACTCGCCGACCGACTGGATCACGTAGACCATGAACAAGGTCCAGAACGGCACCTTACCAGCATCGTTGACCAGGCTGGACAGCGCGAACATCAGCAGCAGGAACGCCAGCCCGTTGAACAACAGGCCCAGGCCGAACTTGCGTGGAATGGAAGGATTGAAGCGGCCGGACTTGACCCAGATCCAGGCGATGATCGGCGCCAGCGCGATGATGGCGATCGAGTTCACCGACTGGAACCAGGCAGTCGGGAAGGTCCAGTCGCCGAAGCCACGGTCGACGATGTTGTCGGCCAGGAAGGTGAACGAGCTGCCGGCCTGTTCGAAGAACATCCAGAACAGCACGTTGAAGGCGAAGATGATCAGCATCGCGATCACCTTGTCGCGCTGCACCTTGCCCTCGCGGATGCCTTCGATCAGCAGCATCACCGACAAGCCGATGAACAGCACGGTCAACACGATCTGCAACACGTCCGCGCCGACGGCGAGCAGGAAATACACCACCGGAACCGCCAACACGCAGCCGACCAGCACCATCAGCACACGGCCGATGCCCTGCGCGTTCGGCGCCGGTGCACCGATGCCCTTGAGCTGGGCACGGCCAATCCAGAACCACACCAGGCTTATCAGCATGCCCACGCCGGAGGCCATGAACACCATCTTGTAAGACGGCATGGCTTCGGTGCCGAACACCTTTTCGGCCAGCAACTGGGTCAGCACCGGCGAGATCATCGCGCCGAGGTTGATGCCCATGTAGAAGATGGTGAAGCCGCTGTCGCGGCGTGGATCGACCACCGAATAGAGCTTGCCGACCATGGTGGAGATGTTCGGTTTGAACAGCCCGTTGCCCACCACCACGGTGGCCAGGCCGATCTCGAACATGGTGTGGTCGGGAATGGCGATCAGGAACAGGCCGGTGGCCATCACCGCCGCACCGACCAGGATCGAGCGTTGGTAGCCGAGCACGCGGTCGGCGACATAGCCGCCGAAGATCGCGGCGGCATACACCAGCGCCAGATAGGCGCCGTAGGTGCGTCCGGCCGGCGCCTGCCCGGTGGCATCGCCGCCGAAGAACTGCGCCACGATGTACAGCACCAGCGCCCAGCGAATGCCGTAGAACGCGAAGCGCTCCCAGAATTCGGTCATGAACAGCATCCACAACGGCCGGGGATGGCCGAGCAACGTGGGGAACTCGGGCGGCGCAGGCGGCTGCGGCGGAGTGGAAGCGGAAGTCGGCGCAGTAGCGTCAACGCTCATGAGGTGTCCCTTGCGTATTCAGTGATGGCTGGGTGCACCAGGGCGAGCCCTGGGCGACGCGCGAGGATCACTTAGACGTCATGTTCACGTCAAATTCGGCGGACTCGGCGACCTGATGACGACGGGTTGGATCGGTGCGATTTGGGCGGCGGATGAGAAGGGTCGGCGGGGATACGCTGGTCGACTAGGGATAAAGCGAATGGGTCGGGGGGGGGGTTGGGGGCTGGCACGTGCACGTGCTAGCAGCGCTGGTTGGGCCGATGAAGTCGTGTGGTAGCGCCAGTTGCAGGTGTTGGTGTTGCGGACGGACTGCGCAGCGGGCGGGCAGGAGCAACGGCAAGAGGCGGCTCTGCGAGGATGACGCCCGTCCCCTCACCCCAACCCCTCTCCCGCACGCGGGAGAGGGGCTTCAGACCGCTGGTGTCGGGATCAGACCTCTGGGGTCGGGAGAGGGCTAGCGCTGCGCCACCACCTGCAGGAGTTGGGTTCGCCCCCCTTCCGCTGCAGGCGTTGACCTATCACCGCCTTTCCCTGAAGGAGTTGCGTTATCAGCGCCCTTGCCCCTGCGGGGGAAGCTGCCCGAAGGGCGAATGGGGGACGGTTTCTCCGCAGGGAACCAGGTGGCAGTTCCGGCTTCTGCTCCTTTCGGCTTCTGCTCCCTTCGGCTTCTGCTCCCTTCGGCTTCTGCTCCTTACGGCTTCTGCTCCTTTCGGCTTCTGCTCCTTCCGGCTTCATGCCTTACCAGCTTCTGCTGTATCCCTCAGCGCTTCGTCGCCTCGCTGCGTCCATCCACCGGCTCGCGGTTTTCCACGCCGACCGAGGTCCGTACGTCGAACAGCTCGGGAAAGAACGTCAGCGCCAGCGCCTGCTGCAAAAACCCCACGCCGCTGGAACCGCCGGTGCCGCGCTTGAAGCCGATCACCCGCATCACGGTGCGCATGTGGCGGAAGCGCCACAGCTGGAATTGGGTTTCCACATCCACCAGGTCCTCGCACAAGGCGTATTCGCGCCAGTAGCGGTCGGTGTTTTCGTAGATGCGCTCGAATACCGGACGCAAGCTGTCGTCGGCCACATGCGCGGCCGTCCAATCGCGTGCTTGGTACTGCTGCGGAATCGCATGCCCGAAGCGCGCCAGATAGCGCAGGAATTCCTCGTACAGGCTGGGCGCTTCCAGCACCTCGCGCAGCCGCGCCTGTCCTTGCGGGTCGTAGGCGAACACCTGCAGCATCTGCGGATTCTTGTTGCCCAGCAAAAACTCGATGTAGCGGTATTGCAGCGACTGGAACCCCGACGAGGGGCCAAGCACATCGCGAAACCCCATGTACTCGCTGGGCGTCAGCGTCTCCAGCACCGACCATTGCTCGGTGAGCTGGCGCAGCACCTGCTTGCTGCGCGCCAGCACCTTGCGGCACTGCCAGACCTGATCGTTCTGCAGATGCACCATCGCCGCACGCAGCTCGTGCGCCAGCAGCTTCAGCCACAGCTCGGAGGTCTGGTGCTGGATGATGAACAGCATCTCGTCGTGATGCGCCGGCTCTGAGAGCGGCTGCTGCGCGGACAGCAGTTGGTCCAGACGCAGATAGCCGCCGTAGGTCAACCGCCCTTCCAGATCGGTGTGGATGCCGGGTTCCAGGTCACGCAGGTTCTTGTCGACGGGCATGGCGTAGCGCTGGCGATGGGGCCGGCCAGGGTAGCGCGCTGGCGACGGCTTGGCAGCCGGGAATGGGGAATGGGGAATGGGGAATGGGGAATGGGGAATGGGGAATGGGGAATGGGGAATCGGGAATCGGGAATCGGGAATGGGGAATCGCGGTTCGGGGTGCGGGAGGCGGTGATTGGACATCGACGGCCTGGCGGCTGAGAGCGATGCTGGAGGCTGGGTCTCCGAAATACGCTTCCTAGGTTTCGGTTGCCGTCCCACACCGCCGTGCAGACCTGCCTGGCTGGACTGACGCCGGACGGGATTGCCTGATCGTTGCAGCGCCGCGCAGCGTGCATGCCGCTGCATCGTGCCGCTACTGCAGCGTTCGGTTTACGGATGGCCTGGTTACTCAAGCGACCGGCAACGCCCTGGCGTGCGCGACCGCTCCTTTCCTCCTGGAGCATCCCGCCGCTTTCGAGCGCAGCCGCCGCAGTCGCTGCGCCGCTGTCACCGTATCGTCAACCTAGGTCTGCAAATTCATGCAGAATCGAACGGCGCTGCCGGCCAGGGACGTGGCCGGACCAGGGGAGCGTTTCACGTCTCAAGGATCAGGGGACCCTCATCTCATGCATGTGTTGCAGCGTCGTGCAGCCGTATTTCTCTGTGCGCTGGCAGTTGCCGGCCACGCCAATGCCCAGGTCGTCATCAGCCAGGTCTACGGCGGTGGCGGCAATAGCGGCGCCACCCTCCGCAGCGATTTCATCGAGCTGCACAACGTCGGCAGCACCACGGTCAGCCTGGACGGCTGGTCGGTGCAGTACGCCTCGGCCGCCGGCAGCAGCTGGCAGGTCACCCCGCTGGCGGGCAATGTGCCGGCCGGCGGCTATTACCTGGTCAAGCAGGCCGATGGCAGCGGCGGCAGCGTTGCGCTGCCCACTCCCGACGCCACCGGCACCCTTGCCATGAGCGGCACCGCCGGCAAGGTGGCGCTGAGCAACAGCGCCTCCGCGTTGAGCGGCACCTGCCCCACCGGCAATGCCGATCTGGTCGGCTATGGCAGCACCGCCAGCTGCGCCGAAGGCAATGCGCCCACACCGGCGCCCAGCAATACGCTGGCGGTACTGCGCGCAGGCGATGGCTGCACCGACACCGACAACAACGCAGCCGATTTCGCCACCGGCGCGCCGGCACCGCGCAATAGCGCCAGCGGCGCGCGGCTGTGCAGCGGCGGCGGCCAACCGATCGCCACGCTGGCCGATGTCAGCCAGGCCGAAGGCAACAGCGGCAGCCGCAGCGTCGTGTTCACGCTGAGCCTGAGCCAGCCGGCCGGTGCGGGCGGGGTGAGCTTCACCGCCGCCACGCGCGATGGCACCGCCACCGCCGGCAGCGACTACATCGCCCTGCCCGCCACCAGCGTGCGTATTGCCGCAGGCGAGCGCACGGCCACCATCGCGGTGGATGTGCTGGGCGACACCGTCTCAGAGCCGGACGAGCGTTTCAGCCTGCAGATCAGCGGCCTCACCGGCGCGCTGCCGGCCACGCTCAGTGCCACCGGCACCATCCTCAACGACGACTTCAACCTGCTGCCGATCCACAACATCCAGGGCAAGGCCGCACGCTCGCCGCTGGATGGCCAGGTGGTGGCCACCTCCGGCATCGTGACCGCACGCCGCAGCGCCGGGTTCTTCCTGCAGGCTCCGGATACCGAAGCCGACGGCGACCCGGCCACCTCCGAGGGCGTCTACGTCTATACCGGCAGCGCACCGCCGGAGACCGCCGCCATCGGCAACCGGGTGCGCGTGCAGGGCACGGTGATCGAATACGTGCCCACCGCCGACCCCACCCAGCCGCCGCTCACCGAAATCGGCGGCAGCGTCAGCGTGCTGCTGGATTCCACCGGCAACCCGCTGCCTGCGCCGGTGCTGTTGCGTCCGGACTTCCCCAACCCCAACGGCGCTTATGACCAGCTCGAAGCGCTGGAAGGCATGCGCGTGACCGCGCCCAGCCTCACCGTCAATGCGCCCACCGGTGGCAGCGTCAACGAGACCAATGCCACGGCCACCAGCAATGGCGTGTTCCATGCCGTGGTCACCGGGGTGCCGCGCGCCTTCCGCGAACCGGGCGTGCAACTGCCCGACCCGCTGCCGGCCGGCTCGCCGGCGGGCGTGCCGCGCTGGAATACCAACCCGGAAGTGATCGCGGTCGGCAGTGCCGGCGTGGGCGCCGAGCGGCTGGATCTGGCCTCCGGCTGCCAGGTGCTCAATGTGGTCGGCCCGCTGGACTACAGCTTCCGCCGCTACACGCTGTACCCGGAACGCGCCCCGCAGGTGAACTGCAACGGTGCCGACCAACCACGCCCGGCGCCGATGCCGCAGGCCGACGACGTGGCCGTGGCGACCTACAACATGGAGCGCTTCTTCGACGACCAGAACGACCCGGCCATCGGCGAACCGGTGCTCACCCCGGCCGCGTTCCAGGCCCGCCTCAACAAGGCCTCGCTGGCGATCCGCCGCTATCTGCATCTGCCCGACATCCTGGGCACGGTGGAAGTGGAAAACCTCAGCGTGCTGCAGACCCTGGCCGCGCGCGTCAACGCCGATGCGGTGGCCGGCGGGCAGCCCAATCCGCAATACGTGGCGTATCTGCAGGAAGGCAACGACGTCGGCGGCATCGATGTCGGTTTCCTGGTCAAGACCGCCGACGTTGCCGCCGGCGTGCCACGCGTGGAAGTGCTTTCCATCGCGCAGGAAGGCAAGACCACCACGTGGACCGAACCGGCCGGCGGTGTCAGCCTGCTCAACGACCGCCCACCGTTGGTGCTCACTGCCAACGTGCATCAGGCCGATGGCCGCGTGCTGCCGCTGACCGCCATCGTGGTGCATCAGCGCTCGCTCAACGGCGCCGAAACCGACGACGCATCCGGCACCCGCATCCGCGCCAAGCGTCAGGCGCAGGCCGCGTATCTGGCGCGCCTGCTGCAGACGCGTCAGCAAGTGAACCCTGACGAAAAAGTGCTGGTGATGGGCGACTTCAACGCTTTCGAATTCAACGACGGCTATGTGGACGCGATGGGCACGGTCACCGGCAAGCCGGCCCCGGATGTGCAGACCGTGGTGAGCGGCGACGGCGTGGATCTGGTCAACCCGGATTACACCGATCTGACCTGGTTCAACACGCCCGACCAGAGCTATTCGTATGCCTTCGACGGCAACGTGCAATCGCTGGATCACATCCTCGCCAACGAGGCGCTGATGCGCTCGCCGCAGATCGCCTCGTTGTCGGTGGGCCATGCCCGCATCAATGCCGATTTCCCCGGCACCGCGCGCAACGATGCCAACACGCCCACGCGCTTGTCCGATCACGATCCCACCGTGGTGCTGTTGCGCATGACCAGGCAGGTGAACGCGGACTTGCGCGTGGCAGTCACTGCCGCACGCGACCAGGTCAGCGAAGGCGAGCGCATCGACTACGCCGTGGATGTAGAGAACCGTGGGCCGGCTCGTGCACCGTTCACTGCGCTGGCATTGGTGTTCGACCTGCCGGCACGGGCGCGTCTCACCGCCCCGACGGGCTGGGTCTGCCAGAACCAGACCAACGCCACGCAGACCACGTTCACCTGCAATATCCCCCTGCTTGCGGCTGGGTCTGTGCAGAGCTTTGCAGTGCAACTGGATGCCGGCCCGGACCTAGCCGGACGCACCCTCACCCTGGCCGCCTCGGTCGCCTCGCAATCGCCCGACCCGCAGCCGGACAACAACACCGACACCGCCGCCGTCGTGGTGCAGGCACGGCCGCAACCGCGTAGCGACCTGGCGGTGCGGTTCGATGGCCCGGCCAGCCTGCCGACCACAGCGTTCAGTGCCAGCTACCGCGTGCTGCTGGACAACGTCGGTGCCGCGCCGGCGCAGCGTCCCGGCCTGGTGATCGAAGGCAATACGGTGTCTGCGCTGTCGCAGCTGGTGCCGCCGCAGGGCTGGCGCTGCGACAAGCAGGTGCAATCGCTGCGTAGTGCCCGCTTCGTGTGCAGCAGTGCGGCCGTGGTGCTGCCGGGCGCGCAGCTGGCCTTCCAGTTGAACGTGGCAGCCAAGCCGATCCCGGCCGACGGTGCCATCCGCGTGCAGGCCAGCGCCACATCGGCATCGCCGGACGCGAACCCGGCAAACGATTCGGCGCTGATCGTCACCCCGATCGGTGGAGGTGATGGCCGCCGCTAATCGCAGTGCAGCACGTCGCAATTCTGTACTGCGACAAAGGGCGCGGCCTAGTCCGCGCCCTTTTTTTTGTGCAAGCCAGCATCATTGTGTGCTGCGGTGCAGGACAGCTTTTTGCTTGGCTGTCCTTAACATCACAACTCATATCATTTGAAACTTCTTGATGAAGGTGTCGCCGCAATGAGCGTAGCCGCGCAGTTCGAGATCCAATACCTGCAATACATGGACGCGGACGGCCAGATCGTCCGCGACGACCTGCCGGCCGACGCCGCCAACCCGCAACAGCTGCTCGCGCTGTTCAAGCGCATGCTGTTCGTGCGCACCTTCGACAGCAAGTCGGTCGCCTTGCAGCGCACCGGCAAGCTGGGCACCTACGCAGCCTGCATCGGCCACGAAGCCACCCACGTCGGCATCGGTGCCTCGATGCGCAGTGGCGATGTGTTCGCGCCCAGCTACCGCGAATACGGCACCATGTTCGAGCGCGGCGTGCGCCCGCGCGACGTGTTGCTGTACTGGGGCGGCGACGAGCGCGGCAGCGACTATCCGCGCGATGCCGACGCGGCCATCGACTTCCCGATCTGCGTGCCGATCTCCACCCAGTGTTTGCATGCCGCCGGTTCGGCGCTGTCGTTCAAGCTGCAGGGCAAGCAACAGGTCGCAGTGGCCTGCTGCGGCGATGGCGGCAGCTCCAAGACCGACTTCTATGCCGCGCTCAATTCGGCCGGCGCCTACAAGCTGCCGCTGATCCTGTGCGTGATCAACAACGGCTGGGCGATCTCGGTACCGCGCTCGGCGCAGACCGGCGCGCAGACGCTGGCGCAAAAGGGCCTAGCCGGCGGCCTGCATTGTCTGCAGGTGGACGGCAACGATCTCATCGCCGTGCTCGAAGCGATGCGCCAGGCGCGCGCGCGCGCATTGGCCGGCGACGGCGGCACGGTGATCGAGTTCTTGACCTATCGCCTGTCCGACCACACCACCGCCGACGATGCGCGGCGCTATCGCGGCGAAGAAGAGGTCAAGCAAGGCTGGGCGCGCGAACCGCTGCTGCGCCTGCGCCGCTATCTCACCGCGCAAGGCCTGTGGGACGAGGCGCAGGAGGAGGCATGGAAAGCCGAGTGCGGCGCGCGCGTGGACGAAGAGGTCAACGCCTACCTCAACACGCCGGTGCAGCCGGTCGAAGCGATGTTCGATTATCTCTACGGCGACCCGCCGGCGGAGTTGCTGGCGCAGCGCGCCGAGGTGATGGCGCTGGAGACCCGTCATGGATGAGCTCAATCAGTCACACGGCGCTGCCACGCAGCTGGCCAGCGCCCCTTACAACGCCGCAGCCACGCGCGGAGAGATCGCCATGCGTTCACCCATCACCCTGATCGAAGCCATCACCCAGGCGCTGGCCTGGGAGTTGGAACACGACCCTGCGGTGCTGGTGCTGGGCGAGGATGTCGGCGTCAACGGCGGCGTGTTCCGCGCCACCGCCGGCCTGCAGCAGCGCTTCGGCAGCGAACGCGTGCTCGACACCCCGCTGGACGAAACCACCATCGCCGGCCTGAGCGTCGGCCTGGCCGCGCAAGGCATGAAGCCGGTGGCCGAAGCGCAGTTCGACGGCTTCGTCTATCCCATGGTCGATCACCTGATCTGCCATGCCGCCCGCCTGCGCAACCGTACCCGCGGCCGGCTGCATTGCCCGATGGTGTTACGCGTGCCGTGGGGCGGCGGCATCCGCGCGCCAGAACATCACAGCGAAGCCAACGAAGCCATCTTCACCAACGTGCCCGGTCTGCGCGTGGTGCTGCCGTCCTCGCCGCAGCGCGCGTATGGCCTGTTGCTGGCCGCGATCCGCGACCCGGATCCGGTGATCTACATGGAACCCAAGCGCATCTATCGCCAGTACAAGGAAGTGGTCGTCAACGATGGCGAAGCGCTGCCGCTGGACGTGTGCTTCGTGCTGCGCGACGGTACCGACGTCACCCTGGTCACCTGGGGCGCGCAGGTCAAGGAAGCGCTGGAAGCGGCCGACAAACTCGCCGGCGAAGGCATCAGTGCCGAAGTCATCGACGTGGCCACGCTGCGCCCGCTGGACTTCGACACCATCGCCGAATCGGTGGCCAAGACCGGCCGCTGCGTGATCGTGCAGGAAGCCCCGCGCACCGCCGGCTTCGGTGCGGAAATCGCCGCGCAGCTTGCCGAAAAATCGATGTACGACCTGCGCGCACCGGTCGAACGCGTCACCGGCTACGACACGCATATCCCGCTGTTCCGGCTGGAGATGAAGTACCTGCCGAGCGTGGAGCGCATCGTCACCGCCGCCCGTCGCGCGGTGGCCGCCGGCTGACATGCGCGCCCGTCTGCTTTGCGAACATCGCGCCGCCTACGCCAACCCGGTCCGCTTCGAGGCGGGCCGGCAGGTGAGCGTGGGCGTGCGCGATGAAGAATGGCCTGCGTTTGCCTGGGTCACCACCGACGACGGCCGTGCCGGCTGGGCGCCGCTGGCCTGGCTGCGCCCGCTCGGCGACGGCCTGGCCGAAGCCCTGCGCGATTACGACGCACGCGAACTCGATGCCCGCCAGGGCGAGGACGTGTTGCTGCATTACGAACACGGCGGTTGGTGGTGGTCCGAGCGTGCCGATGGCATGCAGGGCTGGCTGCCGGCGGCCGATCTGGAACTCCTCGACGACACCATGCCGCAGCTAGCTGCGGCGCAAGAGAATCTGCCATGAGCGAAGCCAAGAATTTCCACCTGCCCGACCTGGGCGAAGGCCTGCCCGATGCCACCATCGTCGAGTGGTTCGTCAAGGAGGGCGACAACGTGCGCCTGGACGACCCGCTGGTGTCGATGGAAACCGCCAAGGCGGTGGTCGAGGTGCCTTCGCCGTTTTCCGGCACCGTGGTCAAACTGGCCGGCGCCGCTGGCGATGTGATCGTGACCGGCGCGATGCTGGCGCAGTTCGCGCTGGATGCCTCGCAGCCGCAGCGCGCCGATGGCCAGGACACCGGCCACGCACATGGTCCTACGCACACGCCCAGCACCGGCGACAACGCCGCCGGTGCTACGACGCGCGTGGTCGCCTCCGATAACGGTGGCGAGATTGCCGACGCCGAGAGTGGCAACGACGGCAATGGCGAGCGCGACGACGCCGGCACCGTGGTCGGCGCGATGCAGAGCTCCAACGCGGTGCAGAGCGAGCAGGCGATCGCCGTCGGCGGCGTGCGCGCCATGCCGGCAGTGCGTGCGCTGGCGCGCAAGCTGCGCGTGGATCTGACCCAGGTGCACGCCACTGGCCCCGACGGCACGGTCACCATGGCCGATGTGAAGCAGGCCGCCGCCGCTGGCACAGCGCGGCCCTCACCCGGTGCGCAGGGCGCACCGACCTCTCCCGCAGGCGGGAGAGGTGATGGGGTCGCTGAAGGAGGGAGAGGTGGTGGGGTCGCGACAGGCGGCAGAGATCGCCCGGGAACCGCGTCCCTTCTCACGCCTGCGGGAGAAGGTGCCCGCAGGGCGGATGAGGGCCAGGCGCGCTCCACGCTCTCCAGCAGCGGCAAACCCATGCGCACTCAGCCGCCAGGCGTGGTCGCCAAGGGCCAGCCCGAGCAGCTCAAAGGCGTGCGTCGCAACATGGCACGGGTCATGGCCGACGCGCACAGCAAGGTGGTGCCGACCACGCTCAACGACGATGCCGACATCCACGCCTGGCAGCCCGGCAACGACGTCACCGTGCGGCTGGTACGCGGCATCGTGCGCGCCTGCCAGGCGGTGCCGGCGCTCAATGCCTGGTTCGATGGCGACGCACTCAGCCGCACGCTGCACAACCAGGTCGATATCGGCATCGCGGTAGATACCGAAGAAGGCCTGTTCGTGCCGGCGTTGCGCAATGCCGACATGCTCGATGCGCACGGTATCCGCGAAAGCGTCAACCGCCTGCGCCAGCAGGTGGAAACCCGCAGCATCGCCGCGTCGGAACTGAGCGGCTACACCATCTCGCTGTCCAACTTCGGCATGTTCGCCGGCCGCTACGCCACGCCTGTGGTGGTGCCGCCGTGCGTGGCCATCGTCGCCGCCGGCCGCGCGCGCTACCAGCTCACCCCGGTGATGGGCGGGGTGGAAACCCACAAGATCATGCCGCTGTCGCTGACCTTCGATCACCGCGCCGCCACCGGTGGCGAAGCCGCACGCTTCCTGCGCGCGCTGCTCGATGATCTGGCGTTGGCCGTGTAACCGCTGCCGCCGCACGTCGGTCCTTGCGCCAACACCTGCCGCGCCGTCATGCGCGACATCGTTGCGGCCGCATCGGCCGGATCCACCTTCATGCCATGGGTCCTGCCGCGCCGTGGCAGCGCGGCCTGGCGCCAGGTCGCGCGCGCTCCGCGCTAGACTCGGGCGCCGGATATCAGGCGCCGCGATGCGGACATTTGTCACCCAGGGCGATGGCCTTCCCGTGTGGGATTCGCCGATCAGCCATGCCGTCGTCGTCAACGACATCTGCTACCTCAGCGGCCAGCTCTCCATCGACAGCGCCGGCCGCCATGTGCCCGGCAGCGCAAGGCAGGAAGCCGCGCGTGCCTTCGACAACCTGTTTGCAGCCCTGGCTGCGGCCGGCTTCGCACGCGAGGACCTGACCTTCATCGATATCGCCTTCATCGACCTGGCCGATCTGCCCGAGGTCAATGCGCTCTACATCGCGCTGTTTGCGCAGGGACGTCGTCCGGCACGCACCATCTACCAGGCGGCGGCGTTGCCGTATGGCGGACGGATCAAGGTCATGGGCGTGGCGATCCGCGATACCGCTGGCCAGGCCACCACGCAGGCCTGAGCAGCAGCGTCTCCGCTGGCATGCCCGGTCCTCGCTCAGCCAGACGCAACCCGCATTTCCCTGCGCCGACACCACCGCATGCGCGGCGGCGCATTCCATTCCCTCACGGAGGCCCGATGAACACAGCTGCGACCGACGCCGAGTGGCGTCCAGCCGACTGCCCGCCGCTGGCATGGCCGGACCTTGTCGACGACGATGCACGCCTGCAGTGGTACCGGCAGGTCTGCACCGCGTATGCCGCACTCCTGGGCGACGACGCTGCGGCGCAACCCGCCAGCCCGCAGGCCGTGCACGCGTGCGAGGCGCGCCTTGGCTGCCCGCTGCCGCCGCTGCTTGCGCGCTATCACTGCGAAGTCGGCAGCCTGGCGCTGGCCGAGACGCTGTGCGCGCCAGGCGACGCCGCACCCAGCATCGAACCGCTGCAGCAGGCGTATCCGAGCGTGGACGAGATCGAGGCGAGCGCTGACGAACACGCCTTGCTCCCCTCGCTGGTCGTATTCGGCGATTACCTGGGCAATGGCAACCTGTGGTGTTTTCATCGCCACAGCGGTGCGGTGTATTACTTCGACCACGACGATGGCGCGATGCTGACGCGCCTGTTCGATACGGTCGCCGGCTATCTGGATGCGCTGATGCTGCTGTGCCTGGGCGAGATTCACGACGACGACGCGACAGCTCAAGCATTGCTGGAAGAAAGGCTGGGGCCACGGGCGGTACGCAAATGGCGGTACTGACGACACCGCGACAAACCATCGGCGCCGCTGCCGCATCGGCACGTCGCAGCCGCTGTACCGATCGCCCACAATGACGCACGTGTCCAGAGATTCCCTCATGTCGTTCGACCACCTCGACCTGTCGCCACAGCTGCTGCCGGCCCTCACCGCAGCGCTGACCCACGCCGGTCACCACGGGCCCACCCCGATCCAGCAGCAAGCCATCGGGCCGATGCTGCAGGGCCGCGACCTGATTGCGATGGCGCAGACCGGGTCGGGCAAGACCCTGGCCTATGCGCTGCCGTTGCTGCAGCAGCGCTGCCTTGCACCCGACACCGCCCCGCGCGTGCTCGGTGCGCTGGTGCTGGTGCCCACGCGCGAACTCGCTGCGCAGGTCGAAGCCACGCTGCGCCAGCTGGCCGCCCATCTGCCGCGTCGGCTCAAGATCGTCGCGGCCACCGGCGGCAGTTCGATCAACCCGCAGCTGCTGGCGCTACGCGGTGGCGCCGACATCGTGGTGGCCACGCCCGGACGGCTGCTGGATCTGGTCGATCACAACGCGCTGCGCTTGGGCGAGGTGGCCACCTTGGTGCTGGACGAAGCCGACCGCCTGCTGGAATTGGGCTTCGGCGCCGAGCTCGATCGCATCCTGGCCTCGCTGCCGGCGCAACGGCAAAGCGTGCTGTTCTCGGCCACGTTTCCGGCCGCCATCGCCGTGCTGGCCAAACGCCGCCTGCGCGACCCGCTACGCATCACCGTTGCCGCCACGCCGGAACAAGCGCCTGCGATCGAACAACGCGCCATCGCTGTCGATACCGGCCAGCGCACGCAGCTGCTGCGCCATCTGTTGCTGGAATACGGTTGGCCGCAACTGCTGGTGTTCGTCGCCAGCCGGCACACCGCAGAGAAGGTCGCCGAAAAACTCACCAAGACCGGCATCAATGCGCAGCCGCTGCATGGCGAATTGAGCCAGGGCCGCCGAGAGCGCACCTTGTCTGCCTTCAAGCAGCGCGACGTGCAGGTGCTGGTGGCTACCGATCTAGCCGGGCGCGGCATCGATATCGACGCGCTGCCGGCAGTGCTCAATTACGATCTGCCGCGTTCGACGGTGGACCACACCCACCGCATCGGCCGCACCGCACGCGCAGGCGCCAGCGGCCTTGCGATCAGCTTCATCACTGCAGAGAGCCAGCCGCAATGGCGCCTGATCGAAAAACGCCAGGGCCTGCGCGTGCCGACCAGCGTGGTTGCCGGTTTCGAGCCGACCCTGGCGACAGATACGCCTGCGACGGAGCCCCCAGACACCGGCACGCGCGCACCGAACGACAACGGCGGCATCAAGGGCAAGCGGCCGAGCAAGAAGGACAAGCTACGCGCGGCAGCCGCGACACAGGCAGGCAAGCCCGCCTGACGGCGGGGACTTACACGTAACGCAGCGTCGTCACACCGGGGTGGACGGTGCGGCGAAACCTCAGTCCTGCTCGAAATCCAGCTCGCCGCCCGGAGCGCTGTCGCCATCCGCACGTGGGGTGCGCTTGCCGGGCTTGCGCAGGATTTCCACGAAGAACTGGTCGCCGCCTTCGGCGGTGAGCGCATTGATCGAACGGATCAACTCGGCCGGCGGCAGCGGCGCGGCACTGGCTTCATCCACGCCAAAGCGCATGTCGAAGTCCCAATAGTCCGCGCCTTCCGGCAGGTCCTTGCGGCGCTCGCGGCGGATGTACTTGCGGATGTCGTTCTTGCTGGACTCCAGCAGACGATCGCGGTTCTTGCCTTCGAGGTTGAGCTGATAGGTCTTGCGCATGGCGACATCGGTTGGGAACTGGCCGCCTATTGTGAGGCTACACGACCGTTGTGGGTGAATCGCCGGCGCTGCGGGGGGACTTTAGTGCCGCACCGCCGGCACGATCTGATCCCGGCCCGGCGCCGGTTACGCAGTCGCCGCAGCGCAGGCCACTCAATCGGCGTGGAAGCGAATGCCCTGGTTGATCGTGCATTGGTAGGCCAGTACCGGCCCGCGTTGCTGCAGGCCCGGCAGGTCATACATGTAGGTGGTGAACCGCACAGTGCCATCCGGGCGCAGCTGATAGCGCATGAACTGCTGGATCGGCTTGCCATCGTTGGCCACAGTGAAGTGTGAACCGGAGAACGCGGCGGTGCCGTCCTCGGTGATGCGGTACGCGTCGATATGGCGGCCGCCACGGGTCTTCGTGACCGGCGTGCCTTCTTCGGGTGTGCAGCTGCCAAGATCGGTGGTCAGACTGACGTCGTAACCGGCCTCCAGGGCCGCGAGCACCTCAGCACGGGTATTGAGCGATTCACTGGCCCAGGCGGGCAACGCGCAGGCGCACAACGTGGCGAGCAAGGCGGCGGGAACGAAACGGGGCATGGCAAACTCCAGGCGGACGGGGGAATCAAACGACCTGGACTGTACTCAGTCCAGGGCGATCAACATGACCTAATCCTGTCTGCAACGGCGCGCTGCGCTACGCATCACGCTGCATGATTGCGCTGGTTGGCGAAGTCCGCGCGCGATTGCCAGCTGCGGGCTATGCCTGCGCGCGCAGAGGTGTTTGTGGAGCGATCGGGCGTCTCCATCGCCGGCGACAATGACACCCGAAGTCGGTCGCTGACGGACGACAGACGATACGAGCATCAAGCGATGCGTCTGATGTCCGCCCGACGCGCTGCAACTGGCGCGCGTCGACCGGAACCAACTTTTTCAAAGAGGAATCACCCAATCCACGAGGTTGCGCGCGCCCCCTCATCCGGCGCCAGCGCGCCACCTTCTCCCGCTGGGAAAAGGGTCCAGACCCCGCGCTCGTGGAGGCGTCAACGCAAGCCATCCATCGAGAAGGTGGAATGAACGCAGACCTCGCTACACACGCGCAGTGACCTCGCGCGGCAGCTGTTCCGGCTCCGGCTGTAACGCCGGCGTCGCCCCCAGCAGCAAGCGCTCGGCCAACGTACGCGTGGCCACGCGCAATTCGGGCACAGCGGTGATTTCCCAGTAACGTCCGCGTAGCAACGGGCCCACGCAGAACAACCCCGGCACGATCTGTCCGGTGCCATCGCGCACGCGCAGGTGCGCATCGGTGTCCACGCCCAGCCCCAGCGGGTCGGCGCGCAACAGGCCGGCGTCGCGCATGCCCGCGATCAGCGGGTCGCTGGTGCGGTCGATATCGGTATCCAGACCCGTGGCGCGGATCACCGCATCGTAATGACCGGTCTGCGCGTCGGCCGAGCCACGCGGGCGGATCACCGCTTCCACGCCGTCGGGCACCCAGCGCGCACGTAGCAGGCGCGCCGCGCTCACCTGCAATTGGCCCGAGGCCTGCAGCTGCGCCAGTTGATCCGCAGCGCCCGGCGCGACCCGATGCCGGGCCACTTCCCAATACGGGCGCAGATGGCGCAGGAACCGCGCACGCTGTGGCAACGCCAGCCGCTGCCATAGCGGTTGCAGATGCGGGCGCAAGCCATCCACCACGCGCCGCCAGTCGTCGACCACCGCACTGAGCTGACGCACGCCGCGCAGCAGGCCGCGCAGATCGGCATCCTTGAGCGCGCGCTGCAGATGCGGCGGCAACTCCAGCGCCGCGCCCGGCTGGCGCAGATGCGCCTGCGGCGCCAGGCCGCGCCGCGAGATCGCCAGCAGCCGTCCACGATGGCCGCGCGCGTGCAGCGTCAATGCCACGTCTACCATGGTCAGCCCGGTGCCGACAATCAGCACGTCGTCGTCCGGCGACAGCCGCGCCAGCGCATCGCCCTGCCATGGCCAACCGATGTAACGCGGATGCACGCTCAGGCGCGGGCCGATCCCGGCCAGCGCCTGCGGTTGCAATGCGCCCACGGCCAACACCACCCGGTCGCTATGGAACGCATCGCCATTGGCCAGAAACACGCGGAAGCCTTTACGCGCACGTTCCACTGCCACCGCTTCCTGCGACAGCCGCACGATCGACGCCTGCGCACCACTGACTGCCGCATCCAGCTCGCTACGCAGGTAATCGCCGTAGGCGAGGCGCGGCAGGAATTCCAATCGTCCGCTGTCGCCCAGGTGCAGGGTATCGGCGAAGGCGCCCGGCGCCTGTGCATCGATGCCGAGGTCCTTGGCGCGCACGTTGAGCAAATGCTCCGGTCGCGCGGCGCCATAGGCGATGCCACTGCCGAAGGTCTCGGCCACCCCGACCAGGGTGATGCGCACCTGCGCATCGGCCGTCTGTGCCAGCGCACGGACCAGCGCGGTGCCGCAGAAGCCGGCGCCGATGACGGTGATATGGGTTTCCATGTGCACATCCCACTGAATGACCCGCACCTTGTGCCTGCAGCACGGCATGCATGTGTAAACAAATGGTTAGTAGTCAGCGACTGAAAACGCATGAGCTGATTGTGGTTGGTGATGAGGCTTGCAACGCAAGCTGCGCGCGCACTGCATTGCACGCCCATGACAGCGCACGCGACCGCATCCGGATGGCCCTGGGCCTCTCGCCTGCGTGCTCGCAGCAGGGCAATGCGCAGCGGTTGCGCCAGGGTGTGGCATCTCGGTGGCGCAGCTGCTCGATAATGCGGGTTTCCACCTCGAGCGCTCACCATGTCCATTTCCGCAGCACGCCCGCAACGTGTCCTGATCGCCGGTGGCAGTCGCGGCATCGGCCTGGCCATTGCCGAGGCATTCGTACGTCACGGTGCGCATGTGTCACTTTGCGCACGCAATACCGATGGCCTTGCGCAGGCCGCGCACGCGTTGGCCCCGCATGGCAAGCCGGTGCACACCGCCGCCTGCGACCTGTCGGATGCTGCGCAAATCGAGGCTTACGTGCAGGCCGCAGCGCAGGCATTGGACGGCCTGGACGTGGTGATCAACAACGCTTCCGGCTATGGGCACGGCAACGACGACGCAAGCTGGCAGGCCGGCCTGGATGTCGACCTGATGGCGGCGGTGCGCTGCAATCGCGCCGCGCTGCCACACTTACGCAACAGCGCTGCGCCAGTGATCCTCAATATCAGCTCGATCAACGCGCAACGCCCGACTCCACGTGCGATCGCCTATTCCACCGCCAAGGCCGCGCTCAATTACTACACCACCACGCTGGCCGCAGAACTTGCGCGCGAGCGTATCCGCGTCAACGCGATCGCACCCGGCTCGATCGAATTTCCCGATGGCTTATGGGCACGCCGCCGCGACGAAGAACCGGACCTGTATGCACGCATCCGCGACAGCATCCCATTCGGTGGATTCGGGCAGGTGCAACACATTGCCGATGCGGCGTTGTTTCTGGCATCGCCGCAGGCGCGCTGGATCACCGGGCAAGTGCTGGCGGTGGATGGCGGGCAGTCGTTGGGTGTGTGAGCGATTGCCTATGCTGGCCGAGCACGCGTCGCCGGCGTGCACGCTGCGATAGGACCGTGCTGGCATCGGATGCCTCTGCCCCGGCACTGTGTCATCGCGCGCCAGCATGACCAGGTAAGAACAGTACATCGGCACGCATGCAAAGATCGGTGCCGCCACCGCACGGGACGACAGGCGCTCATCCGTCGGCATGCCTGACCCGCATGCAACGACGCATTGCTAGCCAGCCAATTCTGCCGCTTCAACGTGATGCTCGCCACGCGCCGGCGCCAGCGCGGCGCTCACCAGCGCGGCAGCAATACGCTCTGCCGGGTTGACACGGAAGCGACGCGGCAGGATCGGGCCGAGTGCGCCCAGCACCAGGCTGCCGACATGCTCGCCGGTGCGGCGTTCTTCGCGTTCGCCACCGATCAGACCGGGGCGTACGAAGGTGAGCGAGGGAAAGCCAACCGCGCGAAGATCGCGTTCCAGCTCGCCCTTGACGCGGTTGTAGAAGATGCGCGACTGCGCATCGGCACCGGCCGCCGAATTCAGTACGAACACCGAGGTGCCCTGCGCGCAAGCCGCGCGTGCCAGTGCCATGGGGTAGTCGTGATCGATGCGATAGAACGCCTCGCGCGAGCCGGCTTGTTTCATCGTGCTGCCCAGGGCACAGATGGCCGCTTCCATGCGCGGAGCGGTCCAGTTGTCCAGGCGATCGAAATCGATCACCTGGTTGCGCAACTTGGGATGGATCTGCGTCAACGCACGCCGTGTCACCGCCACCACGCCGGTGCAGCGCACATCGGCCAGTAGTTGTTGCAAGACGTGCTTTCCGACCAGACCGGTCGCTCCTGCCAACAACACATCCATCAGATCGCCCCCAGCATCAGCGCGCACCCTCGGAGACGATGCGCGCACTGCTGGCGATGCGATCGCGCTCCACTGCCAGCAAGGTCAGCGAATGCGCCGGCGCCTTCCACTCGCTGCCGCCGGCCACCACGCGGCCGCCATGGCGCGCGGTGTCGACCAGCACACGCCAATGTTCGTCGTGCATCGCCGGCAGCGTGAACGCCACGCTGGTGGGGGCGGCATTGATCAGCATCAGCAAGGTCACGTTGGCGGCGATCTCGCGCAGACCGGTGGTCGGCGAGCGGCCATCCAGGCGCAGCATCAGCGCGCGCGCTTCCGGGTCGTGCCAGCTGGCTTCGTCCATTTCGTGGCCGTCCGGTGCCAGCCAGGTGAGATCCTTCAAGCCCAGCGCTTCGTCGAATTTACCGTCGAAGAAGCGCGCGCGGTGCAGCAACGGATAACGCTGGCGGATGCGGATCAAGCGACGCACGAAGGCGGCCTGATCGGCGGCGGCGGCCTTGGTGGCGGCAGTCCAGTCGATCCAGGTCAGTTCGTTGTCCTGGCAATACGCGTTGTTGTTGCCGTTCTGGCTATGGCCGAATTCATCGCCGGCCAGCAGCATCGGCGTGCCTTGCGACAGCAACAACGTCGCCAGCAGATTGCGCATCTGCTGACGCCGCAATTGCTTGATCGCCGGGTCGTTGGTGTCGCCTTCAACGCCGTAATTGGCCGAGATATTGTGGTCGCTGCCGTCCCGACCATCCTCGCCGTTGGCAAGATTGTGCTTGCCTTCGTAACTGACCAGATCGCGCAGGGTGAAGCCATCGTGCGCGGTGACGAAATTGACCGATGCGGTCGGGCGACGGCCACTGTGATTGAACAGATCGGCCGAGCCGGTCAGGCGCGTGGCCAGTTCGGCCAGTTGCCCGCCATCGCCGCGCCAGAACGCACGCACGTTGTCGCGGAACTTGTCGTTCCATTCCACCCAGCCCGGCGGGAAATTGCCGACCTGGTAACCGCCCGGTCCGATGTCCCACGGCTCGGAGATCAGCTTGGTCTGGCTCAGCACCGGATCCTGGCGGACTGCATCGAGGAAGCTGCCCGACGGATCGAAGCCGTAACGCTCGCGTCCGAGGATGGTGGCCAGATCGAAACGGAATCCATCGACATGCATTTCCTGCACCCAGTAACGCAGCGAATCCATCACCATGCGCAGCGCGCCGACATTGGTCAGATCGAAGGTGTTCCCGGTACCGGTGTCGTTGATGTAGAAGCGGCGATCGTCGGCCAGGCGGTAATAGCTGGCGTTGTCGATGCCCTTGAACGAGAGCGTCGGCCCCAGCTCATTGCCTTCGGCGGTGTGGTTGTAGACCACGTCCAGCAGCACTTCCAGCCCGGCGTGATGCAGCCGCGCCACCATCTGCTTGAACTCGGACACGGTGCGCGTGGACATGTAACGCGCCTGCGGTGCGAAGAACCCCAGTGTGTTGTAGCCCCAGTAGTTGCGCAGGCCTTTTTCCAGCAGGTATTGATCGTCGACGAAGGCATGCACCGGCAGCAGCTCCACCGCAGTGACGCCGAGCGAGCTGATATGGTCGATCAATTCGTCGGTCTTCAGCGCCGAGAACGTACCGCGATCTTCCTGCGGCACCGACGGGTGCAGCATGCTCAGCCCGCGCACGTGCGCTTCGTAGATCACCGTGCGGTTCCACGGGGTCTGCGGCGGGCGATCCTGGCCCCAGGTGAACGCCGGGTCGATCACCGCGGATTTGGGCATGAACGCGGCACTGTCGCGGCGGTCGAAGCTCAGGTCCTTGTCGCGATGGCCGATGGTGTAGCCGAACAGATGCGGCGCCCATTTGAGCTCGCCGACGATCTGCTTGGCATACGGGTCCAACAGCAGCTTATTGTGGTTGAAGCGATGACCGGCATCGGGCGCGTAAGGCCCGTGCACACGATAGCCATACAGCTGGCCGGGACGTGCGTCGGGCAGATAGCCGTGCCAGACCTCGTCGGTGTATTCGGGTAACGCCAGGCGCTCCTGCTCGCGGCCACGCTCGTCGAACAGGCACAGCTCCACGCGGGTGGCGTTGCGCGAGTACAGCGCGAAATTGACACCCAGACCATCCCAGGTGGCGCCGAGCGGGTTGGGACGGCCTTCGCGAATGCGCGAGCGCTGAGTGAACTTGCGGGTGGCCATCGGTAACTCCTGAGAACGGTGAACTTAGAACGGTGCGCGATTGCGGGTGCCTGCGTGCCGATGCACGGTCACCCATGCATGGCGCAGCGCGCAGAGTGAACCATGCACCATGACAGAGACACCGTTACTGGCGTGCAGTGACCGGTGGGCTGGCCTGTTCGGCGGCGCGCTCCTCGGCGTCCACCAGGCGCTCGGCCATGGCCCAATGCCGATCTGCGTGGCCGTCCGGGCGGCCCTCCGCTTCCCAGATTTCCCGTGCCAATTGGCGAAGCCGCGCTTGCCGTTCCGTGTCGTTCATTGCGTACGTTCTCTTAAGGGGTCAACAACACTGCCACTGGCGCACGTGCAAACAACGTGGCTACCGCCACGCGGCCGCGCTGCGGCTGCAGCGTGCTGCCGTCGAGCACATTACGGTATGTGCCAGGTGGCAATGCCAACGCCGCCTGACCCCAGCGTGCCGGCGGCACCAGCAACGGCAGATCGCCGTCGGTCTGGTCGCCGGCGGCCAGTCGCGTGACGGCCACCACCAGCGACTGACCGCGATGCTGACGGCGGAACGCCAGCACCTGCGCATCGCCGCTGGCCGCGACGGTGAGCGGCTGATAGTCGCCATGCGCAAACAATGCCGGATGGTCGGCACGCAGCTGCAACAGGATCGCGGTGAGACGCACCTTGACCGCACCATCGCGCCAGCTGCGCAGCAGGGTGTTCCAGTCGCGCGCCTGGTCTAGCCACTGCTGGCGCTGCGCGTAGTCAACCGGGCGGCGGTTGTCCGGATCCACCAGTGACAGATCCCAGCCTTCGGTGCCTTGATACAGATCGGGCACGCCAGGCACGGTCAGGCGCAGGGTGGTTTGCACCAGCGCATTGCGCGCGCCGGCGGCGGCGATATGGTTGCTGGCGCGCAGCAGCGCGCGCCGCAACGGCAGCCCGGCGCGGCTGCACAGCACCTGCTCCACCGTGGCTTGCACGGCCTGTTCGTAAGCGGGCGCGCCGTCGGTCCAGCTGGTGTGCAACTTGGCCTCGCGCACCGCCTTGAGCAGCCATTGCGCAATGCGCTCGGCGTAGTCGGCCAGCGGCTCGGCCTGGTCGGCGCCCAGGCCGATCGGCCAGGCGGCGACCAGGGTCTGCCAAAGCATCTGTTGATCGCCGCCGGCCAGGGCCGGTGCGTCAAGCGTTTCGGTCAGGGCATCGAACTGGGCGCTCTGCTCGATCCACCAGCGCGGTTGCTCGGACAGCACCGCCAGCCGCATGCGCAGGTCTTCGCCACGCTTGTGGTCGTGCGTGGCGGTGGCCAGCAGCGCGCGCGGGAAGTGCTTGGCGCGCTGCTGATTCTGCGCATGGAACGCGGCCGCGTCGTTGGCGAAGTGGGTGGGGTGGCTGCCGACCTCGTTGCGCGACAACAGCACGCCATGCCGATAGAACGCGGTGTCTTCCACCGCCTTGGCGTTGAGCGGTGCAGACAATTGCTCCACGCGACGGCGCAGGATGCGGCGCAAGGCAATCTGCGCGCGGTCGGCGCCGGCATCGTCGAGCAACCAGCGTTCGATCGCATCCACTGCTGCCACGATCGCCTCCGGCATGCCCTCGCGGGCACGTGCAGCGGTGGCGCGCAGGCGCTCGGCATCGCTGCCGGTCACGCCCTTGGCACCGGCATAGGTGCGATACACCGGGAACCAGCGCAGTAACACGCACAGCCCGCGCGCCAGCATCTGCGGGCTGAACTCGCGCGTTGGCGGATCCAGTCGCGCCAATGCCGACAACGCACCGACGGCGCGATTGAATTCGGTCTGCAGCGGGCCACGCAACATCTCATCGCGCGCGGCGCGTTCTTCCTGCGCGAAATCGCCGCTGCGTCCACTCACCTTCTGCCAGGCGCGCGCCAGCGGTTTGAAGCCGGCCGGGTCATGCAACACGCCGCCAACCTGGTCCATGAAGTCGTAACCGGTGGTGCCATCGCACGGCCAGTCGGCCGGCAGGGCTTCGCCGGGCGCGAGGATCTTTTCCAGATACAGACCCAGCGTGCCGGGCTTGAGCCCACGCGTGCGGCCGGCCGCATCCAGCCGGCTGCGCAGCTTGCGCACATAGCCGGTGGGGTCGGTGAGCCCGTCCACATGGTCGATGCGCAGCCCATCCAGATGCCCTTCGGCGACCAGCCGCAGCGGCAAGGCATGCACCGCGTCGAACACCGCCGGCAGTTCCACCCGCAACGCCACCAGCGAGGTGATATCGAAGAAGCGACGGTAGTTGAGCATGTCGTTGCCCACCCGCCACCAGTTCAAGCGATACGGTTGCCGTTCGATCAGCTTGTGCAGGCGGCCATCGCCGCGCTTGGCGCCGTCGTTGTAGTCGCGCAACCACTGCGCACGCGCCGCTTTTTCCGGCACCTCCAGCGTCTGCGGACGAATCGGGTAACGCTGGTCGTAATGCGCCAGCGCCGCGCTGCCGTCGTCCTCGACCACCAGGGTGATCAGGCCTTCGGCCAACGCGGCGGCATACGGGCGATCCAGCACCGCCAGCCACAACTTGCCGTCGCGCCCCGGCGCGCGCCAATCGATATCGAACCAGTCGGCATGCTTGGCGCTGCGGCCGTTGCGCAGCACATCCCACCACCACGCGTTATTGGCATGCGTGGCCATGTGGTTGGGCACGATATCGGCAATCAAGCCCATGCCGTGTTCGCGCGCAGCCTGCGACAACGCGATCAGCGCGGCTTCGCCACCGAGTTCGGGATTGACCACGGACGGGTCGATATTGTCGTAGCCGTGCGTGGAGCCGGGCACCGCCGTGCCGATCGGCGACAGGTACAGATGGCTGATGCCAAGGCCCGCGTAATACGGCACCTGGGCACGCGCATCGTGCAGGGTGAAGCCAGCATGCAGCTGCAGGCGGGCGGTGGCGCGAAGGTCGATCATGGTTGCGGTTCCGAAACGGCCGCGACGCGACGCGCCTCGGCAACGCCCTGCAGCGCCGTACTCAGGCGCGCATGCGGCAAGGGGTCGGGCAGGCGTCGACGCCAATTGGGATGGACCTCGACGGTGCCCGGCAGATTGGGTTGTTCTTCCAGTGCCAGTGCGTCTTCCACCGGTAGCAAGGCCAGTGGCGACACGCTGCTGGCGGTGAAGCGCAGCGCGCCCAGCAGCGGGTCGTGCGCAGCGGTCAGGCCGGCGTGTTCGACCGCCGCATCCAGCCGCGCCAGATCCTCGGTGCGCGCTTCGGTATCGGCGACGGCTTGCGCCGGCTGGATCAGTTCCAGCTTGCGTCGCCACGCGATATCGCGGCCTTCGCGCCAGCCGGTCAGCGTCGGCAGATCGTGCGTGGTGGTGGTGGCCACCGCATCGGGCCGCCACAACGCCGGTGACACGAACGCACCGTTTTCGTCGCGGGTGAACATCAACACATCGATGCCCATCACTCCGCGCCGCGACAGTTCTTCGCGGATGCCCGGCGGCACCACGCCCAGGTCTTCGCCGATCACGATCGCGCGATGCCGCCACGATTCCAGCGCGAGCAGATTGAGCAGGTCGTGCAGCGGATAGGACAGATACGCGCCTTCGTTGGAGCTGGCGCCTTCGGGCACCACCCACAGCCGCAACAACCCCAGGATATGGTCGATGCGGATGCCGCCGCGATCGCGCAGCACCGCGCGTAGCAACGCGATATACGGTGCATAGCCGCTACGTCGCAATGCGGTGGGCGCATACGCACCGATGCCCCAATGCTGGCCATCGGCATTGAAGGCATCCGGCGGCGCGCCCAGTACCAGCCCATGCAGCACGGTATCTGCGGCAGCAGCGGCTTCGGCGCCATTCGGATCGAAGCCGACGGCCAGATCGGCAATCAAACCGATCTTCATGCCGCGCTCGTGCGCCTCGCGCTGTGCATCGGACCAGCTGCGCGCCGCCAGCCATTGCGTGAACACATGCAACTGCGGATCGCCATCGCCGAAGTCCTGCGCGGCAAACCGGGCAAAGCCCTCCAGCGCATCGCCGCCCTCGCTGCGAAACGCGAGCAGATCGGCGTGATCGGGCGCCACCCGCGTGTACAGGTGACGCAACAAGTGCCACTTGGCCTGCGCGGAGGCCGGCCAGTCGATCAAGGCATTGGTGTGCAGCGTCTCGAAGCGTTCGCGCAGGCCGGGCACCTCGGCAATCGCGTCCAGCGCCAGTTCGCCCAGGATGCGCACCGGTGCGGCATGTAGCGGGTCCAGGAAACGTCGGTCGCTGGGCGAGTACGGGCTGTAACCGCTGGTGATCGGACGTGAGGCATGCACCGGACTCAATGCCAGGGCATCGGCGCCGGCCAGCGCCGCGTGTCGGACCCACTCGACGGTCCCGGCGGCGTCGCCGATGCCGGCATCATCGACACTGCGCGCCGAATACACCTGCAGCGCCATGCCCCAGGCGCGCGGCGCCGGCAGGCCGCAGGCATCGGCCACGCTGAAGCAGCGCTGCGGCGCCACTGCAACCTGCTGGGTCACGGTGCCGATCTGCAGCGTCCAGTAGCCAAAGCGCTGCGGCGCGCGCAGCTGCCCTTGCGCATCCGCACGCGCCTCTTCGCTGGCGCCACTGTCGTCGGTCCAGCGTCCGCTGGCATTGGCGGCCACGCGCAGCGACAGGCATTGGCCCACTTGCACGGTAAGCAGCGGCGCCGGTTCGGCGGCGTGCGCCTTGCAACGACGCAGGCTGTCTTCGCGTTGTGCGGCGGTAGCGGCGGGTAGCTCCAGCGCGGTGAGCACCGCATGCAGCGATTGCTCGGACACCTGACGCGGCTGGTCGCTGGCGTCCACCCAATCGACCATCACGCCGGCCGCAGCGGCCAGGGCGTGCAAGCCCTCCCTGTCCAGGTCGCGCGTGCTCATGCGCGCGCCTCATGCCAGGCGATGAAACCATCGACCGGCAACTGCGTTGCATCGGCGGCGACGTTTTCGGCATGCGCCACGCGGCCACGCAGCGGCGGCATCGGCACCGCAGCGGTGCCCAGGTTGAAGGCGATATGCCACTGCCCGCTCGGCAATTCCCAACTGGCGGTCACTGCACCGTCGGCCAGCACGCTGGCGCCTGCGGCGCGCGCCTGTGCCAGCCCCGGCACCAGGCATTGGCGACGCACGCCCAGCAGCGCGGTGAACCATGCGGCCCACTGCGCGCCTTCGCCATGCGCTGCATCTTCGATCGGCGAACGCGATGCAGCGAAGGTGGCGTGGCTGTTCGGGTCGGGGATGGTGGCGCGCTGGGCCTCGTCGGCGAATGCGGCAAAGTGCGCGAATTCGCGGCGACGCCCTTCGCGCACCGCATCGTCCAGCGGCGGGCCGAAGTCGGTGAAAAACAGGAACGGCTGCGTTGCGCCCCACGGCTCGCCCATGAAAAACAGCGGAATCATCGGTGTCAGCGCAGTCAATGCCAGTGCAGCACGCAGGCGTTGTTGCGACACCAAGACCGTCAGGCGTTCGCCGCGCGCGCGGTTGCCGATCTGATCGTGGTTTTGCGCAAAGATCACGAACTTGTGCGGCGGCAGGTCGCCGCTCGGCTCACCGCGCACATGCCCACGCGGGTCCGGCTGGCCTTGATAGGCAAAGCCTTCGCCGAGCACGCGCGCCAGATGCTGTGTGGGTTGATCGGCAAAGGCGGCGTAATAGCCTTCTTCCTCGCCGGTCAGCACGACATGCAGCGCGTTGTGGAAGTCGTCGTCCCATTGCGCGGTATAACCACGTTGCAGCTGCGAGGCCTGGTTGAATTCGTTTTCCAGCACCAGATGCACCTGACGACCGGCCGGCAGACTGGTTTGCACGGTCTCGCGCAAGGTATCCAGGAAGGCGTTCGGGGTGATCGCATGCACCGCGTCCAGACGCAGGCCGTCGAAGCGGTATTCGTGCACCCACATCAATGCGTTATCGAGAAAGTAGCGCTGCACCGGCGGCTTGCGGAAGTCGATCGCTGCCCCCCAAGGCGTGGGCTTGTCTTCGTTGAAGAACGGGGCTGCATAGCTGCCCAGGTAATTGCCGTCCGGGCCGAAGTGGTTGTAGACCACGTCCAGCAGCACCATCAGGCCATGCCCGTGCGCGGCGTCGATCAGTGCCTTCAGTTCGTCCGGGGTGCCATAGGCTTCCACCGGTGCGTACGGCAGCACGCCGTCGTAGCCCCAGTTATGCGCACCCGGAAACGCGCTCAACGGCATCAGTTCGATCGCGGTGATGCCCATCGCCGCCAGCTGCGGCAACTGCGCCTGCACGCCGGCATAGCCGCCGCAGGTGCCGACATGCAATTCGTAGATCACCGCCTCGTCCCACGGCCGTCCCTGCCACTGCGCGTTCTTCCAGGCGTAACCGTCGGTAGGCTGCACGGCGCTGGGGCCGTGCACGCCCTCGGGCTGCCAGCGCGAGGCCGGGTCCGGCACCGGCTCGCCGCCGTCGATGCTGTAGCGATAGCGCGCATCCGCTGCGCAATCGATCAGCGCACTGAAGAATCCCTCCTGCGCTGGCTGCAGCGCAACCCGCGTCGCGTCGTCGAAGACCACGTCCACGCGATCGGCATCCGGTGCCCAGAGCGCAAAGCGCACCTGTCCCTCACCCGCCGGCCATGCACCCCAGGCCGGTGTGGTTACGTTGCGCTCGTTCATTGTTATTTCTCCGCTTGCAGGTAGATCGTGGCCAGCGGCGGTAGCGTCAGGCGCAGACTTTGCGCATGCCCGTGCATGCCGGTCGGCGCAGTCGGTAAGCGGCCGGCATTGCCGAGATTGCTGCCACCGTAATGGGCACTGTCGGTGTTGAGGATTTCGCGCCAGCCGCCGGCACGCGGCACACCGACGCGATACGCGTGAAGCGGCTGCGGGGTGAGGTTGCTCACCGCCAGCAGGGGTGGGCCGCCATCGGGATCGTGGCGAATGAAGGCCAGCACGCTGTTGCGTGCATCGTCGGCCACGCTCCAGTCGAAACCGTCGGCGCGGTGCGTGCCGCGAAACAGCGCCGGCACGCGACGCAATGTCGCGTTGAGATCGCCCACCAGTTGCTGCACGCCGCGATGCGGCGCGCCAGCGAGCAGATGCCAGTCCAACGACTGATCGTGGTTCCAGTCGGCCCATTGGCCGAATTCGGCGCCCATGAACAGCAGTTTGTCGCCCGGATGCGCCCACATCAGCGCCAGATAGGCGCGCAGGTTGGCAAAGCGGCGCCAGTCGTCGCCGGGCATCTGCCCGAGCAGGCCACCGGTGCCGTGTACCACTTCGTCATGCGAGATCGGCAACACGAAACGCTCGGAGAACGCGTACACCAGGCCGAAGGTGAGCTGGCTGTGGTGCTGCGCGCGCTCGGCCGGATCGCGCTGCATGTAGTGCAGCGTGTCGTGCATCCAGCCCATGTTCCATTTGTGCGTGAAGCCCAGGCCACCCTCGCTGATCGGCGCGGTCACGCCCGGCCACGCGGTGGATTCTTCAGCGATTGTGAGCACGCCCGGAAAGCGCGCGGCGATCTCGCTGTTGAGCTGGCGCAGGAAGGCGACGGCTTCCAGATTCTCGCGGCCGCCGTGTGCGTTGGGCACCCACTCGCCTTCGGCGCGGCCATAGTCGCGATACAGCATCGAGGCCACTGCATCCACGCGCAGGCCGTCGAGATGGTAGTGGTCGATCCACTCCAGTGCGCTGCCCAGCAGGTAGGCGGTCACTTCGGGCCGGCCGTAGTTGTAGATCAGCGTATTCCAATCGCGGTGCATGCCCTCGCGCGGGTCCGCATGTTCGTACACCGCAGCGCCGTCGAACTGCGCCAGCCCGTGTGCGTCGTCGGGAAAGTGCGCGCTGACCCAGTCCAGGATCACGCCGATGCCGGCGCGGTGGCAGGCATCGACAAACTGCGCAAAGCCATCCGGGCTGCCATGGCGGGCAGTCGGCGCATACAGCCCCAGCGGTTGGTAGCCCCAGGAGCCGCCGAAGGGATGCTCGGTGATCGGCAGCAACTCGATATGGGTGAAACCGAGCTGCTGCACGTACGGAATCAATTGTGCGGCCAGGGTCGGCCAGTCCAGCGGTTGGTTATGCCCATCGCGTCGCCAGGAAGCGGCGTGCACTTCATAGATCGACAGCGGTGCCGGCGCGGCACTGGCATCGCGTGCAGCCATCCAGGCAGCGTCGGTCCAGTCGAACGACGCAGCGCCCGGCACCACCGAGGCGGTGGCCGGCGGCAATTCGCTTTGGCGTGCCACCGGGTCGGCCTTGAGCAATACCCGGCCATCGGCAGCGGTGATGGCGTACTTGTAGCGGGTGCCGGCTTCCACGCGCGGCAGGAACAGTTCCCAGAAGCCGCCCGTGCGCTGGCGCAGCGGATGCCGGCGCACATCCCATCCATTGAAGTCGCCGACCACCGCGACCCGTTGCGCATGCGGTGCCCACACGGCAAAGCGCACACCCGGCACGCCGTCGCACTGCAGGTGCTGCGCGCCCAACGCACTGCGCAGCGCCTGGCCATCGCCGGCGGCGATGTGCAGCAGTGCGGTCTCGTCCAACGTGGCAGCAAATGCGTAGGGGTCTTCGATCTCCTGCACCACATCCGGCCAGACGATGCGCAGCCGGTAAGGGCCGTCGGTGGCCAGTTCCCCTTCGAACACGCCCTCGATCGGGCCGGCCTGCATGCGTGCCAGCAACTTGCCACGCGGATCGATCAGGCCCATCGCTTCGGCGCCCGGTGCCAACACGCGAACGCGGCGACGCCCATCGGTGCTGGGATGCGGGCCGAGGACGGCAAAGGCATCGGCGGGCAGGCCATCGGCCAGCGCCTGAAAGATCTGCAACATATCGGTCCTGCCCTCCGTGGTCACCCCGCCTGCTTCCGTGCCCAGCCCCGTCACGCCCAACCGTTCGCTCATGAGACCGTCGCAAGCGCTGGCGCGGTCGCGGCGGTGTGTTCGTAGAGGGACATGTACTTCTTGCCGGCCACGTCCCAGCCACTGGGACGCAGCATCGCCGCGCGACGCATCGCCGACAGCAGGCTGGGCAAGCGGAAGGTACGGAACGCCCGTTCCAGGCAGCGGCGCAGGGCTTCCACGCTGGCGTGCTGGAACAGGAAGCCGGTCACGCCATCGTCCACGGTGTCGATCAGACCACCGGTGGCATGCGCGATCGGCAGGCAGCCGAAGCGCTGCGCGTACATCTGGCTCAACCCGCACGGTTCGAAGCGCGAGGGCATCAGCAGGAAGTCGGCGCCTGCGAACATGCGCCGCGCCAGGCCCTCCTCAAAGCCGATGAAGGCACCGACCTGTCCCGGATAACGCCGGGTCAGCTCGGCCACCTGTTGTTCGATCTCCGGCTCGCCGCCGCCGATCACCGCGATCTGGCCGCCAGCGGCCACGATCTGCGGGGCGACTTCGCAGATCAGGTCCAGGCCCTTCTGATGCACCAGCCGTGACACCACTGCAAACAGCGGCCCGCTGCTGTCGCGCAAGCCGAACGCCTTGCGCACCTGCGCCGCGTTGGCGTGACGGCCCTGCCACTGGTTCACGCTGAAATGCGCGTCCAGATGGTGATCGGTGCGCGGGTCCCAGCTGGCGTCGATGCCATTGACGATGCCGGTCAGCGCGCCCTTGGCGGCGCGACCGGCCAGCAGCCGATCCAGCCCGCAGCCCTGCGCCGGGCCGGTGATCTGCTGGGCATAGCTGATGCTGACGGTATTGACGTGGTCGGCATGCACGATACCGCCGCGCAGGAACGACATCTGCCCATAGAACTCCAGCTCGGCCACGCGCTCGGCCGGGATACCCAACGCGGCGGCCATCGAATACGGCACCAGGCCCTGGTAAGCCAGATTGTGGATGGTCAGCAGGCAAGGCGTGGTGCCGCCGGACCAGCGCACATACGCCGCCGCCATCGCGCACGGCCAGTCGTTGAGGTGCAGCAGGCGCGGCTTCCAGCCCAATCCGGCATGGCCCGCGGCAATCTGCGCGGCGGCATGCGACAAGGTCGCGAAGCGGATGGCGTTGTCTTCGAATTCCGAACCGCTGGCGCTGACATATGGCGAGCCGTCGCGTTCGAACAGTTCCCTGGACAACAGGATGTAGATCGGCAAGCCGTCGGACTGCACGATGCGGCCGATGTCGCAGGCCGGTAACGCGGCATGCGCCAACACCCGGCCCACGATCTCCACCTTGCCGGCACGCTCGAGCACCGCGCGATAACCGGGGATCAACACCCGCACGTCGTACCGATGACGCAACGCGCGTGGCAATGCGGCCGCGACATCGCCCAGACCGCCGGCCTTGATGAAGTCCGCCATCTCCGACACCACGAACAACGCACCCCGGGTGTCGGCCAACGCCACCGGCAATCGCTCGTGGTGCGGAATGAAGCGTCCGCGTGCGTCACGCGGCCGCCCGCCCTTCTTCGGAAGAGTGAGCACGGTACTGCGCTCGAAGCGTGCGGAGGTAGCGTGAAGCGGCATCATGGCAACCATCTAAACGTCCGTCGTGAAGTGGGTGGAGACGGAAAACAGCGAAGCGAAAACCATCGTCTGCCAATTCAGCCAGACAACTTGCCACGAGTCGAGGAGCGGACGACGCGCGTACTCCACGCTGTCCATGTGGACGAATCTACACCCCGGGCAAATAAAATATGCGTGAACACGTGTTTACTTTTACGCGACAAGCCGCCTTCGACGACCTGACATGGCGCACGCAGTCAGGCCGCTATCGCACATTGCAGTGCGATGACATCCCCAGACAGGTGCATTGGCGTTGAAACGCACCGAAAGCGGGAGCTTGCAGTGGCGCTCGACGTCACCGATCTAAATGATTCAGCTACATACTTCCCGCTGCGTGTCCGACCCTGCGCCTGCGCGACCAACATCACTGCATGCTCCTGCCCGCTTAAGCGACCGGGATGCGCGCCGATAACGAGCCATTGCATCACGCCTTTTCGAGACCCTGGCGCATGGCAGACCAGCCTGAACTTCCAAGCCGTCCGCGTGGTGGACTGCGCCGCCTGTTGCCCTGGGGCGGTGCGGACAGCATGCGCCCGGCGGCCGCCATGCCGGCGGTGATCGGTAGCGAGCGCGGCCGGCACGGTCTGGCTGCCCACCACCTGGTGCCGGCCAAGACCAAGTCCGGCGCGCACGATCCGGCTGCCGCCACCGCCCTGTTGATGCGCCTGTTCTCGCATGCCGCGCACCCCGAGGCGCTGCTGCTGGCCTTTGCCGAAGGCATCGCCAGCCTGCATGGCGAACTCGGCGACATGGGCGGGCGTCTGAGCGCGGCCTATGCGGCCGGCGACTGGCCCGGCTATGGCCGCGTCCTGCGGCAGTTGATCGACAAATACATCCGTACCGTCGATACCGGCGATTCGCTGGCCGAAGGACGCACCGAGGCCGAGCAGCTGCGCGACCTGCTGCGTCACGCGCTGGGCAACGCATTGGCCACGCTGCTGCAACGCAGCCCGGAACTGGCCGAAGAGGCCCAGACCCTGGCCTCGGCGCTGCGCCATTGGCGCCCCGGCCACGAGCTGATCACGCTGGAACAGCGGCTGCGCGAACTGAGTCACCAGATCGGCCTGCGCGCCGAGGATGCCAGCGAACAACAGAACCTGCTGCTCGGCCTGTTCGACCTGTTGTTGGAGAACGTCGGCGAACTGCTCGACGACCGCAGCTGGTTGCAGGGTCAGATCTCGGTGGTGCGGCAGCTGATCTCCGGGCCGCTGGACGTCAGCTCGATCGAGCAGGCACGCGGCACCCTGCGCGAGGTCATCTACAAACAAGGGCTGCTCAAGCAGGGCATCGCCGAGTCCAAGACCGCCATGCGCGAGATGATGGTGTCCTTCGTCGACCGCCTCGACGGCATGGCCACCAGCACCGGCGAGTACCACGACCGGGTGGCCGGCTACTCGCAGGCCATCGGCGACGCACGCGGCATCCCGGACCTCAATCGCCTGCTGCAGGAGCTGCTGCAGGACACCGCCGGCGTGCAGGCGCAGGCATTGGCCGCGCGCGACGAACTGCTGGCGGCCCGTCGCCAGGTCGAGGATGCCGAGCAGCGCATCGCCTCGCTCGAACAGGAACTCAAGGACGTGGCCGGCCTGGTGCGCGAAGACCAGCTCACCGGCGCGCTCAACCGACGCGGCTTCGAAGAGCTGTTTCAACGCGAAGCCGCACGCACCCAGCGCAGCGGCCAGCCGCTGTGCGTGGCGATGCTGGATCTGGACGACTTCCGCCATCTCAACGAAACCCACGGGCATGCCGGCGGCGATGCGGCGCTACGCCATACCGTGGAAGTGGCCAAGGCGGTGCTGCGCACCACCGACGCCATCGCCCGCTTCGGCGGCGAGGAATTCGTGCTGCTGTTGCCGGACTCCACCATCTTCGAAGCCAGCGCAGCGGTGATCCGTCTGCAGCGCGCCCTGGCGCAGCGCTCCTTGCTGCACGACGACGTGCGGGTCTTCATCAGCTTCAGCGGCGGCGTGGCGTTGCGCCATCTGGACGAAGCCCAGGACGATGTCATCCGCCGTGCCGACCGCGCCATGTACGACGCCAAGTCGGCCGGCAAGAACCGGGTGATCAGCGCCGATTAGCGGCAAACCTCGGACTGGCGCGCCGATCAGTCGGGCTGGGTACGCGGCGCACCACGCAGATGCGCCGGAGGTTCTTCGATTGCCTGCGGGCCTCAACGACCACCGCCGGTCTCAGCGCGGCAGCCGGGTGGTCTTCCACCATGCCGCAATGAGGCGTCAGTGCGCCGCCGGCTTGCCGCGCAGCTTCTGGAACAGCGTCACTGCGCCCAGCACGATCGCGCCGGCGACCACGCCGACCAGCATGTTGCCCAGCGCATCGACCAGCCAGCCCATGCCGCCGGCCGACTTGGTCAGATCCTGCACGATGTGATGCAGCGCCGGGATGTTGTGCACCAGGATGCCGCCGCCGACCAGGAACATCGCCAGCGTACCGGCCACCGACAGGAACTTCATCAGCCACGGGGCGGCCACCAGGATGCCGCGACCGAACGCAGCCAGCGCCGCGCCCTTGCCGGTCAGGTACAGGCCCAGATCGTCCAGCTTGACGATGGCCGCCACCAGGCCGTAAACGCCGATGGTCATCGCCAGCGCGATCGCCACCAGCACCGCCACCTGCTGCCCGAACGACACGCCCGCCACCACGCCCAGCGACAGCACGATGATCTCCGCCGACAGGATGAAGTCGGTGCGGATCGCACCCTTGACCTTGTCCTTTTCCAGCGCCACCACGTCCACGCTCGCGTCGGCCAGCGCGCGGGTGCGCTCGGCATGCCGCTGCGCCTCTTCCGCTTCGTCGTGAAGAAATTTGTGCGCCAGCTTCTCCACGCCTTCGAAGCACAGATACGCACCGCCGATCATCATCAGCGGCATCACCAGCGGCACGTTGTAACCGCGCCCGCGCAGCCAGGCTTCCAACGCGCTGATCGCCAGCGCCGCCGGCACCAGGATCACCTTGTTGACCAGCGAGCCCTTGGCGACCGCCCAGACCACCGGCAATTCGCGGTCGGCACTCACCCCGGTCACCTGCTGCGCATTGAGCGCCAGATCGTCGCCAAGCACGCCGGCGGTCTTCTTGGCCGCGACCTTGGTCAGGATGGAAACGTCGTCCAGCAGCGTGGCGATGTCGTCGAGCAGGGTGAACAGGCTGGCACCGGCCATGCGGGAGTCCTTCGTGGGGGTGGGTGGATTCTCGCCGATCCGGCGCCCGCATGGGGTGATGGCATGCAGTTGCCGGGTGTTGGCAGTAGTTGAACGTGCGATGCGGGCAGCGCAAAAACGTTGTCTGCCTGCCGCGCGCCAGCGGCCCCGGCAGCGCCTGCGCGCAGACGCTGTGGGCGTACCGGATTCACTACCTGACGACCCGGCGCTGGCCACACTCGGCGCCTGCATGACGCACCGGAGATGTCCTTGAGTCCGAACGACCCGTACCGCACGCCGGCCCAGGCCGCGATCCCGGCAGACACCGCCGTGGTGGGCGGCATGAGCCGCCGCACGCAGATCCTGCGTCTGCTGCTGCGGTATCGCGGGTCGGGGGTGTTTGCCGGCATGAACCTGGACCCGGCCGCGATCAATGAGTACGAAGTGCCGGCCGAAGGTACGCCCGACCAGTTCGTCTCCGACCTGGAAGCGCTCGGCCCCACCTTCGTCAAACTCGGCCAGATGCTGTCCACGCGTCCGGACATCGTGCCGCCGGAATTCGCCACCGCGCTGGAGCGCATGCAGGAAAACACCAGCTCGGTGCCGGTGGAACGCATTCGCCAGATCATCGAAGAAGAACTCGGCGTGTCGGTCAACAAGGCGTTCTCGTTTTTCGACCCGGTGCCGCTGGGCTGCGCCTCGCTGGCGCAGGTGCACCGTGCCGCCCTGCGCGACGGCACCCCGGTGGCGATCAAGGTGCAAAAGCCCGAAGTCGCCGCCCAGGTGCGCTCGGACCTGGACGTGCTCAAGAGCTTTGCCACCGCCGCCGACCGCCTGACCGGCATCGGCCGGCGCGTGCGCTTTGCCGACTGGCTGGGCGAATTCGGCAAGACCCTGCGTGCCGAACTCAATTATGAGGACGAAGCCGAAACGCTGGTGCGCTTCGGCAAGCATCTCAAGCCGTTTCCGCTGTTGTGGATTCCGCAGCCGGTGTGGGACCTGAGCAGCCGCAAGGTGCTGACCATGCAGCTGGCCGAAGGCGTGCGCGTGGACAAGATCTCCGGCCTGCGCCGCACCGAGCAGCCAATGGACACCCTCGCGGCCGAGTTGGTGAAGGGCTATCTGGACCAGATGTTCGTGCATGGCGAGATCCACGCCGACCCGCATCCGGGCAATCTGCGCGTGCTGCAGGACGGACGCCTGGCGATCTTCGACCTGGGCATGGTCGCGCACGTACCGCCGCGCCTGCGCGAGCGCCTGCTCAAGCTGCTGTTCGCCGCCGTCGACGGCCGTGGCGAAGAGGTCGCCGAAGAGACCATCGCGCTCAGCACCCGCCTGGAGGATTACGACGAAGACCGCTATCAGCGCGAAACCGGGCAGATGATCGCCCGCTACGCCGCGCACGACACCACGTCCGAAGGACGCGTGGTGCTGGACCTGGTGCGCATCGCCACCGCCAATGGTCTGCGCACGCCGCCGGAGTTGAGCCTGCTGGGCAAGACCTTGTTGAACCTGGAAGGCGTGTGCCGTGCGTTGTCGCCGCATCTGGATACGCGCCGGGTGGTCGAGCGGCATCTGCAGCATGTGATGCGCGCGCGCCTGAAGAAATCGCTGTCCGCCGCCAACCTGGCCAGCGAGGCGATGGAGCTGCAGCATCTGGTGCGCGAAGGGCCGCGCCGGATGTCGGAGATTCTCTCGCTGGCTGCGGAAAACCGCCTGCAGATGCGCGTTACCGGGCTGGAAGAATCGCATCTGATGGAAAGCCTGCAGAAGATCGCCAACCGGGTGGCGGCCGGCATCGTGACGGCGGCGCTGATCATGGCCTCGGCGCAGATGATGCGCATCGAAACCGGCCTGAAACTGTGGGGCTATCCGGCGATCGCAATGGTGCTGTTCCTGCTCGGCGTCGTGCTGGGCCTGGGTATCGTGCTCAGCGCGTTGCTGTTCGACCGCCGCGTACGGGCGCGCGAAGAGCGCGGGCATCGCTAGCGGACTTGCGCACCGGCGTAGAACCCGCGTCGCTTGCGACTAACGCTGCAACAAGGCGCCGATGTGCAGGCGTGCCATGTGGCGTGATCCCCAAATGCCGCCTGGATATCGCAGGTTTTACGCAGTCAGGCGCTCGATGCAGACGGGAGCCCTGTCGCATCGACTGCCGCGTGGCGGGAACTGTTCCATCCAGACAACGACACTGATCTGCGGCAAGTGGCTGGATTGACGCCGCGCCCACGCGCCGGCGCGTGCATTGCCGCATAGCGAACACCACCAGGATGGCAAGGGCGCGAGGTCACGCAATCTGCCGGGGCGCAGCAATCCACATGCTGCAACAAACATTTCAGTCAGCTTCAGCGCGGCATAGTCCGTCATCCGAGTGTCACATTGCAGGTGGCGCACAGGACATGGCGAGCAAGGCGTCCGGTACGCGCTCGCATCATTCCCCCACGGACGCTGCCGCATGCATTGGATGTTGCTGTTCTCGTTGTTGCTCTTGCTTTGGCTGTTGGTCGCATCGCCGCGTCTGGCATGGCTCAAGGCCGGTCTGCTGTCGCTGCTGCTGCTATTGCTCAGCGCCTGGGGCCTGGTGGATCGGCTCAGCGGCGATGGCATCAACGCCGCCACGCTGTATCACCTGCGCGCGGATATGGATGGGGCCGGCGTCAGCGATTTTTCCGGCTATATCGCCGTGTTTATCGGCATGGTGCTGCTGTCGCTCAGCCCGTTGCTGCTAATCAGAGTGCGGCGTTTCCGTCGCCCGCGTGGCGGTGCTGCGGTGTTTGCCGCGTTCGTGACGATGTTGCTGGTGAGCGTTGCAGTGAGCCCGCTGTACCGCGATGGCAAGCGCCTGTACTACCAGTTGCGCCCGGTGGATTACGCCACCGTGGTGCCGGAATACCTGGTGCCGCAGCAGCCCTTGCAGAAGCGCAAGAACATCGTGTGGATCTATGGCGAGAGCCTGGAACGCACCTATTTCGATGAAGATGTCTTTCCCGGTCTGATGCCGAACCTGCGCGCATTGGCCAGCGAAGCGGTGGACGTGCGCAATCTCACCTCCACCGAAGGCAGCGGTTGGACCATCGCCGGCATGGTCGCCTCGATGTGCGGCGTGCCGCTGACCACCGCGCCCGGCGATGAAAACAGCATGGACCGCATGGGCCGGTTCCTGCCCGAAGCGCGCTGCCTGGGCGACTACCTCAAGGATCAGGGCTACCGCAATCACTATGTGGGCGGCGCCGATGCCAGCTTTGCGGGCAAGGGCAGCTTTTTGTCCAGTCATGGCTTCGACGTGGTACATGACGTCGGCTATTTCCGCGACAAGGGCGTAGCGCCCAAGCACTTCTCCGCCTGGGGCGTGCACGACGACGTGCTGCTGGACGATGCCTGGGACAGCTTCCAGACGCTGTCGCGCGCCGGCCAACCGTTCATGCTCACCACGCTCACCATGGACACCCATCATCCTGCCGGTCATCTGCCGCTGGCATGCAAGGGCCAGCAGTACGACAGCGCACTGGGCGACATCGGTTTGCTGCATGCGATCAAATGCAGCGACCGGCTGATCGGCGAACTGGTCACGCGCATTCGCAACAGCCGCTATGGCAAGAACACCCTCATCGTGATCGCCTCCGATCACCTGGCGATGCCCAACGATCTCAGCGACGTGCTCGCCAAGCAGAAACGCGAAAACCTGCTGCTGTTCCTGGGCAAGGACATCGCCCCGCAGCAAGTGGTCTCCCGCGCCGGCAGCACGCTCGATTCCGGCGCCACACTGCTGCAGTTGCTGGAACCAGGCATGCGCACGCTGGGCTTCGGCCGCTCATTGCTGACCAACGACGCACCCGCCAGCGCCAGCGTCGCCGCCAGCCGCGACAGCGGCAAGGATTACCCACGTTATCTGGCCTACGCGCGCACGCTGTGGACCGGGCGCAGCACGCGCCTGCTGCGCATCAACGGCAACGGCGATGTGGTGGTGGGCGTGCAACAGGTGCGCCCGCCGGTGCTGCTGGAATACGACGACGACACCAACCTGAAAACCGTGTATCTGGAGAACACCTCGCGCCAGTTCGATCGCACCCATACCGAGGGTACGCTGGCCTACGTGGACCGTTGCACGGCGTTTGAAGATGGCTCGGCCGATGGTGACTGGTGCGCGCTGGTGGTCGATCGCCAGCAGAACATGAAGCTCTACCGCGACCCGGACCTGACCCGCGGCATCGCCGTGGACGCACCATTGGCGGCCAGCCAGCAAGGACCGCGCCCGCGCGTACGCCAGCCGATCATGCTCACCCAGGCTGCGCGTAAGACCGAGGCCGGCCGCTACATGCTGGAGCTCTACGCCAAACGTCGCCCCACGCGCGCGTTCTGGGTGGAAGCAGTCTCGTCCGAGCGCAAGGTGGTGCTGGCCCAGCAATGGGTGGTGCCCGATGCGGCCGGCCGCATCCGCATGCCGTTCGGTCTGGAACATGCGGTGGAGGATCTGGAGATCCGCGCCTGGCTGGATTACACCGAAGATGTCAGCGTGGACGATCTGGCCCTGGTGAAACAGACCCAGGTCGCAGATCGCTCCTGAGCCTGGCCATCTTCCTGGTCCGAGGCCGGGCGATTTGGATGAGCCATAGCCATAGCCAAAGCCGGAGCCGGAGCCGGAGCGTGCTATCTGCGGCGTTGCTGCCGGGCCCTTGCCCGCCCACCGTCGCGGGACACGCCGTGAATCCGTCCATGGAGGCTCTTACGCGGCATCCATGCCGCGTAAGGTCCCGCGACGGTGGGCGGGCAAGGACCTGTCGAGATGGTTGGTGTGCAGGGTTACAAGCAGGGCATGTGCGTTGTTCCGATCCCGTTGCATCCGATCAGTTCCCGGCGCAAGGCGGAGCAAAAGGCAGGCTTCAATACGCACCCTACACACGTCTCGTCTGCCCACCGCAAGCACAGCAACAGACTTTCGAGAAAGCAGCCGACCAATTTTCTGGTGCGGTGTCCTCGCCGCTTGCGGGACCGTTGGCGGCATGGATGCCGCCAACGAGCCCCCAAGGACGGGTTCACGGCGTGTCCCGCAAGCGGTGAGGACACCGCGCGCTCGACCAACCAGGCTTTGACCTAAGCGCCTGACTGTATCTAGACAACGGCAAGACTCGAAAATCTCGGCTGTCTGGAACAGCTGGACGGTGCGGATAGATCAGCTGTAGCGCGGCCGATCTGAGGCATCACCGCAATGCCTTGTCCGCGCATTGCATGCACGCACCGGCTCAGTCTTGCGCTGCAGGCGTGCCATCGCCCGCATCGCGCGCCACCGCAGCGCCTGCCCGGCTGAAGCGGATTTCCTGCGGCGATTGCAGGTCGATCCCTGCGTTTTCCATCGCCTGCAGCAGCGCGAAGAACAGTTCGCTACGTACGCCATACGAATCGCGCGGGCTGCGCACATAGGCGAACGAATTGAAGTTGACGTGCCCGCCGGCCAGCGAATCGATGAACACTGCCGGTGCCGGGTCGGCCAGCACCTTGATGTGCTCGGCAAACAGCCCCAGCAGCATGTCGCGCACCTTGGCCACGTTGGCATCCAAGGGCACCGAGAACTGCAACTGCACGCGCCCTAGCGGGTTGGACAGCGTCATGTTGCGCACGCTCTTGGTGATCAACTCCGAGTTCGGCACGATCAAGGTGGAGCGATCGCCCACCTGGATTTCGGTCGCGCGCACACTGATCTTGCGCACATCGCCTTCCTGGTCGCCGATACGCACCCAATCGCCGATCTTCACCGGCCGCTCGGCCAGCAGGATCAGGCCGGACACGAAGTTCTGCGTGATCGCCTGCAAACCAAACCCGATCCCCACCGACAGCGCGCTCAACACCAGCGCCAGCCGCCTCAGATCCAGCCCGAGCGCCGTCAGGCCCCAGATCGCCACAATCAGCCAGCCCAGATAACGCGCCACCGTGCTGATCGAATTACGCGCACCGGCATCCAGCTCGGTCTTGGGCAGATAGGTGTTGAGCAGCCATTGCTGCACCACCTGCACCACCCCCAGGCCCACGACGAATACCAGCAGCGCGCGCACGACCGCGGCCGGTGTGATGGTGAGCTCCTTGCCGATTTCGATGCCGTGCGAGACGTTCTCGGCCCAGCCGGTGACCGCAGAGAGATTGGCGCCATACGGCGTGATCAGCGCCGCGACTCCCAGCAGGATCAACACGACACGTGACACGGCAGACAGCAGCAGGCCCAGCTGCACCAGACGTCCGCTGCCCATGCCCGAGGCATGAGACAACGCACGATTGAAGCGCCCTTCCGGGTTGAACACCCAGGTCAGCAGGTCGTCGGCAAACACCACCAGCAAACCGAGCAGGCTGCAGATCAGCGTGATCCAGATGATCTGGCGCGCAATGAACAACGACAGATTGAGATAGCCGAACAATGCCGCCAGCAGCGACACGATCACCGCGACATGCCCCAGCAGGCGGATCAGCACGATGACGCCACCGCCACGCGAGACCACCGGTGGCGGCTCGCTGCTATCGGCGCTGGCAGCCCCGGCGCTGGCGGCGCGCGCGCGCAACGACAGACTCAGGCCGGCCAGTGCCGACAGGATCAGGCCGGCATACAACAACGCGGCCACCGCATCGGTTGCCGTCGTGGCGGCGGCACTGGTGCGCGCCACGTCGTTGAGCTTCATCGCCATGCCGCTGAACCAGCTCACTGCGGCAGTGGCCAGGCAATGTACGCGCAGCCGATCGACGGTGGCGTCGTCCAGCGGGAACAGCCGCCAGGTGGGTTGGTGCTTCATCAGCAAGCTGGCACTGAGCGAGCCGACAAAGGCCGCGATGAAGCTGATGAAGACGAACGCGCCCAGCAACTCGTCCAGATCGGCCGGCACCTGGGCTATTGCACGCAGGCTTTCGGCCAGCACCCATGCCGCCATGCCCAGACTGAGCGTGCCGACCAGTAGGAACCACAGCGCCAAGCCGGAACGTCGCAACCGCCCGCCCGGCGCGCGCGACGCGGCATAGCGCCGGCCCAGATGGCGCAGAAACATGCGCAACGGGAAGGCCAGCAGCAGCGCGATCGCCACACCAGTCACCAGGCCGCCAACGCCGTTGGCAGCCATGCCCGCGCGCACCGCCTGGACCGCATCGTCGTACAAGCCACGCAGGCGGGTGCGGTCATCCGGCCATTGCTGCGCGATCTGCGCCCACAGTGCCGGCGACAGCGGTGAGGCGACGCGCGTGGACAGCTGCACACTGAAGAGCTGCACGCGTTTTTGTTCCAGGCGATCGGCCAGTTCGCCTGCTTCGGATGCCAGCAAGTTGGCGCGCTTGAGTTCCGCATCCAGCTTATTTTTTTCGCTCGCCAGCGCCTTGCGCTGATTTTTCAGGTCTGCCGGATCTGTCTTTTGCTCCACACCCAAACCGTCAAGCCGAACGCTGAGTTGCTTAAGCTGCGGATCCAGCTGACGTGCCAGATCCTGTGCCTGCCGTTGCGCCAGCGTCACCTGGTCGTTCAACGCACGCAGCAGGTCGGTATCGGCCTTTTCCAGCCCGGCCTCACCCTGGTCCAGCACCTTTTGTGCATTGTCCAGCTGTGTCTGTGCGGTCTCCAGTAAGCTGTCCTCGTCCTGTGCGAGCACGGCGCCCGCACAGGCCAGCCACAGGCCGCAGCACAGCAGCACGCGCAACAACACGCTCGAACGGGCAGACCACACAGAACGAAATCGGGACACAGGCAGGCATCGGACAGGCGCAGAACCGCGCGGTGCCGGCATCTTAAGCCACCGCCCCCGCCATGCCGCCCGCCGCCGTGGCGGCGATTCATGCGGACGCAAGCGCAGCATCCGGGGAGTGCCACCGCCCAGCCAACCAATGCATGAACATGCGGCAGCTTGTCACCTTGCGGCAACACCGGACTGTCGCAGAATCGAGCTACCGCTACGGCAGACGCAGCGGATGACCGCGAAGGAGATACTTCATGCAGATTCAGATCCAGACCGACAAGCACGTGCCGCACGACCCGTCCGTCGTGCAGCATGTCGAGAAGACCTGCACCGCCCAGCTGGCGCATTTCGCCAACGACATCACCCGCGTCGAAGTGCATCTGCGCGATGAAAACGGCCAACGCGGCGGCGCGGCGGATCGAACCTGCAGCATCGAAGCCCACGTCGCCGGCCTGCCGCCGATTGCGGCCACCAACAGCGCCGAAACCACCGCCTCGGCCGTCACCGGTGCCGCACGCAAGCTGCGCACCGCCATCGAACATGCGCGCGGCAAGCAGCACGCCAAGGCGACTGCACCGCCGCCGGACATGCTCTGATCCGCGCTTGCTGATTTGGACGCCTGGCAGGGTCGCGCTCACGCGCCCTGCCCGTTTAGGCCGAGCACGTTAGGCCGAGCGCGCGGCTGCGATGTTCACATCCAGACAACGGCAAACACCGCTGCTACATGGCTTCGGTGCGCTACTCCAGAAATGACTTCGGCCCGCTGCAGTGACACTGCAGCGGGCCGAACGTTTGCATCTGGTGCGCCCGGAGGGATTCGAACCCCCGACCAATGGCTTCGGAAGCCACTACTCTATCCGGCTGAGCTACGAGCGCCTGGCCGCGCATTATGCCAGAACCGCTGCCGCGCGCGTGAGATGGCCTGCCGGCGACGTGGGCCATGTCCGACCGCTGCGAGGAGGCAACAGCGTGCCCCAGCCCGGCGCCTGGGCTAACAGCGGCCAGCGGAGCGTGCCGCGTCAGGCTGCCATCGATCGAGCGCCGTCTTGCGTGCATCGCCCGGGCCATGCATCGCTCCGGTGAGCAAATGGCCGCGCTGCAGCACACGCGTCCTGAGGCCACGTGCAGCCACGCGGCGCACTACAGCTCTCCCAACCGGCATGACCGCCACCAAGCCGCGCTGCTACCCTTTGCGCCATGAGCAAGCATGGTGTTGAACAGCTGCCGGCAGCGCCCGCGCTGACCTGGCCGCAGCGACTGGGCCAGTACTGGAAATTGGTCCGTGGCGATCGCCCGATCGGCAGCCTGTTGTTGCTGTGGCCCACGTGGTGGGCGTTGTGGCTGGCCGCTGACGGCATGCCGCCGGTGTGGACGCTGTGCGTGTTTACCGCCGGGGTCTGGCTGACCCGCTCGGCCGGCTGCGTGATCAACGACTATGCCGACCGCTGGCTGGACCCGCATGTCGAGCGCACCAAGTCGCGCCCGCTGGCCACCGGCGCGGTGTCCGGGCGCGAGGCGCTGTGGGTGTTCGTGGTGCTGATGCTGGTGGCGTTCGCGCTGGTGCTTACGCTCAATTGGCTGACCGTGGCGCTAAGCGTGCCGGGCGTGTTCTTGGCTGCCAGCTACCCCTATCTCAAGCGCCACACCCATCTGCCCCAGGTGTATCTGGGCATGGCCTTCGGCTGGGGCATCCCGATGGCGTTCGCTGCGGTGCACGGCAGCGTTCCGCTGCTGGGCTGGCTGCTGTATGCGGCCAACATCCTGTGGGCCACCGCGTACGACACCTGGTATGCGATGGTCGACCGCGACGACGATATCCGCATGGGCAGCAAATCCACCGCCATTCTGTTCGGCAAGTTCGACCTGATCGCGCAGGCGGCGCTGTACGCGCTGATGTTTGCGGCGTTGGCAGCGGTGGGCATGCGCGCGGGCCTGAGCACTGCGTACTGGGCGGGACTGGGCGTTGCGGCGCTGCTGGTGGCCTACGAATTCCACATCGCCCGCCATCGCGAGCGCGGCCCCTGCTTCCGTGCCTTCCTGCACAACAACTGGGTGGGCCTGGCGATCTTCGTCGGCATCGCCGCCTCTCTGGCATTGCGATAGGGCACAGATTTAGGCAGCGGGATTCGGGATTGCGCGAGCGCCCGCTGCTTTGCACGCCTCCCCCCTTGCGCGGCTGGCGCCAGCAACAACGGCATCGCCACGTGTCGCAATCGTTCTTTACGGGCGACACGTCCCGCTCCCTGCGCAAGAACAATTGCCCTGAGGAACTGGCGGCGACACCTCCCCCCATCCGCCCTGCGGGCACCTTCCCCCGCACGCGGGAGAAGGGAAGCAAAACACAGTCTCCGTGTCGCTTCTCCCACATGCCCGAGAAGAGAGGGAAGGCACCGATGCAGTAGCGCCTCTCCCGCGCGCGGGCGAGGGGTGAGATGAGGGCGCGGGCGCGCCCACGAGGCAGGCAACCAAGCCTTACGGCACGCGTGCGCACACCCACGCATCCACCCGCTGCACACCGGCCCGACGCAATTCCTTCGCCGCCGCATGCAGCGTGGCACCGGTGGTCATCACGTCATCGACCAAGGCAACATGCGCCGGCACCGCGCCTTGCACCACGAAGGCGTCGCGCAGATTGCGCTGGCGCTCGGCCGCGTCCAGCTCCGATTGCGGTGCGGTAGCGCGTACCCGGCGCAGCAAGGGCAGGCAGGGCAGTTGCAGCGCGCGTCCTAACGGCCTGGCCAGTTCCAGTGCCTGGTCGTAACCGCGCTGGCGCAAGCGCTGCCGATGCAGGCTCACCGGCACCAGCGCCTGTGGACGCGGCAAGCCGGCGCAGCGTTCGGTCATCAACTCGCTGAGCAGACGCCCGGCCGCCAGATCCTGGTGGAACTTGAAACGCCGCAGCAAGCCGTCCACCGGCCAGCGGTAGGTGAAACAGGCGTGCACCTGTTGCAACGGTGGCGGGTGGTGCAGGCAGTGCCCACACGGAGCCAATCCGTCGGAAGCTGGCAACTGCGTGGCGCAACACGGGCAGGCCGTGCCGTGATCCGGCAAGGCGGCGCGACATGCCGCACACAGATCGCGATCGGCAGTGCCGGCCTCCGCGCATACCAGGCACACACTCGGCAGCAGCAGCCGCAACACCCGTCGCGGCCACCTGTAAACCGAACGCACCGCATCGAAGTTGACAGCCTCTCCCATGCTCACCAGACTGCCTGGCTTCCAAGCCGCTGACTGTCAGGAAACCCCGATGTCTGTTGTCGTACGCCATGACTGGAATCGCAACGAGCTGCAGGCCTTGTTCGAGCTGCCGTTCCCGGAGTTGCTGCACCGCGCCGCCAGCGTGCACCGCGCCCATTTCGATCCAGCGCAGGTGCAGGTCTCCACGCTGCTGTCGGTCAAGACCGGCGGCTGCCCGGAAGACTGCGCGTACTGCCCGCAGGCGCAGCGCTACGACACCGGGGTGACCGCGCAGAAGCTGATGGAGACCGAAGAGGTCGTGGCCAAGGCACGCCAGGCCAAGGCCGCCGGCGCCTCGCGCTTCTGCATGGGCGCGGCCTGGCGTTCGCCCAAGGAGCGCGACATCCCGAAAGTGGCCGCGATGATCCGCGAGGTCAAGGCGATGGGCCTGGAAACCTGTGCCACGCTGGGCATGCTCGACGCCGGCCAGGCGCGCGCGCTCAAGGACGCCGGGCTGGACTACTACAACCACAATCTGGACACCGCGCCGGATTACTACGACTCGATCATCCATACCCGCCAGTACCAGGATCGCCTGAACACCCTGGAGCACGTGCGCGATGTGGGCTTGAAGACCTGCTGCGGCGGCATCGTCGGCATGGGCGAAACCCGCGAGCAGCGCGTCGGCCTGCTGCTGGCCCTGGCCACCTTGCCTGCGCACCCGGATTCGGTGCCGATCAACCAGCTGGTGCAGGTCGCTGGCACCCCGCTGCACGGCACCCAGCAACTGGACCCGTTCGAATTCGTGCGCATGATCGCGGTCGCCCGCATCGCCATGCCCACCTCGATGGTGCGGCTGTCCGCCGGCCGCGAAGCGATGAGCGACGAACTGCAGGCGCTGTGTTTCCTGGCCGGCGCCAACTCGATCTTCTACGGCGAGAAACTGCTGACCACCGGCAACCCGGACACCGAGCGCGACCAGGCCCTGTTCCAGCGCCTGGGCCTGCGCCCGATGCAGATCACCGTCGATGCCGCCGACCACGACCATCCCGGCACCGTGCATGCCGACATCACCGGCGGGCCGGCCTGCGAGCACGCCGCATAACGGCACCCCAGACACCGGCCGTCGGTAGCTGCTGGGCGCGCTGAGTCCGGCACGCTACGCTAGCGGCTCTTCTCTCTGCTGTGACCGACCCCATGGCTCGCCCCGATCTGCACGAACGGATTTCGTCGCTGCGCAAGTTGCGTGTGGCCCAGGAACGGGTACGGGTGCGGCGGTTGGTGGGACGCCGCGATGGCGTGCGCCTGGAAGTAGAAGGGCGCTGGCTGACCGGCTTTTGCTCCAACGATTATCTGGGCCTGTCGCAGCAGTTCGAAGTGGTCGCCGCGTTGCAGGATGCCGCCGCACGCGATGGCGCCGGCGCCACCGCCTCGCACCTGATCTGCGGCCACCATACCGCGCACGAAACGCTCGAACGCGAGATCGCGCATTGGTTGGGCTATCCGTCGGCGCTGCTGTTCGGCAGCGGGTTTATCGCCAACCTGGCCGTGCAGCAGGCCTTGCTCAGCGAAGAAAACGATGTGTGCGTGCAGGACCGGCTCAATCACGCCAGCCTGCTCGATGCCACCCGCCTGGCCGGTTGCCGGTTGCGGCGCTATCCGCATCTGGATGTGGAAGGGGCGATGCGTCAGCTCAAGGGTTCGCCCGAGGGCGCGGCGATGCTGGCCAGCGATGGCGTCTTCAGCATGGATGGCGATGTTGCGCCGCTGCGTGCGTTGAGCCTGATCGCGCGCATGCAGGAAGCGCTGTTCTACGTCGACGATGCACACGGCGTTGGCGTGCTCGGACCGCAGGGGCGCGGCTGCGTGGCCGATGCCGGACTTGGCGTTGCCGAAGTGCCGCTGCAATTGGTCACCCTGGGCAAGGCGCTCGGTGGGTATGGCGCGGTGGTTGTCGGCGAAGAAGCGCTGGTGCGCCACCTGGCCGAAACCGCGCGCCCGTACATTTACACCACCGCGTTGCCGCCGGCACAGGTTGCCGCAACCTTGGCGGCAGTGCGGCTGGCGCGTCGCGACGATTGGCGCCGCGAAAAGCTTGTCGAATCGATCGGTAGTTTCCGCGATGGCGCACGCCGGTATGGCCTGGAACTGATGGCCTCGGACACGCCGATCCAACCGCTGGTGTGCGGCGAGGAATCCACCGTGATGGCGATGTCGGCCGCGTTGGAACAGGCCGGCTTCCTGGTCGGCGCGATCCGTCCGCCCACCGTGCCCGAAGGCAAGGCGCGCCTGCGCGTGACCTTGTCCGCACTGCATACCCCGCAGCAGGTGCAGGCATTGATCGAAGCCATCGCGCAGGCACGCGATGCGATCAGCCGGCAACCAGTGCGTGCGATGGCTTAGAGCGTGTGATGTCCGTTGAGGTGCGGGGAAAGCGCCCCGTGGCGCGACGGGTTGGCCGCTGCAATCCAGGCGCTGCGCGCGCGCCACTGGCGCTGGCTGGCGCGTTGGTGTTCCCGCACGCGCCTGCGCGCACGCAAGCTGACCTGCTCGCGCCCAGGATCGACCGGCCACGCACAAGCTCCGCGGGTTGACCCAAGACACGCCGGGTGCACGCACCACCCAGGCGCACCAATCAGCGACAATCCCCGCATGCATATCGACGTCATCGGCCACGGGCCTGCACTGGTTCTTCTGCACGGTTGGGCGCTGCACGGCGGCGTATTTGCGCCATTGGTGGAACGGCTGTCGCAGCACCATCAACTGCATCTGGTGGATCTGCCCGGACACGGGTTCAGCCGCGACGACCGCACGCCGCTGGCACTGCCGGACGTGGTCGCCGGTATCGCCGCCGCCACCCCGCCGGCGGTGTGGCTCGGCTGGTCGCTGGGCGGGCTGTTCGCGCTGCATGCGGCGGCCACGCAACCGCAGGTGCGTGGACTGGCGATGATCGCGGCCACACCGCGCTTCGTGCGCGGCAATGATTGGCCCGATGCAGTCGAACGCGAGGTGTTCGTGCAATTCGGCCAGGACCTGTCGCGCGATTATCGCGGCACCCTGGAGCGTTTTCTGGCGCTGGACACGCTGGGCTCGGCGCATGCCCGCGCCGAATTGCGCAGCCTGCGCGAGACGCTGGTTGCGCGCGGCGAACCGGCCGCCGAGGCGTTGCAGCAAGGTTTGAGCCTGCTGGAACGCACCGACCTGCGCCGCGCACTGCCGCAGCTTGCGCGCCCCAGCCTGTGGATTGCCGGGCAACGCGATCGGCTGGTGCCAGCCGCCGGCATGCACGCTGCCGCAACACGAGCTCCACAGGCGCAGGCACTCACCATTGCCGGTGGCGGGCACGCCCCGTTTCTCGGCCACGCCGATCAGGTCGCCGAGGCGCTGCAACGCTTCGTTGCGTCAGTGCCTTGAACGGATCGTCGATCATGCGCCATCGCTGATCGAGGAAACACGCATGGACTTGGGAATCGCCGGCCGCTGGGCACTGGTGTGCGCCGCCAGCAAAGGCTTGGGATTGGGCTGCGCACGCGCGCTGGCCAGCGAAGGCGTCAACGTGGTGATCGTCGCGCGCGGACGCGATGCGTTGGAGCAATCCGCCGATGCATTGCGCGCACTGCCAGGCGCGGGCGAGGTGCGCAGCGTGGTGGCCGATATCGCCACCCCGCAAGGTCGCGCCGACGCACTCGCCGCCTGTCCGCAGGTGGATATCCTCATCAACAACGCCGGTGGCCCGCCGCCGGGCGATTTCCGCCAATGGGAACGCGAGGATTGGCTGCGCGCGCTGGATGCCAACATGCTGGCGCCGATCGAACTGATTCGCGCAAGCGTCGATGCGATGCGCGCGCGGCGCTTCGGCCGCATCGTCAACATCACCTCCAGCGCGGTGAAGGCGCCGATCGACATTCTCGGCCTGTCCAACGGCGCGCGCGCCGGGCTGACCGGCTTCGTCGCCGGGCTGGCACGCAGCACGGTGGCCGACAACGTCACCATCAACAATCTGCTGCCCGGCCAGTTCGCCACCGACCGGTTGCGCGGCAACTTCGCGGCGATCGCGCAACAGCAAGGCAGCACCGCCGAAGACGTCGCCGAGCGCAAGCGTGCGGGCATTCCGGCCGGGCGCTTCGGCGAGGCGGACGAATTCGGCGCCGCCTGCGCGTTCCTGTGCAGCGCCCAGGCCGGCTATATCACCGGGCAGAACCTGCTGATCGATGGCGGCAGCTATCCGGGTACGTTCTAGGATCAGATCGCCGCAGGCGGGCTGTGGCACATCCATGTCCCACGCCGGCTTGCACGCCACGCACGCCGCAGTTCACCGTCCGCTCCACATGCCGCGAACGCAGCCAACACCGCGCGGCGAACGGCAGGCAGGCACGGAACAGGTGCCCACCGCTGCAGGCATGCAGGCAGGCGCCGATTCCGGGCGTCACCGCGCCGCGCCTTGCGATGAGCACAATGGTCTTTCACGCTGCCTGATGCCTGCCAGGCAGGACACAGTGGGTAGCGCGCGCGCCGCCAGCCCCGGCCAGCATCCTGGCGCCCACCCGCAGCGGCTCCTGGCCGAAGGCCCGCTCGCACACATCGATTCCCTCCGTCGCGCGCAGCAGCGACAATAGCGCCGCTAATGAACAGTACCTTCGACCCCCGACACGTCCGGCGCGCCTTTGCGCGCGCCGCCAGCAGCTATGGCGCCGCCGCCGCGCTGCAGCGCGAAGCGGAAACGCGCCTGCTCGAATCGCTCGACTACCTGGGCGACCAGGTACCCAAGGTGGTGCTGGATGTCGGCGCCGGCCCCGGCCATGCCAGCGGCGCGATCAAGAAGCGCTGGCCCAAGGCGCAGGTGATCGCGCTGGATCAGGCCATGCCGATGCTGCGCCAGGCGCGCAAGGCCGCCGGTTGGTGGAAGCCGTTCGCGCAGGTCTGCGCCGATGCGCGTGCGTTGCCGGTGGCCGACGGCAGCGTGGATGTGATCTTCAGCAACCTGTGCCTGCAATGGGTGGAAGACCTGCCGGCGGTATTCGCCGGCTTTCGCCGCGCGCTGCGGCCGGGCGGGCTGTTGCTGTGCTCCACCTTCGGCCCGGAGACGCTGATCGAATTGCGCGAAGCCTTCGCCCAGGCCGACCCGGCGCCGCATGTCAGCCGCTTTCCGCCGATCGCGCAATTCGGCGATGCCTTGTTGATGTCCGGCTTCCGCGACCCGGTGCTGGACCGAGACCTGTTCACGCTGACCTACAACGACCTGCCGGCATTGATGCGCGAACTGCGCGCGATGGGCGCCACCAATGCGCTCAGCAATCGCCGCGCCACCCTGACCGGACGCGGCCGCTTCGCCGCCGCCAGCGCCGCTTACGAACCGCTGCGACGCCCCGACGGCAGCTTGCCCAGCTCCTGGGAAGTGATCTACGCCCACGCCTGGGCGCCGGCACCGGGCGCACCCATCCGCGAACAGGGGCACGACATCGCCAGCGTTCCGGTCGCGTCGATCCCGATCCGCCGCCGCATCGACTGAGCGGCGGTACAGATCGCCGCCCGCAGAACAGCTGCCTTCGGTGGGACACAGAGTCTTGGCTCACCGCCCATCCCGATCGGTCAGGTTGGACGGCGACACCCGGTAGAATTCAGTAGTGAATGGCTGCGCCCGATAGCGGCACGCCCTGTTCAGCGCCTTCCCAGTTTGCGGCTCTTGCCCCCAATCGGCCTCCCCAATGTTGAAGTGGCTCATCATCGCGCTGTTCATCGCATCGGCGCTGTACATCCATTACCGCGGTCGCGTGCGGCACCGGCTCAGCCGGCAGCTGCTGGACCATTCCACCTTCATGGCGCCGATCAACACGCTGATGTATCTGTGTTCCCGGGTGCCGACCACACCGTTCATCGACCCCGGCAAGGAATTCCCGGAACTGGCGCCGTTGCGCGCCAACTGGTCGCTGATCCGCGATGAAGCCGTCGCCCTGCAGCAGATGCAGAAGATCCGCGCTGCCGACGGCTATACCGATATCGGCTTCAACTCGTTTTTCCGCCGCGGCTGGAAGCGGTTCTATCTGAAGTGGTACGGCACCGCGCACCCGTCGGCCTCGGAACTGTGCCCGCAGACCACCGCGTTGCTGCATGCGATCCCGACGGTGAAGGCAGCAATGTTCGCTGAGTTGCCGCCGGGCAGCGAACTGCGTCCGCACCGCGACCCGTTCGCAGGGTCCATGCGCCTGCACCTGGGGCTGGCCACGCCCAACGACGACCGCTGCTTCATCGACGTGGACGGCCAGCGCCATAGCTGGCGCGACGGCGAGTGGACGATGTTCGACGAGACCTATATCCACCATGCACGCAACGACACCGACCACGACCGCATCATCCTGTTCTGCGATATCGAACGCCCGATGCGCTGGCGCTGGGCTGCGGCGCTAAACCGCTTCGTCGGCCGCAGCCTCCTCTCGGCCGGCGCCTCGCCCAACCAGGAAGGCGACAAGACCGGCGGCATCAACCGCGTGTTCCGTTACTTCTACGCGGCACGCCTGAAGGCCAAGGCGCTGAAGGAACGCAACAACCCGCTGTACCAGACGCTCAAATGGGGCATCTTCATTCTGGTGGTGGTGGGGATCGTGCGGCTGTAGGCCTGCGTGGCGCGCGCTGGCGCCATCAGGCGCTATCGATAACGTCTACTCGCGCAAGCGCGTTCCCGCATCCCGGCGTCGAACGTGGCGTCGCCACCACGTTCAGCGGTCAGCACTGAGCCTGCGGCACGCAGCGCGGCCCGGCTGCTTCAGCGCGAAATCTGCGCGATCCATTCCTGCAGGTTGTAGTAGTTGGTGACGCGGGTGATCGTGCCCTCGCGCACCTCGAAGAACGCACCACCGGGCAACACGTAGGTCTGCCCGGTGGCATCGGGAAGACCTTCGTCGGTGGTGTGGTAGACCCCGTGCACCACGTACTCGGCACCCACGCGCGTGCCGTCGTCGTTGGCGGTGATCGCGATGTCGCGCAGCTGCTCGCGGTAGCTGTCGTTCATGCGCTGCAGAAAGGCTGCGAAATCCGCGCGGCCGATCTCGCGCGCGCCCTGATTGAGGTCGTGTGCCACATCCTCGGCCAGGAACGCCAGCATGGCGTCCCAATCACCGCGGTTGAAGGCGTCGTAATAGGCCTGGACCAGGCCGATGGCGCGTTGCCGATTGCTCTCGCTCATGCTCGAACCTGCCGCTGGGAAAGCCGCATCATAGAACGCGTGCGGCATGGATGCGTCGGCCATCCGCCATGCCCAACGTGGCTGCGCAGCGCCGGCATGATCGTCGCCGAGGCAGGCTACGCGGCGCACGCGGTCTGGCCAACCAGCAACCCGCACCACCCCGGCAGTGCGTGCCGGCAATGAGGCAGCGAGCGATGGCGCGCCGAATCGACCTCGCGCAGTCTTGCGGACAGCCGGCCCGGGGGCGCAGCGCCTGCCTTCTCAACGCACAGCACGCATCCCAGCCAGAGCGCGCTGTCAGGCCCCTTGCACCAGCAGATCGCGGTGGAAGAAATAGACCTCCTGCAACAGAAAGCGCCAGCTGCTGTGGACGCTGCGGAAGCGCGTGCTGGGTGTGGACGAGGCCAGCGCATCCACGCCCAGTTCCTGGCTCAGCCGCAGCGCGCGCGCCATGTGCAGCGGGTCGCTGACGATGATGGCCCGATGCATGCCGTGGCGCTGCATCAGCGTGCGGGCCTGCTCCAGATTCTGGCGGGTCGTACGCGAGACCGTCTCGATCACGATCGCCTCGGACGGAATGCCATGACGTAGCGCATAGCGCCGCGCCACCTGCGACTCGGCAAAACGCGCGCCATCGCCGAAGCCCCCGGTGAACAGCAGCCGTGGCGCATAGCCTTGCGCATATAGATCCAGCGCATGCCGGATGCGCTCCTCGAACACCGGCGAAGGACGCGCGTCGTAGGCCGCCGCTCCCAGCACGATGATCACGTCCGCTGGTGCGGCCTGGTCGCGGTCGCCGATCCAGACGATCCAGCCCGCCACGCCTACCAGCCAGATCATCGCCAGCATGCACAGGCGCCACCCCCAGCCCCACAGGCCGAATCCGCGCCCACGCGAGCGCCTGCTCACGCGCTGGCCCACGCGCTGGCCCACGGCAGCGCGTCCAGATCGACATTGCCGCCGGACAGGATCACCCCTACCCGGCGCCCGGCAAACCGCGCCGGGTCGGCCAGCACTGCGGCCAGGGCGATTGCCGACGACGGCTCCACCACCTGTTTGAGCACCTGCCAGATCAGGCGCATCGCCTGCACCACCGCAGCATCGTCCACGGTGATGACCTGGGCGTTGGCGGCCTGCAATAGCGCGAAGTTCGGCGCACCCAGGGTGCCGCGCAGACCATCGCACACGGTGTCGGGCACAAAGTCGACCAGCCGCTCGCCAGCCGCCAGCGACCGCGCGGTATCGGCCGCGCCGCTGGGTTCGGCCAGCACCAGCGCGCAGCCCGGCGCCGATTGCAGCGCCAGGGCAGCGCCGGCGGCCAGCCCGCCACCGCCGACCGGTGCCACCAATACGTCCAGCCCGCCGCTCTGGTGCAGCAGCTCCAGCGTGGCGGTGCCCTGCCCGGCGATCACGGCCGGATCGGTATACGGATGCACCAGGCTCGCCCCGCTGCTGGCCTGGACCTCGGCGCACAGCTGCTCGCGTGCGGCGATGGTGGGCGCGCAGCGCCACAGCGTGGCGCCGTGGCGGGAGATATTGGCCAGTTTGGCGGCCACTGCGCCCTCGGGCACCACCACATGACAGCCAATGCCACGGGTGCGCGCAGCCAGCGCCAGCGCTGCCCCGTGATTGCCGGACGAATGCGTGACCACCCCACCGGCGGCAAGCTCGTCGGACAACGACCACACTGCATTGCAGGCACCACGGAATTTGAAGGCGCCGCTGCGCTGCAGGTGTTCGGCCTTGAACACCAATTGCGCGCCACATAGCGCATCCAGGCGATGCGAGGTCAGCACCGGTGTCGGCGTGCACTGCGGCGCGATGCGCGCAGCGGCTTGCAGGACGTCGGAATACGCAAGTGGGGCCGTCTTGATCATGCCTGCAAGATTAACGTATCCCCCACTCTTCACGGGCCACACGCACAGGGGCCGCGCATGCTGGATCGATGAAAAAGCGCCACATTGCCGCACAGTTAAGGACCGATTCAATGCACCGGTCCAAAAGTGACATCATGGTTGCAGGAGGGCACCATCCATGAAATTGCGTCTGATCTTCGCCGCCGGCCTGCTGGCCTTGAGCGGCTGCGCCACCTACGACTACACCCGCACCGGGTCGGGCGGCTATTACCGCGGCGCCCCTGCCGTGCAGTATCGCTATCCGCCCGGCTACTCTCCGTATTACTACGGCAGTCCCTACGGCGTTCCGTATGGATATGGTGCCGGTGCGATCGGCCTGTACGACTATCCGGTGTACCCGGTCTATCGCGGTGGCGGGGGCTATTACTACCGGCAGAACGATCGCCGCCCGCAATACCGGCCGCCGCGCGGCAACGGCTCGTTCAACAATGGCTCGCGCCCGAGCGGGCCGCGTCCGCAACAGCCCGACCGCCCACCGGCGAGCGCACAGCCGGCACGGCCACCCGCACGCATCGGCGCACCGCCCAGGGTGATCCGGGAGATCCAGCGGCAAACGGCGCCCCGCACCTCGCGCGAGCAGATTCCATGAGTGGCTGACTGCGACGCGGCCCACAAATGAAACGTTTGGGGGCTTGCGTTTGGTCGGCAGTTGCCCGCAAGCTAGGTACTCTGTGACCCGTTACGTCATTTTTTGACCTAACTGGCTTCATTGACCGACTTATGTCGATGTCCGACAGGGAAATCTGGATCCCCCCTGTTCCGGCCCTGTCGGATATCGGCGCCTCCAATGCATAAAGCCCCGGCCTGCCGGGGCTTTATGCATTTTATTGTCGTGCGCCAGGCGATGCCCGCATCGCGCATGCCGCCCGGCGGCATCGCTGGGACTCGGCCAATGTGGCAAGAAGGCAAAAAAATAAGGGTCGGCAGTCCCCCGACTACCGACCCTTACGCGAACCCGTCGCACGCGTGGCTGGCCCCTGTTCCAATTCCAGCCTTGCGCCCATGTCGCAATGCCACGACGGGTGCATGAGGGATATCCGCACGAACTCCGCAAACTTGAGTGGCATTACTCAATAATGTGATGAAAATCACTCTTTTTTCGATTTTCGTGACCTCCCCGGCCCTTCAGCCGATACTTCCGCTACTTCTGCGCCCTGCCCGTCTCCTTCCGCTTCTCAGTCCACGCCCATGTCCACTTCTTTTTATCGCTACGACGTCATCGTGATCGGCGGCGGCCATGCCGGCACCGAGGCGGCGCTGGCGTCCGCGCGCGCCGGTGCGCGCACCTTGCTGCTGACCCACAACATCGAGACGGTAGGCGCGATGAGCTGCAACCCGGCCATCGGCGGGATCGGCAAGGGCCATCTGGTCAAGGAAATCGACGCGCTGGGCGGAGCGATGGCAGGCGCCGCCGATCTGGCCGGCATCCAGTGGCGCACGCTCAATGCCTCCAAGGGGCCGGCGGTACGCGCCACCCGCTGCCAGGCCGACCGCAACCTCTACCGCAACGCGATCCGCCGCATCGTCGAAGCACAGCCCAACCTGACCGTGTTCCAGGCGGCGGTGGACGATCTGATCATCCACAACGGCGCCACCGAAGCCGACAGCGTGCGCGGGGTCATCACCCAGACCGGGCTGCGCTTCGAAGCGACCTCGGTGGTGTTGACCGCCGGCACCTTCCTGGCCGGCAAGATCCATGTTGGCGAGACCCAGTACGCCGCCGGGCGCATGGGCGACCCGCCGGCCACCACGCTGGCAGCGCGTCTGCGCGAGCGGCCGTTCGCGATCGACCGCCTCAAGACCGGCACCCCGCCGCGCATCGATGGGCGCACGCTCGACTACGGCGTGATGCAGGAGCAACCCGGCGACGACCCGCTGCCGGTGATGTCGTTCATGGGCCAGGTCAGCGACCATCCGCGCCAGGTCAGCTGCTGGATCACCCACACCACCGAAGAAACGCACGACATCATCCGCGGCGCGCTGCATCGCTCGCCGCTGTATTCCGGGCAGATCGAAGGCATCGGCCCGCGCTACTGCCCGTCGATCGAAGACAAGGTGGTGCGCTTCGCCGACAAGACCAGCCACCAGATCTTCGTCGAGCCCGAAGGCCTGGAGGTCACCGAGATCTATCCCAACGGCATCTCCACCTCGCTGCCGTTCGACGTGCAGCTGGCGCTGGTGCGCTCGATCCACGGGTTTGCGCAGGCGCATATCACCCGCCCCGGCTATGCGATCGAATACGACTTCTTCGACCCGCGCGGGCTCAAGGCCTCGCTGGAAACCAAGGCGGTGGGCGGGCTGTTCTTCGCCGGGCAGATCAACGGCACCACTGGCTACGAAGAGGCCGCCGCGCAAGGCCTGCTGGCCGGCCTCAATGCCGCCCGCCATGTGCAGGTGCTGCCGGCGTGGTCACCGCGACGCGATGAGGCCTACCTGGGCGTGCTGGTCGACGACCTGATCACCCACGGCACCACCGAGCCGTATCGCATGTTCACCAGCCGCGCCGAATACCGGCTGCAGCTGCGCGAGGACAATGCCGATGCGCGCCTGACCGGCGTTGGCCGCGCAATGGGCCTGGTAGACGATGCGCGCTGGGCACGATTTTCATCCAAGCAGGAGGCCGTGCAACGCGAGACCGCACGCCTGTCGGCGCTGTGGGCGACGCCGGGCAATGCGCTGGGCCGCGAAGTGGCGCAGACGCTGGGCATGTCGCTCAGCCGCGAAACCAATGTGCTGGATCTGATCAAGCGCCCGGAACTCAACTACGCCACCTTGATGCGCGTGCCGACCCTGGGGCCCGGCGTGGACGATACGCAGGTGGCCGAACAGGTGGAAATCAGCGTCAAGTACGCCGGTTATCTGGATCGCCAGCGCGACGATATCGCGCGCCAGCAACGCCAGGAAACGACGCCGATTCCGGAAGGCTTCGATTACGCCAGCGTGCGCGGCTTGTCGATCGAAGTGCAGCAAAAACTCGAACGCGTGCGTCCGCAACACATCGGCCAGGCGCAACGCATTCCCGGCATGACCCCGGCAGCGATTTCGCTGCTGCTGGTGCACCTGGAACGCGCGCGCCGCAGCCAGGTGGCATAACCGCCGCGGTGCGGGGACGCCTGTGCGCAGGCTGGTTATGATCAGGAACGTCGTAAACAAGGACAGCCAATTCATGGACATCCATCCCATCGCAGCGGACAAGCGTGAGGCAGTGCTGGCGGCCTTGGGCCAGATCGAGCGGCAGCATGATGTCCGCATCCTGCTGGCATGCGAATCGGGAAGCCGCGGCTGGGGATTTTCGTCGCCCGACAGCGATTATGACGCGCGCTTTGTCTACGTCCATCGCCCCGACTGGTATCTGACAGTCAACGAAAGCACCGGTCCCGGCGAGCCACAGCGCGACGTCATCGAGCTGCCGATCTCCGACGATCTGGATGTCAGCGGCTGGGACCTGCGCAAGGCCTTGCGGTTGGTCTCCAAGTCCAATCCGACGCTGCTGGAATGGCTGCATTCGCCGGTGGTCTATCGGCAGGATGCGGTTGCCGTCGCGCAGTTGCGCGCGATCTCGACACAGTTCTATTCGCCGCTTGGCACCTGGTGGCATTACTTCAACATGGCCAAGAGCAACTACCGCGGTTACCTGCGCGGTGAACGGGTTCGCACCAAAAAATATCTGTACGTGTTGCGCCCGGTGCTGGCCTGCCAATGGATCGAGCGCAGGCAGGACATGCCGCCGATGGCGTTCGAAGTATTGCTGGAAGAACTGTTGCCCAAGGGTGAGCTGCGTAACGAGGTGGATCGTTTGCTGGCGCTCAAGCGCGTCTCCTCAGAAGTGGAAGATGGGCCTCGGATTGCACCGATCAGCGATTTTCTGGAGGCAGAACTCGACCGCATGGGCACGTCGCAGCCACACCTGCCTGCCGGCAACGGACGTTCGGATGCCCTGGACACCTTGTTTCGGCAAATGCTTTCCAACGAGGCTGCATTGCCCTGACGCATTGCGGCGGGCTGCCGGTCGGCGATCCACCGCCAGTCACTGCAGTGCTGCCGGTGTTGGCGTATCGGTCCGGTCAAGCAGAGGGCAAATACCGACATGCCACCTAGCCCGATATCTGCACGCGTTGCCCTCGAATGCACTGAAGCGATGGCACATCCCGATTAGCGAAGCTGCAGGCGAACAGAGGCGCGATGGGTCGACCAGACGGTCGATGCAAACAGAAAAGATGTTGCTATGATTTGTCAACGACGACACATTCGACTAAATGAACGCATTCGGCACGCTACGGACCGCAACGTTTCGCATCGCCGGTCCTGTTCTGTTTTTACTGCTGGGAAGCATCTCCACAGCTCACGCCACGACTGAAGAAGATGGCCGGTATTGGTTGAGTATCTATGCCCAGGGCAAGCTGCCGGTCGAAAACCTGTACTGGAGCATGGATATTCACCCGCGCTGGCGCGAGGAAGGCGAGCAGTTCGATCAATTGATCCTGCGCCCCGCAGTGTTTTACCGGCTCAACCCCAAGGCCAGCGTCTGGATGGGCTATGACACCATCATCAGCCATCCGGCAGGCCAGCCGTCCAGCCGCGAAAATCGCTGGTGGGGACAGTTTCAGTATCAGTTCGATCCGATCGCCGGGGTCAGCATCACCAGCCGTACCCGCCTGGAACAGCGCCACCGCGAAGACTTCAGCGATGAAGGCTACCGTGTGCGGCAGATGATCCGCGCCACCCGCCCGAGTGGATTCAGTCCGCAACTGTCCTGGGTGCTTTTCAACGAGCTATTCGTCAATCTCGATCAGACCACATGGGGCGCGCGCCGCGGCATCGATCAGAATCGCGTCTTCGTCGGCATCAACTGGAAATTCAACGTCATCTCCAATATGGACGTTGGTTATCTCAACCAGTTCGTCAATACGCGCGCAGTGGACCGCGAAAACCACGTTTTGATGACGACGTTCCGCTTCAATTTCTAAACGCGCAAGTAGCGCACCGGCACCGAATGCCGGATCGCGCGGGCGTTGTGCCAGCGCGATTGCATCTGCGTCGCGTGTAGGTGCACCTGCACCCTGCGCGCCATGACGCTGAGGTGTTGCCGACATGTCGGCAACACGCCGGATCAGACCGGCAACAGCCGCTGTCGTAGCGTTTCGGCACACATGTCCACGGCCTTGTCGGCGGCCTGGATGATGCTGCCCATCTGGATGAAGCCGTGCACCATGCCGGGGAAGGTGTGCACGCTGACCTCGACGCCGGCTGCGCGCAGGCGCTCGGCATAGCGCAGGCCTTCGTCGTGCAGCATGTCCCGCTCGGCCAGCACGATCAGTGCCGGCGCAACGCCGCTCAGATCCGGCGCCAGCAACGGCGAGACGCGCCAGTCCAGGGTGATGGCCGGGTCCTTGATGAAATGCTGGTTGAAGAACTGCGTGGCCTGCCGCGTCAGCGGCGGGATGTCGGCATTGGTCGTGCGGGACGGATACTCGCCGCTGTCTTCGCGCGTGTCTGTCAGCGGGTACAGCAACAGCTGACAGCGCAGCGCAATGCCGGCATCGCGCGCGGCGATGGCAGCCACGGCAGCCATCGCACCGCCGATGCTGTCGCCGGCCACCGCCAGGCGCTGCGGATCGGCGCCCACCTGCCCGGGATGCGCGGCCAGCCATTGCAGCGTGGCGATGACGTCCTCCACCCCGGCCGGCGCAGGGTGCTCCGGAGCGAGCCGGTAATCGACGGCCAGCACCTGGCAACCGGCCCGTGCGGCGAGTTGCCGGCACACATCGTCATGCGAGTCCAGATCGCCCACCACGCCACCACCACCGTGCACGAACAGGCAGGTGGGCACGGGACCATCGCTCAACCCCGGCGGACGATAGAGCCGCAGCGGCACGTTGCCGACAGCGGTATCGGCATCGATGGCGCGCACCTGCGCCATCTCCAGCACCGGAAAGCCAAGTTGCGCACCCATGCCACGCATCATTGCGCGCGCCTCTGCCAGCGGCAGCGTTTCCATCGGCGGCTGGGCGGCCTGCTGTATCACGGTGAACAAGCGAACGACGTCGGGATCGAACATGGCGGTCTCGTTGGTAGGAAACGACAACCGAGTCTGCCTGATACTTATTCTTGATAACAATTAATTTGAGTAACGATCTGGCCGGATGACGGCCAACCGTGTGGGCGCACCAGTATTAGCTTGATACACAAGGGCTTTGGTCTGCCACGCGCGCGATCTTGCTCAGCTGCGAGCGACCCGCAGCGATACCGATTGCTGCGTTGCATCGCGCGCATGCGCAACTGCGCGGCGCCTGGGCAGGCATGACACCTGCAGGCAGTGCGGGATGACCGGCGCCGCACCTTTCACGACGATAAGTTTCTCAGTGCTGCCACGCTGACATCGCCTGGGTAGCGTGCGTCTGCAACGCCATGGTCGCGGCTGGGCCGAGGCTGACCGGGCCGCGTCCAACACCCGCCCGCCGCACTGGCAACGCGGGGCTGCAACGCAGGCAGCGCTCAGTCGTCGTCTTCGGCGGCGGCTTCGCGGCCTTGCTGGCGAATGAGGTTTTCCTGCCGCGCGTCTTCGATCGAGGCGCGGATGGCGCGCACGTCGGCGCGCTTGGTGTCGAACTTGAAGCGGCCGGTGAGCGCGCTGTCCGGGCGCAACTCGCCCTTTTCGAACAGCGCCCACATTTCTTCGCCGTAGTGGGTGTCCAGCAGATCCGGAGCGAAGCGGCCCAGGCAGTCGCGCAGGTTGTGCACATCGCGCAACAGCATGTCGCGCGCGGCATTGTTGCCGGCGGCGCTGACCACCTGCGGGAAATCGATCACTACCGGACCCTCGGGCGAGACCAGCACGTTGTATTCGGATAGATCGCCGTGCACCAGGCCCAGCGACAGCATCTTGACCACATCGCCGATCAGGCTGATGTGGAATGCGCGTGCCTGCTCGGGTTCAAGCTCCACCTCGCCCAGGCGCGGTGCGCTGTGGCCGGCTTCGTCGGTGACCAGATCCATCAGCAGCACGCCATGAAAATAGCCGCGCGGCTTGGGCACGTGCACGCCGGCATCCACCAGCTGGTAGAGCGCGTCGGCTTCGGTGTTCTTCCATGCGGTCTCGGCTTCGCGACGACCGAACTTGGTGGCCTTGCCCATCGCGCGCGCCTGGCGGCTGCCGCGTACCTTGCGGCCTTCCTGATATTGCACGCGTGCCTGGAAGCTGCGTTGCGCCATGTCCTTGTAGACCTTGGCGCACAGGATGTCCTCGCCGGCGCTGACAACGTAGACGGAGGCTTCCTTGCCGCTCTTCAGTGGTCGCAACACTTCGTCGATGACACCGTCGTCGATCAGCGGCTGCAGGCCCTTGGGGGTTTTCATGGACGAGGGGGACCGATCCGAAACAAGTCAGCAGCGATTATGCGGCAAGCAGGATGAAGTGCTTACATGCGATGCCCACAGTGGGACCGGAGGCAGGCATTGGCGCGAGCGCTTACCATGCATGGACCTGCCTGATGCGCGATCCGATGCCCGAGCCCACCGCCAGCCGCCGCAAACGTCCCGTCGCCGCGACCGGGAGCGAGCGCGGCCTGCCGCATGAGTTGATGCGGCAGATTGCCGCCGCCCAGGGCGACCCGGACTTCATGACCTCGCTGGGCCGCGGTCTGGTGGTGCTGAGCGTGTTCGCCCAGCACGCGCGCGAGGTGACGATGTCGCAGATCAGCCTGGAAACCGGCATCTCGCGCGCGGCGGTGCGGCGGGTGCTGCACACGCTCACCAAGCTGGGCTATGTCGGCGAGCAGGGCCGTGGCTATGTGCTGTTGCCGCGCGTGCTGGGGATCGGCGGCGCGTATGCGGCGTCTTCGGCGACCACCGCGGCGGCGCAGCCGGTGCTGGACGGGCTGCGCGACCAACTGCACGAATCCTGCTCGCTGGGCGTGCTGGACGGCGACGACCTGCTGTACGTGGCGCGCGCGGAGACGGTGCGGATCATGTCGATCGGGCTGCGCCCGGGCACGCGGCTGCCGGCGTATTGCACCTCGATGGGCCGGGTCTTGCTGGCCGCCCTGCCCGCCGACACCTTGCAGGCCTATCTGGAGCGCACCACGCTGCGCCCGCGCACCGACCGCACGGTGACCCAGGCCTCGGCGCTGCTGGAAATCCTGGCGCGCGCGCGCCGCGAAGGCATGTGCCTGACCGATCAGGAGCTGGAAATCGGCCTGCGCTCGATCGCGGTGCCGGTGCGCAACCTGCGTGGCGAGGTGATTGCCGCGCTCAACATCGGTGCGCAGGCCGGACGCGTCAGCCTGCAGACCATGCAGACGCAGTTACTGGAGCCATTGAAGCTGGCGGCGCAGCGCCTGGGCGCGTTGCTGAGTTAGCACCTGCGGCGCGTCCTGGGTGGTGGAGCTGATGGAACAGCCTCGCTCCTGAGTGAAGCGACCGAGATCCTCGGGCGGCGCGTGGCCGGGTCCCGCACACACGCGTTAGCTGCGACCCGCGCATCGCCGCATGTCACTGCTTCGCATGCAGCCAGCAACGCGTTGGTCGCGTGCTCCTGCAGCTCCTGCAGCTTTTTGCGTCGGCCGCCTCAGGGCTCAACGCGGCCGACGCAGGAAGCCCACCACCGTCTCCACCCAGGCGGCGTGTGTGTCCTCCACATGCGCCACATGATCGGCGCGCGGCAGTGTGACCCAACTGCGGTCTTCGCTGTGCAGGCGTGCAAACAGATGCGCGTTGTCCGCCTGCGTGGCGATTGGATCGTCGACGCCCCGCAGCAGCAGCACCGGCAGCGTCGTGACCTGTTCGGGCTGGAACGCGAACTGCTCCATCGCGCGCCAGTCCGTGCGCACCGGGTCGGCGGCCACCGCCTGCGCCTGGTAGGCCGCGCGCACGCCCGCGGGCGCGGCGTTGGCAGTGATGAAATCCTCGCCTGCCGCCGCGATGGTGGTGCGCGCGCGCAAGGGCTGGGCCGGGGTTGGCGCGTCGGTGGGCGGCGCGTCGACATCGTCGGGGAAGCCATACAGCACCAGCGCGGACACCGCCTGCGGCTGTTGCTGGCCGATCAGCAGCGCCACCCGCGCACCGTTGGAATAGCCGATCAAGGCGGGCGGCGGCAGGCCCGGATGTTGCCGGGCGACCCAGGCCAGCACCTGCGCGACATCGCGCACTGCGCGGGCGGGCGTGTTCCACCCGCTGCGATCGCGCGCACTGCCGCCGTAGCCGCGCAGGTCCACCGCGTAGGCGGCGAGCCCGGCCCGTGCGAAGGCGGCCAGCACCGAGCGCGCGTCGGCCGCTTCGCCCGGCACCTGCAGATCGAAGTTGGGCAGCGAACTCCAGGTGCGGCCATGTACCAGCAGCACCGTTCCACGCGGCTGGGCCGACACGCGCGACCACACCGCCAGTGTCTGGCCATCGTCGGCGCGCACCTGTGCCAGCTGGGTGCCTGGCCCGGACTGCGGTTGCGCGCCGACGGCCAGCGAGAACACCATCAGCAGGAGCAGGCAGGCGGGTCGGAACGTCACGCGGCATCTCGTCATGGGCGCGGTGGACTGGGCACGCTGCCTGGCAGGGCAGGCAGACGCGAAAGCGAGGATGCGGGCCGGATCAGGTCTCGGCAGCCTGTTCTTCCAGAATCGGTTTGGCCAGCGCAAAGGCGTGGTTGGCCGCCGGAACGCCGCAGTAGATCGCCGCCTGCAGCAGCACTTCCTTGATCTGCTCGGGGGTGACGCCGTTGTTGCGCGCGGCGCGCACATGCAGCTTGAATTCTTCGTCGTGGCCAAGCGCGACCATCATCGACAAGGTGATCAACGAGCGGGTATGCGCAGGCAGGCCGTCGCGGGTCCAGATGGTGCCCCAGGCATAGCGGGTGATCAGGTCCTGGAAGTCGGTGGTGAGCTCGGTGCGCGCGGCCAGCGAGCGCTCCACATGCGCATCGCCCAGCACGCGGCGGCGTTCGCGCAGGCCGGCTTGATAGCGTTCGTCTTCGTGCATGGGGCGTCCTCGTCCTGCGGGAAAGATCAGTCGGCTTGCAGGAATCCCAGCACCGCGTCGTTGAACGCGGCAGGCGATTCCAGATTGCAGATATGGCGGCCCGGTACCTGGGCGTAATGACCGTCGGGCGCGGCGTAGGCGATCTCGCGCAGGTTCGACGGCGGGCACACCGGGTCGTCGTCGCCGGCCAGGGCCAGCAGCGGCAGGTTCAGCCCATCCAGCGCGCCACGGAAATCCGCCTCGGCCACCGCCTGGCAGCAGGCGATATACCCGTCCGGCGAGGTGGAGACGAAGGCGGCGGCGATCATGTCCAGGCGCTGCGCGTGGCTGATGGCAAATTCCGGCGTAAACCAGCGTTGCAGCGTGGCATCGATCAGCATCGGCAGGCCTTCGCTGCGCACCTGCTCGATCCGGGTCTCCCAGGTAGCGGTGCTGCCGATCTTCTTCGCGGTGGCGCACACCACCAGCCGACGTAGCCGTTGCGCGGCATGCAGCCCCAGCCACTGCCCGGTGAGCCCGCCGATCGACAGCCCGCAGAAATCGCTACGCTCGATCTGCAAGGCATCCCACAGTGCCAGCACGTCCTGCCCCAGGTCGGCCACGCTGTACGGGCCGGGCGGCGAGTCCGAATAGCCATGGCCGCGGCGGTCGTAGCGCAGGATGCGGTAATGCGGGGCGAAGGCTTCGATCTGCACGTCCCACATATGCAGGTCGGTGCCGAGCGAATTGCAGAAGGTCAGCCAGGGCCGCCCGTCGGTGCCATCCACACGGTAATGCAGGCGATGCGTGGGCAATTGCAGATAAGCCATCGAAGCACCGTCAACGGAAGGAGGAGGCGGCCAGTACGCGATCGATCCAGACCGAGGACATGCCGCGCCAGCTGTCGCTATCGAACACCGCCTGCAGTTGCGCGTGCGTGAGTACCGCGCTCACCTGGGCATCCTCGGCCAGCACCTCACGCAGATGCCGCTGCTGCGCCTGCGCACGTGCCACCGCCTGTTCGACCAGCGCGTGCGCCTGCGGTTTGCCCAGCTGCGGGGCCAGCGCGAACACCACCGCCTCGGCGTAGAGCACGCCGCCATGGCTGTCCAGATGGTGGCGCATGCGCGTGCGGTCCAGTTCCAGCTCGGCCAGGCAGGCCTGCATCTGCGCCAGGCTGCCGGCGGTCAGGGACACGATCTGCGGCAAGGTGTCCCATTCGGCATGCCATTGCCCGGCGGCACGCTCATGCGGCTGCGCCATCGCGCTGAACAAGGTGGCGATCAGCCCGGGCACGCGGGTGGCCGCGGCCACGGCCGCCACGCTGGCAACCGGATTGCGCTTGTGCGGCATCGCCGACGAGCCGCCCTTGCCGGCCGCCGCGGGCTCGAATGCCTCAGCGACCTCCGATTGCATCAGCAGCACCACATCGCCGCCGATCTTGCCCAGCGTGCCGGCAAGCAGGCCGAACGCGCAGCCGACCTCGACGATGCGGTCGCGCGCGGCATGCCAGGGCAACGCAGGCAGGGGCAGTGCCAAGGTTGTCGCCAACGCCTGGGCCACGTCCAGGCCGCGCTCCTGCAAGGAAGCCAAGGTGCCGGCCGCGCCACCGAACTGCAGCACCAGCCCATCGTGCCGCAACGCGTGCAGGCGCCGATGCGCGCGCTGCAAGGCATCCAGCCAGCCGGCCACCTTGAGCCCGAAGGTCACCGGCACCGCCTGTTGCAACAAGGTGCGCCCGGGCAGGCCGGTGTCGCGCTCGCGTGCGGCCAACCCAGCCAAGGTGTCGCACAACTGCTGCAGACGCGGCAACAGCAGATCGAGGGCGGCGCGCAGTTGCAGCACGCTGCCGGTATCGATGACGTCCTGGCTGGTGGCGCCCCAATGCACCCAGCGCGCGGCTGCAGCATCGTGCGCGGCGACGCGCGCGGTCAGCGCCTTGACCAGCGGAATGGCGGGGTTACCGGCGAGCGCGGTGGCCTGCGCCATGGCGGCCATGTCGTAGTGCTGCACCTGGCAGGCCGCTGCAATCGCTGCGGCAGCCGCGGCAGGAATGACACCGCACTGCGCCTGCGCGCGGGCAAGCGCGGATTCGAAGTGCAGCATGGCCTGCACACGCGCCGCATCATTGAACAATGCGTCGCACGCAGGCTCGCCAAACAAGGATCCCAACAACAACGACGTCGCACTCATGCATCGTATCTCTTGGCGTGCCGGCAGCATGGTACCGAAGCACGGGAGTGCCAACTAGACGTTAGGGCAATGCGCGCGGTGCACCGCAGCGCGGCCGCGGCCGGCGCAGGGGGCGGAAGGCTCGCCTGGGTGCATCCGCGCCCTGGGCACCGCAGTGCGCGCTTGCGGGCTGTCATCGTGATCGACTGCTGTGCATGGCGGGCTGGCGGTGCATGCCGCATGGTCAGCCGCACGGCGCGCATGGCAACACCGGCTGCGCGCAGCGCTGGCGACGATTTGCGGGTCAATACCGGAAGAACACGGTCTCCATCTCGCCCTGCATGTGGATATCCCATGCATAGGCGCCATTGCCCACCGGCTGGGCCAACAAGGTGGCGCGGCGCTCGGCCGGCACCAGCGCCAAGATCGGGTCGCTGCCCAGCTGCGGGTCATCGGCGAAGTACAGGCGCGTCGATGCGCCGCGCAACAGCCCGCGCATGAACACCAGCACGCTCAAATGCGCGGCCTGCGCCCTGCCCTCCGGCCCGGCGACGGCACCCGGCTTGACCGTGCTGAAGCAAAAACGCCCCTGCGCATCGGTCGGCACCCGCCCCCAGCCATCGAAACTGGCGTCGTGCGCCTGGTGACGGGCATCGGCGCCATGCGCGTAGATACCGGCGGCATCGGCTTGCCATAGTTCCAGCACCGCGTCGGCCACCGGGACGCCGGCACCATCGAAGACGCAGCCGCTGATCTGCACGTGCGTGCCGGAGGCCTGCGCTGGCGCGAGTCGGTCGCGATACAGCGGTTCCAGCCCGAGCCGGTAATACGGGCCGACCGTTTGCGAGGGGGTTGCGTGCAGGCTCATCGATTCACTCCCAGACCGTTTGCTTGCGACCGCGCAGCACGATGTCGAAGCGGTAGGCCAGCGCGTATTCGCTGATGGCGTTTTCCCAATCGAAACTGGAGACCATGCGCTCGCGCGCCAGCGCGTCGTCGACGCAGTTGTAGATGGGGTCGTGCGCCAGCAGCGGGTCGCCCGGGAAATACATCTGGGTGATCAAGCGTTGCCCGATGCCATCGCCATGCAGCGAAAAATGGATATGCGCCGGCCGCCAGGCGTTGTAGTGATTGCGCCACGGATACGCGCCCGGCTTGATGGTCTTGAAGACGTAGCGGCCATGCGCATCGGTGAGCACCTGGCCGGTGCCGCGGAAGTTGGGGTCCAGCGGTGCGTCGTGGCGATCGCCTTCGTGCTGGTAACGGCCGGCGGCATTGCATTGCCACACTTCCACCACGCTGTTGCGCACCGGCTTGCCGTTTTCGTCGAGCACGCGGCCGGAGACGATGATGCGCTCGCCCAATGGTTCGCCACTGAAGCCGGCAGTGAGGTCGGCAGCATGCTCGCCCAGGGTGAGCCGATCCAGGCGCGGGCCGGTGACTTCCGACAGCGTGGCCGGGATGTCGATGGGCGCGCGCGTGGGGCCGCGCAAAGCGGTGGAGGCATAGGCCGGATGCAGATAGGCCGGCTGCGTGCCGGGCCGGGTACGGCGATAGCCGAGCAGCGGGTCTGCAAGTGACGGATCAACGGGGGCATCGCGCATCGTGAGATCTCCCTGCGCCGCACTGCGGCATGGTCAAGCAATGTAGGTGTGCGTTGGCGGCGCAGTGGTTGCAGCGGGCAGGCTTACACGCGCTCGATCGCCAGTGCCACGCCCTGCCCCACCCCGACGCACATGCTGGCCAGCCCGAACCGGCCGTTGCTGGCTTCCAGCTGTCGCAGCAAGGTGAGCGCCAGCCGCGCGCCGCTCATGCCCAGCGGATGTCCGAGCGCAATGGCGCCGCCGTTGGCATTGACGTGCGCGGCATCGTCGGGCAACCCGAATGCGCGCGTGCACGCCAACGCCTGCGCGGCGAAGGCTTCGTTGAGCTCGATCGCATCGAACTGTTCGATGCGCAGGTTCAGACGTGCCAACAGACGCTGCGTGGCCGGTACCGGGCCCATGCCCATGTAGGCCGGCTCGAGACCTGCCGACGCAAACCCCAGCACGCGTGCGCGCGGGGTCAGCCGATGCGTCTGCACGGCCTGCGCGGAGGCCAGCAACAACGCGGCGGCACCATCGTTGATACCGGACGCGTTACCGGCAGTCACGCTGCCGGGCTGGCGGAAGACCGGCTTGAGTTTGGCCAGCATCTCGGCGGTGGTGTTCGGGCGCGGGGCTTCGTCGTATTCGACGGTGACGGCATCGCCGCCCTTGCGTGCAGCCACCGGCACCGAAGTGATTTCCGCATCGAAGAACCCGGCGGCCTGGGCGGCGGCCAAGCGCTGCTGGCTGCGCAGTGCGAAGGCGTCCTGATCCTCGCGCGCGATGGCATGGCGCTGGGCAACGTTTTCGGCGGTTTCGCCCATCAACTCGGTGCCATAGGCCTCCTGCAGACGTGGGTTGATGAAGCGCCAGCCCATGGTGGTGTCTTCCAGTTGCTGGGTGCGTGCGAAGGCGCTCTCGGCCTTGCCCATCACCCACGGCGCGCGCGACATCGATTCGACACCGCCGGCAATCGCCAGCCCCAGTTCCTCGGCGCGGATGCCGCGCGCCACCGTGCCGATCGCATCCAGCCCGGAACCGCACAGGCGATTGAGCGTGCTGCCCGGCACCGAACTCGGCAGGCCCGCCAGCAACAGGCTCATGCGCGCGACATTGCGGTTGTCTTCGCCGGCCTGGTTGGCGCAGCCCAGATACACATCGTCGATGGCGGCCGGGTCCAGCTGCGGATGACGGGCCAGCAACGCGGCGATCGGCACCGCGCCCAGGTCGTCGGCACGCACGCTGGACAGCGCACCGCCATACCGACCGATCGGTGTGCGGATGCCGTCGATCAGATACACCTCGCTCATGCCTCCGCTCCCGCCGCTTGGGTGCCGTGCGCGGCGTCGGTGCGTGCCTGCAGCGCGCGCAATGCCTGCAGTTCGGTGGTGCTGGGCGGTGCGGTTTGCGCAAGCTCGTCGGCAAAGCGGATCGGCCAGCCGGTTGCCGCACTCACCTGCTCGCGGCTGATGCCCGGGTGCAGCGAAGTGACGGTGAGTTCGCGGGTGACCGCATCGGGCTCCATCACGCACAGGTCGGTGACCACCACGGTGGGGCCGGCGCCGGGCAGGCCGGCACGCGCGCGCGCATCGCCACCGCCCAGATGCCCGACCGTGGTGATGAAGTCCAGCACCGGCACGAAGCTGCGCCTGGACTGCCGCATGATGATGAACACCTGCTTGGCGCTGGCGGCGATTTCCGGCGCGCCACCGGCGCCGGGCAACCGCGTCTTCGGCGCTGCGTAGTCGCCGATCACGGTGGTGTTGAGGTTGGCGTGGCGATCGATCTGCGCCGCGCCCAGGAAGCCCACATCCACCCGGCCGCCTTGCAACCAGTAGCGAAAGATCTCCGGCGTGGAGACCACGGTGTCGGCAGTCTCGGCCAGCTCGCCGTCGCCGATCGATAGCGGCAGCACGTCCGGGCGTGCGCCGATCGGGCCGGATTCGTAGATCAGGGTGGCATCCGGCGCATGCGTGAGCCGGGCCAGATTGGCCGCGGTGGACGGCAGGCCGATGCCGACGAAACACACCGCTTCATCGGGCAGGCGGCGCGCGGCGGCCACGGTCATCATTTCGTTGGTGCTATACGTGCTCATGCGGCTACCTGCTGCTGCGATTGCGCATAGACGCGCACGAATGCGGCGAAGTCGTCGGTGTCCAGAATATGCGTCTGGATCCATGCCTGGAACCGCGCGCGGTCGCGTGCGATCGCGTCCCAGGCCAGATAAAACCGGTTGTCGCGGGTGTAGTAGCCGTGCGCATACGACGGCGCGGCACCGCCAGGCACATGGCACACCGCATCGACCACCCAACGCGGCAGGATGCAGGCATTGGGTGGGGCATCGAGCGTGTCGACGATCTCTTCCACCGTCACGATCACCTTGCGCGCGGCCAGTGCCGCCTCTTTCTGTACGCCAAGAATGCCCCACAGCAATACGTTGCCGCGGCGGTCGGCCTGTTGTGCGTGGATCACGGTGACATCGGGGTTCACCGCCGGCGTGGTGGCCAGCGTCTCGCCGGTGTAGGGGCATTGCAGGAACTTGATGCTGTCGTTGACGCGCGGCAGGTCCGAGCCAACATAACCACGCAACACCGCAAACGGCAGCCCGGAGGCGCCGGCCACATACGCGTTTGCCATGTCGGCATGGCTGTGTTCGCGGATCTGCAACGGCTGCGGCCAGGCGTGTTCCACCGCCTCGCGCAGCCGGTGCAGCGAGCCGACCCCCGGGTTGCCGCCCCACGAAAACCGCAACGCCGCCGCGCAACCGGCACCGATCAGTTGGTCGTAGATCAGGTCCGGGGTCATGCGCACCAGGCGCAGGTCGCGCTTGCGTTGGCGGATCACCTCATGACCGGCCGCATGCGGGATCAGATGGGTGAAGCCTTCCATCGCCACGCAATCACCGTCGGCGATCAGGTGGGACACCGCATCTGACAAGGAAACGATTTCGGCCATGAGCAAGACACCACTGCGAACGTGCAGCCACGGTAGGGCCGGCTGAACAGCCTGGTCAATACGATTATCGGAAATTGAATTCGATAATCGCACAACTTTCGCCGCACAGTCATGCGTCAACATTGTCTCCGGTGTATACATAACTTCGCTCGCAAGCAGACGCCAGCGCTGGCATGCCCGTCAACTGGCTGCAAGCCGGCGCAGTGCGTCGATTCGCACCCCAGGTTGTATACAAAACCCCAGGAGTCACGGTCATGTCCCAGTCCAAGCCGCTGTTTCCCCTCAACGCGTGGTATGCCGTCGCCTGGGACCACGAAGTCAAGCACGCCCTGACGCCGCGCAAGGTCTGCAACCTCGAAGTGGTGGTCTACCGCACCACGGCCGGCGCGGTGGTCGCACTGGAAGACGCCTGCTGGCACCGGCTGGTGCCGCTGTCGATGGGCAAGCTGCGCGGCGACGATGTGGTGTGCGGCTATCACGGCCTGGTCTACAACACCCAGGGCCGCTGCGTGCACATGCCCTCGCAGGAAACCATCAACCCCTCGGCATGCGTGCGCAGTTTTCCGGTGGCCGAGAAGCACCGCTATGTGTGGCTCTGGCCGGGCGATCCGGCCAAGGCCGACACCGCGTTGATCCCCGACCTGCATTGGGCGCACGACCCGGCCTGGGCCGGCGATGGCCGCACCATCTACGCCAAGTGCGACTACCGGCTGGTGCTGGACAACCTGATGGACCTGACCCACGAGACCTTCGTGCATGGTTCGAGCATCGGCCAGGACGAAATCGCCGAGGCGCCGTTCGATGTGGTGCATGGCGACCGCTCGGTGGTGGTATCGCGCTGGATGCGCAATATCGATGCGCCGCCGTTCTGGGCCGGCCAGATCGCGCGGCATCTGGATTACCACGGCAAGGTCGACCGCTGGCAGATCATCCGCTTCGAAGCGCCCGGCACCATCGCCATCGACGTCGGTGTGGCCATCGCCGGCACCGGCGCACCGGAGGGCGACCGCAGCCAGGGCGTCAACGGTTACGTGCTCAACACGATTACGCCGGAGACCGATACCACCTGCCATTATTTCTGGGCGTTCATGCGCAACTACGCGCTGCACGATCAGTCGTTGACCACGCTCACGCGCGCCGGCGTCACCGGTGTGTTCGGCGAGGACGAGGCGGTCCTGGAAGCGCAGCAACGTGCCATCGACGCGCATCCGGATCACACCTTCTACAACCTCAACGTCGACGCCGGCGGCATGTGGGCGCGGCGGGTGATCGATCGCCTGATCGCGCACGAACAGCGCGCGCAGGATCTGTCGCTGCGCATGGTGGGTTGAGCGCAGCGCGCAGGAGACCCCGATGCCACCGACCACACCGTTCCACAGCAGCGCGGCGCAGACCACGCGCGCGCTGCTCTCGCTGCGCGAGCTGATCCTCGACGGCACCCTGCCCGCCGGCGCGCGATTGTCCGAAGTGGCGGTCGTGCAGCGGCTGGGCATGTCGCGCACGCCGGTACGGGCCGCATTGCAGCGCCTGTGCGAAGAAGGCCTGGCCAGCGCCTTGCCGGGCGGCGGCTACGCGGTGCAGGCCTTCAGCGAGCACGACGTGCACGACGCCATCGAACTGCGCGGCACGCTCGAAGGCCTGGCTGCGCGCATGGCCGCCGAGCGCGGGGCGAGCGCCGCGCAGCTGGCCCAGGCGCATCAGCTGCTGGAGACGCTCGATGGCATCGTCGGCGCGCCGCAGGATGCCATCGACTTCGCCGCCTATGTCCAGGCCAACGCGCTGTTCCATGCCTTGTTGGTGGCGATGGCCGGCAGCGATGTGCTCGGCCGCGAGCTCACCCGCGTGCTGCAGCTGCCATTCGCCTCGCCCAACAGCCTGGTCATGGCCCAGACCAGTGCTGCCGATGCGCAGGTGATCCTGACCGTGGCCCAGGACCAGCATCGTGAAGTGATTGCCGCCATCGCACAGCGCCAGGGTAGCCGCGCCGAAGCGCTGATGCGCGAGCACGCCCGTCTGGCCCATCGCAATCTGCGCCACATCCTGCAAACCCCCACGGCCATTGCCAAGGTGCGCGGCGGCGCCCTGCTCGGCCGTGCCCATGCATCCACCGCCGGCACCGCCCGGCACGCTCTTCTGCCTGGAGTTCCCCATGCGTAAAGACACCCAGTGGCATCGCGCCCATGTCGTCAGCATTGCCGACGCCTGCGAGGGCGTGCGCGAAATCGTGCTCGACCCAGGCACTGCAGCGCGTTCCTTCGAGGTGGGCAGCCACCTGGATTTTCGCCTGCAGTTGAACGGCCGCAGCGATGTGCGCTCTTACTCGCTGGTGGGCGAGCCGCGTGCGGACGGTTATTACCAGATCGCGGTGCGGCAAATGCCGGACAGCCGTGGCGGCTCGCTGCATATGTGGACGCTGCAACCGGGCGATGTGGTGGACATGTCGCCTCCCAGCAACAACTTTGCGCTGGACGAGAGCGGCGAAGAAATCCTGTTGATCGCCGGCGGTATCGGCATCACGCCGATCCTGGGCATGGCGCAGCGGCTTGCGCAGCGGCACCAGGCGTTTCGCCTGCTGTATGTCGGGCGCTCGCGCAGCGCGATGGCCTACGCCGACCAGTTGGAAGCGCTGCTCGGCGCGCGCCTGCAGCTGCATTGCGACGACACCGACGGCCCACCCGATCTTGCCGCCGAGCTGACGCGGCTCTCGCCCAATGCCGAGGTCTATGTGTGCGGCCCGCTGGGCATGCTGGAGGCGGTGCGCCAGCACTGGCATGCCGCCGGCCGGCCGCGCGCGCGGCTGCACTTTGAAACCTTCGGCAATAGCGGCCGGGTGCCGGCGCAGGCGTTCGTGGTCAAGCTGCCCGGGCTAGGCATGGAAGTGCCGGTGGCCGAAAACGAATCGATGCTCGATGCGCTGGCCGATGCCGGGGTCGAACTGATTGCAGAATGCCGTCGTGGCGAATGCGGCCTGTGTGCGGTGGAGGTGCTCGACAGCGCCGCCGATATCGATCACCGCGATGTGTTCTTCAGCGACGAACAACGCCGCGAGAATCGCAAACTGTGCGCGTGCGTGTCGCGCGCGGTGGGCGGCAGCATCAGCATCGACACCGGCTACCGCGGCGAGCTGGGCTGAGCGGCCGCGTCCTGCTCACCGCGCTTGCTGTCTGGCCGGCGCGGTGCTGCTGAAGTCGCCACGCGATGAGCGGCCGCGTCAACCGGTGCGTCCACGCGACCGATCATCGCCGGCAACCGCTGTGCTTGCATCCTCACGCGCATGCGCGATCATCAGCGCATGGAGTCAACTCACTACAGGACTGTCCCGGCGCCGGCATTGAACCCGCGCCAGGAGCAATTGGTGGCGCTGGTGCGGCAGCAGGGCTTTGCCGATGTCGAAGGGCTGGCCACGCGCTTTGAGGTCACCCCGCAAACCATTCGGCGCGATCTGACCTTGCTGTGCGATGCCGGCGTGCTGCGCCGCTACCACGGTGGCGTCAGCATGCCCTCCAGCGTGGAGAACCTGGCCTACACCGCGCGCAAGGCGCTGCAGGCACGCGAAAAGCAGCACATCGCCACGCACGTCGCGCGCTTCATTCCCGACGATGCCTCGCTGTTCATCAATCTCGGCACCACCAACGAAGAAGTCGCGCGGGCGTTGCTGCAGCATCGCGGCCTGCGCGTGATCACCAACAACCTCAATGTGGCGGTGATGCTCAGCGCCAACCCGAGTTTCGAGGTGATCGTGGCCGGCGGCGTGGTGCGCGGACGCGACCAGGGCGTGACCGGCGAGGCCACGGTGGAGCTGATCCGTCAGTTCAAGGTGGACTTCGGGGTGATCGGCATTTCCGGGATCGATCTGGACGGCACCTTGCTGGATTTCGATTACCAGGAAGTGCGGGTGGCCCAGGCCATCATCGAGCACTCGCGCCAGGTGGTGCTGGCCGCCGACCACAGCAAGTTCGGCCGCAACGCCATGGTGAGGCTGGGGGCGATCGCACAGGTGCACGACTGGTTCACCGATCGCCCGCCGCCGCAGGAACTGGCCAGCGTGCTGGCCGACGCCGGCACCCGGGTGCACCTGGCCGACGCTGACGGCGGCTGAATTTGTTCGTTTAAGTACGTTTTCGATGCGTAGGCGCGTGAAACGGCATGGTGCCCGATTCATAATTTGAATCGAACCTTGTCAATCGATTGCCATTCCGGTCAATTTCTTCAACGATTTAAAGGCGGCCGCTTCTTCACGTCCCGAAAAGGTTGGATGTTCGAATATGTTCGAACATGACAACTTAGGTTCGCTCACAGCGCACCTGGACGGAGGCACCGATGGGCGAAACGTACGATCTTCTGGTGGTAGGCGGCGGCATCAACGGGGTCGGCATTGCCCGCGATGCAGCCGGACGTGGCCTGTCGGTGTGCCTGTGCGAGCAGGACGATCTGGCCGCGCATACCAGCAGCGCCAGCACCAAGCTGATCCATGGTGGGCTGCGCTACCTGGAGCAGTACGAGTTCGCGCTGGTCGGCAAGGCGCTGGCCGAGCGCGAAGTGCTGCTGCGCCTGGCCCCGCACATCATCTGGCCGCTGCGCTTTCTGTTGCCGCATCAGCCGCATCTGCGTCCGGCCTGGATGATTCGCGCCGGGCTGTTCCTGTACGACCATCTTGGCGGCAGCAAGCGCAGCCTGCCGCGCTCGCGGCGCCTGTCGCTACGCACCCACCCGGTCGGGCAGCCGTTGCAGGAATCGCTGCGCACCGGCTTTGTGTACTCCGATGCCTGGGTGCAGGACGCGCGCCTGGTGGTGCTCAATGCGATGGATGCTGCCAAGCGTGGCGCCAAGATCCACACCCGCACACGCTGCGTGGGCGCCTGGCGCGATGCCGGGTTCTGGTACGCCGAACTCGAAGACCGCGATGGCCGCCGCCGCACCGTGCAGGCGCGCGCGCTGGCCAATGCTGCCGGGCCGTGGGCGGTGTCGTTCCTGGACAAGGTGGCCGCAGTGCCGCATCAGCACGCGTTGCGTTTGGTCAAGGGCAGCCACATCGTGGTGCCCAAGCTGTTCGATCACGATCACGCCTACATCTTCCAGCAACCGGATCGGCGCATCGTGTTCGCCATCCCGTACGAGCATGACTTCACCTTGATCGGTACCACCGACGTCGATTACGAGGCCGACCCTGCCGCACCCAAGATCGATGCGGCCGAGGTGCAGTATCTGTGCGATGCGGTGAACCTGTATTTCCAGCAGCAGATCAGCCCCACGGACGTGGTGTGGAACTACAGCGGCGTGCGCCCGCTGCTGGACGATGCCGAAGACAATGCCGCCGAAGTGACGCGCGACTATCACCTGGAAGTCGTCAACGACGGCGCGCCGTTGCTCAATGTGTTCGGCGGCAAGTTGACCACCTACCGCAAGCTCGCCGAAGAGGCGGTCGACCGGCTGACGCATGCGCTGGGCGCACGCAAGCCGGCATGGACGGCGCGCGGCGCTGCATTGCCCGGCGGCGAACAGCGCGATATTGCCAGCCTGCTGGAGCGTGTAAGCAATGCGCATCCCTGGCTGCCGGCAGCCACTGCGCAGCGGCTGGTACGCAATTACGGCACCTGTGCAGAACAGCTGTTAGGCGATGCACAGGATGTGGCCGGCCTGGGCGTGCACTTTGGTGCAGACCTGTATCAAGCCGAGGTGGACTACCTACGTCAACACGAATGGGCGCAGACCGCCGACGATATCCTGTGGCGTCGCAGCAAACTCGGACTGCGGCTCGATGCGGACGGACGCCAGCGGCTGGACGCGTATCTGCAGACGCCCGCGCTCCAACCAGCCGACGTCGCGACCGTTTGAACACACCGCGTTGCCGGCGAGGACGGGTCGTCGGCAACGTATCCTGGCGCATTGCCTGCATCACCCTGTGGAGGGCACCCCCGATGAGCAACACCCACTCCCCCTGCGCGCCAACGCGCGTGTCGCAGCTCCCTGTTGGTTGCCATGACCTGCCCGCGAGCATGCGCGCATGAACCGTCAACTCGTGGGTGAGTTGATTTCCGAAGCGATCGCGATGTTCATCATCATCGCGCTTGGCGATTCGGTCGCGGCGATGTACATCCTCTACGACCCCAGCCCGTATCAGAACGCGTATTGGGGCGTGTGTATCGCCTGGGGCCTGGCGGTGACGCTGGCGATCTATGTCACCGGCTCGGTGTCGGGCACGCATGCCAATCCGGCGGTCACGCTGGCGCTGGCGCTGTTCCGCGATTTTTCCTGGAAAAAGGTGGTGCCGTACTGGATTGCCCAGGTCGTCGGTGCCTTCCTGGGCGCGGCCATCGTCTATCAGTTGTATGGACCGGTGATCGACCACTTCAACCAGGTGCAACAGCTCACCCGCGAAGCCGGCGGCGCGGCCGGTGTGTTCTTCACCGCACCGGGTCTTGCGGTCACGCCGATGCATGCGCTGGTCGACCAGATCATCATCACCGCGTTCCTGATCTTCGGCATCTTCGCCATCACCGAGCGCTTCAACGAAGCCGCGCCGGGAGCCAATTCCGGCGCGTTGATGATCGGCCTGCTGGTGGCAACGCTGGGCGCGTCGATGGGTTATCTGGAAGCGTGGGCGATGAACCCGGCGCGCGATTTCGGCCCGCGCCTGTTCGCCTACCTTGCCGGCTGGGGCGAGGCGGCCTTGCCGGCCAAGGACAATTACTGGTGGATCCCGATCGTTGGCCCCTTGATCGGCGGGCCGATCGGCGCACTGGCGTATCAGTGGCTGATCCTGCCGTTCCTGCCGGCCCGCGTGCGCCATCTGCAGGGCGACACCGCGCCGCTGGATCCGCGCTAATCGCCGTGCATTGAATCGACCAGCACGACGATGCGCGGGCGAGCGATCACCGGCCGCCCGCGCATCGCTCCCAGGCTGCACCGACCACTCTCGCCGCGCACCAATGCCGGCATTGTTTGAGGAATCTTCGATGGAAAAGCAATACGTCCTTGCGATCGATCAGGGCACCACCAGCTCGCGCGCGATGTTGTTCGATCGCCAGGGCAAGGTAGCCGGCGTGGCGCAGCGCGAGTTCGGGCAGATCTTCCCGCAGCCGGGCTGGGTGGAACACAACCCGCGCGAGATCATGACCAGCGTCTACACCACCATTACCGAGCTGCTCAACAACGCGCAGATCGATGCGCGCGCGATCGCCGGTATCGGCATCACCAACCAGCGCGAAACCGCGGTGGTGTGGGACAAGGCCACCGGCCAGCCGATCTACAACGCCATCGTATGGCAATCACGGCAGACCAAGGACATCTGCACCCAGCTCAAGGAAGCCGGCCATGAGCAGATGGTGCGCGACAAGACCGGGCTGCTGATCGATGCGTACTTTTCCGGCACCAAGCTCAAGTGGATCCTCGATCACGTGGAAGGCGCGCGCGAGCGCGCACGCAATGGCGAACTGGCCTTCGGCACCATCGACAGCTGGCTGATCTGGAATCTCACCGGCGGCAAGGTGCACGTCACCGACTACACCAATGCCTCGCGCACGCTGATGTACAACATCCACACGCTGGAGTGGGACGCCGAGCTGCTGGCGATGCTCGACGTGCCGGCGGCAATGCTGCCGGAGGTGCGCTCGTCCAGCGAAATCTACGGCATGACCCAGACCCAGTATTTCTACGGCGAGCAGGTGCCCATCGCAGGCATCGCCGGCGACCAGCAGGCCGCGTTGTTCGGCCAGGCCTGCTTCGAACCGGGCATGGCAAAGAACACCTATGGCACCGGTTGCTTTGCATTGATGAACACCGGCGACAAGGCAGTCGCCTCCAAGGCCGGGTTGTTGACCACCATTGCCTGGGGCATCGACGGCAAGGTCGAATATGCGCTGGAAGGCTCGATCTTCGTTGCCGGCTCGGTGGTGCAATGGCTGCGCGACGGCCTGCGCATGCTGGGCAAGGCCAGCGACTCGCAAGCCTATGCCGAACGCGCCGGCGACAACGACGGCGTCTACCTGGTGCCGGCCTTCGTCGGCCTGGGCGCGCCGTATTGGCGCAGCGATATCCGCGGCGCGGTGTTCGGGCTGACCCGCGGCACCACGAAAGAGCACTTCGTGCGGGCGGCGGTCGAATCGATGGCGTATCAGACCCGCGATGTGCTCACCGCGATGCAGAGCGATTCGGGCATCGAGTTGAAGGAACTGCGTGCCGATGGTGGTGCGATCGCCAACGACTTCATGGCGCAATTCCAGAGCGACATTCTCAACGTACCGGTGCTGCGCCCGGAAGTGGCCGAAACCACCGCGCTCGGCGCGGCCTATCTGGCGGGTCTTGCGACCGGCTTCTGGAGCAGCCGCGAAGAGATCGCCAAACAGTGGGCAGTGGACCGGCGCTTCGAACCGTCGATGGCCGAAGACAAGCGCGAACAACTGTATGCCGGTTGGCAGCAGGCAGTGGAAGCCACGATGGGCTTCCGCATCAGCTAAACGCTGCCACCGAAACGACTGCGCCCACCATCCGGTGGGCGCAACGTTAGGTTGGCAACTCGCGTGAGTTACGCATTGCAGGGCTGCATGCTGCAGCCCTGCAATGCCGCAGCAATTACTGACCGCCGGTGTTTGCGCGACCGGCAATGGTGTCCGGGTCCCAATGTTCCTTGATCAGACCCTTTTCGATACGGAACATGTCGAACCAGGTGGTGGTATAGGTCTTGCCGGGGTTACGCGGATCCGGCAGCGTGCGCACCGACACCAGCGTGACCAGATCGCCATCGGCGGTGATGGCGACCAACGGCAACTGCACGCGCGGCTGCACCGGGGTCGGCTTGACGAAGGCGGTCAGGAACGCAATGAACGCATCGCGCCCGTTGGCGACATTCGGGTTGTGCTGGATGTAGTTCTTGTCCATGTACATCGGCGCGTACTGCACCTGCCCCGCTTCGAACACGATGCGCCAGAAGTCGTAGACCAGGCGCTTGTTGGCGGTTTCGTACCAATTGGAACCGAGCAACAATTTCTGGTGATTGGTATTTTCAGTGACGGCGGTCTGCGCGAACGCCGCCATCGGTGCGACCAGCATGATCAGCAACAAGGCGTGCGAAACAATCTTTTTCATGGGGATCTCCTGGGAGGAACCGGGCCGTGCGCTCGCGGGGGAGTCGGCGCACGGCGCGATTGGGCAATGACGCGTCCTTGCACAGACAGCAACCATCACGCGTCCACGCCACCCTACCGAGCACATCCGCTGCCGCGCTAGCCACCCCGAAGTGCACCAGGGCACTTCGCAACGGCCTGGTGATAAAAAAATGACCTTTGAACAGACTGCCTCAGGCCTCGGCCACTTCGACCAGCGGCAGCCCCGCATAGTTTTCTGCGATGGTCGCGCGGCCAGCCTCGCTGCCGAGCAGATACTCCAGCTCGGCCTGGCGGATGCGCGCAGTGAAGGCATCTTCGTCGTCGAAGGTATGCAGCAGCGTGGTCATCCACCACGAAAACCGCTCGGCCTTCCACACCCGCTGCAGCGCCAACGCCGAGTACTGATGCAACACCTCGGCATCGCCGGATGCCTTCCAGCGCACGAACAGCTGCGCAAGCAGGCCGACGTCGGCCAAGGCAAGGTTCAGCCCCTTGGCGCCGGTGGGCGGCACGATATGCGCCGCATCGCCGGCCAGAAACAGACGGCCGTACTGCATCGGTTCGGCAACGAAGCTGCGCAGCGGCGCGATGCTCTTCTCGATCGATGGGCCGGTGACCAGTTGCTCTGCCAACGCTGCCGGCAACCGTGCGCGCAGCGCATCCCAGAACGCCGCATCGCTCCAGGCTTCCACACGGGCGTCGGCGGGCACCTGCACGTAATAGCGCGTGCGGGTAGGCGAGCGCATCGAGCACAACGCAAAGCCACGCCTGTGCCGCGCATAGACCAACTCATCGTGCACCGGCGGCGTGTCGGCCAGCACACCTAACCAGCCGAACGGATAGACACGCTCGAACAGGCGCATGCGCTCGGCCGGGATGCTGGCGCGGCTGACCCCATGAAAGCCATCGCAGCCGACGATGTAGTCGCAGGCAACGCGCATGCGACTGCCCTCGTGGGTGAATTCCACGCTGGGCGCAGCGCTGTCCAGCGCGTGCAGGGTGACGTCGTGTGCGTCGTAGTAGGTCGGCGCACCACTGCGCTGACGCGCCTGCATCAGATCGGCAGTGACTTCGGTCTGGCCATACACGGTGACCCCGCGGCCGCAACCGCGCAGCAGATCGATGCGCTCACGCTGGCCGTCGAGCGACAGTTCAAAGCCATGATGCGGCAGGCCTTCACGCTGCAGGCGATCGCCTACACCGGCGCGTTGCAGCAGCTCCACACTGCCCTGCTCCAGTACCCCGGCGCGGATACGCCCCAGCACGTGTTCGGGCGTCTGCCGCTCGACGATGAGCGTGTCGATGCCGGCGCGCAGCAACAGTTCGCCCAGCAGCAGGCCCGAGGGTCCGGCACCGATGATTGCAACTTGCGTCCGCATGGCGGCGCTCCTGCCTTCAATGATCAGGCCTGCAGTGTCGGTAGCCAAACGCGACCATTGAAGGGATGATTGCGCGCAGTGCTTGGACTTTTCGACGATGCCCACACGCGCACCCCACACTGCTGCAGTCACTGCTGTTCCCGCCTTCGGCCTGTACGGCGAGCGGCACGCCGACGCACCGGAGTTATTGCATTGGGAGTCGATCGCCGCGCGCAGCCGGCTGCATGACTGGCACATCACCCCGCACCGGCATGAAGACCTGGCGCAGCTGCTGTATGTGCAGCGCGGGCCGGCGACACTGCAACTGGATGGACGCACCCAGCGTCTGCGTGGCGCCAACGTGGTGTGGCTGCCGCCGCTGTGCGTGCACGGGTTTGCGTTCGCCCCGCAGGTCCGCGGGCACGTCATCACCTTGTGCATGCCACTGGTGCGCAACGCACTGAGCGCTGCACCGCTGCTGCAATCCGGCCTGGCGATGCCGGCAGTGTTGCCGGTCAAGGCATCGCAACGCCTGCTGGATGTGCTGTTCGGCAGCATCGCCGACGACCACGCGCACCAACGCATGGGGCACGAAGCCGCGCTGCAGGCCGCAGCAACGCACTTGGTGATCTGGACCGCACGCGCTGCGCTGCAGGGACTGCAAGACGCGGCCGTGGCCAACGCGCAGGCCGATCCGGCGCTGCGTCATCTGCGCGCGTATCAAGCCTTGATCGACCAGCACTATCGCGCGCATTGGCCGATCTCCCGCTACGCCGACCAGCTGGGGCTGACGCCGGGTCATCTCAATGCCTTGTGCCGACGGCTTGCCGATGCCTCGGCCCTGGAACTGCTGCAACGCCGGATCATGCTCGAAGCACGTCGCAACCTGCGCTACACCAGCCTGAGCGTGCAGCAGATTGCCGCAGCGCTTGGATTTTTCGATGCTGCGTACTTCAGCCGCTATTTCGCCCGCCACACCGGCTGCTCGCCGACATGCTTCCGTGCCGGTGATTAGGAGCGACCAACAGACTTTCGACTCTCTCCCACAGTTGGGCGGGGCAGGCTATTACTCACTGCCGTATGTCTTGACGTGATTTGACAGCACCACTAGTTCAGGTGCAGAGCGGCTGATCTGTGGTTTGCCTGCAAGGTCCTTGCCCGCCCAGCGTCGCGGGACACGCTGCAAGTAGGTCCATGTAGCTCTTACGCGGCATCCATGCCGCGTAAGGTCCAGCGACGCTGGGCGGGCAAGGCCCCCTCAAGATGGTCGGTGTACAGGGTGCAAGCAGCATGACGCGCCTTTGATTCGCCAGCTCTCATGTGAGTGCGCCCCGCAACAGCAAACCAATACAACGAGATGGTTCGCTTTTCATCCAACCACCGACCAACTTTATGGCGCGGTGTCCTCGCCGCTTGCGGGACCGTGTGGCGGCATGGATGCCGCCACCGAGCGTACATGGACGTACTTGCGGCGTGTCCTGCGAGCGGTGAGGACATCGCGCGCTCGACGCACTGAGCTTTCAACTGCATCTACACGTCGGTTGCACCTTGCCAATCAGAACGGATACTGCGGCACTTCGCTCTTGATCGTCAGCCACTGCCAGTGCGTGTACTGCTCCCAATCGGCCGGACCACCAACGCTGGTGCCGTTGCCGGATGCGCCGGTGCCGCCGAACGGGTTGATCACTTCATCGGCCACGGTCTGGTCGTTGATGTGCAGCAAGCCGGTATGCAGGCGCTCGCCCAGCGCCAGCGCCCGCGACACCGAGGTCGACATGATGCCGGCAGCCAACCCATATTCGCCGTGGTTGGCCATTTGCGCGGCCTCTTCGTCGGTGTCGAACACGGTGATGTTGATCACCGGCCCGAACACTTCCTCATCGAACACACGCATGCCCGGGCGCACGTTGGACAACACGGTCGCTGCGTAGAACAAGCCCTCGTTGGTTGCGCCGGCTTCCACCACCGCGCCGGCGGCGACACTGTCGGTGACGATATCGATCACCCGTTGCAGCTGGCGCTGGTCGATGATGGGACCGAGTGCCACGGTGCCGCTGACCGGGTCGCCCACCGGCAGATGACGCGCCTTTTCCGCCAGACGCTGGGTCAACGCATCGGCCACGCTGCGCTGTACCAGCACCCGTCCGGTGGCCATGCAGATCTGGCCCTGATGCATGTACGCACCAAAGGCAATCGCCGATGCGGCGCGGTCCAGATCCGCATCGTCGAGCACGATCACCGCGTTGTTGCCGCCCAGTTCCAGTGCCACCTTTTTCAGATGTCGCCCGGCAATTTCGCCGATACGGCGGCCGGCAGCAGTCGAGCCGGTGAAAGCGATCATCGGGATATCCGGCGCTTCCACCAGCGCCTGGCCAATTTGTGCATCGCCGTGCAGCACGTGCAGCAAGCCCTTGGGCAGGCCGGCTTCTTCCAGCACCTGCGCAATGATCACGCCACCGGTGTAGGGCGTGCGCGGGTCGGGCTTGAGGATCACCGCATTGCCCATCGCCAATGCCGGCGCCACCGAACGCAGCGACAGGATCAACGGGAAGTTGAACGGCGATATCACCGCCACCACGCCCAATGGCAAATGGCGGGCCAGGCTGAGCTGGCCGGCACCGGTCGGCAGCACCTGCCCCATCGCCTGCAACGGCAGGCCCGCAGCGTGCTGGTAGAACGCCACCGCCTCATCGACCTCGCGCTGCGCCTTGGGCAAGATGCCGCCGGTTTCGCGTGCGATCAGCAACGCGGCTTCGGCACTGCGTGCCTGCATCGCCTGCGCGGCGCGGTGAAAGACCGCAGCACGTTCGCGCGGCGCGGTGGCGGCCCAGGCGCGCTGCGCCTGTTTGGCCTGTGCCACGGCAGCGGCAACATCGGCCAGATCGGCCTTGCTCACCTCGTGCAGCAAACCGCCGGTGGCCGGCTCATAGATCGGCAAGGCGCCGCCGTGGCCCGGTATCCAGTCGCCATTGAAGATGCAGCCGTGCCACGCGGGAGTGGCGATTGCAGCGGCCGCTCCGCTGGGAAGAGCATTCATGGTCTAGCCTCCTGCTGAAAACAGTGGGGAATTACAGCGTGGTGGATGCCAGGCCACCATCGACCGGCAGGGTGATGCCGTTGATCCAGCGCGCCGCATCCGATGCAAGAAACACGATCGCCTCGGCCACTTCATCTGCATACGCAGGGCGCGTCATGCGCTTGGCGTCTTCCTTGACGCGCTCCTCGCCCAGCATGGCGGCGAAATCGCCAAGGATCGGGGTAAAGACCGGCCCGGGCGAGACGTTGTTGACGCGCACGCCACGCTCGGCAAACCACGGCCGCGATTGCAGCAAGGTCCACACGATCAACGCTTCCTTGAAGTATTGATAGCAGGTGTCGTGCGCCACCGGATGGGCGGCCAGCCATGCGGCGCCGGCATCGAAGCTCTCGGTGGCGGCCAGTTGCTTGTGCAGGTCCAGCCGCTGTGGCCATTCGGCGCCCAGGATCGACGCGACATTGATGATGCTGCTGCCGGAGGCGATACGCGGCAACAGCGCCTGGCTCAGATGGCGCAGGCCCAAGTAGTTGACGCGTGCCACTACCTCCAGCGGTGCGGTGCCGGGCACGCCGGCCACGTTGGCCAGCGCATCGATCTGCTCCGGCAGCGCGCGCACCAGCGCATCGATGGAGGCCGGGTCGCCCAGGTCGGCCTGATGGAAGCCATGCAGGGTCATCTGCACCGGTGTGCGATCGACACCGATCACCGTGGCGCCATGGAACCGCGCAAGCCGTGCGACCTCTGCGCCGATGCCCGATGCCACACCGGTCACCACGATCGTCTTGTTTTGCAAATTCATTGCCACCCTCCGTTAGGAGCCAGCTGCGCCGGCACTAGAACACATGGACGTACTGCAGATTGACGTTGTTGCCGGAAGCGGCATTTCTCACGTCCACCGGCAGGTAAAGATTGGCGAACAGGATGTTGTTGGCATCGAACCGCCACACACCGCCTGGGCCTGCGTAGAACACGCGCTGGCGGCCATCGGGACGCGCCGGCCATTGGTGCGGTTATCGCGAAATTGCGTGAGGTAATACGCGTTGATGCCCAATCGCACGTCCGGCACCACTTCCCAGGAGGTGGCGAGATGGATCCAGCCCGCATCGCCGGCCTGGCCGTTGCGGAAGGCAACCCCGTCGGGCAGGTTGGGCCGGCGCTCGCTGCGAAAGAGGCCGTTGGTCATCGCCATGCTCTGCGGCACGCCCTGCGCAAGCGTCGCCCCGCTCGCAAGCGGCGCCACGCTGCCGAGCGCTGCAGGCAGTCGCCACGCCGCCCTGACAGCCACGCCACGCACCACCGAGGATCGAATCACTAAGCACATCTCCAGCGTTGGAAGGAAGCAGCGGGCGTGCCACCTGGCACGCGATCAGGCAGAGCGATCTCCACGCTGCGCAAGGCACGTGCCATCAAGACGTTGGTGAGATCACGCTGGCGGGCAGAGGGCCGGCGCAGTGGGCTTACGGCGTATCGAGCCGATCCAGACGATCCAGACGATCGAGCGCGCGCAGCAGCGGCGCCTCGCTGGTGCCGAGCACCGCACTGAGCTGCTGCTCCATGCGCAGCACTTCGGCTTCGGCATCGGTCAGCAGGGTGACGCCGGCCGGCGTCAACGACAAATGCTGCATACGCCGGTCCTGACGCCCGCGCACCTGCCGCAGCAGACGGCGCTTGACCAGCCTCGCCACCACGATGGCCAGGTTCGGCGGCGAGACATGCAAGACGTCGCCGATCTGGCGCTGGTTGATGCCCGGGTTGCCATCCACCAGCATCAGCAAGGAGAAATCGACCGGTTTCAGATCGAAAGCGGCAACGCATTCCTGAAACATCCGCCGCACCAGCAGCTCGGTGCGGGTGATGCGGTAGCCCAGCATTCGTAGCAGACGCGCCTGGTCCACCGCGGTGATGGCATCGGGCAACGGTGCAGCAGTGGCTGTAGCGGGCATGACGGTTCTCGCGACAAAGGCAGCGGGCGGAGCGGTACGCGCCATGCGCCCGGGCCGCAACGCCGATCCCCGGCGTGCAGCGCATTGTAGACGCGGCAAGGCCTGGCGATGTGGACATGCCGGCTGTCGATACCTGCTGCGACCATGCGCATGGGCGCGCCGCCGTCGCACCGGCCGTCCACGCGCGCGCCTGACCGCAATGCAGCGCTGCGATGTGCGGGGGACGGCGGTGATCCAGGCACGGCGTGGACATGAGATCCGGTCGGCAAGTGATTGCGTTGCAGAATAGTTATAGATCATAACTACATTGCCAAGCTGCACCGCAGCATAGTCGCGTCCGCTAGCCCGCGAGCGGGTGCCGGGCGGGTGTGAAGGCACGTACGGATCGCAGGCGAGCCCGTTACGGTTGCTGCCACGGCGGGGTTGCCGCAGCGTTGTGTCGAGGTCATCGATGTCCGGACATGCACGCGCCCGGCAATGCAGACTTGCGCAGCGCGCCTACGGCAGCCAGAGTTTTTCGAGATCGCGGAAGCCCCAGTCGGTCGGGCTTTCCATCTGCGCGATACGGTCCTGGCAATCGGGCCGCGACAGGTCGATGTCCTGCACCAGCACATGGCTGCGCAGCTTGGCCGAATAGAACACGCGCACCTTGGGCTTGAGCAGCGCGTCTGGCGTCTGTTCGATCACCACGGCCAGCTTCTGCGATTCCAGGCGCACCAGCGAGCCGACCGGGTAGATGCCCAGCCGGCGCACGAACGCCTGGAATACCACCGGGTCGAAATGACCCTTCCACGACGCCATCTGCTTGAGCGATTCGGCCGGGTCCCAGGCGCGTTTGTAGGGGCGGTCGGAACTGATGGCGTCATACACATCGCACACCGCGCCCATCCGCGACATCAGCGAGATGCCTTCGCCGACCAAGCGGTTGGGGTACCCGCTGCCGTCGATCTTTTCGTGATGATGCAGCGCAATTTCCAGCACCACCGCGTTCTGCACGCCGCCGGCCATCAGCAGGCGATGCCCATCCAGCGGATGCTGGCGCATCACCTCCATTTCTGCATCGGTGAGCCGGCCGGGCTTGTTGAGAATCTCCAACGGCGTCACCGCCTTGCCCATGTCGTGCAGCAGGCCGCCCATCGCCGCTTCCACCACCTGCGCCTCGGGCAGGCCGAGCTGGCGCGCCAGCCCGCTCATCAAGCCGGCCACGGCCATCGAGTGCAGATAGGTGTAGTCGTCGGCGGTCTTGAGCCTTGCCACGCTGATCAAGGCCTGCGGGTGCCGTAGCACCGAGTCGTTGATGGCTTCCACCAACGGCATCGCTGCCTCGGTGTCGACGGTGCGCCCCAGCCGCACATCGCGAAACATCGCTTCCACCATGTCGCGGCCGTCTTCAAAAATACGCCGCGCCCGCACCACTTCGGCTTCGATACCGACCTGCGCGGTGACGCTGTTGGTCCGCGCACTGCGCGCGGTGGGGGCCGGCTCCGGCGGTTGCGGTTCCGATTCCGGTTCCGGCATGGGAGGTGGCGATGGCGCATCGCCAGCAGCCTGCTCGCCGACTGCCGCGCCCCTGTCCACATCCAGGCCGCGCGCGGTGTCGATCACCAGTTGCTCGATCCGGCTGGCATGGATCTTCTCCACATCGTCGGAATCGACCAGAAACGACGTCTTCCAGAACGGATGGTGCACCCACGCGCCCAGCAGCTTGTAGACATACATGCCGGGGCGGAGTTGATCTGAGTCGATGGTTCTGAGCATGCCAGCGCTGATCTGCACGATGTCCGCGAAAACGCCCGCCACGGGTGCGGAGGGTCATCCGTCTTATCGGCACTGGGGGAGATTTCTTTGGTCCGCTCGACCTCGCCAGACTGCGTGGGCGCATGGCGGCTGAGCAGGCCAGCAACCGTGCCGGGCAGTGTCGAACGGGGCGTCGCGACGTGCTGCCGGGCATGCGGCAGGCCGAGTTGCCACCGGTAGCCAAACGTCCGGGGAGCGTCTTTCACGGTCGCAGTGCCTGAACATCGGCCATCGCAAACCCTTGGCGCACCTTTTGCAGGGCCACGCAACGGCGAAGTGACCTGCGCTCTTGTTGCACAAACGCCAACGCGGATGCGTGAGTCGTGCTGGCAACGTCGATGTTCAGTCTGGGTCTTCTTCGTGAGCGCGTAGGCGCGATTGCCTAATTCCTCACCCAGCCACAGCGCGGCCTGTTCAACAGGCCCGCGCACTGGCAGTTATCATGCAATCACTGCCCATCGTGGGCAACCTGTTTGATGCGTGGAGAATGCCGTGACCCCGATCCGTTCGTTCCTGGAACACACCCCGCAGCTGGGCGCGCGCGTCTATGTCGACCCGGCCTGCACCATCATCGGCAAAGTGAGCTTGGGCGATGACGTGTCGGTGTGGCCGGGCACGGTGATCCGTGGCGACGTCAATCAGGTGCAGATCGGCGCACGCACCAACGTGCAGGACGGCACCATCATCCACGTCAGCCACCACAGCCCGTTCAATAAGGCTGGCTATCCAACCATCATCGGCGAGGACGTGACCGTGGGCCACGGCACCATCCTGCATGCCTGCACCATCGAAGACCTGTGCCTGATCGGCATGGGCGCCTGCGTGCTGGATGGGGCCACCATCAAACGCTACGGATTTGTCGGCGCCGGTGCGGTGGTCGGCCCAGGCAAGGTGGTTGGCGAAGCGGAATTGTGGCTGGGCAATCCCGCGCGCCTGGCGCGCAAACTCAGCGACAAGGAAATCGAGAGCCTGCATTATTCGGCGCAACATTATGTGCGGCTCAAGGATCAGTATCTGGGCATGCCTGGCGGCAGCTGATCGCCGAGTGGACGCGCCCGGCTGTCAAGGCTGGGTCGCCTGCTCCAGTGCGGCCAGCATCGTCAACGCCTGCTCGCGCGATGCCCCGCACATCTCCATCGATGGCCGCAGGCTGCTGCACACCGCCGGGCGCGCCGGCGAGCCGAACAGCCGGCACCCCAGCCGCGCATCAAGCTGCACACACGCCACACCCGCCGGCTTGCCATCGGGCATGCCGGGAATCGGCGAACTGATCGAGGGCGCGATGCAGCAGGCTGCGCAGCCCGAACGGCAGGAAAACTCAGAAGACATGCGCCTAGTGTAGCTGCGCATCGCGTGTCGCTTGTAGCAACCGCAAACGCGCCCTGGAAGCGGAACAGTCTCGATCCCGGCAGCGCCGGTAACGTACACGCATCGCCTGCCCAGGCGCGGCGTTGCACGACGCAGGACGCGATCGTTGCCACACTGCTCCAGGCCAGCGCGGCGATGCGCAGATGCGTGACGCGAAGGGAACAGGTTGGCGTTTTCTGCGCAGATGTTTTCTGCGCAGATGCTGGACGCTGCGCGCCGGCACGCAGCGTGCGCAAGCGCCTGACCGGCTACTGCACAGCCCGCGCGTCGCGCAGCCCCGCCCGACAGACAGCTGCGTGCTACCGTGCGAAATCGCCAGAACGCATCGCGACGGTTGCAGCAGCAACAGTCGCAACGCGCTCTAATTGCCAGCCACAGCTCGCTGATCAGCCGCCGACTTCGCCATGCCCGAGTATCGCTCCAAGACCTCCACCCACGGCCGCAACATGGCCGGCGCCCGCGCACTCTGGCGCGCCACCGGCATGCAGGATGGCGACTTCCACAAGCCCATCATCGCCATCGCCAACTCGTTCACCCAGTTCGTGCCCGGGCACGTGCATCTGAAGGATCTCGGTCAGCTGGTTGCGCGCGAGATCGAGCGCGTCGGCGGCGTCGCCAAGGAATTCGACACCATCGCCGTGGACGATGGCATCGCGATGGGCCACGACGGCATGCTGTATTCGTTGCCCAGCCGCGAAATCATCGCCGACTCGGTCGAGTACATGGTCAACGCCCATTGCGCCGACGCGCTGGTGTGCATTTCCAACTGCGACAAGATTACCCCCGGCATGTTGATGGCCGCGTTGCGGCTCAACATTCCCACCGTGTTCGTCTCCGGCGGCCCAATGGAAGCCGGCAAGACCAAGTTGTCCGAACATAAACTCGATTTGATCGATGCAATGGTGATCGCCGCCGACGACAGCGCATCGGACGAGAAAGTCGCCGAATTCGAACGCAGCGCCTGCCCCACCTGCGGCTCGTGCTCGGGCATGTTCACCGCCAACTCGATGAACTGCCTGACCGAAGCGCTGGGCCTGTCGCTGCCGGGCAACGGCACCGTGGTGGCCACGCACGCCGACCGCGAGCAGCTGTTCCTGCGCGCCGGACGCGTGGCGGTGGAGCTGTGCCACCGCTGGTATGGTGGCGAAGATCCCACCGCCCTGCCCCGCGGCATTGCCACCTTCGACGCCTTCGAGAATGCGATGACGCTGGACATCGCCATGGGCGGCTCGACCAATACCATCCTGCATCTGCTCGCCGCCGCGCAGGAAGGCGAGGTGCCGTTCGGCATGCGCGATATCGACCGCCTGTCCAAGCGCGTGCCGCAGCTGTGCAAGGTCGCCCCGAATACGCCCAAATACCACATTGAAGACGTGCACCGCGCCGGCGGCATCATGGCCATCCTCGGCGAGCTGGCGCGCGGCGGGCTGCTGCATACCAACGCGGCCACGGTGCATGCACGCACGCTGGCCGATGCCATCTCGCAATGGGATGTCACCCAGACAGACGACGAAAAGGTGCACACGTTCTACAAGGCCGGCCCGGCCGGCATTCCCACGCAGATTGCCTTCAGCCAGGCCACGCGTTGGGACAGCCTGGATACCGACCGCAGCGACGGCTGCATCCGCGATGTCGCCCACGCGTTCTCGCAGGAAGGCGGCCTGGCCGTGCTGTACGGCAATATCGCCCGCGACGGCTGCGTGGTGAAGACCGCAGGCGTGGACGAATCCATCCACGTGTTCGAAGGCAATGCCCGCGTCTTTGAGAGCCAGGATTCGGCGGTCAAAGGCATTCTCGCCGACGAAGTAACGGCCGGCGATATCGTGGTGATCCGCTACGAAGGCCCCAAGGGCGGCCCCGGCATGCAGGAAATGCTCTACCCCACCAGCTATCTCAAATCCAAGGGCCTGGGCAAGCAATGCGCCCTGCTCACCGACGGCCGTTTCTCCGGCGGCACCTCGGGCCTGTCGATCGGCCACGCCTCGCCGGAAGCCGCGGCGGGCGGCGCGATCGGCCTGGTACGCGATGGCGACAAGATCCTGATCGACATTCCCAACCGTTCGATCAATCTGCTGGTGTCCGACGAAGAGCTTGCCAGTCGCCGCGCCGAGCAGGATGCCAAGGGCTGGAAGCCGGTGGAGGTGCGCCCGCGCAAGGTCACCACGGCGTTGAAGGCGTACGCGTTGCTGGCGACCAGTGCGGACAAGGGTGCGGTGCGCGACAAGGCGCTGCTTGACGGCTGAAGCATTGCCATGAAGACCGCGGATTCTTGGCCGTCTTCATCGTATCCCGGCATCGGACTGTGGAAGACACTTCAGTCCCGACGCCTGACCGCCAACCCCCACAGCGGGTTGGCTTTTCCTGGCGGCGACGTCATCCATCGCCGATGCGCAGCCCATCCAGCGGGCTGCGCACCGCCGACGCCCCACGCCCGAGCACATGCGTGTAGATCTGCGTGGTTGCCACATCCTTGTGGCCCAACAGCTCCTGCACGGTGCGTATATCGTGGCCGGCCTCCAGCAGATGCGTGGCGAACGAATGCCGCAAGGTGTGGCAGGTCGCCGGCTTGTCGATCCCCGCATGGCGCCGTGCCGCCTGTACCGCACGCTGCAGGATCTCCTCCGACACGTGATGCCGAGCAACTCGGCCACTGCGCGGATCCACCGATCGACGCGCGGCGGGGAACAGATACTGCCAGCCGGGCTCGACATCGGCAGTGGGATACTTGCGCGCCAGCGCATGCGGCAGGAACACCCGTCCTGCTCCCTCGGCGAGATCAGCGGCATGCAGCAGCAGCGCCCGCTCGCGCTGCCGCATTAATTCCCCACGCAGGCTGCGCGGCAGCGGCACCCGCCGATCCTTGCCCCCTTTTCCGTCGCGCACCACGATCTCGCAGCGAACCATGTCCACATCCTTGATCCGCAACCGCAGGCATTCCAGCAACCGCATCCCGCTGCCGTACAGCAGCCCCGCCATCAGCCGACAAGACCCCTCCAACATCGTCAGCAAGCGCGTCACCTCCTCGACCGAGAGCACCACTGGAATGCGCCGCGGTCGCTTGGCGCGCACCAGATTCTCCATCCAGGGCAACTCCACGCCCAGGACCTCGCGATACAGGAACAGCAGTGCCGCCAGCGCCTGATTCTGCGTGCCGGCCGACACCTGACCCCGCGTCGCCAGTTCGGTGAGAAACGCCTCGACCTCTGCCTGCCCCATCTGCGCTGGATGCCGTTTGCCGTTGGCCAGGATGAAGCGTCGGATCCAGCCCACATACGCCTGCTCGGTACGCAGGCTGTAGTGGCGAAGCCGCAGCCGACCACGGACCTGATCCAGCAGCTTGGGGGTCAGAGGCGTCATTACGCCTGCATCGTCACGGGTGTCACTCATACGCCTGCTCAAACGTCGGATAACGCAACCAGCATCGACGCCAAGACTGTCGGTTGCCATCCGGCAAGTCATTGTTACGGAATAGGAATTCCCTCTTCCCAGACCTCAGCCCTTAGTCGATACTTGGCGCAACACCGCTTTTGGGCGGTCCAATAGTAGTTAGGCAGTGGTGGAGCAAATGCGTTGGTGGTTGCCGCTTCGGTGGGTTCGCAGGCGTGCATGCGCTTGGCTCCGGACAGCAGTCATCACCGTTGCTGGTTGCGGTAAGTTGGGTGCTTCGCCTTAGCACGTCGTTCCCGCGCTGCGCTCGGTGCAGTTGGCTTCGGTGGCATCACGCGCCGCTGCATCGCAGGGCAAGCCCCCTCCCGCAAGCTGTGGCACACTCGGTCCAGGCGGCAGTGCTGGGGAGCAGGGTTGCACCATCCAACCTTCGCGGCCACTCACTGCCTAACAACTCATTCAAGCCGAAGTTGCTTCGCAACTCGGCTTAATTCAAGCGTTAGGCGGCACGGGATAGGTCGCGACAATGGGGAGAGTGATTCATGAGCGCTTTTGAGTGGACGGTCGTCATCCTGCTTGTTCTCATCTTGTTCAAGCCTAGCGGCAAGCCATTCCGACTTGAGGGTACTGCCCTGCACTTGATGCAGCAGTATGAGAGCCGGCTTATTGCTATAGAGACACACCTAGCGGAGATCGACGCCTCAACCAGGTCAGCTAGCGATGACTTAGGTGCCATGCGCATTGCTCAACTACCGGAGTACCCACCGGATGACCTTTAAGTTGCCGCCTAAGGAACCTCTGAACAACTCACCGACCATCGGGGGAAGCTTGTAGCCTCGCCTGATCCCGACAAGTGCCCTTACTGAAAATCAAGGGCTTACGCGTGACGCAGCCTGGCTCAGGCTCCGATCGAAGGCCTGAGACAGAGTTGTTCAGAGCTTCCCTAACAATTCATTCAAGCCGAACCCGCTTCGCGGGTCGGCTTAACTCAGGCGTTAGGCGGCATGGGTAGTTCCATGGACATTGAGACTTGGGCATCGGCGTACATCGCGTTTCAGCAAGACGGCTCGTGCTCAACTGACAGCCATCCACTTTGGTGGGCGGCGGAAAAATTCATGGATGATCCGGGCGCAGAGGATTCCTGGGCCGCGATTCTTGCAATCCTTGCCAAAAGCCCACCGGATTCAGTCATTGGCATACTTGCCGCCGGGCCACTGGAAGACCTGATCCATGAGGCCGGGCCGCAATACATTAAGCGCATTGAGCTGGAGGCGCGTCGCAATCCTGCATTCTGTCACTTGCTCGGTGGCGTCTGGGAGAGCAGTACGCCAGACATTTGGGCTCGTGTAGAGTCGGCACGTGGAGGTGCGTGGTAATGCCGCCTAACAATTCATTCAAGCCGAACTGGCTTCGCCAGTCGGCTTAATTCAAGCGTTAGGCCGTGGTGGAGCAAATGCGTTGGTGGTTGCCGCTTCGGTGGGTTCGCAGGCGTGCATGCGCTTGGCTCCGGACAGCAGTCATCACCGTTGCTTGTTGCGGTAAGTTTGGCACTTCGCCTTGGCACGTCGTTCCCGCGCTGCGCTCGGCGCAGTTGGCTTCGGTGGCATCACGCCCCGCTGCATCGCTGGGCAAGCCCCCTCCCGCAAGCTGTGGCACACTCGGTCCAGGCGGCAGTGCTGGGGAGCATGGTTGCACCATCCAACCTTTGCGGCCACTCACTGCCTAACAACTCATTCAAGCCGAAGTTGCTTCGCAACTCGGCTTAATTCAAGCGTTAGGCAGTGGTGGAGCAAATGCGTTGGTGGTTGCCGCTTCGGTGGGTTCGCAGGCGTGCATGCGCTTGGCTCCGGACAGCAGTCATCACCGTTGCTGGTTGCGGTAAGTTGGGTGCTTCGCCTTAGCACGTCGTTCCCGCGCTGCGCTCGGTGCAGTTGGCTTCGGTGGCATCACGCGCCGCTGCATCGCAGGGCAAGCCCCCTCCCGCAAGCTGTGGCACACTCGGTCCAGGCGGCAGTGCTGGGGAGCAGGGTTGCACCATCCAACCTTCGCGGCCACTCACTGCCTAACAACTCATTCAAGCCGAAGTTGCTTCGCAACTCGGCTTAATTCAAGCGTTAGCAACCTATGGAAGACTCGCTGTCGGTCAATGAAGCGCTAGACAAGCTGCCTCACCTCAACGGGCTACCTGTAGCTGTCCATGGGATTCTCCACTTCGAGTTCGAGCACATCGCTATCCGGCACTATCCGAAGGCCGAGAGACGCGTCGTAGATCCATCCGGCCTTGCCAGCTCCAGCATTTGGCTAAGCACTGGCTCTGGCAGTGTTCAGCTCAATGAAAGAGGTCTGGATAAATTGAATGGCCACAGGGTATCGGTGTTGGGCACCCTCCATGCGCCAGATCCGCGTTTGGACGGCTGCGGACACATGTCTGGCAGTCCAGCTGAAATTCTTGTTAGCTCCATTGATCGCTTGTAGGCTGCTAACAGTTCATTCAAGCCGAAGCCGCTTCGCGGCTCGGCTTAATTCAAGCGTTAGGCATGTTGGTGAGCGCATGAGTTCGGATAGAAAAATCAGTTACATCGTCGCAAGCGACGTCAACCCCAGGGACGGGATCGGACTAGAAACATACATCGATGGCGATCTGGTCATGGAGATATTCAGAGATGACTCGGAGAGAAGGACGTACATGTCACTGTTCTCCAGCAAAGTCGACATCGCTGTACTTGAGGCGTCCATCGCGCAGTTCAGGGCGCGAATAAACTCTGACTACATCGAGTAGCCGGATTGGCCAGCCCCATGCCTAACAATTCATTCAAGCCGAACCCGCTTCGCGGGTCGGCTTAATTCAGGCGTTAGGCGTCATATCGGGCGCCTACTAAGGTTGAGAGATTACCGATGAGTGATATTGCTTTACCCGATTCACTTGAGGTTTCGCTGACCCCTGATGAGCTCAGGTATCTCGTTGCCTGTGGTGCAGCCTTGCTCCAGAACATTCCTGAAAGTTCGCTGCCGACCTATTCTCAATTTTCCAAAGAACAGATAATTTCGTTTTCAGGTCGCATCCGGAGAATCATGGATGAACACGGCCTGGGCATGTAGAGTGGTGTTTACAACTTCGGAAAATAGGTTGGCACCTAACAATTCATTCAAGCCGAACCCGCTTCGCGGCTCGGCTTAATTCAGGCGTTAGGCCGCAATGGACAGAATTTTGAGGAAATGCGATGAATGCGAGAGCCAATACGTCGCCACCGCTTCAAACATGTCCTCGCTCTGTCCAGAGTGCGCTCATGTTCTGTATGCCACACCAAAATGCTCACATGAGTTCATTTCAGGACAATGTGTCATCTGCGGCTGGGATGGCTCCAGCTCGCCATACATTCAATCCCTACTGCGGCCACCTCAGTCATCGGCCTAACAGTTCAATCAAGCCGACGTGCCTACGGCACGCGGCTTATTTCCAGCGTTAGGGCCCATACCAAACTTCAAGGAGAGTCCATTGAGCAGGCCGGTCATTCCAAACATGAGATTGTGGCCTCGCAACTTGAGTACATCTCAAGGCGGTGGGCTGTCCACATCCCAGTACGGCGGTATGTCGACTTCACAGTACGGCGGCATGTCCACATCGCAGTACGGTGGCCTCTCCACCTCGCAGTACGGTGGCCTCTCCACCTCGCAGTACGGTGGCCTCTCCACCTCGCTGTATGGTGGCTTGTCCACTTCCCAGTACGGAGGCTTGTCGACCTCACAGTACGGCGGTCTATCTACTTCACAGTACGGCGGTCTATCCAGCTCTCAAGGCGGCGGCATGTCCACGTCTGCTACCAACGTGTACATGAGCAACATTCCGCCATGGCCTGTATTCCTCCGCGAGCTCGAGGCGCGCGGGTACCAGACTCAGGCTGACTTAATCCGGCAGCGTCTGCCAGATTTTCTGTGGCCCGAGAACTTCTTCCGCTAATGGGCCCTAACAATTCATTCAAGCCGAACCCGCTTCGCGGGTCGGCTTAATTCAGGCGCTAGGCAACTCATTCAAAATTATGGAGAACCTTTTGAGTAAAAATACACAGTTTGACTGGGATCTCTACTTCTCCTCTGCATCGTTTCGCCAGATCAGAGAGCTTTCACCAGAGCTATCCAATCGACGCGTTCCTTCTCTCTATAGCCCCGACCGCCAACTTTTTTATCTGACTTCTCTAGAAAGTGAAGTTACGACCAGTGATGAGGCAGAGTTGCTCGTAGCCCTCAATGAGGTCCGCAACCTCTATTTTTCAGCTAGGTCGACCGGTTCTGCTAATGGTAAAGACTTCATTGCGCGCCTTGACTTCATAGAGCTCTGCAACTTACTCGCAAATGTCAGTGATGAGCCAGATACGTACATGGATCCGGACGAACTTCTAGGGCAAACATCCGAATCAGGTGCCTAACAATTCATTCAAGCCGAAGTTGCTTCGCAACTCGGCTTAATTCAAGCGTTAGGCAGCAGACCATGCTCAAGTCGCACATGGACGCAACAGAAACGGCGCTTCTCGCTATCTCACGCGTCCCCGCAAACAGCGGACACAGCCTGCACAAGGGCACGCCGAGAGAGGCTTTTATCAAAGAGTTCCTCGTCGCCCATCTCACGCAAACAGTCGCGATCGGGTCGGGAGAGATCATTGACTCCTCGTCGGAGCCCAAAGCGCAACGGAACCAGTACAACATTGTTATTTACAACAAGAGCTACCCAAAACTTGATTTTGGCGGTGGCGTAAGCGGGTTCTTGATTGAGTCCGTGATCGCAACTGTTGAGGTCAAGTCCACCCTTACAAAGAAAGACTTGCATCAAGCTATTGGCGCGGCGCGCAATGCCAAAGCTCTTTTACCGCGATTTGTTAGTGCATTTCAGGCCGGATATGTTCCCCACGGATACTGAACTACGTCGTCGCTTATGACGGACCCGCGAGCATGGCAACTGCTCAAGGTTGGCTGCATGAGATCCACAGCGAGCTGGGCGTATCAGTCCCTGACTTACCCGTTGGTGATGAGCGGCTAAATCAGCCATCCCCATCGATTGACGCTATTTTTATCCTGGGCAAGGGATTCAGCTACTTTGACAACGTTCCAAATGGTTTCAACACACCAGCCAGTCGGGCGGGTCAGCCGGGCGTTAAGTGGATATATGCCGACAGTGTGTTTGGCAACCTACTCCTTCAGTTCCTCTTCTTGCAGTCCGCGACGGCAAATATCTCGGGGCGCTGGTTGGACCCAATACCCTACTTGGCAAACTTTCATGTAGGTAGCTTGCGTGCCTCTTCTGCTGCCTAACAATTCGTTCAAGCAGGACCCGCTTCGCGGGTCGGCTTAACCCAGGTGTTAGGCCGTGGTGGAGCAAATGCGTTGGTGGTTGCCGCTTCGGTGAGTTCGCAGGCGTACATGCGGTTGGCTCCGGACAGCAGTCATCATCGTTGCTGGTTGCGGTAAGTTTGGTACTTCGCCTTGGCACGTCGTTCCCGCGCTGCGCTCGGTGCAGTTGGCTTCGGTGGCATCACGCGCCGCTGCATCGCTGGGCAAGTTCCATCCCGCAAGCTGTGGCAAACTCGGTCCAGGCGGCAGTGCTGAGGAGCATGGTTGCACCATCCAACCTTCGCGGCCACTCACTGCCTAACAACTCATTCAAGCCGAAGTTGCTTCGCAGCTCGGCTTAATTCAAGCGTTAGCGCTAAGGAGAGCACATGAAGTACCTGATACTACTAGCAACAGTATTTTTGTCCGGCTGCGTTACAACATCCGGAAACTACACGGTTACCGCAACACGCGCTGATGGGACATTCATCCCAAACGCGATCTTGGCTCAGGGGTCTGGAATCTACTCGGCGAGGAATGCGTTCTGCAAAGCACATCCGGGTGCAACCGTTAAGATCACTGACAACGAAACTAAAGAAGAGCACTTGTCTGAAAGCCCATACAAATGCAAGTAATGCTTAGCGCTAACAATTCATTCAAGCCGACGCCGCTTCGCGGCGCGGCTTAATTCAGGCGTTAGGCCGTGGTGGAGCAAATGCGTTGGTGGTTGCCGCTCCGGTGGTTTCGCAGGCATGCATGCGGTTGGCTCCGGACAGCAGTCATCACCATTGCTGGTTGCGGTAAGTTCGGTGCTTCGCCTTGGCACGTCGTTCCCGCGCTGCGCTCGTTGCAGTTGGCTTCGGTGGCATCACGCGCCGCTGCATCGCTGGGCAAGCTCCATCCCGCAAGCTGTGGCACACTCTTCACAGGCGGCAGTGCTGGGGAGCATGGTTGCACCATCCAACCTTTGCGGCCACTCACTGCCTAACAACTCATTCAAGCCGACGTTGCTTCGCAACTCGGCTTAATTCAGGCGTTAGCGCCCACAGCGAGATCCCCGAGACGTGCAAAGCGAACGACCCGCCGGCGTACCTGCCGGGACCATCCAGATCGACCCTGAGCGGGGCTTCGGTCCTCATCTTTCGGATGCATTTCTCGACCTGTATGGCGAGGACTCGGTCTTTGTAACTGCTGCCGTAGATCTGCTCACCTGGCAATTCGTCGCCGTCCTTATCAAGGCTGAGAAGCTCGCGGCGGACTTTGTGGCAGTGCACTACGGCCCCCCAGAGATGCGGAATGCCTTGGACGCCTTTCTCAAGGTCCTTTCTGGTCGTGGTTTAGAAAAGCCTCATACTTTGCTCATGCGGTCGGCTACAGGGCATGAGCAGCCGCAGGCGTTTCAGGCCGCTGCCGTCGCCCTGCTGGGATACGCTGTGGTGACGCGCTGGCTGCAGCTGCTGGAGCAACAGGACTATGCTGGCATGACCCTGCTCTTGGCCGTGCAGTAGGTGGGCGCTAACAATTCATTCAAGCCGACGCCGCTTCGCGACGCGGCTTAATTCAGGCGTTAGGCCGCACGACACTCCAAGGAAACTGAGACACATGAGCCGTTCCATTCTCCTGCCTGTCGTTCTCGGCATCATGCTGGTAGCAGCACCCCTGCGTGGGCAAAGCACCCCAGCAGAGCTTCCTGATGCTGCGTTACCGGCTGAGCTGGATCGAGTGCTTCGCGACTATGAGCACTCATGGCGCGCGGGTGACGCAACTGCCCTCGCCTCGCTATTCGCGGAGGATGGGTTTGTACTGCAAAGCAATCGTCCGCCAGTTCGCGGACGCTTAGCCATCCAGGCAGCTTATGAGGGGCAGGCCGGCGGCCCATTGCGGCTACGCGCACTCGCTTTTGCAGCCGGAGACACAATCGGCTACATCATCGGTACGTATCGCTACGGCAATGCGCCCAACGACATAGGCAAGTTCACCCTCACTCTGCATCGTGCTCCGGGCAAGCCGTGGCTAATCTACTCGGACATGGACAACCTAAACACGACGCCTAAAAGCCAACGTGCGCCAGAGCACTAGAGGTGCGGTCTAACAATTCATTCAAGCCGAAGCCGCTTCGCGGCTCGGCTTAATTCAGGCGTTAGACCTTCCACGTCACCCACCAAACTAGAGCAGGCACGGACGCACATGTCATTACTCTCCGATTTCTACGTTGCC
>NZ_JACHOF010000013.1:0-120908 GCF_014199765.1 Xanthomonas sp. 3058 | reverse complement strand
TCCAGAAATTGCGAAAAATCCGAAGATCCAAACGCGACTCTCCGGAACGATGCGACATCCCGCACTCTCAGGCCTCATTGTTCAGACCTTCCCTAGGTCAAGAAGCCGCTGTTTCCGACAGTTCAATGTGTGTGCCAAGCGTGCTTGCCCTGGGTCGCATCTCCTTTCGATGTGCATCACACGCCAGGCCGCCGCAGCGCATCGTTACAATAGCGGTTTGTTCTGGACACGCCGCCGCCATGCAAGACGCCATTCTTCAAGCCCTGCGCCGCAATGCGGCCGACGACGCGGTGGCACTGGCCCGCGAGTGGGTCCTCACCGCGCCCGAGACCGCTGCCGCGCATCGCTGGCTCGGCCTGTCCTTGCAGCAGCAGGGGCAGCCGGCACTGGCGCTGGCCAGTCTCGACACCGCGCTGACGCTGACGCCGGAAGACGCCGACCTGCATCTCTTGCGCGCCGGGCTGTTGCTGGCCACGCGCGACCTGACGGGCGCCGATGCCGCGCTGTTGCGCACCACCGCGCTGGACCCCAATCAGTTCAATGCCTACGTGATGCAGGCGCATCTGGCGGTGGCGCGTGGCGATCTGGACGAGGCCGAGCGGCTGAGTCGCACCGCCGCGCGACTGGCGCCGGAGCACCCGCAGCTGCTGGCGGTCGATGGCGTGGTGGAGCTGCGTCGTGGCCAGAGCGATCGCGCGCTGTCGCTGCTGACGCGGGCCGCCGAGCAGTTGCCGGACGATGCGCGGGTACTGTTCGCGCTGGGCTTTGCGTATCTGCAGAAAGAACATTTCGCGTTTGCCGAGCGCGCCTTCGAGCGCGTGATCGAGCTCAATCCGCCGGGCACCGCATTGCGCGCCTTCATCGCCCAGCTGGCCCAGCGGCAAGGTCGCCTGGACGATGCGCTGGCGGCGATGCAGGGCGTGCTCGCCCAGCCCGACGGCGACCTGCCGGCGATGCGCCGGCTTGCCGGCGAAATGGAATTGCAGGCCGGTCGCCCCGACCAGGCCGCCGCACATCTGCGCCTGGCGCTGGCGCATTGGCCAGCCGACCGCCGCACCTTGCACGCCTTGCTCACCGCCTGGGAGCGGCTGGGCGCGGTGGACGACGCGCGCGACACCCTGGACGCGGCGCTGGCCACCTCGGCAAGTGCGCACGATTTGTGGCTTGCCCGCCTGGCGGTGGAGCCGGTCGGCGGCCCGCAGGCACAGGCGGTGATCGAGCGCTGGCTGCTGGCCATGCCCGAGCACCTGCCCGCGCTGGAGGCGCTGATGCGCGTGCACGACATGCAAGGCCATGCCGATGCAGCGGAAGCGGTGGCGCGGCAGATCGTGGCGGTGGAGCCGGGTCGCATCAGTGGCGAGCAGCGCATCGTCGAAGCGCTGCTGGAGCGCGACCCGCCGGCAGCCATCGCTTGCGTGCAAGCGTTGATCGACTCGCTGCCCGCACCCCAGCAGACCATGCTGCGGCCGTGGCTGGGCAATGTGCAGGACCGCGCCAGCCAGCCCGACGCCGCACTGGTGACCTGGATGCAGTTCCAGCGCGAACAGGCGCCGCATCGGCTGCCGTTGCCGCCGCAGGCCGCCAAGCAGCCAAGGCAGTGGCCGGCGCTCGGGACCATTCCCGATACCGTCACTGCGCGCCCGCTGTTCGTCTGGGGTACGCCCGGGTCGCACGTCGAGCGCCTGACTGCGGTGATGGGCGCGGCCACCCCGCTGGCGCGCGGCGACCGTTACGGCAGCACGCCGCCGTCCGATGGACTGCAGAGCTACCGCACCGTCGAGCAACTGGCGTCGGGCGAACTGGCGCCGATGGCGCTGGTGGAAGGCTGGAAGGCGCAGTTGCCACGGCGCGGCATCGACGACGGCAACGTCATCGACTGGCTGCTGTGGTGGGACAATACCTTGCTGACCGCGCTGCGCCCGCATCTGCCCGAAGGCCGGCTGGCGATTGCGCTGCGCGACCCGCGCGACATGCTGCTGGACTGGCTGTCCTCCGGCGCCCCTGCGCCGCTGGCGCTGGAGTCGCCGCAGCAGGCTGCCGGCTGGTTGCTGGCGGCGTTGGAACAACTGGCGGTGCTGCACGAGCAGGATCTGTACCCGCACCGGATCATCCGGCTGGACGGCATCGAAAGCGACCCGCAGGGGATTGCCGATGCGCTGGAGCAGGCGTTCGGGTTAAGTTTCCCGCTGATCGAGCCACGCGGCCCGGCGCGCCTGACGTCTGGCCGCTGGCGCGACTATCGCAGCGTCCTGGGCGCGCAGTTCGATGGGCTGACCCCGATTGCGGTGCGCCTGGGCTACCCGCAGGACTGAGCAGCGCTCTCCACCGCCGCGCTCGCCGCGCGGCGGGCGCGACCGGTACGCGGAGGCGGCGCTATGAGCTGCGCGCGCGCCGTGTTGCAGCCATGTCGCTGCCGCATCAAGCGCCGGTCTGGCTGCCTGGAGCAACCAAGATCCGGCTGGATGCATCACAGGGTTCCACTGCGATGGCTTCCACTGCTGCACGGACGCAGGCACCCTGATCGGCCTCATTTCCCACGGAGACCTGCATGCGCCTGAGCAGCGAGAGCATCGAAAACGGCAAGCCCATCGCGGTGGAATTCGCCGCCGGCACGCCCGAAGGCTTTGCGCCCAACCGCAATCCGCATCTGGCCTGGAGCGAGGTGCCCGCCGGCACGCGTTCGTTCGCGTTGCTGTGCCTTGACCCGGATGTGCCGACCGTGGCGGACACCGTGGGCCGCGACGATGTGCAGATTCCGGTCGAGCAGCCGCGCACCGATTTTGTGCATTGGACAATGGTCGATATCCCCGCCGACGTGCAAGCCATCGCGGCAGGCAGCTGCAGCGATGGCTTCGTGCCCAAGGGCAAGCAGCAGCCAGCCGGCCCGGCCGGTGCGCGTCAAGGCCTGAATTCGTACACCGACTGGTTCGCCGGCAATGCCGAGATGGCCGGCAATTATCTTGGCTACGACGGCCCCTATCCGCCGTTCAACGACCTGCGCCTGCACCGCTATTTCTTCCGCGTGTTCGCGCTGGACGTGGCGCAGCTCACTCTGCCGCAGACCTTCACTGCAGCCGACGTGCTGTCGGCGATGCAGGGCCACGTGCTCGCCGAAGCGACGTTGCACGGCACCTACACGCTGAATCCCTCGCTGCGCTGAGCGATCGCCCGGTGTGGCCATGCGCCCACCGGGCAAGTAGATGGCGCAGTGCTTACGCCAGCCTGGGCGATCGGCTCCGTTGCGTGCGTGTGCACGATCGTCCCGGCGACGGATGCCAGGTTGGCGTTGCAACACCCAGGGCGTTCTTCGCCCTGTATTCCCCCATGACGTCGGTCGCAGTGCGCTGGCGTCTCAGCATAGGTAGTTCAAATGAAAGCATTCCAGATTGGCAAGCAGACCGGCCTCGATAGCCTGGTCGCGGCAGAGCACCCCGAGCCGGTTGCAGGCCCTGGCCAGGCCATCGTCGCTCCGCGGCTGGTCAGCCTCATCAATCGCGATCTGCAGATCCTCCATGGCACCTATGGAGGCAAGCTTGCGGACAATCGCATTCCCACCTCCGAAGGCGTGGGGATCGTGACATCCGTCGGCGAAGGCGTCACCCAGGTCAAACCGGGCGACCGCGTGGTATGCGGCCACTTCCCCACCTGGCTGGATGGTGAGTTCGATGCCGACGTGTTCGCCCACGATATCGGCGCCACCCACGATGGCTGGCTGGCGGAGAAGGTCGCATTGCCCGCAGCGGCATTGATCAAGGTGCCCGATACGTTGGAAGACAAGGACGTGGCCGCGCTGGCGTCGGCGGCAGTCACTGCATGGAATGCCCTGGTGGAAGTGGCCGCGATCAAGCCGGGCGATCTGGTGCTGTGCCTGGGCACCGGTGGTGTCTCGATGGCCGCGCTCGAAATCGCCAAGGCGCATGGCGCCCGCGTCGCCATCACCTCGTCCAGCGACGAAAAGCTCGCACTCGCACGCGAGTTGGGCGCCGAGATCACCGTCAACTATCGCACCAGCCCCGACTGGGCCGCCGACGTGCTGGAGCGCTCAGGCGGTGGCGCCAACATCATCATCGAGACCGGTGGCCAGGACACCTTGGGACAGTCGATCAAGGCGGCGGCGGTGAACGCAACCATCGTGGTGATCGGCGTGACTCCGGGACGCGCTTCCCCGATTCCTGACTACGTCGCGTTGATCCGCAGGAACATCACCATCCGCGGTATCGCCAATGGAAGCCGGGCGATGTTCGAGGAGTTGCTGCAGGCCATCGATCGGCATCGGATCAAGACGCTGGAGAGCCGGACGTTCCGGTTCGACGAAGCGCCCCAGGCCTATGCGTACTTCGCCAAGGCGCAGCACGTCGGCAAGGTCTTCATCCAATTCTGAGCGGCGGGTTTCGCCGTGGCCGCGTGGCTGCGGCCACGCGGCCACGGCTGGGCCCTGGGTGACACGCAGTGCGCCTCGTGCGGCCGCCCGTCAGGCCGGCGCCCTGCGGCATCGCTCCGTAGCGCCGGCGACCCACGCGCATCACAGGCGTTAGCTGCCGGCTTCGATCATCTGGTCGAGCACGTACACCGGCCCGGCATCCGGGCCCGCGCCAGCCGGATAGCGGGTGACCCGCAGCAGGGTCCGGATGCCGGCTTCGTGGTCGAAGCCTTCGATCGTGCCGTCGAAGGGGTGCCAGGGCGTGGCGGCCTGTGCAGTGGCCGGCGCGCCCGGATCGTGCTCGCGCAGTTGCAGGCATTGGCGCGACGGGGCGGAAGGGCAGGCCACGGTGGCGGCGGCCACTTCGACGACCAGCGTCTGTCCGGTGCCGCCGTAGCGGGTGTTGGCCGTGGCCACACCGCCGAACACCAGCCGGGTGCCATCGCTGCGCGTCAGCGTCAGCCGGGGCGCGGCCGGTGCCGTGTCCAATGCCACCGTGAAGCGGCCGGACAGCAGGTCGCTGGCGGCGCGTTCTTGCGCCATGCGTCGCGATTGCGCGCACAGGCGTTTGCTCGATACCACCCGGCCGATCTGCAATTGCGTCTGCGTCACGCTGTAATTGGCCCCCAGCGCGTTGCAGGTCTGGCTGACCTGGATGCGTTGTTCGGCAAAATCCAGTTGCAGTGGCGCGCTGCCGGCCACGAACAGGCTGCGCAGGGCCGTTCCGTGTGCATCGCTGGCCTGCTGCAGTTGCCAGTGCTGCGCCTGCAAGGCGGCGCGTAACGGAGCGTTGTCGCTGACGGGCGCGGCCGCTGCGGTCGAGGCGGCAGTTGTGTCCGGCGCGGCGCTGCCGGCGCCGGCTGTCGCGCCCGAGCCGCAGGCCGTCACGCCCGCCGCCAGCAGGGCTGGGGCAAAGAACACGGCACGCATCGGCAGCTCCCGGTGATCAAGGTCCCATTGATACCGCCAGCGTGCGGCGGCGGCAATGACCGGCGTCACTGCTCGCGCAGTTGCCCTGCCGGCCGCCTCTGCAGCGAGCGGCAGGGCCTGCGCACTTGCGGCTCAGGCCGCGACTGGCAACCACAACAGCAGGGCGGCGCCGAGCACGATGCGGTACACCGCAAACACCGTGAAGCGGTGCTTCTTGATGTAGCCGAGCAGCCACTTCACCACCACAAAGCCGGTAATGGTCGCCGCCACGAAGGCCACCGCCACATCGGTCCAGTTCTCGCTGCCGACGCCGCCTTCCTTGTACATCTCCAGCAGCGCATAACCGCTGGCCGCGAACATGGTCGGAATGCCCACCATGAACACGAAGTCCGCCGCCGCCGAGCGCTTGCTCAGGCCCAGCAGCATGGCCAGGAAGATCGCCGAGGCCGAGCGCGAGGTGCCGGGGAACACGCCCGCCACCACCTGCGCCAGGCCCACCGCAATGGCCACCTTCCAGGTCACCACGTCGCGCTCGGGCAGCTTGCCGGCAAAGTGCTCGGCCACCAGCATCCACAGCCCGCCGATCAGCAGCGCCCAGGCCACCGGGTGCACGGTTTCCGGCAACTGCCAGCCGGCCTTGCGCACGATCAGGCCCACCACGGCGGTGACCAGGAAGGCCACGCCGATCTTGAGCACGTAGTCGCGGTTGTCGCGTTCGCCCAGGCCGGTGGCCAGGGTCCACAGCTTCTGCCGCAGCGCCAGGCAGATCGCCAGGATCGCGCCGGCCTGGATGACGATATTGAAGAAATCAGAGCGGCGTCCGAGCCATTGTTCGGCGATCAGCAGGTGGCCGGTGCTGGAAATCGGCAGGAATTCGGTAAGGCCTTCGAGGATGCCTAGCAGCAGGGCGGAAATCAGGTCGGACATCGGACTGGAGAGGGGGGTGGGGGAGGCGCAAGGATAGTGCATTGCGGCACGCACTATATTGGTGCAGCATATCGGCAAGTAGCACTGTTATGGTGCTATCACAACGCGAGCGACCTCAAGCGATGCAAGCAAAATCAAGAACTTGTGAGCATCGCCAGGTTGGCACGGTCCCTGCTCTATTACCGCTCACGAGCCACTTAACTCCTGCCGAGGTTTCTTCCGATGTCCGTGGAAAACGTTGAAAAGCTGATCAAGGACAACAAGGTCGAGTTCGTCGACCTGCGCTTCGTCGATATGCGTGGTGTACAGCAGCACATCACCTTCCCGGCCAACATCATCGAGCCGGCGTTGTTCGAAGAAGGCAAGATGTTCGATGGCAGCTCCATCGCGGGTTGGAAGGGCATCAACGAGTCGGACATGGTGTTGCTCCCGGACGCCGGCACCGCGTACCTGGATCCGTTCTTCGCCGATCCGACCATCGTGCTGACCTGTGACATCCTCGATCCGGCCACCATGCAGAGCTATGAGCGCGACCCGCGCGGCATCGCCAAGCGCGCCGAGGCCTATCTCAAATCCTCCGGCACCGCCGACCAGGCGTTCTTCGGCCCGGAACCGGAATTCTTCATCTTCGATTCGGTCCGCTTTGCCAACGAGATGGGCCACACCTTCTTCCAGGTGGGTTCCGAAGAAGCGGCCTGGAACACCGGCGCCAAGTACGACGGCGGCAACAGCGGCTACCGTCCGGGCGTGAAGGGTGGCTACTTCCCGGTTCCGCCGACCGACACCCTGCACGACCTGCGCGCGGAAATGATCAAGACGCTGGAACAGGTCGGCATCGAGACCGAAGTGCACCACCACGAAGTGGCCACTGCCGGCCAGTGCGAGATCGGCACCAAGTTCAGCTCGCTGGTGCAGAAGGCCGACGAACTGCTGACGATGAAGTACATCATCAAGAACGTCGCCTACCGCAACGGCAAGACCGCCACCTTCATGCCCAAGCCGATCGTCGGCGACAACGGCAGTGGCATGCACGTGCATCAGTCGCTGGCCAAGGGCGGGGTCAACCTGTTCTCCGGCGACGGCTACGGCGGCCTGTCGCAGATGGCGCTGTGGTACATCGGCGGCATCTTCAAGCACGCCCGCGCGATCAACGCCTTCGCCAACTCCGGCACCAACAGCTACAAGCGCCTGGTCCCGGGCTTCGAGGCGCCGGTGATGCTGGCCTACTCGGCGCGTAACCGCTCGGCCTCGTGCCGCATTCCGTGGGTCACCAACCCGAAGGCGCGCCGCATCGAAATGCGCTTCCCCGATCCGTTGCAGTCCGGCTACCTGACCTTCACCGCGCTGATGATGGCCGGCCTGGACGGCATCAAGAACCAGATCGACCCGGGCGCACCGAGCGACAAGGATCTGTACGACCTGCCGCCGGAAGAAGAGAAGCTGATCCCGCAGGTGTGTTCCAGCCTGGACCAGGCACTGGAAGCGCTGGACAAGGACCGCGAGTTCCTCAAGGCCGGCGGCGTGATGAGCGACGACTTCATCGACGGCTACATCGCGCTGAAGATGCAGGAAGTCACCAAGTTCCGTGCTGCAACGCACCCGCTGGAGTACCAGCTGTACTACGGCAACTGAGTTCCACCGCGGTGATGGCGGAGGCCCCCCCTCCCACCTCCGCCATCGCCGCACATGTTTGATCGGTCCACGGCATCGGCCGTGGATCGACGGGGTATCGAGAGAGCACGCAGTTCGCGACGCGCGGGCCTGACCTCTCCCACGAGGCGGATGCATCGCAGCCGCTGGGGTCTGCGCAATCGCGAACGATCGGATGCCGGGGTTGGCATCCAGGTGAATGACACCGCCGGGCGGCGCAATGCCGGCCGGTTCTTTCCACCATTCGGGGTATGCGCATGAAATTGATCACCGCCATCATCCGGCCGTTCAAGCTCGACGAGGTCCGCGAGGCCTTGTCCGCCGCTGGCGTGTCGGGCATCACCGTCACCGAGGTCAAGGGCTTCGGGCGTCAGAAAGGCCACACCGAGCTGTACCGCGGTGCCGAGTACGTCGTGGACTTCCTGCCCAAGATCAAGATCGAAACGGTGGTGACCGACGACCGGCTGGACGCAGTGGTCGAGGCGATCCAGAACGCCGCCGGCACCGGCAAGATCGGCGACGGCAAGATCTTTGTGACTGCGATCGAGCAAGTGGTGCGGATCCGCACCGGCGAAATCGGCGCCGATGCGCTCTGAGTCCCCCACCTCCGGAGGTCGTATGAAGACAGTTCTGTTTGCCGGGTGGAAAGCCCGGTTCTATAGCGTGTGCATGCTGATGCTGTTCAGCGCGCTGGTGGTGGGCGGCATGGGCAGCGCGCAAGCGCAGTCCACACCGCAGGTCACCCCGTTACCGACCGAGCCGGTCACCACCGAACCGCTGCCGTCCGCGCAGCCGGCCGCCGCGCCGGTCGCTGCTGCCGAAGCCGCGCCAGTGGTCGACAAGGGCGACGTCGCCTGGATGCTGACGTCCACGCTGCTGGTGCTGCTGATGGTGGTGCCGGGTCTGGCGTTGTTCTACGGCGGCATGGTGCGCGCCAAGAACGTGTTGTCGGTGCTGATCCAGGTCGCAACGGTGTTCTCGCTGCTGACCATCCTGTGGGTGCTATACGGCTACAGCCTGGCGTTTTCCGGCGAAGGCCCGTGGATCGGCAACCTGGATAAAGCGCTGCTCAAGGGCGTGACCATCGAGAGCCTGTCGGCTACCTTCACCAAGGGCGTGAGCCTGCCGGAATACGTGTTTATCGGGTTCCAGGCGACCTTTGCCGGCATCACCGGCGCGCTGATCGTCGGCGCCTTCGCCGAACGCGCCAAGTTCGCTGCGGTGCTGCTGTTCTCGGTGATCTGGTTCACCTTCGGCTATCTGCCGCTGGCGCATATGGTCTGGGCCACCGGCGGCTACTTGTTCGGGCTGGGCGCGCTGGATTTTGCCGGCGGCACCGTGGTGCACATCAACGCCGGTATCGCCGGTCTGGTGGGCGCCTACTTCGTCGGCAAGCGCGCCGGGCTGGGGCGTGAGGCGATCAAGCCGCACAACGTGACCCTGACCTTCGTCGGCGCTTCATTGCTGTGGGTGGGCTGGTTCGGCTTCAATGCCGGCTCCAACCTGGAAGCCAACGCCGGTGCGGCGCTGGCCTTCCTCAACACCTTGCTGGCCACTGCCGCCGCCGTGCTGGGCTGGTCGCTGACCGAGAAGTTCATCAAGGGCAAGTCCTCCGCCCTGGGTGTGGCCTCGGGCATGGTGGCCGGCCTGGTCGGCATCACCCCGGCCTGCGGCACGGTCGGGCCGTTCGGCGCCATCGTCATCGGCCTGGCAGCCGGCGTGCTGTGCGTGTGGGGCGTCACCGGTCTCAAGCGCCTGCTCGGCGCCGACGATAGCCTGGACGTGTTCGGCGTGCATGGCCTGGGCGGCATCATCGGCGCGATCCTGACCGGTGTGTTCTCGGCAGCCTCGCTGGGCGGCCAGAAAGGCGGCGACTACGACATCGTGCATCAGGTCGGCATCCAGGCGCTGGGCGTGGGCATCACCCTGGTGTGGATCGGCGTGGTGTCGGTGGTGGGTTTCCTGGTCGCCAAGCTGGTGTTCGGCCTGCGCGTGACCGAAGAAGCCGAACGCGAGGGCCTGGATATCACCTCGCACGGCGAAGCCGCATACGAGTCTTGACCATGCACACCTGCGGCCACGCTGCTGCAGGTGGCGCCACGACCCGGCCGGTAGAGCCCGCCGGGTCCGTTCTCTTCGCCGACCTCACCGGCGGATCAATTGCCGAGGTGCCTGCATGACCAGCCCCACGCCCGTGACCGTCGGCGCGGATGCGCGCTGGATCGGTGCGACCTGCGACCGGCCGGCGGACATTCTTTTTAGCCATGCTTCGTTTTGCGCGCCATCCGCGCAGGCCGATCCTGCCTGCACCAACTTGGTGCGGGACTGATGTCGTCTTCCATGCCATCGCTGGATAGCCTGGGCACCCCGGTGGCCTGGGCCGACCGCGAAGGCCGCGTGCTGGGGGTCAACCCGGCGTTCGCACGCTGGCTCGGGGTCAGTGCGCGGCGCCTGGTCGATCAACCGCTGGCCGCGCTGGAAGTGCAGGGCGATGCGCTCGCGCGTTTCCTGCTTAACGACGAACGCGACATCCTGCGCCTGCACCGGCTGGCGCTGGGGCTGCCCAACGACGCGCCGCGCTTTGCCGAAGGCTGGCTATCGCGGCTGGACGATGGCGGCTGGCTGCTGGAAACCCATCCGGTCGATGAATTCCCGGCGCTGGATCCCACCCATGCATTGCCCAATGCCTTGAGCGCTGCGCTCAAGGGCCTGGCCCACGAGCTGCGCAATCCGCTGGCCGGGCTCAAGGGCGCTGCGCAACTGCTGGCGCGGCGCTCGGGCGGGCGCGATGAAGACGAGCGCGAGCTGATCGAGTTGATCGGCACCGAGATCGAGCGCCTCAATACCTTGCTCGAACGCCTGCTCTCGCCCAGCCCGCTGCGCCCGCATGACCGCCTCAACATCCACGTCGTGCTCGAGCGCGTGCTGCGCCTGGCCGAGGCCGAGGGCGGCTGGTCGGTGCAGGTGCAACGCGACTACGACCCGAGCATCCCGGACATCCTCGGCGATGGCGACCGCCTGACCCAGGCGGTCTGGAATTTGGTGCGCAACGCCTTCCAGGCCGGCGCCACGCGGGTGACCCTGCGCACCCGCGTCGAGCACGGCCAGCGCATCCGCGACCGCGTGCATGCGATGTCGCTGCGGCTGGAAATCATCGACGACGGCGGCGGCGTGCCGGAAGAACTGGCCGAGCACCTGTTCCTGCCGCTGGTGAGCGGCCGCGCCGAGGGCAGTGGGCTTGGCTTGGCGCTGGCCCAGCAGGTCTCGCGCGAACACCACGGTACCCTGACCTACCGCTCGCGCCCGGGGCATACCGTTTTCACCCTGCTGCTGCCCGAGTTGGCCGGCGATCACGACAAGGAGCATCTGCATGGCTGAGGCCGCCGCCGCATCCCACCATATCTGGGTGGTCGACGACGACCGTTCGGTTCGCTTTGTACTGTCAACGGCCTTGCGCGATGCCGGCTATGCCGTCGATGGTTTCGACAGCGCCGCTGCCGCGTTGCAGGCGCTGGCGATGCGACCCACCCCCGATCTGCTGTTCACCGACGTACGCATGCCTGGCGAGGATGGCCTGACCCTGCTCGACAAGCTCAAGTCCAAGCACCCGCAATTGCCGGTCATCGTGATGTCGGCCTATACCGATGTCGCCAGCACCGCTGGCGCGTTTCGCGGCGGCGCGCACGAGTTCCTGTCCAAGCCGTTCGATCTGGACGATGCGGTGGCCTTGGCCGCGCGCGCGCTGCCCGATGCCGATGCAACGGTCGACACCATCGTCGGCACGCCGCTGGCGGAAGGGCCGGCATCGTTGATCGGCGACACCCCGGCGATGCAGGCCTTGTTCCGCGCGATCGGACGCCTGGCGCAGGCGCCGCTGTCGGTGCTGATCAACGGCGAAACCGGCACCGGCAAGGAACTGGTCGCACGCGCGCTGCACAACGAATCGCCACGGTCGCGCAAACCCTTTGTCGCACTCAACACCGCCGCGATCCCGGCAGAACTGCTGGAAAGCGAGTTGTTCGGCCATGAAACCGGCGCCTTTACCGGCGCCACCAAACGCCATATCGGCCGCTTCGAACAGGCCGATGGCGGCACGCTGTTCCTGGACGAAATCGGCGACATGCCGCTGCCGCTGCAGACGCGTTTGCTGCGCGTGTTGGCAGAGAACGAATTCTTCCGCGTCGGTGGGCGCGAGTTGATCCGCGTGGATGTGCGCGTGATCGCCGCCACCCACCAGGATCTGGAGGCGTTGGTCGAACAAGGCCGTTTTCGTGCCGACCTGCTGCATCGTCTGGACGTGGTGCGTTTGCAATTGCCTCCGTTGCGCGAGCGCCGTGGCGACATCGCACAACTGGCCGAAAACTTCCTGGTCATGGCCGGCCGCAAGCTCGACATGGTGTCCAAGCGGCTGTCGCCCGCAGCGCTGGAAGGGCTGCGCCAGTACGACTGGCCCGGCAACGTCCGCGAGCTGGAAAACGTGTGCTGGCGCCTGGCCGCATTGGCCACCGCCGACATCATCGACGTGATCGACGTAGAGGCTGCCCTGGCCCGTGGCGGCCGCCGCCAACGCGCCGGTCGCAGCGATGGGCAATGGGACGAGATGCTCTCCAGCTGGGCCGCGCAACGCCTCAGCGAAGGCGCCCAGGGCCTGCACGCCGAAGCGCGCGATCGCCTGGACAAGACCCTGCTCGAAGCGGCGCTGCAACTCACCCAGGGCCGCCGCGCCGAAGCCGCCGCACGCCTGGGCCTGGGCCGCAACACCGTCACCCGCAAACTCGGCCCAGGCCGCAAACGCCGCTGATAAGCCCCTCTCCCGCCTGCGGGGGGGTGGGGTGAGGGACGCCTGCGTCGATGAAAAACCGTGCTGCACGCGTGGTGTTCGAGCCGAGCAGCGAACCACGAGATTGATAAGCATCACGATGGCGAGCGTGCATGAGCTCGCCGTTTTCTCGCACGCACGTGCCCCTGTCTCGATTGCCCGGCGGCGAACGACGCCCCCATCCGCCCTTCGGGCACCTTCCCCCGCAGGCGGGAGAAGGAAAGCCACGCGGGCAAGGCAAGCCACGCGAAAGAAGGCAAGCCATGCGGGCAAGGCAAGCAATGCGGGAGAAGGCAAGCATCGATCATCGCGTTTGAGCCCCTCTCCTGCCTGCGGGAGAGGGGTTGGGGTGAGGGCGCCCCGTGCCCACATCCCGGCCCGCGACACCAACCCCGTAAACTCCTGGACTGCCCGGCGCATTTCATGGCACGTGAACATGCGCCCGCATAGGTTTTCAGCCTGATCAAGGAGAACAGCTCGATGCGTTACCGGTCGTCCACGGTCGTTGCCCTTACCGCGCTGGCGCTTGCCGCCTGCAGTACGACGCCCCCGGCGCCGCCGCCGCCACCTCCACCGGCGGCGCGCGTGGTGCCGGTCCGTCCGGTGCAGCAGGCCGAAGCAGCGCTCGCCTCGGCGTCGGGCAGCCTGGTCAGCGGTCGCGTGGTGTTGGTGCCTGCCCTGCAGGGTATCCGCATCACCGGCACCGTCGGGGGGCTGCGGCCAGGCGGCGTGGCCGGCTTCCATGTGCATGAGCGAGGCGATTGCAGCGCTGCCGATGCCAGCACTGCCGGTGCGCATTTCAACCCCACCGGTACGCCGCACGGACGCGCCGGCAGCAATCCCCATCACGCCGGCGACATGGACAACCTGCGCGCCGACGCCGAGGGCGTTGCGCATCTGGACATGATCGTGGCCGGCATCACCCTGGGCGACGCTGCGCCTACCGATGTGGTCGGCAAGTCGCTGGTCGTGCACGCCGATCCGGACGACTACCGCAGCCAGCCCAGCGGCAACGCAGGCGCACGTCTGGCATGCGGCGTCATTCGCGTCACCCAGTGGCGCACACCCCCTACGCAGCCCTGAATTGGGGCATCAATGACCGCAGCTGCGGTCCTTTTACCGGAGATTTTCCATGCGCATTCTTCCGACGACCCTGTTCCTGGCCACCGCTTTGGCATTGACTGCGTGCAAGCGCGAGGAACCTGCCCCGGCCGACCCCGCACCCGCACCGCAGGCCGGCGCCCCGGCCGAAGCGGCCCACGGCGGCGAGCATGCCGCGTCCATGGTTACCGAAGCGGCCGCCACCACCACCGCCACCGCCGAGCTCAAGCCGACCAAGGGCAACGAGGTCAAGGGCACGGTCAGCTTCAAGACCGTCGACGGTGCGCTGCGCGTCACCGGCCAACTCAGCGGCTTGAAGCCCAACACCGAGCACGGCTTCCATATCCATGAGAAGGGCGATTGCAGCGCCCCGGACGGCAGCAGCGCGGGCGGCCACTTCAATCCGGCGCAAACCGATCACGGGATGGTCAGCAGCGATCCGCATCACGGCGGCGACATGCCCAACATCAAGGCCGACGCGCAGGGCAATGCCAGCATCGACGGTCCGGTCTCGAACAACGTCAATCTCGGCAAGGCCGATCAGTTCGATATCGCCGGTCACGCAGTCATCGTGCACGCCGATGCCGACGACTATAAAACCCAGCCCACCGGCAACGCCGGCGGTCGTCTGGCGTGCGGCGTGATCACCACCGACAATGCGCAGGCAGCGACCAAGTAAGCATTGAAGAAACGCCGCAGTGATCGATCGCTGTGGCGTCCTTGGTGTGATGTGCAATGGCGGGTTGTTGGTTACGTGCGCATTGCACCTGCTCACTGGACAAGCAGGCTGGTGCATTCGGCACCCAGGCACCGCACCACGTGATGCTGCTGACAGACAGGTAGCGATTCGTTGTCAGCAGCGATCGATGCCTGCGGCGTGAGTTTCAACGCGCATAGCCAAACTAGTTTGATCGTTGCGTGCGCAATCCATCAGCTCAGTGGGCAATGAGGATGCTGCGTTTGGCATCGAGGCAACTCAATGCCGCTGACAAACACGTAGCGATCCGTTATCGGAAATGATCGATCACTGCGGGCGTTGGTGTGTGATGCGCGGCACTGCATTCCTTGCTGTCGTTGCGTTGCGTAATCACTGGCCCGCTAAGCAGCGAGGCTGCGCGTTCGGTGCGCAGGTAGTCGCGCAATGACTGCGGCGAACAATGCAACGCGTCGTGGTCAGGCGGGTATGGATGGCGCGGAGTGCCTGACCTCAGCAGGGCTGCATCGGGATTGGCGACACTGGTGGTGGCGATGTGGCGTGTCAGCCTTGCCTAGTAATTCGCCCACAATCCCGGCGTTGCCAGTTCCAGCAAATGCGCATCGGGATCGCGGAAGTAAATGCTCTGCCCACCGCCGGGCCATTGCGTGCGGCCTTCGATGGCCACGCCGCAGGTCTGCAGATGGGCTTCCCAGCCGGGCAATGCATCGGTGGCAATGGCCAGCGCGTAATGCGTCCGTCCGCTGCCATCGTGTGGAGGAATGGTGCCGCCGGGCAGCGTGGCCGTTATCGATGTGCTGCCTTGCACGAACAGCAGCAAAACCTGTCCGGGTACGATCGCGTAGGCGGCCATGCGCTCATCTCGGTGCATGGGCTGCAGTCCCAGCACGCGCGCATAGAACGCACACGCACGGTCCAGGTCCGCGACATACACGCCGGTTTCCAGCACGCCCTGCAGTGCAGGAGGCGTGGAACCCGGCGCGCTGCTCATGCCGCCAATGCGTGCTGCGGATCCTGGCCCGGCTCCACATGCACGTACAGCACCGGTAGCCCGTGCGCTTCCAGCACTGCGGCCATCTGCCGCTGACGCGCCAGATATTGCTCGTACACACCGCGCAAGCGATCGCAGTTCTCGCGGTCGTGCGCGTAGTGATCGCACCAGCCGGCCGGGTCGAACAGCGCGATGCGCACTTCGCCATTGGTGTAGCGCAGCACCGGTTCGGGCGACTGCTGCAGCCACTCTTCGGTATCCGGAGCGAGCAGCGCGGCCTCGATCACCGGCCACAGCGGCGCCAGGCCCTGATTGTCGTACTGCATCGACACCATCGCCGCCAGATCGTGTGCGGTGAGATAGCGCGCATGCTCGATACGTGCGCCAAAGCTTTCCTGCGCCAGCAACGCGGTGTCGGCCTGGGCCATGCCCTGGGCCAGCAGGATGTCTTCCATCGCATCGGCCACGGTCGCCACGATCTGCGGATCGCCGGTCAGCAGGAACGGCAGCACGCGCAGGCCGCCGCCGGTCAGCTGGGTATCGGCCTGGAAGGGAAGCGGAATCTCGCCCTGCGCATCGGCGCCGAAGGCCAGCACGCGCGGGCCCTGATCGCGTCCGGGGGCGCGTGCATGCAGTTCTTCCAGCCGACGATGCAACGGCCAGCCCGGTCGCAGCACTTCGGCCGGATCGAAATGCGCCATCGCCACGCTCAGCTCCAGCGCCCGCACCTCGGGGATCCACTGCGCCAGGTCGCGGCCGATACGTTCGGCCAGCATCCCGGCCTGCTCGGGCGCCAGGGCGCCACGCTCGGGGGCGGTGCCGCCCGTCAATTCCAGCGCCATCACACCCATGGCGGTCACGCGGTGTTCGGTCTTGCTCATGATTCGCGGTTGGCCCATCACGGGGTCGAAGCTACACTGCGGCCATTATGCCTGCCAGCCCTGTGCAGGCCATGTCCCCGAGTCCTCCATGCCAGGTCAACCGATGCCCGCAGCTCGTCCCGTCGCCATTCTCGGTGGCGTTCGTATCCCGTTCTGTCGTCAGAACACCGCGTACGCGGATGTGGGCAACCTGGGCATGTCGGTGCGCACGCTGGGCGCATTGGTCGAGCGCTTCGGCCTGCATGGGCAGCAGCTGGGCGAAGTGGCGATGGGCGCGGTCATCAAGCACTCCTCGGACTGGAACCTGGCCCGCGAAGCGGCGCTGTCGTCGGGCCTGTCGCCGCTGACGCCGGGCATCACCCTGCAGCGCGCCTGCGGCACCAGCCTGGATTCGGTGATCACCATCGCCAACAAGATTGCGTTGGGGCAGATCGACTCGGGCATCGGCGGCGGTTCGGACACCACTTCGGAAGTGCCGATTGTCTACGGCAAGAAGTTGCGTGCGCGGCTGATGGCCGCCAACCGCGCCAAGGCGACCGGCGACAAGCTCAAGACCCTGCTGCGCGGTTTCAAGTTCGGCGAACTCAAGCCGGAGTTTCCCGGCGTGGCCGAGCCGCGCACCGGCAAGAGCATGGGCGACCATTGCGAGGACATGGCCAAGCAATGGAACATCTCGCGCGATTCGCAGGACGAATGGGCGGTGTCCTCGCATCACAAATTGGCCGCCGCCTATGAGCGCGGGTTCTTCGATTCGCTGATCGCCCCGTTCCGTGGCGTGTCGCGCGACAACATTTTGCGCGCGGATACCTCGCTGGAAAAACTCGCCACGCTGCGCCCGGCGTTCGACAAGGTTTCCGGCCGCGGCACGCTGACCGCCGCCAATTCCACCCCGCTGACCGACGGCGCCGCTGCGGTGCTGCTGTCCAGCGAAGCCTGGGCGCTGGCACACGGCCATACACCGATGGCCTATCTGCGCGATGCGCAGGTGGCGGCAGTGGACTTCGTGCATGGCGAAGGCCTGTTGATGGCGCCGACCATTGCCGTGCCGCAGATGCTGGCGCGCCAGGGCCTGACCCTGCAGGATTTCGATATCTACGAAATCCACGAGGCCTTTGCCGCGCAGGTGTTGTGCACGCTACGCGCCTGGGAGAGCGAGGATTACTGCCGCACGCGGCTGGGCCTGGATGCGCCGCTGGGCCGTATCGACCCGGACAAGATCAATCCGCTGGGCTCGTCGCTGGCCACCGGCCATCCGTTCGCCGCCACCGGTGCGCGCGTGGTGGCGACCGCCGCCAAACAGCTGGAAGAACGCGGCGGCGGCCGTGCATTGATTTCGATCTGCACCGCCGGTGGCATGGGCGTGGTGGCGATCGTCGAGCGCTAGGCTGCTGCGCAGCGGGATTGGGCATTCGGAATTGGGGATTGGCAAAAGCACAAGCGTGCTGTTCTGCTGCGAACCCCGAACGCACGAATCCCGCAGCGGCGGGTTGCGCACCCGCAATTGGTAAACGCAACAACATGCGTTTGCGAATCCCGCCCTCCAGACATCCGGTTTATGGAATGCGATCGTCCGGCGTTAGCGGATCGGTCGGCGGCGTTTGGTAAGCCGACACGGTGGGCCCATGCGACTGCTGTGGCTGCAAGCCCTCGCGTACCGGCTCGCCGCGTGCGGCGCGCAGGGCGTTGGCGTAGCAATGCTGCGCCGAGAGCAGGTCGCCAGCTGCCGCAAAGCCATGTCCCAGCTCTTCCCATGCGTCGCTGCCGGCACCGGCGGCCACCGCGCGATGCAGGAATTCCTCGGCCTGCGACTCCTGTTGTTGATGGCGTGCCAGGCGCGCCAGCGTCAGCAATAGGCCCGGGCTGTCCGGGTACTGGGTCAGCCAGCGCTGGGCGCTGGCACGACGCGAATCGTATTTTTCCAATGGCAGCACGCCGTACAGACGCACCAGCGATTCGTCCCACTGGGTATCGAGCGCCTGCTCCAGGCTATGCACCGCCGCATCGTCCCAATGCAGCACTGCCGCGCGCTGGGCATAGGCGGCAACGATGGCGGGAGAGGTGCGCAGCGACTTGGGCAGCGCTTCCCAACGTTGTGCCAGCGCATTGGCGTCGTCGGCCTGCAACAGCGTCTGTTCGGCAAGTGTCGCTTCCAGTGCGCTGTAAGCCTCCGGTGCCAGCACCGCCTGCTGACGCAATGCGCCGAGCTGGCCGTAGGCCTCGTCGGCGCGACCGATCTGCGCCAGTGCGTGCGTGCGCAGCAGCAAGCCGCGTGCCGGCAGCGGCTGGGCGCTGGCGATATCCAGTGCGTTGATCGCCTCGACCGGACGTTGCCGGGCCAGATGCCGTTCGCCTTGCAACAACGCGTGTGCGGTGGGGTCGCGCTCGGACAATTGCTGGACCAATGCATTGGCCGCGACGTCGTCGCCGCGCGCATCTGCCACCCGCACCGCGCTTGCCAGTGCGATGCCGCTGACCTCCTCGTCTTCGCTGGCGTTGACCAGCAGGCGCTCGGCGCGCTGCCACTGACCATGGTCGGCAGCGCGCAGGCCTTCGATCAGGCGTGCACGTCCCTTCCTGCTGCGGTATTTGCCCCACACCCGGAACGGCAGGCTGATCAGCGTCCACACCAGCCAGAGCACCAGCAGCGCGATGACCAGAATCAGCACCGCCTGCGGCATCGCCGCGTGGTAGTCGTTGCCGCCGACGCTGACCACCACATTGCCCAGGTCATAGCTGTTCTGGTGCGAAAGCCACTGCGCACCGAGCACGCCCAGCGCCACGGCAACCAACAGGATCAAGACAGTACGCAATACTTTCATTGGGTGGATCTCCCTTCACGCATGGCCTGCAGTTGCAGCAGGGTGGTGCCCAGTTCCGGCAGGCGAGGACGCAGTGGTGCTTGTTGCAGGCTACGCAGGCGCGTACGCACCTGGCGGCGTTGTGGCGAATCCGGCCACAGTCGTGTGGTCCAGCTATCCACGCGGCGCAGCGACTGTGCGAACCCGTCGGCATCGCCGCGTTCTGCGGCCGCGCGGGCCAGGCTGATTTCGATCTGCAAGGCATCGCGCGCGGCGTTGCGATCGCCACCGAGCAACAACGCATCGCCACGGCTGGGGCGAATGTCCACCAACGGGGACAACACTTTCTGCCACCACGGGTGTGCCGCCTGGCCTTGTTCTGCGGTCTGCTCGGGCAATCGCTGCAGCTCGGTGGCCAGGTGGTCCAGCGTCTGCGCTACCTGCGCCTGCGGGCCGGCACCGAGGCGATCGAGCGCATCGCGTTCCTGCACCAGTGACTGACGCAGATTGAGATAACCCGGGTCGTCGATGCCGTTGAGCACGCCATTGGCCAGCGCGTAGGCGCGCCGCGCGCCGTCGGTGTCGCCGGCAATGCTCAGCCGTTGCTGGCCGAGTCGCAGCAGCAATTCCACTTCATCCAGGCGCAGCGCCTGGGCGCCATGACGCGTGGGGTCGGCCAGTTTTTGGACGCTGTCTTCGAGCAGGGCGCTGCGTTGGCTCAGGCCAAGCATTTCATCGCGCAACACGCGGTTGGTCGCGGCCGCATCGGCCAGGCGCTCGTTGGCCAGGCGTTGATCGCGGCGCAGCGTGTCCAACATCTGCTGGGTGCCGTCCCAGCGCTGTTGCTGTGCCTCGGCGGCCTGCAACTGCGCGCCTTGATAGCTCTGCCATGCACGCCAGCCGAGAAACAGCGCCACGCCCATGGCGGCCACGGCGACGACCAGCAGCAGCCATGCCAGGGGAAAGCGTCGCGGGGAAGCGGGCATGTCGGTCATTCGGGCATCCTCGGGCGGGCACGACAGGCGCGGTCGCCACAGTCATCCGCCACAGCATGGCGTGCAGCGGCAGACCCCCGCAAGCCGTACTTGAGTTCGCAGTTCAGCAAGGTCGCGGCAGTGTCACGATCGTTGCAGCGGTAGCGGCCAGTTGTGCAGGCAGTGGACCGGCGGCGCGCACCACATGGGCGAAACCGGCGAGCTGTGCGGCCTGCAGGACGCGATCGCTGGAGGCCACCACCGGGCGCTGCCGCCATGCCTGCACCAATTGTTCAGGCAACTGCTGCAGCACCAGCGACAGTGCTTCGACGCTGCTCAGCGCCAGCACGCTGCGCGGTAACGCATCGGCCAGGGCATGCACGGCCGATGCACGCAAGCGCAGCGCGATGCGTTGGTAGACGTCGGCACGCAGGATGCGCGCGCCGCGCTGTTCCAGCGCCGGAGCCAGCATGCCGCGTCCGCCTGGCGCGGTGATCAGGCCGACCGCCTGCAGTGGCGGCTGAAACAACTCCAGCGCAAGCAGCCCCTCGCTGTCCATGCGCGCAGGGCGCACGACTGCATCGATCCCGCAGGCCCGCAATGCGCGCGCGGTGCCATCGCCCACGCTGACCCAGTGCGCCTGCGCCGGCCGCCGCAATGGCGAAAGACGCTGCGCCGCACGGACCGCTGCCGGGCTGGTGAACACCACGATCGGTGCGTCCAATGCCAACCGCAACGTCTCGCGTGCCTGCGCGGTGGCGTTGGTCTGCAACCGCCACGGCGATAGCGCCAGCACGCGCCCGCCATGCAGCGCAGCGGCCTGCCGCAGCGCTGCATGCTCGCCACTGGGTCGCAGCGAGATCAGGGTCCAGGCGTCGGTTGGAGCAGGTCGGATCATCCGGCGATTATGCGAGAGCGCGGCAGTGGCTGGCAGGCGCGGTGACGTTCGGGCAGTCCGGTAAGGGGTCCAGGGGCGTACCAATGGGTGCATGCGTGCGCCATGGATCTTTTTAAGCGCCAGGAAATAAATTTGTAACTTCTTGAAAAATATGTAAATCAGACCACGATCCGCCGACAACCAAGCCGGATTGGCGCCGTGATTACCCCCTACCTCATCAATATGCAACGCAGCAGCGATCGTCTGCAGGCCATGTCGGCGCGCTTCCAGTCGCTGGGTCTGCCGTTCGAGCGCATTCCTGCCGTCGATGGCGCCACCCTGACGCCCGAGCAGATCGCCGACTTCGTGCGCGAGCGGCCACTGGAAGGCTCCGGGGATGGGTTCAGCACCGGCCCGCGCAAGTGGACCGCATCCAATATTGGCTGCTTTCTGAGTCATCAGGCAGCGTGGCGCATCGCCGCCGAGTCCAGCGCTGCCTACACCGCCATCTTCGAAGACGACATGCATCTGTCCGACGCGCTGCCGGAACTGCTGCGCAGTACCGACTGGCTTCCGGCCGGTAACAGCATCGTGCGGCTGGAGCCGTCCTACAACCGGATCAAGCTCGATACCAAGGTCGCCGATGTCGCCGGCCGCCAGCTGCGCCTGGTGCGTCCATCGTCCCATCAGCATTGCTGGCCGGTGTGCGCCGGCGCGCTGATCATCAGCCGCGATGCGGCGCGCTTGCTGCTGGCGGCCGAAGCGCGTTGGCACACCATGGCCGATATCTTCCTGTTCGGTTGGAACGAGTCGCCGGTGGCGCAACAACTGTCCACCTACCAGCTTTCGCCGGCTGCCTGCATCCAGGACAAGTTCTTCCATGCCGCACCGGAGCAGATCGTGTTCACCAGCACCATCGATGCGCCGTTGACCCAGGCCCAGAAACAGCGCAGCGCGCATTGGAAGGCCAAGGCCACCGCGTTGCTGCGCGTGGCGCAGGGCTATCGCAAGGTCGTGTTTGCACCTTAGTGCGGCGAGCACGACGATTGCGCGCATCGTCAGGTGGACACGCCCGGTGCCCGGTGCAGTCTCAACGTCACGCCTAACGACCGCGCGCCAAGTCTCCGGGCTGCTGATACGCGCCGCAAAACCGATGCATGCAGCGATCCGCGATTGCCCACATTCACCATGCGGTACCGCATGTCTTCCAGGTGCACAAGACGCTCGCGGAACATTGCGGCATGATGCCGCCCTTCGCCGTCCTTCAGCCTTCGCAGATGACCTCTTCGTGCACGCTCGCCTCCGCCCTGCAGTCACTGCAGCAGCAGTTCATCGCCATGCCGCCAGTGCTGTCGATGGGCATCGCCGTCGACGGCTTGCATGACGGCGCGTTGCGCCTGCGTGCGCCGCTGCAGGCAAACGTCAACGACAAGGCCAATGCATTCGGCGGCAGTCTGGCCTCGCTGATGACGCTGGCCAGTTGGGGGTGGTTGACGCTGCAATTGCAACTGGCCGGGCACAGCGCCGATGTGTACGTCGCCGACAGCCAGCTGCGTTACGTGGCGCCGGTGTACGAGGACCTGGTGGCCAATGCCGAGCCATCCGAACTGGGCAGCTGGGAGGCGTTTTTGGGCACGTTCCGTCAGCGCGGCAAGGCGCGCATCGGCATGCGTGCGCAGATCGCGCTGGGCTCCGGCGCAGCGGCGGCCACCTTGAGCGGACGCTTCGTGGCGTTTCCGAAACGGTAGGATGCGGGCTGGACTCGGGGGAATGCGCATGCGTGCAGTGATCGGAGCAATGCTGTTGCTGGGGCTGGCGCTCCTGAGCGGGGTGGCCAACGCCGGCAGCCGCGCCCAGGCGCGCGCGCTGCAGACCACCCAGGCTGCCTACACGGCCGCCGTGCGCTGGAGCGATTTCGATGCCGCACAGGGCTTTATCGAACCGGCTTACGCCCAGGCCCATCCGCTCAGCGATCTGGAACGCTCGCGCTACCAGCAGGTGCAGATCTCCGGCTACCGCGAGGTGCGGGTAGGCGACGACGTCAATGGCGATCTGCGCCGCGAGGTCGAGTTGCGCGTGATCAACCGCAACACCCAGGCCGAGCGGCTGGTACGTAGCACCGAGTTGTGGCGCTGGGATGCCGAGCGCAAACGCTGGTGGCTGGCCAGCGGCCTGCCCGACTTGTGGCAGGGCCAGTAGCCCGCAGCAACCGACGCTGGCCGTCGCGTGCGCCAGCTGTGCGACAATTCCCGCCCGCTCGACTGACCCTGACCCCGTGAATTTCGAAGAGCTGCAGGCCTTTGTCGGCCGCAACCCCATGCTGTCGCTGGCCCTGGTGGGCCTGACCATCGCCTTGATCGTCACCGAGGTCGCGCGCCTGTTCCGTGGGTATCGCGCACTCAAGCCGGCCGAGCTGACCCGCCTGATCAACAGCGAGAACGCGCTGGTGATCGACCTGTCGCCCACCGCCGACTTCGAAAAAGGCCATATCGCCGGCAGCCGCAACGTGGCGCTGGCCAAGTTCGACCCGGCCGGCAAGCTGCTGGCCAACGCCAAGTCCTCGCCCGTGGTGGTGGTCTGCCGCAATGGCAATGCCTCCGCCGGTGCGGCCAAGACGCTGAAAAAAGCCGGTTTCGAGCAGGTCTACTGGCTCGACGGCGGCGTGGCCGCCTGGCAGATGGCCGAACTGCCGCTGGTCAAGGGTCGCGCCTGACCCACCTTGTGCGGCGCCAGGCAAGCCCCCATTGCTTGCGTGAGATACTGCCGCTTTCACGTCTGCATCACTCAACGCTGCATCCATCGAACCGTTTCTGGAGTTAGGAATGTCCGACGAAATCATCAACGGCGCAGTTGCGCCGTCCGACGCCGCTGCTGGCCCCGCGTTCACCATCGAGAAGATTTACGTCAAGGACGTTTCTTTCGAATCGCCGAACGCACCGGCCGTCTTCAATGACGCCAACCAGCCCGAGCTGCAGCTGAACCTCAATCAGAAGGTGCAGCGCCTCAACGACAGCGCCTTCGAAGTGGTGCTGGCCGTGACCCTGACCTGCACCGCCGGCGGCAAGACCGCCTATGTGGCCGAAGTGCAGCAGGCCGGCGTGTTCGGCCTGGTGGGCCTGGAACCGCAGGCGATCGACGTGCTGCTCGGCACCCAGTGCCCGAACATCCTGTTCCCGTACGTGCGCACCCTGGTCAGCGATCTGATCCAGGCTGGCGGCTTCCCGCCGTTCTACCTGCAGCCGATCAACTTCGAAGCCCTGTATGCAGAAACCCTGCGTCAGCGTTCGCAGGGCGAAGGCACCTCGCTGGCCGATTCCGAGCCGGCCGGCAACGCCTAAGCGTTGTGGTGCCAATGAGCGATGTGAAACACAAGATCGCCGTTCTCGGCGCCGGTTCCTGGGGCACTGCCCTGGCCGCGCTGCTTGCCAGACACGGTCACCCGACCGTGCTCTGGGGACGCGATGCATCGATGGTGGATGCCATCGACCAACGCCACGAGAACCTGCGCTATCTGCCCGGCATTGCGCTGCCCGAAAGCCTGCGGGCCACCACCGATCTGCAGCTGGCCATCGCCGACGCACACTGGATTCTGGTCGTGGTGCCGTCGCATGCGTTCACCGAAACGGTCAAATTGATTGCACCGCTGGGTCCGGCCACGGTCGGCGTTGCCTGGGCGACCAAGGGATTCGAACCCGGTTCCGGGCGTTTCCTGCACGAAGTGGCGCGCGACATCCTCGGCGACGTTCCGCTCGCGGTGGTGACCGGGCCGTCGTTCGCCAAGGAAGTCACGCTCGGTCTGCCGACTGCCGTCACCGTGCACGGCGACGACGCGGCGTTCGCGCAAATCGTCGCCGACGCCATGCACGGCCCCACGTTCCGCGCCTACACCGGCGATGACATGGTGGGTGCCGAGCTGGGCGGTGCGATGAAGAATGTCCTGGCGGTGGCGACCGGCGTGGCCGATGGCATGCAACTGGGCCTCAATGCACGCGCCGGGTTGATCACCCGTGGCCTGAACGAGATGCTGCGCCTGGCCGCAGTGATCGGTGCGCGCCCGGAGACGCTGATGGGATTGGCCGGTCTGGGCGATCTGGTGCTGACTGCGACCGGCGATCTGTCGCGTAACCGCCGGCTGGGGTTGGCGTTGGGACGCGGTCAGAGCCTGAGCGATGCGATCCGCGAGATCGGCCAGGTGGTTGAATCGGTGCAGACGGCCGATGAAGTCATGCGTCAGGCCGAACAGCACGGCATCGAGTTGCCGATCTCCAACGCCGTGCGTGCGGTCCTGCATGGCGAGATCACCCCGGAAGCGGGATTGAAGGAATTGCTGGCACGCGAGCGCAAGCCCGAGTATCCGCAGACCTTGTTCACCTGAGCGCGGTGTCGCGGCGATTGCGCTGCGCAGAACCAACAAAAAAGCCCGGCATCGCCGGGCTTTTTTGTTGCTCGCGTGCATCGGCTCACATCTGTCGCTGCGTGGCGTAATTGCGCAGGCGTGCAGCATGTGGACGCTGCGCGGGGGCCATGGACGCGTGCGTCACGGCCAACCAATCGCCCAAAAGAAAGAAGCCCGGTCGTGGGACCGGGCTTCCAATGCAACGCGGGAGAGAGAGTCGCGTTGCCGTCAAACGTGCGGCTTACCAGCTGAAGCGCGGGCCGACCGACCATTCCTTGTTGCCGTCGCCATCCATACGGATGTCGCCGTTGATGCCCCAGTTCTGGTTCAACTTGACCTGGGCGCCGAGGCGGCCGTAGAAGTTGTCACCGATATCGACGCCACGCTTCTTGGAGAAATCTTCGTAACCAGCCAGCGCGTAGACTTCGAAGTGCTCGCCGAAGGCGTTACGCAGACCGGCTTCAACGCTGTAGCCGTCGAAGCTGATGTTCGGGGTGTCCAGGTCCAGCTTGCGGTAGGCAACGCGGGCAACGAAGTCGGTGCTCGTGGCGATTTCGTGGTTGTAGCCCACGCCGACGCCCCATTGCTGGAAATCGGAGTTGGAGCTTTCGAACACGTTGTCGTCGTCGTCAGCGTTCTGCTTGCTGTAGTCGCCGAACACGTGGAAGTTGGGAGCGACGGCGTAAGACGCCTTCACGCCCCAACCATCAGCGTCGCGGCCTTCGGTCGGAGTGCGCACGTAGTCGCCTTCGACGAAGTTGTAGGAGAGGTTTTCAGCAGCGGAGGCCGCAAACGGCAGGGCTGCGAGAAGGCCGAGGGCCAGCAGTGAAGTCTTCATGGTCGATACCTGTACTTATGGTTTGGGCCGGCGCTGAGGCGGATGCCGTTCGCTGCCGAGATGTAAATTCTCCGTTATTCGATGGAACGCGGCCTGAATTTTGAACTGACCGGTGCGTGAATCATCGCACCCAGTTCAGCTGCGCTTTCTTGTCATCAAGCTGCAACACGCGTAATCACGCACAAAGTGTGATGGGTTGGCGCTTACACGTGCTGGATATGAGGCGCGCGTGTACACCTGCCTGTTTCCCAGCGAATTCTTTGGCAGGCACAGGGATCCCAGCACATTGCTCTGACGCTGTCGCTGGGAGCATGCCAGGCTTGTTGAACATGCGTGGAGCTGCATCGTGGCGAAGAAGAAGACGTTGGCGCGGTTCCTGGCCGAGACGCTGCAGAGCGCGGGTGTGGAGCGGATCTGGGGTGTCACCGGCGACAGCCTCAATGGCTTGACCGACGCCTTGCGCGAGATGCAGACGATCGAGTGGATGCATGTGCGCCACGAAGAAGTGGCCGCATTCGCTGCCGGTGCCGAAGCGGCGGTGACCGGCCAGCTAGCCGTGTGTGCGGGCAGCTGCGGTCCGGGCAACCTGCACCTGATCAACGGGCTGTTCGACTGCCATCGCAGTCGCCAGCCGGTGCTGGCGATCGCCGCACATATTCCTTCGTCCGAGATCGGGCTGAATTATTTTCAGGAGACGCATCCGCAGCAGCTGTTCCGCGAGTGCAGTCACTTCGTGGAATTGGTCACCAACCCAGCGCAGTTGCCGGAGGTGCTGCATCGGGCGATGCGTGCGGCGATCCTGCAGCAGGGCGTTGCCGTGGTCGTAATCCCGGGCGATATCGCGCTGCTGGACATCGACAGGCACGCCTCGACGGCCTGGCCGCAACTGCGCCAGCCGCGCGTGTTGCCGGCTGCCGAGGATGTGCGGCAACTGGCCGAGCTGTTGCAGCAGAGCGAGGCGGTCACGCTGTTGTGCGGTAGCGGCTGCGCCGGCGCGCACGATGCGGTGGTGGCACTGGCCGACATCCTGGGTGCGCCGGTCGTGCATGCGCTGCGTGGCAAGGAATACGTGGAGTGGGAAAACCCGTTCGATGTCGGCATGACCGGCCTGATCGGCTTCAGCTCGGGCTACCACGCCATGCTCAACTGCGACACCTTGGTCATGCTGGGCACGGATTTTCCGTATCGGCAGTTCTATCCGAAGGACGCGACCATCGTGCAGGTGGATCGCGATCCCAGTGCGCTGGGACGGCGCACGCCGTTGCAGCTGGGTATCGCAGCGGATGTGGGCGAAACCATCGCCGCCTTGCTGCCGCACCTGCAGCGGCGCGAGAAGCGCGACTTCCTGGACAAGTCGCTTGCGCATTACCGCAAGGCACGCGAAGGGCTGGACGATCTGGCGGTGCCGGCAGACCCTGGCGCGCCGCTGCATCCGCAATTCGTCGCGCGGATGATCAGCCAGATTGCCGACCCCGATGCGGTATTCACCTGCGATGTCGGCACGCCGACGGTGTGGGCGGCGCGCTATCTACGCATGAACGGACGACGCCGATTGCTGGGTTCGTTCAACCACGGTTCGATGGCCAATGCGATGCCGCAGGCCCTGGGCGCGCAGGCGGCGTTTCCGGGGCGTCAGGTGATCTCGCTGTCTGGCGATGGCGGCTTTGCGATGTTGATGGGCGACTTCATCTCGCTGGCGCAGCTGCGTCTGCCGGTGAAGATCGTGGTGTTCAATAACGCGTCGCTGGGATTTGTGGCGATGGAAATGAAGGCCGCCGGCTATCTGGATACCGGCACCGCGTTGCAGAACCCGGATTTTGCTGCGATGAGCAACGCGATGGGTATCCTGGGCATCCGTGTCGATGAATCGTCGCAGCTGGAGCGCGCATTGCGGCAGGCGTTTGCGCATTCGGGTCCGGCCCTGGTGGATGTGCGCATCGCCACGCAGGAACTGGCGGTGCCGCCCGCGATCAAGCTGGAGCAGGCCAAGGGCATGGGCCTGTATCTGCTCAAGGCGGTGATGAGTGGGCGCGGCGATGAAGTGATCGATCTGGTCAAGACCAACATGCGCTGACACCTGCGCCGCATTCCATCACCGCACGTCTTCTTCGGACCGTTCTGCATGCCTCGTTCCCTGCTACGCCAACTGTTGCTGATCTGGGTGGTGATCGTGGCCGCCTGCGTGGGGGTGGCCACGATGTTGTACGGCCTGTATCAACAGACCGAAGGCGTGCGGCTGGATGAAGCACGCCAGCAATTGACCGCCCAGTGCACGCGTATCGTGCAGCGCTATGCCGGCGCAAGCGAGGCCGCGCGCAGCGGCGACAATGGCGCCGGGCTGGCGGCGGTGGTGGTGCAACTGGTGCTGGCCGACGCCCCAGGCGTTGAAGGCGGGGTGTGGAATCTCGACAAGGGCTTCATTGCATACGCCTATCCCACCTACGACGGCAGCGATCACAAGACCGATATCCCCGCCGCCGAGTGGGCCACGATTGTCAGCACCGCGCGGCAAAGTGCGGTCGGCAAGAAAATCGTGCAATTTCGTCGCGATGGCAGCCGCGAGGTGCTGCTGATCAGCGCCTGCCCGATGGCGCCCGGCACTGCGGCGTGGACGATGTCGCGCGTACCGGCCAGCAATTCGGATGCGTGGCGCCCGTTGGTGGTCGGCATGCTGCTGATCTTTACCTTGGTGGCGGTGTCGGCCATTGCGCTGGGCGTGGTGGTGCGGCGCTGGAGTCAACGTCTGCATCGCATTCAACAGGCGCTGGCGGCAGACACCGAAACGCCGCAGATTCCGATTACCGGCGCGCCCGAGCTGGATCGGCTGGGCGCGGCCGTCACCGATTACGCGCAGCGCAACGCGCATGCGCTGGCGCAGACACGGCGGCTGGCCGACGAGTTGTCGCGTCACGAGCGTCTGGCTGCGCTCGGGCGCCTGACGGCCACGGTCGCGCATGAAATCCGCAATCCCATCGCCACGATGCGCCTGGCAGTGGAAAACGAGATCGCCGCTCGCCAGGGCACGCCGGACGATGTGGCGCATGGCGCCTTGATGCTTGCGCAGATTCGACGTCTGGATGGCGTGGTCGAAAGCCTGCTCGGCATGGTGCAGCCGATCCGTCTGCAACTGGAAACTGTCGTCGTGCAGGACTGGCTGGCGGCGCTGCTGGAGCCGGCCCTGCTACCGCCCGGCGCACCGCCGCCACAGTTGCGCGCGCCCGCCACGCCGTTGCCGTGGACACTGGACCCGCAACAGCTCGGGCGCGCCGTTCACAACCTGGTGCGCAATGCGCTACAACATGCCGATGCAGGCAGCGCGGTGGTCGTGGACGCGAGTGCCAGCGACAGTCTGTTGCAACTGCGGGTGTCCAACCATGGCGCGGCCATCGCCGAGCCGATCGCCGCGCAGTTGTTCGAGCCATTCGTCAGCGGTCGCAGCGACGGCAACGGTCTCGGGCTTGCGCTGGTACGCGAGATCGCGCGCGCGCATGGCGGGCAGGCGCACTACACGCACGCCGATGGCGTGACCCATTTCATTGTGGAGTTGCCATGGCGCGCATCCTGATCATCGATGACGACGCCGCGTTTCTCGGCACCTTGCAGGCAACGCTGCGTTCGCTCGGGCATACGGTCATTGCGGTGGACAACGGTGCGGACGGATTGGCGCGCTTGAACGAGGGCGGTATCGCGTTGGCGTTCGTGGACTTCCGCATGCCCGGGATGGATGGCATCGACGTGCTGCGTGCGCGCGCTGACGATGCACGCGCACGACAGGTGCCCCTGGTCATGCTGACCGCATACGCATCCAGCGGTAACACCATCGAAGCGATGACGCTCGGCGCCTTCGATCATCTGGTCAAGCCCGTGGGGCGTGCCGATATCGTCGAGGTGGTGCAGCGCGCCTTGCTGAGCCGCGTCGATGACGCGGCCGCGGACGCTGCGGCTGACGCGCCGGCCGAGGAGGACGATGCCCTGGTCGGCCACAGCCCGGCGATGCGCACCGTGCACAAACGCATCGGGCTGGCGGCAGCCTCCGATTTGCCGGTGTTGATCACCGGCGAGACCGGCACCGGCAAGGAATTGGCTGCGCGTGCCTTGCATCGTGCCAGCGCGCGCGCCGATGCAGCGTTTGTCGCGGTCAATTGCGCGGCCATTCCATTGGAGTTGATGGAGAGCGAATTGTTCGGCCACCGCAAGGGGGCGTTCTCCGGTGCGACCGGTGATCGCATCGGCCTGATCCGCGAAGCCGATGGCGGCACCTTGTTCCTGGATGAAATCGGCGACATGCCGTTGCCGATGCAGGGCAAGTTGCTGCGCTTTCTGCAGGAAGGCGAGGTGACGCCGCTGGGCGGGCGCGGTGCGCAGAAAGTGGACGTGCGCGTGTTGGCGGCCACTCACCGTGATCTGGCGGCCTGGGTCGCGGACGGGAAATTTCGTAGCGACCTGCGCTATCGCTTGAACGTGGTGCCGATCGAACTGCCACCGCTGCGCGAACGCGGCCAGGATATCGTGCTGCTGGCGCAGCACTTCCTGCGCACTGGCGACGCTGCAGCACGGGTGTTGTCGGCGGATGCGCAAGCGCGGCTGCTGGCCTATCCGTGGCCCGGCAACGTGCGCGAACTGCGTAACGTCATGCAACGCAGCCAGCTGCTGGTGCGCGGCCACAGCATCGCCGCCGAGGATCTGGACGAGGCACTGGGCGAAAGTGCCGAGCAGCCCATGACGATGGCGGCGGTGGAAGGCACCTTGCCCGAAGCGGTGGCGCGACTGGAGAAGCAGATGATCCGGGACGCATTGGCACAGAGCGGCGGTAACCGTGCCGAAGCCGCGCGCCGGCTCGGCATTCATCGCCAGCTGTTGTATCGCAAGCTCGAAGAGCACGGACTGTAGCGACATGCCCGTGGCGAGTGTCTCCAAAGCGGACAGGAGTGTATGAAACGCGGACGGGATATGTGTGGGAAAGACCATAAAAACACTTTAAAAACAATGGATTGGGAGTTGGCACGATAGCTGCTTTGTTCTACCTGCCAGCGGTCCTCCTGCCGCTTTGGAGACAGTCCATGATTCGTCAAACCGCTCTTGCTTTCGCACTGGCCTGCACCGTGGCCGCCGCCGCCGCGCAGGTTCCGCCGCCCCCGCCGGTTGGTCCCGGTGCGCCCGGTGGTCCGGTCGGCGGCCCGCCGGGCCCGGTGGCCGCCACCCCGGTGAGCGTGTCCGGCACGGTCGAGCGCTTCATGCTCAATCCCAATGGCGAGGCCGATGGCCTGTGGCTGCGCGACGGCACCCAGGTGGGGTTCCCGCCGCATCTGTCGGCCGAGTTGAAGGCCGCCGTACGTGCCGGCGACAGCGTGGTCGTGCAGGGCTTCCGCCTGGGCGACCTGCCGGTCCTGCAGGCCAACGCGATCCGCTCCGGCCGCAGCGGCCGCGAGGTGGTCGATCGTCCCCCCACCTTCGGCGCGCCGCCGCCGGTGCCGCCGACCCAGGCCCAACTGACCCCGCTGCAGTCCGACGGCACGATCCGCCGCCTGGTCTATGGCCCGGCCGGCGATGTCAACGGCGCGTTGGTGAGCGATGGCACCGTGGTGCGGATGCCGCCGCATCTGGCGATGATGTTCGCCGACCTGTTGCGCGTGGGCGCGCCGTTGAGCGCAAGTGGATTTGGCGTGGCCACCCCGGACGGCCGTGCGATCGAGGCGACTCGACTGGGCCGCGACCGCTCCTCGCAGCGCGCGCTGTTCAACACGCCGCAGCCCGATGGTCCGGTGCCGCCGCCGCCGCCGCCGCCGCCGGCAGGGCTCTGATCGGCGGCACGCCGGTCGCATAGAGCGCTATCGCGTTGCATATCTGCGCGCCCATGTCCGGACACCGGGTCATGGGTGCGGCTTGCCGGCGTTTGGCCGGTCCTACCTTGTTGGAGTAACACCATGCATTGGGTCGATCCCGATTTCCTTCCCGAAACCCGCGGCACGCTGGCGCGCTTTCTGCTCAATCCCAAGGCCGATATCGATGGCCTGCTGCTGACCGACGGCACCGAGGTGCACACGCCGCCGCATCTGTCCGCCGCCTTGCTCAAGGCGCTCAAGCCCGGCAGTGCGTTGACCGTGCGTGGCCTCAAGCCGCGCGATGTGGACATGCTGGTGGCCCTGGCGATCGATCCGGATGGCGGCAAGCGGATTGTCGATGACGGCCCGCACGGGCCGCATGCCAAGCCCAAGCCCAAACCACCCGCCGGCAAGCCGCCGAAGCCGCAGCACACCCAGCACAGCGGGACCATCGCGCGCTTGTTGCACGGCCCGCACGGACAGGTGCATGGCGTGTTGCTCGATGACGAGGTGACAGTGCGGTTTCCACCACATGCCGGCGCTGATTTTTCCAGGCAATTGGTGGTCGGCAAGCCGCTGGTGGCCGAAGGCGATGCCAGAACGACGCCGCACGGTGTACTGATCCATGCACACGCCCTGGGCGCCAAGGCCGCCACCTTGAAGCCGATCGCGCATCCGCCGCATGGCCCCGATGCAGACAAGCCCAAGCCCAAGCACTAGGAGCCTTACGATGTGGCTGCCGCGTTGGAGTGAAAACCGTGCGATCACCGTTGCCTTGCATGCAGGCGTGTGCAACGGCATCGCATGGCGCCGCCGGGCATGCCGATGCGCATGACCCGATCACGCCGGCCGCGTGGCACGCGCGCGCTGGAGGCCTTGCATTTCAGCGTGGCCGATGTGCAGGACGGGCTGGGGCCGTTCCTCAGCGTGTTCCTGCAATCGAAAGGCTGGTCGGTGGCGGCGATCGGCACGGTGATGAGCGTGGGCGGTATCGCCGGCATGCTCGCCACCACGCCGGCCGGCGCCCTGGTCGATGCCACCCGGCGCAAACGCACCGTGGTGGTCATCGGCTGCCTGGCGATCCTGTTGGCGACCGCATTGATCTGGCTGCGCCCGACCTCCTCCGGCGTGGTCGCCGCGCAGGTCGTCTCGGCATTGGCGGCGGCCGGCATCGGCCCCGCGCTCACCGGTATCACGCTGGGACTGGTGAAAGCGCGCGGATTCGATCACCAACTGGCGCGCAATCAATTCGCCAACCATGCCGGCAACATGCTGGCGGCGGTATTGGCCGGCTGGTTGGGGTGGCGCTACGGATTCGGCGCCGTGTTCTTGCTCACTGCGGTGTTCGGCGTGTTTGCGCTTGCGGCGGTGCTGCTGATTCCATCCGCTGCGATCGACGACCGCGCCGCACGCGGTCTGGGCGATGCCGACGGTGCCAATGGCCTCAGCGGTTGGCGTGTCCTGCTGACCTGCCGCCCGCTGGCGTTGTTGGCGGTGACACTGGCGCTGTTCCACCTGGGCAACGCGGCGATGCTGCCGCTGTACGGCATGGCGATCGTCGCGGCGCATGCGGGCGACCCGAGCGCGTTGACCGCCACCACGATTGTGGTCGCGCAGGCCACGATGATGGTGGTGGCGTTGTTGGCGATGCGCTGGATCCGCGTGCATGGGCATTGGTGGGTGCTGTTGATCGCCTTCATGGCGTTGCCGTTACGCGCGCTGGTGGCCGCGTCGGTGATCCACGGCTGGGGCGTGTTTCCGGTGCAGATCCTCGACGGACTCGGCGCCGGCTTGCAGAGCGTGGTGGTGCCGGCCCTGGTGGCGCGGTTGCTGCAGGGTACCGGACGCATCAATGTCGGCCAGGGCGCGGTGATGACGGTCCAAGGCATCGGCGCATCGCTGAGCCCGGCGTTCGGTGGCTGGCTGGCGCATGCGTTCGGGTATCGCATCGCGTTTCTGGCGCTGGGGGCGATCGCGTTGTTGGCAGTGGCGTTATGGGCCGGATGTCGCGGCATGTTGCAGGCAACGACCGGCGTGCAAGCGGCGCAGTAAGACGCTGCCATCAGAACCATCAGCCGCATTATCGCCAGCGAGCGTCGCGTGCGCGCCAATGATGCGCAGGGCGATCATCAGCCTGTCGGTCCGGTGGCGTGCGGGCATCAGGTGGTCGCCTGGGCATCATGGAAATCAATCACGCCCGTCGTGTGGCCGCCTCGATCAGCGCGCTTACTGGCCGCCGTTGAAGTTCCATTGCCGCCAGGCTTCGAACACCATCACCGCAACGGTGTTGGACAGATTGAGGCTGCGATTGTCCGGGCGCATCGGCAGGCGTAGCCGGTGCTGCTGCGGGATGGAGTCCAGCACGTCGGCGGGCAGGCCGCGTGTCTCCGGGCCAAACAAGAAGGCATCGCCATCGGCAAATTGCGGTGTGTCGTAACGCACGGTGCTGCGGGTGCTCAACGCAAACACACGCCTGGGTGCGATTGCGGCCAGTGCGGTGCGCAGGTCGGCGTGCACCTGCAGGCTTGCGTATTCGTGATAGTCCAGGCCGGCGCGTCTGAGTTGCTTGTCACTGAGGTCGAAGCCGAGCGGCTCGATCAGGTGCAGGCGCGCGCCGGTGTTGGCGCACAAGCGAATCACGTTGCCCGTATTGGGCGGAATTTCCGGCTGGAACAGGATGACATCGAGGACGGGGGCTGACATGCGCGCAAGTGTAGCTGCGCGCGTGCTTACAGGCTGATGGCGGCGTTGACCAGCGCTTCCAGTTCGATCGGCGCGGGCTGCAGCTGCGGCACCGGCAGGTTGACGATGACCTGGCCGACCAGTGCGCCGATTGCGACAGCGGCCTGACCAGAGCTGGCCTGCGCAGCGGCGGGTGCACTGCGCACCATCAACTCGGCGCGCTGGTCGGCCGACGGGCGCACCTGCACGGCGGCAAGCGTGGCGATACGCGGGCCGGCCTGCTCGGCGGCCAGGGCAGCGCGCTGTGCAGCGGACGGACGCACCTGCACGGCGGCTAGGGTGCGGATGTCGCTGTGGCGCTCCAGCATCTGCTGCGCGATCTGCTCAGCAGACGGGCGCACCTGGACGGTATCCAGCGTGGTCAGGCTGGCGGCCTGGGCGAAACCGGCCAGGGCGGTGCCGGCGAGCAGCGCGGCGGAGAGGGCGATGCGCAGGGTCTGGGTCTTCATGGCGAGGTCTCTTGGTGTTGTTAAGTGGTGGTGTGGTAGTAAGGTAGTACACCGTTTCGGTATTCACAAGAACTTTCGCTGCGAATCTATTTTCGTTCAGCTTAAAGTCATTTTCGAGCAATAGTCGGATGCGCTGCTTGAAGCAAAGCAACCTGCATGCCAAGTTCAGGCCGTTGTTTTTAAAAGGGTTTATTCTGCGGCGCAGTGTCCGCGTCCGGACACCTGGACGGGTACGCGACCGGCGGACAGCCCAACAGGGCGGCTGCATCGGGCGATTCAGGCCCAGGCCATTGCGCTGAATGAGGGTGTGGCACCCGCTTGCCAGGACCTGATCGCCACCAGGCAACTGCGGCACAATCGGGCTTTACCCTTCGGTGTCTAAGACTTATGCGCGTGCTGATGCTGTCTGTTCTGGTTGCCGCCACCACCGCGGCCTGTACCTGGGTGCCGATCGAACAAAGCGGTAAAGGCGTGCAGGTCCTGCCCGCAGGCCCTGTGCCAGCGGGGTGTCAGCAGCAGGGTGAGGTGGTTGTGTCGGTCAAGAGCAAGGTCGGCTTCTATAACCGCAACCCGTTGCGGGTGCAGGAAGAACTGGAAACCCTGGCCCGCAACGAAGCGCCCGGAGCCAATGCCAACACGGTCCAGGCCCAGGGCCAGCCGGCCGATGGCAGCCAGCGTTTCAGCGCCTTCCGCTGCCCGCCGCGCTGAACGGTTGTGCTGGGGCGAGGGCGGTTCAATTGTAAAGATGCGGTAAAACCAGCCAGCGGCTAGACTAGCGCCCCCTCGCCTGACGCCATGGCGCTACTTCGATGCTCTTCCAGAATGTCTCCATCGCGGGACTGGCGCATATTGATGCGCCGCACACGCTGACTTCCAAGGAAATCAACGAGCGCCTGCAACCGACCTACGACCGCCTCGGAATCAAGACCGACGTGTTGGGCGACGTTGCCGGTATCCATGCACGGCGCTTGTGGGACCAGGATGTCCAGGCATCGGATGCCGCCACCCAGGCCGCACGCAAGGCCCTGATCGACGCCGGGATCGGCATCGAGAAGATCGGCCTGTTGGTCAACACCTCGGTGAGCCGTGATTACCTGGAGCCGTCCACCGCCTCCATCGTGTCCGGCAATCTCGGGGTCAGTGACCATTGCGTCACCTTCGACGTCGCCAACGCCTGTCTCGCCTTCATCAACGGGATGGACATCGCCGCCCGCATGCTGGAACGCGGCGAGATCGACTACGCGCTGGTCGTCGACGGCGAGACCGCCAACCTGGTCTACGAAAAGACGCTGGAGCGCATGACCTCGCCGGACGTCACCGAAGAAGAGTTCCGCAATGAACTCGCGGCGCTGACGCTGGGCTGCGGTGCGGCGGCCATGGTGATGGCACGCACCGAGCTGGTGCCGGACGCACCGCGCTACAAAGGTGGCGTGACCCGCTCGGCTACCGAGTGGAACAAGCTGTGCCGGGGCAACCTGGACCGCATGGTCACCGACACCCGCCTGCTGCTGATCGAAGGCATCAAGCTGGCACAGAAGACCTTTGTGGCCGCCAAGCAGGTGCTCGGCTGGGCGGTGGACGAGCTGGACCAGTTCGTCATCCACCAGGTCAGCCGCCCGCACACCGCTGCGTTCGTAAAGTCGTTCGGCATCGACCCGGCCAAGGTGATGACCATCTTTGGCGAACACGGCAACATCGGTCCCGCATCGGTGCCGATCGTACTGAGCAAGCTCAAGGAACTGGGCCGCTTGAAGAAAGGCGACCGGATTGCGCTGCTGGGCATCGGGTCGGGGCTGAATTGCTCGATGGCGGAAGTGGTTTGGTAAGCCGCTGATGTTGCCCGGCATGGGCTGTTTTTATGCTGGGTAATGTCGCCAATTAGGAAAAAAAGTGGTATCTAAATTTCCTTGCAAGAACGATTGCGGGCTGTAAGGAAAGATAATGGGCCACCGCATCACCGGACATTACGTCCCTGGCGCTCTTGCCGGGAGCCGTTACCAAGCGTTTGTTCCTGATCCATTGCCGCCCTTGCCGGCATTGGATTTCGCAGAGTCGGAACTGGTGGCGCGCAAGGAGCGCGCCGACCAGGCATTGGGGCGACTGGATGGCATCACACTGATGCTGCCGGACCCCGAACTGTTCCTCTATCAGTACATCCGCAAGGAAGCCTTGCTGTCGTCCCAGATCGAAGGAACCCAGTCATCGCTTTCGGATCTGCTGCTGTTTGAAATGGATGCCGCGCCGGGCGTGCCTATCGACGATGTCGAAGAAGTGTCCAACTATGTCGCGGCCCTCAACCATGGCTTGCGGCGCCTGCGCGAAGACGATTTCCCGCTGTCGCTGCGTTTGATCCGCGAAATGCATGCGTTGCTGCTGCAGGGTGGCCGTGGTGCCGGCAAGCAGCCAGGTGAATTCCGCCGTAGTCAGGTGTGGGTCGGCGGGGCCTTGCCCGCACTTGCACACTTTGTTCCGCCACCGCCAGATGCATTGCCCGACGCGCTGTCGGCACTCGAACAGTTTCTGCATGCGCCGCAGGGCCCGGTGCCGCCGTTGGTGAAGGCGGCGCTTGCCCACGTGCAGTTCGAAACAATCCATCCCTTCAGCGATGGCAATGGCCGATTGGGACGGCTGCTGATTACCCTGATTCTGTGCAGCGAAGGCGTGCTGCGAGAGCCTAGCCTGTATTTGAGCCTGTATTTCAAGCGCCGTCGTGCCGATTACTACGATCGCCTCAATGCGGTGCGACTCAACGGTGATTGGGAAGGATGGCTTGGTTTCTTTCTGGATGGCGTGGCGGAGACCGCGCAACAAGCCGTCGACACGGCGCAGCGTCTGTTGGCACTGTTGGCACGTGACCGTGCTCGCATTGCAGCTTTGGGCCAGCGAGCAGGTAACGTCGGCCTAGTGTTTGAGCAGTTCGCGCGGCGCGTGGTGCTGGCGGTGCCGCAAGTGGCTCCTACCCTGTCACTTAGTGCGCCCACCATCCGTGCCGCGGTGCGCACCCTGCAGGAGCTGGAAATCGTCAACGAACTCACTGGCCAGCAGCGGCATCGCGTCTTTGCCTATCAGGCTTATCTCGACATCCTCAGCGAAGGAGCGCAGCCGCTGTGAGCGATCGGTTTGCGCACGTCCGCTGTCGACGATGCAGATAAATCCAGCGTATTTTCGATTCCGTCGCGGTGATGTAGCTGGCGAATTGCCAGACATACCCAGTCCAGGCTTTAGCGAATAGAGAGATCCATGAACTACCCAGGCTATCCCTTCACTCCCAAGCGCCTTGAGGTGCGACCCGGTATTGCGATGTCGTATCTGGACGAAGGTCCGCGCGATGGCGAAGTGGTCGTGATGCTGCACGGCAATCCGTCGTGGAGCTATCTGTGGCGGAACCTGGTGAGCGGGCTGTCGGATCGCTATCGCTGCATCGTGCCCGACCATATCGGCATGGGGCTGTCGGACAAGCCGGACGATGCGCCCGACGCGCAGCCGCGTTACGAGTACACGCTGCAGTCGCGCGTGGACGATCTGGACACGTTGTTGCGGCATCTGGACATCACCGGCCCGATTACGCTGGCGGTGCACGATTGGGGCGGCTTGATCGGATTCTGCTGGGCGTTATCGCATCACGCGCAGGTCAAGCGGCTGGTGATCACCAACACAGCCGCATTCCCGTTGCCGCCGGAGAAACCGATGCCGTGGCAGATTGCGATGGGCCGGCATTGGCGGCCGGGCGAGTGGTTTATCCGCACGTTCAATGCGTTTTCGTCCGGCGCTTCGTGGTTTGGCGTATCGCGGCGAATGCCGGCCGCCGTGCGTCGCGCGTATGTTGCGCCGTACAACAATTGGCGCAACCGCATCTCCACCATTCGCTTCATGCAGGATATTCCGTTGTCGCCGGCCGACAAGGGTTGGTCGTTGCTGGAGCGCTCGGCGCAGGCATTGCCGTCGTTTGCCGATCGCCCGGCGTTCATCGCCTGGGGGCTGCGCGATATCTGTTTCGACAAACACTTCCTGGCCGGCTTTCGCAAGGCATTGCCGACTGCCGAGGTGACTGCGTTCGACGATGCCAACCATTACGTGCTGGAAGACAAGCACGAGGTGCTGGTGCCGGCGATTCGCGCATTCCTGGAGCGCAATCCGCTGTAACCCGTTTACCAGCACACCGCGCGCTCGGCAGATAGGCGCGAGCGTGCGCAGGAACTGGATTGCATCAGTGACGCGGCCGATGCCGAGCATCGGCCGCGTCACGTGCTGTGTCGGCTGCTGTCAACAAAAGTGCACGCACTCGCTGCGGCGAGGCCGTTACAGCAGTGGCAGCGGATTGCGCTGTGCGTCGTCCACGCCGACCCAATCGGCCTCACTGAGCGCATGCAAACCATGCGCCAGCCGCGACTTGTCGCATTGCGCGCTGCGCTGGCCGAATTCCAGCGAGGCCGGTACCGCGGCGCAGGAAGAAGGGCGGCGGTCGTGGATGCTGCAGCGGCTGTAGCGGCCGATGTCCGCATCCAGCGCGATGCAGCGCGGTTGCGTTTGTGAGGTGCCGCGCATCACCCGCTCGTGCGTGCGCAAGGAATCGGTCAGCTCGATCGGCACCCTGCCGCCCAACCCGGGGTCGGCTTCGCTCCAGTGGAAACTGACGCGGAAGTAGGCGCAGCAAGCGCCGCAGGTAAGGCAGGGATGTGCCATGGGTGCCGGGCCTTGCGCGGCAAAACAACGTGGAGAGCGCGGCATTCTGACCGAACCACGGCGCGATACAAGTGGCGAAGGTGCGTGCGGGTTAGCGGTTCATCTGCGCAAGGTCGGCGAGGGCGCGCAGCGTTGCGACTTGCACAATGGGATTGCTGCGTGCGTGCCCCCCCGCGGAGCGGCCTGGTCGCCCGATGAAGCGCGATCAGGACGACAGCCGATGTGCGACGAACAGGCCCGCCATCGCGCGGGTGAGGTTGAGCGTGCCGCAAGCGGACAGTGCGGCCGGCGCATGAGTGATAATGCGGCGATGACGACGCCTTTATGCAATATTGCCGCCACCCTGCCGACCCTGGCGCGCGAGCGCCCCGCGCAGATTGCCATCCGTTGTCCGGGCCGCCGTGCCGCCAATGGCTTTGCTGCCTACGACGTGACCTTGAGCTATGCCGAACTGGACGCGCGCAGCGATGCGATCGCCGCTGGCCTGGCGCTGCACGGCATCGGACGCGGCGTGCGCGCGGTGGTGATGGTGCGGCCGTCGCCGGAATTCTTTCTGCTGATGTTCGCGTTGTTCAAGGCCGGTGCGGTGCCGGTGCTGGTGGATCCGGGCATCGACAAGCGCGCGCTCAAGCAATGCCTGGACGAAGCGCAGCCGCAGGCGTTTATCGGCATTCCGCTTGCGCAGCTGGCGCGCCGTCTGTTGCGTTGGGCGCGCTCGGCCAAACAGATCGTCAGCGTCGGTGGCCGTTACGGCTGGGGCGGAGTGACATTGGCGCGCGTGGAGCGCGATGGCGCCGGCGCCGGCAGTCAGCTGGCCGACACCGGGCCGGACGATGTGGCGGCCATTTTGTTCACCAGCGGCTCGACCGGCGTGCCCAAGGGCGTGGTGTACCGGCACCGGCACTTCGTCGGCCAGATCGAGTTGCTGCGCAATGCGTTCGGCATGCAGCCCGGTGGCGTGGACTTGCCGACGTTCCCGCCGTTTGCCTTGTTCGATCCGGCATTGGGGCTGACCTCGGTGATTCCGGATATGGATCCGACCCGCCCGGCCACTGCCGATCCGCGCAAGTTGCACGATGCGATCGACCGTTTCGGAGTGACCCAGTTGTTCGGCTCGCCGGCGTTGATGCGCGTGCTGGCGGACTATGGCCAGCCTTTGCCCAACGTGCGCCTGGCCACCTCGGCCGGTGCGCCGGTACCGCCGGATGTGGTGGCCAGGATCCGCGCGTTGCTGCCGGCAGATGCGCAATTCTGGACGCCGTACGGCGCCACCGAATGTCTGCCGGTGGCCGCGATCGAAGGCCGCACGCTGGACGCCACCCGCGCCGCCACCGAGGCCGGCGCCGGCACCTGTGTGGGCCACGTGGTAGCGCCCAATGAAGTGCGCATCATCGCCATCGACGATGCGGCCATTCCCGACTGGAGCGGCGTGCGCGTGCTGGCGGTGGGCGAGGTTGGCGAGATCACCGTCGCCGGCCCCACCACCACCGATACCTACTTCAACCGTGATGCGGCCACGCGGATTGCCAAGATCCGCGAGCGCAACGTGGACGGCAGCGACCGCATCGTGCATCGCATGGGCGATGTGGGCTACTTCGATACCGAAGGACGCTTGTGGTTCTGCGGGCGCAAGACCCACCGCGTGGAAACGGCCACCGGGCCGCTCTATACCGAACAGGTGGAGCCGGTCTTCAACGTGCATCCGCAGGTGCGGCGCACCGCGTTGGTCGGTATCGGCGCGCCTGGACAGCAGCAACCGGTGCTGTGCGTGGAACTGCAGCCAGGCGTTGCGGCATCGGCGTTTGCGGACGTGGAAGCTGCATTGCGTGCGCTGGGTGCAGCGCATTCGCACACCGCAGGCATCGCGCGTTTCCTGCGCCATTCCGGGTTTCCGGTGGACATCCGCCACAACGCCAAGATCGGCCGCGAAACGCTGGCGGTCTGGGCGGCGCAGCAGTAGCGCCGAGCCCCAGAATGCGCGCGCGTTATCGACTGGATGACCTGCGCATCGATGTGGCGCGTCAGCGCGTGGAGCGCGACGGCGTCGTGCTGGGGGTTGGCGGGCTGAGTTTCCACCTGCTGCACTATTTGCTGCAGCAGGGGCAGCGGGTGGTCGATTTCGACGAGTTGATCCAGAACGTATGGGCGCCGGCGCTGGTCAACGAGGAAACCGTCACCCAGCGCGTGCGCTTGTTGCGGCAGGCCTTGGGCGATGACTCGCGGCAGCCGCGCTATGTGCGCTCGGTGCGCGGACAGGGCTATCAACTGTGCGTGCCGGTGCAGCAGGAGCAAGCGCCGCCCGCAGGTGCCGTACGCCGTCATGCAGGCTGGATCCTTGCCGCTTGCGCGCTGCTGGCCTGCGTTGGTGTTGGCACAATCTGGTGGCTGCAGTCGCGTGAGGCGCCACCAGCACAAGCGGCCGTGTTGCAACGCGCCGATTACTACGCCGGCATCGGCCAGCGCGACGACAACGAACGCGCCATCGGCTTATATCGGCAGCGCTTGCAGGATGCACCGGACGATCGGCAGGCACAGCTCGGTCTGAGTCGCGCCTACAGTGCGCGCGTGTGCCAATACGACGCCGATACCGGATTCGCACTGCAGGCCTTGCAACTGGCCGATGGCGTGGTGGCTGCGCAACCGCGCCTTGCCGCAGCGCATGCCGCGCGCGCTTATGCGCTGGATTGTCAGGGCCGCAATGCCGATGCGCTGACCGCCTACGAGCGCGCATTGCAGTTGGATCCCAACGCCGACGCGGTGCGCGGCTCGGCCGCTTATCTGTACGAGCGACAAGGAAAGCTGGTGCAGGCGTTGTCGGCCAACCTGGCGGTGCGTGATCCCACGCGCGTACGCTTTCTGCCGATCCAGATCGCCAGCAATTTGAGCTTGCTCGGCTATGCCAGTGCGGCCGAAGCGCGCTATCGGAACAATTTTCAGCTGTATCCGGACAATGCGTTTTCCAATCTGGCCTGGCCCACCTTCTTGTTTGAACACGGCCGTGCGGCAGAGGCGCAGACCGCGCTGAACGAAGCGCTGGGTCGCGGCACTGCCTATGCAGGGCTGTGGGTATTGCAGGCCGAGCTTGCGTGGATGCGTGGCGACACCTCGCTTGCACACAGCGCGGCGCTGCATGCACTGCAGTTGCGTCCGCAAGGCAGTTTCGCGCAGACGGTTGCGTGGGCATTGCACGCGCAGCCGGTACCGATGACCGCAACGCTGCATGCGCACGCACAGGAGTTGCTGGTCAGCGTGGAACGTGGCGGCGACCCGTTCGATGCGATCGATGCGGCAGTGCTGCTGCTGTGTGCGGATGCACCCGAGGCGGCAATGCGCGCGCTGCAACGCGCCGAAACGGCGGGCTATCGCAATGCCGGCTATTTACGTCATTCGCCGCTACTCAAACCCCTGCGAAGCCTGCCGGAGTTTGCAGCGTTGCTGGCACGGATCGATGCGGAGCTTGCTGCCCAGCGTGCGCAGCTGCGTGCTCGCAATCTGCTGCCGGCAGATGCGACGTCCGAGCGGGGCTGAGACGATTAGTTGCTCTCGGGCAGCGCCTTGAGCACATAGTCGCTCAGCAACCGATGCGATTGCTGGTGCATCTGCCGGGTGTTGTAGGCGCTGCGCGTGAGCACGACCACCAACTGCTCCTCGGGCACGACGAATACGTAGTTACCGCCATTGCCGGACATCGCCCAGGTGTCGCGTTGTACGCCGCGCACCGGAAACAGGAAGTGCCAGATCTGGTAGCCATAATCGGCATCCTCGCGTGCCTGCGCATGCACGCTGGTCATTGCGCGGATCCAGTCTGCGCCAATCACCTGGCGCCCCTGCCAACGGCCCTGTGCGAGCAGCAATTGGCCGAGTTTGGCCAGATCGCGGCTGCGATAACGCGTGCCGCCGCCGCCCATGCCGACTCCCTCGGACGACACGTTCCACTGCGCGTGTTCGATACCGAGCGGCTTTTCGAGGACCTGGGCTGCGAATGCCTGCAATCGCTGTCCGGTGGCTTTCTCCAGCACCGCACCGAGCAGGAAGGAGCCTGCGGTGCAGTACGAAAACGCGCGACCGTGCGGACTTTGCGCGGGCCGCTGCATCCATGGCGCATAGCCACGGATCGGCAGATCCAGGGCGAACTGGGTCCAGTCCGCACTCACGTACATGCGCTCCTCGTTGCCGGCAGAGAAGGCGTTGTCGTCGTTGCATTCCAGCTGCGAGCTCATCGTCAGCAGATCTTCGATGCTGATGTCGCGCTTGCCTGGATCGGGATGTTGCCACTGGCGGTCGCTGAAGTAGTCGTAGACCTTGGCTTGCGTGCTTGGGATCAGGTTGCGCTCGATCACCGCACCCACCAGCAGCCCGGTGACGCTTTTCGTCAGCGAGCGGGTGTCGTGCAAGGTCTGGCGATCGGCATCGCCAAGGTAGTGTTCGTAGACCAGCACGCCGTTGTGCACGATCAGTACGCTGGTGGTAGCTGGTGCCAGATCGGTGGCCAGCGCCTGTTCCATCTGCGCGAGCACGGCGGGATTCCAGCCAGTGGCGGCAGCGCTGGCGACTGGCCAGCCGTCATCCAGCGCAGGTGGCGTAGGGGCCTTTGGAGCGGCAGGTGCTGGCGTGGTGGCTGTTGTGTTGGCGGTTGTTGGCGCGGCAGCGGGCGGCGCAGCATGCAGCGCAGAGACGGCGAACAGGAAGGACAACAGCAGTGGCAGACGGTTCATGGCGACTCCAACGATCGAACGTGTGGCCATGACGCCAGCAAGGCGAATGAACTGCCTGATGTCTCGATGAAGATTTATGAAGGTCTTTGCGATCAATGGGTTGCGTATGCCAAAGGTGCGCGCCCGGGTGCGCCGCATCGCGATGACGGTCCGGTCCGGCTATTGTGTGCGACCTGCAGAAACGATGGATGCGATGCAATGAAGGTGCTGGTGACCGGTGGTGGTGGCTTTCTCGGCCAGGCGTTGTGCCGCGGTTTGCGCGCGCGCGGGCACGAGGTAGTGAGTTTCCAGCGCGGCGATTACCCGGTCCTGCAGACGTTGGGGGTCGGCCAGATCCGTGGCGACCTGGCCGACCCGCAAGCGGTGCGGCATGCCTTCGCCGGTATCGATGCGGTCTTCCACAACGCTGCCAAGGCCGGTGCATGGGGCAGCTACGACAGCTATCACCAGGCCAATGTGGTGGGCACGCAGAACGTGCTCGATGCATGCCGGGCCAACGGTGTGTCGCGCCTGATCTATACCTCCACGCCCAGCGTGACCCATCGCGCCACCAACCCGGTCGAAGGTTTGGGCGCCGATGAAGTGCCGTATGGCGACGATCTGCGCGCGGCGTATGCGGCGACCAAGGCGATCGCCGAGCGCGCGGTGCTGGCGGCCAACGATGCGCAACTGGCGACGGTGGCCTTGCGTCCGCGTCTGATCTGGGGGCCGGGCGACAATCACCTGTTGCCGCGTCTTGCCGCGCGCGCGCGCGCCGGGCGGCTGCGCATGGTCGGCGATGGCAGCAACCTGGTGGACAGCACCTACATCGACAACGCCGCGCTGGCGCATTTCGATGCGTTCGCGCATCTCGCGCGGGACGCTGCGTGTGCGGGCAAGGCCTACTTCATCTCCAATGGCGAGCCCTTGCCGATGCGCGAGTTGCTCAACCGCCTGCTGGCGGCGGTGGATGCACCGGCCGTGACGCGTTCGCTGTCGTTCAAGACCGCATACAGGATCGGTGCGGTGTGCGAGACCATGTGGCCACTGTTGCGTCTGCCTGGCGAAGTGCCGTTGACGCGTTTTCTGGTCGAACAGCTATGCACGCCACATTGGTACAGCATGGAACCGGCACGTCGTGACTTCGGCTATGTGCCGCACATCAGCATCGAAGAAGGCCTGCAACGGCTGCGATCCTCATCTTCCAACGACATTGCCATCACCCGGTAAAGACCGCCACTTCTTCAGGATACGTCTGCGCCGATTCGGCACGACAACTTCTGGAATCCTTGCCATGCTGCATTACGCCATCATCTTCTTCGTCATCGCCATCATCGCTGCCGTGCTGGGCTTCAGTGGTATTGCCGGTGCAGCAACCAACATTGCCTGGATCCTGTTCGTGGTGTTCCTGATCCTGGCAGTGATCTCGATGTTCCGCCGCGGCAAGGTATAACGCCTGATTGCGATGAGTCATCGCAGCGGCGCTGCTGGTTGACGCCCACATGGCCCGCTTCCGAAAGGAGGCGGGCCATGTGCGTCTTGGCGTGTTCCACAATTGCGTGTGGATTTCACAGCAGTTTCTCCAGGTAGTGCACGTGCTTGCCGTTGGTCAGCAGGGCATCGCCGCTCGGTACAAATCCCAGCTGAGGGTGCAGTGCCAGCGAGGCTGGATTGGCTGGAATCAGATTGACCTCGCACACCAGCCGCGGCTGCGCCGCTGCACGCGCGCTGCGGATGAGTTCGTCGTAGAGCTGCGTTGCAAGATTGCGCCCCTGTGCGTGTGCGGCGACCACAATGCGATCGACATACACGAAGCGCGCAAAGCGCTGTGCCATCCATGCGAAGTTCGGTTTGGCGTAATCGGCAGTGTGATCCAGCGCGATCAACAGACCGTCCGCCGGCGTGACAACGCGTGCGTACCATGCCAGCTGGAGCAACGTGGCCAATCCATCGGCATCCAGCAACGACAACGCGGTGGCGTACGCATTGTTGGGTGCAAGCAATGCGGCATGATCATGCGGCTGTACCGCGCGGATCTGCGGCGGACTCACGCAGGCGTGTCCACTGCGCTGCGCAGCAGTTGATCGTCGGCGTGCCGCTGCAATGCCAGCTCGATCAACTGCGTGATCAAATCCCGATAGTCCAGCCCGCTTGCCTGCCACAGTTTGGGATACATGCTGATCCGGGTGAAACCCGGCAAGGTGTTGACCTCGTTGATGACGATGCGGCCATCGGCGCACAGAAACACATCCACACGCGCCATGCCGGCGCACTCAAGCGCCTGGTAGGCCTGCACCGCGATTTGCTGGATGCGCTGCTGCGTCTGCGTATCGATGTCGGCCGGTATCACCAGATCGGCGCCGTGTTCGCGGATGTATTTGGTTTCATAGGAATAAAACGCATCGTGCACCACCACCTCGCCGCAGACGCTGGCCTGCGGCGTCGCATTGCCCAGGACCGCACATTCGATCTCGCGTCCGGCAATCGCCGCCTCCACCAGCACCTTGTGGTCGTATGCCAGCGCCAATGCCAGCGCGCCGGCAAACGCCTCCGCGCTGCGCACCTGGCTGACGCCAACCGACGAACCCTGGTTGGCCGGTTTGACGAACAGCGGCAAACCGAACTGCGCGATCAACGCATCGACATCGGCGTGTACGGCGGTGTGGCGGTTGAAGCAGGCGAACGGCGCCACCGCAAGGCCGGCATCGCGCAGCACGCGTTTGGTCAGGTCCTTGTCCATCGCCACTGCCGAGCCGAGCACGCCGGAGCCGACGAACGGCAGATTGGCCAGGCGCAGCAGCCCTTGCAACGAGCCGTCTTCGCCCAGGGTTCCGTGCACGATCGGAAACACCACATCGATCTGCGCCAGCGCCTGGTCCGGCTGTGTCGGCCGCAGTTGTTGCTGGTGGGCGCCCGGCAGCAGGACCACGCCACGCCCGCTGCGATGCAGCGCGATCCGCGCCGGATCGTCGGCATGCAGCAGGAAGCTGTCGGGGTCGTTGACGTGCCACTGGCCGTGCTTGTCGATACCGATCAGCACCGGCTCGAAACGCTGCGGATCGAGCGCCTCCAGGATGTTGCGTGCCGATTGCAGCGAGACCTCGTGTTCGGCCGACTTGCCGCCGAAGATGAGACCGACCCGGATCTTGCGCATTGCCTGCTCCTGCCACCTGTGTGATGAGGTCGTCAGCATGCCGTGGCGCGCAGGTCGACGAAAGCCTGCAACCCAGGGGCGATGACCCGCCGCACAGCGCGCGCAGCTCGCGGTCCTGCGCGCCCGCCGCGCTTGAGGTTGGAGGTTGCAGTGCTCGCATGGCACCTGCGGTGTCGCGCGCAGTGAGCGCCCGGCGGGGAGGAGGTGCAACGGGTCGGTAACTGCTGCACCGCCGTTGGCCTGCAGGCTATCCAGCAAGCGGGCGCGTCGATCCGCCCTGCGGCCACGGCGTCCGTGCCATGACCAGGATCGCCGCGCCGGCCTCCGGACATGCACCCGCGCTTTCGTGCTCAGTCAGTAGCGGCATGCAGGGACGGTAGAATGTGCATATGCCCGGATCACTGTTCAACTCACTCAAGCCGCTCGCCGGCCAGGCTTTGCAAGCTGCGCTCAACCGCGCGCTGGCGCTGGACCCGGATACCCGCGACGCCCTGCTGCCACTGGAGGGGCAACGCATCGCGCTGACCCTGGAAGCCCCGGCGCTGGCCCTGCAGATTCGCGTGCACGAGCGCCGGCTGCTGGTTGGCCCGGTGGACCAGGCCCAGGAGCCGGATCTGGCCGTGCGCAGCAGCCTGGCCGGTTTGCTCGGCCAGCTGCCGTTTCTGGCCAACGCCCGCCGCAGCGGCGCACCCGCCGGCCGGCTCAAGGTTTCCGGCGACGCCGAGCTGGCGCGCCAGCTGCAGCAACTGGCCGGCCGCTTCGATCCGGATTGGCAATTGCCGTTCGTGGCGGTGTTCGGCGAGATCCTGGGCGTGCAACTTGCCAATGCGGTGCGTGCAGCGCTGCAGCAGGCGCGCCGCAGCGCGGTGGATCTGGCGCACAGCGCGGCCGAATTCGTCACCGAAGAATCGCGCGATGTGGTGCCGCGCGCCGAACTCGAGGCCTTCCACGACGATGTGGACGAGCTGCGCGACGACGTGGAACGGATGGCTGCGCGCGTGAGCCGCCTGCGCACCACCGGAGGCACGCCATGAAGGCGCTGCTGCGCGCCAGCCGCATCGGGCGGGTGATCCTGCGCTATCGGTTGGACGATCTGCTGCAAGGCAGCGCGGCCGAGCGCTGGCTGCGGGTGGCCAAGCCGTTCGTGCCGCGTGCCAGCGCCGAGATCGCCGCGCAATCGCGCGGTGCGCGGCTGCGTCTGGCGTTGCAGGAGCTGGGGCCGATCTTCGTCAAGTTCGGCCAGATCCTGTCGACCCGGCGCGATCTGATCCCCGCCGACGTGGCCGAAGAACTCACCTTGCTGCAGGACCGGGTCAAACCGTTCGACGGTGAGGCCGCGCGGCTGATCGTGGAGCGTGCGCTCGGCCTGCCGGTGAGCGTGGCGTTCGCCGCGTTCGACACCGTGCCGCTGGCCTCGGCCTCGATCGCGCAGGTGCATGCGGCCACGTTGCCGCCGGACGCCAACGGCGTGCGCCGCGAAGTGGTGGTCAAGGTGCTGCGCCCGGACATCGAGCGCCAGATCGATGCCGACATCGCGTTGCTGCATTCGCTGGCCACCCTGGTCGAGCGCACCCACCCGCGTGCGGACAAGATCCGCCCGCGCGAAGTGGTGGCCGAGATCGAAGGCACGCTGTCGGCCGAACTCGATCTGCAGCGCGAAGGCGCCAATGCCAGCGTGCTGCGCCGGTTCTGGGAAGGCTCGGACGATCTGTACGTGCCGGAAGTGATCTGGTCGCACACCGCCGAGCGCGCGCTCACGCTGGAGCGCGTGTACGGCATTCCCTCCGACGACATCGCCAAGCTCGATGCCGCCGGCATCGACCGCAAGGCGCTGGCGGCCAAGGGCGTGCGCGTGTTCTACACGCAGGTGTTCCGCGACAATTTCTTTCATGCCGACGCGCACGCCGGCAACATCTGGGTCGACTCGGACCCGGAGCGCCGCCTCAATCCGCGCTTCATCGCGCTGGATTTCGGCATCATGGGCCAGCTCTCGCAGGAGGATCAGTACTACCTGGCCGAGAACTTCATGGCGATCTTCCACAAGGATTACCGCCGCATGGCCGAGCTGCACGTGGAGGCGGGCTGGATGCCGTCCAACGTGCGCATCGACGAACTGGAAGCCGCCGCGCGCTCGGTGTGCGAGCCGTACTTCACCCGGCCGCTGTCGGAAATTTCGCTGGCGCAGGTGCTGATCAAGTTGTTCCGCGTGGCGCAGCGCTACGAGCTGACCTTGCAGCCGCAATTGATCCTGTTGCAGAAGACCTTGCTCAACATCGAAGGCGTGGGCCGCCAGCTCGACCCCAAGCTGGATATCTGGGCGGTGGCGCGACCGGTGCTCGAACGCATCCTGCGCGAGCGTTACAGCCCGCGCCGCGTGCTCGGCGAGTTGCGCAAGCGGCTGCCGGAGATCATGACCCACGCGCCGGACATGCCGCGGCTGGTGCACAGCTGGTTGAAGCAACAGGTGGAAGGCCGCCATCAACTCGATATCCGCTCGGCCGAGTTGCGCGCGCTGGATGTGAGCCTGCGCAAGCTGCAGACGCGCGTGGTCACCGCCATCACCGGTAGCGGCCTGCTGGTGGTCGCTGCGGTGCTGTACGGCCTGCATCCGAATGGCTGGTATCTGGGCACGGTGCCGGTTTGGAGCTGGATCAGCGGCGCGGCCGGTTCGGTGGCGTTGCTGATCGCCTGGCTACGGCGGTAGGGGACTGCCATGCCCGATGACGCAACCGATGCATTCGACGCAACCCCACCCGCTGCGCCGATTGCCGCGCTCGATGTGCCGCCGCGCACGCAGAATTCCAGTTATCCGCCGGTGTTCGCCGCGCAGATGGATGGTCGCTAGAAACGCACACTGGGTGCCGTGTTCGGGCTGCGCAACGTCGGCGTCAACCTGACCACGCTTGCGCCGGGTGCACGCTCGGCGTTGCGGCACGGGCATTCGCTGCAGGATGAATTCGTCTACATCGTCAGCGGCACGCCGAGCCTGATGACCAACGCAGGCGAGCAACTGCTGCAGCCGGGCATGTGCGCCGGTTTCCGCGCCGGAGACGGCGATGCGCATTGCCTGATCAACCGTAGTCAGGCGGCGGTGACGTATCTGGAAGTGGGCGACCGCAGCGCCGGCGATTGCATCACCTACCCGGACGACGATCTGATGCTGGTCACCGCCGAAGACGGGCAGTGGGCGTACCGGCACAAGGACGGCACGCCGTACTGAGAGCGCTTGTGGTGAGCGATCCGCAGGCTCGGCCACGGCTTGTCGGTCCGTTCAACGGGGCTGGTCGGCACAGCGCCGCGGTGGCATACGCTGTCGGCGACGCGGATAATTCGCCGGTGAGCACATCCCCCAAGCATCTGCAGATTCTCTACCAGGACGATGCCCTGGCCGTCGTCGACAAACCCGCGGGCCTGATGGTCCACGACAGCAAGCTGGCGCGGGGAGAGGACGACTTTCTGGCCGACCGCCTGCGCGAGCAGCTGGGTCGGCCGATCTTCCTGGTCCACCGGCTCGACCGCGCCACCAGCGGTTGCCTGCTGCTGGCCTTCGATCGCGACGCCGCCAGCGCGCTGGGCAAGGCCTTGATGGCCGGCGAATTGGAGAAGGACTATCTGACGGTCTGTCGCGGCTGGCCGGCCGAGGAGCGCTTCATCGTCGACCACGATCTGGACGGCGGGCCCGGCAAGCCGGTCAAGAAGCCGGCGGTGACGCATTTTCAGCGCCTGGCCACCGGCGAGCTGGAGATCCCGTCCACCGGCTTTGCCACCTCGCGCTATGCGTTGCTGCGTTGCCAGCCGCAGACCGGGCGCTTCCGGCAGATTCGCCGGCATATGAAGCATCTGTCGCATCACATGATCGGCGACACCAGCCATGGCGACGGCCGCCACAACCGCAGCTTCCGCATGCTCGGTATTCACCGCATGCTGCTGCACGCCGAACGCCTGGGGTTCCCGCATCCGGCCGATGGCAGGCGCATCAGCGTCACTGCGCCGCTGGATGTGGAGTTCGCCAAGGCCTGTGCGTTGTTCGGGTGGGAGATGGCGGGGTTGGGAGTCATGCAGACGGCGTGATGCGGCGCGCCTGGTTCAGAGATCGAGACGTCCACTCGGCCTGCAAGAAATCTACGCAGGCGTTCCCTCACCCCAACCCCTCTCCCGCAGGCGGGAGAGGGGCTCAAGCGCCACGCTCAATGCTCGCCGTCCCCGCGTTGCCGCCTTCCCTGCTTGCCTTCCGAGTTGCTTCCTTCCCTGCTCGCCTTCCGATCTGCTTCCTTCCCTCGCCTGCGGGGGAAGGTGCCCGAAGGGCGGATGGGGGCATGCTTGTAACAGGCGCTCTCCCGGCGGGAGAAGGATGCACTGTTCTCTTCCGTCACCGGAAAGGTAACGCACCGCCGTCACCAACAACGCAATCCAACCCCGCACCCGCACCCATCGCAGCGATCACGCGGTTCCCGATCCCCAATCTCGATTCTCCAATCCCCGCCGCTCAGGGCTTCTGCCCCGCAGCAGGCTCATTGACGATCTTTTCCAGATCCTTCTGCAGATCGGCAAACAGCGGCAGCATCTTCTGCTGGATCGCGCCCATCAGGTTCTGGGTCAGTGCCGGGGTCTTGTCCAGCAGGCTCTGGCCGGCCGAGCTCTCGTAGAACTCGGCCATCGCCAGCACGTCCTCGCGCGAGAAGGAGCGCTTGTAGATGTCCACATACATCGGCCGCAACTCCGACCACGACAGCGCCTTGCGTACGGTCTGGCGGGTACGCTCCTGGATGCGTTGCAGCTGCGCCTGCTGGCTGGGATCGAGCTGGCGCTGCGCGGTGAGCTGGGCGAACTGCTGCTGCTGCATCGCTTCGATCTGCGGCAGCATGGTGTCCAGCATGGTCTGTGCACGTGAAGCGGCCAGCAGACGGTTGATGTCGGCATCGCTGGGCGCCTGCGCAAACGCGGCGGGCGAGGCAATCGCCAGCGCGGCCAGCACGATCAGACGGCGCGCGAAGGCGCGGGCGGCGGCAACGGAACGGAGGGGTGTCATCGGAGCATCCTGCAATCTGGGAACCGGCCGCAGCATACGGGAAGCCGGCGTTCGCGCGCGCGTCCCTGCCGGTGCCGATACAATCGGCGCACATGGCCAGCGACCCGATCCAGATCACCCCCAGCCTGACGATTCCGCCCAGCGAACTCGTCGAACGCTTCGTGCGCGCCAGCGGCGCGGGCGGGCAAAACGTCAACAAGGTCTCCACTGCGGTGGAACTGCGTTTCGACGTGGCCGGGTCGCCCTCGCTCCCCGAACCCCTGCGCGCGCGTCTGCTGTCGCGGCGCGATCGCCGCATGACCGCCGAGGGCGTGCTGGTGATCGACGCGCAGCGCTTCCGCACCCAGGACCGCAACCGCGACGATGCGCGCGAGCGGCTGGTCGAGATCATCAGTGCGTGCCTGTCGGTGCCCAAGCGCCGGGTCGCCACCAAACCGAGTCATGGTGCCAAGCTGCGGCGGCTGGATGCCAAGCGTGAGCGCAGCCATATCAAGCGTGGACGCTCTGCGTCCCACTGGGAGTAAGCGTGAGTCACACCGACCCGTCGTTGCCACCGGTAACACAGGCCAACATCCTGCTGCAGCCCTCTCCACCCAGAATGCCTCGCGCACACGGCCGCTTCGGCCGCTGGCTGGGGCGCACGGCACTGCGCCTGACCGGCTGGCGCCTGCTCGGGCGCCTACCCGACGAGCCCAAGCTGGTGATGATCGTCGCCCCGCATTCGTCCAACTGGGACGGCTTTGTCGGCTTTGCGGCCAAGTTCGCGCTGGGCTTCGATGTGCGCGTGCTGGGCAAGGCGCAACTGTTCTGGTGGCCGCTGGGCCCGCTGCTGCGCAAACTCGGCGCCATCCCGCTGGACCGCAGCTCGCCGCAGGGCACCATCGGCCAGGCGGTGCGGCTGATCCGCAACTCCGAGCAGATGTGGTACGTGATCACCCCCGAAGGCACCCGCAAGCGCGTGGAGCACTGGAAGGCCGGTTTCTGGAAGATCGCCTCCGACGCCAAGGTGCCGATCCTGCCGGTGTATTTCGACTACCCCAGCAAGACCGTGGGCATCGGCGAGCCGTTCTGGACCGGCACCGACATGGCCGCCGATATCGCTGCCATCCGCACCTGGTACCGGCCGTGGCGCGGCAAGCATCGCGATACGTTGTAGGTGCCATAGCGTGCAGGGTGCCGATGTGCCTTGCCCACAGATGCTGGACCAGACACGAGAGCAGCGGGCAAGTTAGGGCTCTTGCATGAGGTAGTTCTTCCTTCGTGACTCAAGGGCGCTATCTACCCAGACAAAAGGCCGAGGGTTCAACGCGCAATGGGAGACAGACTGTTCGAAGTTCTAGAAGCCGTGCAGGATGAGGCATCGTTCGTGGGCTTTGCTGAGCTCCTAGCTGCTGATCGTCGTTCAGCAGATTCTCTTGCGGTTACTCTCGATGGGTTTCAGGGGGAATGGGCGAATCAGTCAATCGCCGACTTTCTTGAGGCAGCATGCGCGTGGGCGACTACCTCATCTTTCGGCGAGCTGCCTGGACCCAAGCCAGGCAATCCTTGGCAGGCGTTCGCTCTATTTCTATGGGCTGGGCGCGGTTATGAGTAACGCAGCTAATGCTTCATTCAAGCCGACACCGTGTCGCAGTGCTGCCTTACCCAGGGTGTATTCGATAGATCAGGGAAGCGTGCATAAGACGAGACTGTCTTGCCAGTGGCACCTCCCGCAGTGCGAATGTCGCCATTTGCTGCCATGAAAGTCTGAGGAAACACCATGATTACTTCATCCGCCCGTGCGTTGTGCCTTTCCTTGCTGCTATGTGCCGGCCCGGCACTGGCCGCCACCCCGATGCTGGTGATCCACGGCGGCGCAGGCGTGGAAAAATCCAGCCTCTCCCCTGACGAACAAGCGCAGGCACGCGAAGCGATGCAACGCGCGCTGCGTGCCGGCCATGCGGTGTTGACGCGCGGCGGCAGCGCGGTGGATGCGGTGGCCGCCACCATCACCGTGCTGGAGGATGCCCCGCAGTTCAACGCCGGGCGCGGTGCGGTGTTCACCCATGACGGCAAGAACGAACTGGATGCGGCCATCATGGATGGCGCCAGCGGCAAGGCCGGTGCGATCGCCGGCGTGCATACGGTCAAGAACCCGATCCTGCTGGCGCGCAGCGTCATGGACCGCTCCAAGCACGTGATGCTGGTCGGCGACGGCGCCGAACAGTTCGCGCGTGCGCAGGGCATCACCTTGGTCGACCCGAGCTATTTCCGCACCGACAAGCGCTGGCAGCAGCTACAGAAAGCGCTCAAGGCCGAAGCTGGCGACCGCCAGGCGCAGGCCGCACTCGACCTGGAAACCGCCAAGCACTTCGGCACCGTCGGCGCGTTGGCGCTGGACCGCGATGGGCATCTCGCCGCGGGCACCTCCACCGGCGGCATGACCAACAAACGCTACGGCCGCGTCGGCGATGCCCCGATCATCGGCGCCGGCACTTATGCCAACGGCCAGTGCGCAGTGTCCGGCACCGGCTGGGGCGAGTTTTATATCCGTGCGGTGGCGGCCTACGACATCTGCGCGCGCATGAAATACGCCGGCCAATCGTTGCAGCAGGCGGCCGAGACGGTGATCGACCAGGAAATCCCCAAGGCCGGCGGCGACGGCGGGGCCATCGCGCTTGATGCGCAAGGCAACATCGCGTTCCCGTTCAACACCGAAGGCATGTATCGCGGCTGGATCGGCGCCGACGGCACTGCGCATGTGTCGATTTTCAAGGACGAGACGCTCTGACGGGCGATCTGACCTCGCGTGTGGTCGGAGCCGCCCTCATCCGCCCGTCGGGCACCTTCTCCAAGCAGAGGAGAAGGCAAGCTAATCCGGGTGAGTCCGTCGTCCTTCGCGCAAGCACGTCGCCTTGCGCGCAGGCGACTCCTCACTCCCGCACGCAAGCACGTCCTTACTCCCGCGTGCGGGAGAAGATGCCCGAAGGGCAGATGAGGGCGCAGCAGCCGCAACCAACCCTCCCCATCGCCAACACCGCCCCAGCACCCAATCCAACGGCACATGCCAGCGGCCGCCAAACCCGCTAGCGTTGCCGGATGCTTCGCCCGCCCACTCAGGAATCACACGCCATGTCGCGTACCGTCGTTCTAGCCGCAGCCATCACCCTGGCGCTGGCTGCTTGTTCTGGAAAAGAGCCGTCCGGTAAGGAGTCCACCACCGTGCCCGAAAAGACCGCCACCGCCCCGGCCGCCGATGCCGCGCCGAACCCGCTGCTGACCGCCAGCACGCTGCCGTTCCAGGCGCCGCCGTTCGACAAGATCAAGGATGCCGACTACCTGCCGGCCTTCGAAGAAGGCATGCGCCTGCACCTGGCCGACATTCGCAAGATCGCCGACAACCCCGAGCCGGCCAGCTTCGACAACACCATCGACGCGATGGAGCGCAGCGGCGAAACGCTCACGCGCGTGTCGCGCATCTTCTTCGGGTTGGTGCAGGCCGATACCAGCGATGCCCGCCAGAAGATCCAGGAAGAGATCGCGCCCAAGCTGGCCGCACACCAGGACGAGATCAATCTCGACCCGAAACTCTTCGCACGCGTCAAAACCCTCTACGACCAGCGCGACACGCTGAGCCTGGAGCCGGAGCAGAAGCGCGTGCTCGAACGCGACTACGAAGAACTGGTGCGCGCCGGTGCGCAGCTGTCCGATGCCGACAAGGCCGGCCTGCGCAAGCTCAACATCGAAGAGACCACGCTCTCTACCCAGTTCCACACCCGTCTGGTCGCCGCCTCGGCCGCTGGTGCGGTGGTGGTGGACGACAAGGCCAGACTCGATGGCCTGAGCGAGGGCGACATCGCCGCCGCCGCCGATGCGGCCAAGGCGCGCAAGCTCGATGGCAAGTATCTGCTGGCGCTGCAGAACACCACCCAGCAACCGGTGCTGGCCTCGCTGAAGGACCGCCAGCTGCGCGCCGACGTGCTCAAGGCCTCGGAAACGCGTGCAGAAAAGGGCGACGCCAACGACACCCGCCAGACCATCCAGCGCCTGGCCCAGCTGCGTGCGCAAAAGGCCAAGTTGCTCGGCTTCGACAATTACGCCGCCTACAGCCTGGGCGACCAGATGGCCAAGACCCCGGCGGCCGCGCTCAAGCTGCTGACCGATACCGTGCCGGCGGCCACCGCCAAGGCGCGCCGCGAAGTGGGCGAGATACAGAAGGTCATCGATGCGCAGAAGGGTGGTTTCAAACTCGCCGCCTCCGATTGGGACTTCTATGCCGAGCAGGTGCGCAAGGCCAAGTACGACCTGGACGAATCCCAGATCAAGCCGTATTTCGAACTGGATAACGTGCTGCAGAACGGCGTTTTCTATGCGGCCACGCAGCTGTACGGCATCACTTTCAAGCAGCGCACCGATATCCCCACCTATCACGCCGACATGAAGGTGTATGAAGTGTTCGATGCGGACGGCACCTCGATGGCGCTGTTCTATACCGACTACTTCAAGCGCGACAGCAAGTCCGGCGGCGCCTGGATGGACGTATTCGTCGAGCAGGACGGCCTCACCGGTGCCAAGCCGGTGGTCTACAACGTCTGCAACTTCACCAAGCCGGCCGCCGGCCAGCCGGCGTTGCTGAGTTTCGATGACGTCACCACCTTGTTCCATGAGTTCGGCCACGCGCTGCACGGCATGTTCTCCAAGGTGAAATACCCCTCGATCGCTGGCACCAGCACCTCGCGCGATTTCGTCGAGTTCCCCTCGCAGTTCAACGAGCACTGGGCCTCCGACCCCAAGGTCTTCGCCAACTACGCCAAGCACTACCAGACCGGTGCGCCGATGCCGGCCGAACTGGTCGAGAAGATCAAGAAGGCCAAGACCTTCAACAGCGGTTACGCCACCACCGAATACCTGTCGGCGGCGCTGCTCGACCTGGCCTGGCATACCCAGCCGGCCGACGCGCCGTTGCAGGACGTGAGCAAGTTCGAAGCCGACGCGTTGAAGCGCTTCAAGGTGGACCTGGCCGAAGTGCCGCCGCGCTATCGCAGCAGTTATTTCGACCACATCTGGGGCGGTGGCTATTCTGCCGGGTATTACGCCTATTTCTGGTCGGAAGTGCTCGACGACGACGCGTTCGAATGGTTCAAGGAGAACGGCGGCTTGAACCGCAAGAACGGCGATATCTTCCGCGCCAAGATCCTTTCGCGTGGCAATACGGTGGACTTGGCCACGTTGTACCGGGATTTCCGCGGCAAGGATCCCAGCGTCAAGGCGCTGCTGGAGAATCGTGGTTTGACGGAGTGAGTGACGGAGCGATGCGTGCGCGTCGTTGGCGCATGCACGTGTAGCCATTGGAGTTAGCAATCAAGACGGGATGGCCATGCGCCATCCCGTTTTTTTTTGTGTATGGGGTTCAGCAAGTCATGCTGTCGCTGTGCTCTTGCTTGCTTTTGCTGTTCGGTATGGGGCCTCGGAAGCGATAGCCAGAGCACAACAACAGCCAATGCCAAAACCAGGGCAACAACCAGGCAACAACCAAAGTAACAACCAGACAACAGCAACGTGGGCCGTGCCATGCCTTTCGTCACTTCCGCCCGCCCGGGGCGCAAGCGCATCTTCGATAGGCCATCGCCGGCCATCAATTCAGACCAACAGGTGCCCCATGAAGCAACCCAATCCCACCGCCTCCCGTCTGCAACGCGCTGCACACTGGTCACGCAAGGAATTGCTGCCGTTGTTGGTGTTACTGGTGCTGATGACGGCCGCGCGTTCCTCGTTCGCCAACCACTACCAGGTGCCGAGCGGCTCGATGCAGCCCACCCTTGGAGCCGGGCGACCGTGTGGTGGTGGACATGCATGCCTACGGCTGGCATCTGCCGCTGAGCAACCGCATCGTCGTTGATGGCGATCGACCGCAGCGTGGTGAGGTGGTGGTGTTCGATTCGCCGCGCGATGGCACGCGTTTGATCAAGCGTGTGGTGGCAGTGGCGGGCGACCGGGTCAACTTGACCGACGGGCATCTGCAGATCAACGACGTGCCGCTTGCACGGGAAGGTCGCAGTGCCGAACGTTTCGGTGCGCATCTGGCGCAATTGAATCTCGGCAATGGCGGCGGTCCCAATATCGCAGGGCTGACGGTACCGCCAGGCAAGTTGCTGATGCTGGGCGACCACCGTGGCAACAGCCTGGATGGACGTTACTTCGGATTGGTCGATGCCTCGGCCGTCTATGGCAAGGCGGTTGCGGTGTATTACCGGCATGGCGAAGGGCTGCAGTGGCAGCGCCTGTAATGGACGCTGTTGGCTTCCGCGTCAGCATGCGCGTCAAGGCGATCGCGCTACGCCATTGGGCAAACCGCACCAAGCGGAAAAGACATCCAACAGCCACTGAGCCCATGAAGGTGCTGGTAAATGCGTGATGCCGCGTCACCCACGATGGCGTCCTGCGCCGACTCCAAAACCGTGCAACATTGCCACGCGTTAGTCAGTTGCGCCCCTGCGCGGTAGCGCAAGGATCCTGCATCGATCGACAGTGCGCGTTGCCGACGGAGAGACACTGGCACACACACCACAGGTACGTGCCAGCCCCACCATGCAACGCTTACCGCATTGCCACCGGTGCATCCGAAGCGATCGCGGTTTCATCCTGCCGCCACCAATGCAGGCGATTGCCGGGTGCATTCACATCAACGCGCTCGCCCATGCGTGGCGTGACCAGTGCAATGTCGGCGCTATCGGCCAGCGCCACGATCCGGTCCAGTGGCTCCTGCCATGCATGCATCGCCAGATCGAACGTGCCGTTGTGGATCGGCAGCAGCGTCTGGCCGCCGATATCCAGAAACGCCTGCAGGCTCTGCTCCGGCTGCATGTGCACGTGCGGCCATTTATGGTCGTACGCGCCGTTTTCGATCAGCGCTACATCGAACGGGCCGAGCTGCTCGCCGATGGTCTTGAAGTGCGGGCCATACCCGCCGTCGCCACTGAAAAACAGGCGCAGGTCGCCGTCCTGGATCACCCAGGAACACCACAGGGTCTGCCCGCTGTCGAACAGTCCGCGCCCGGAGAAATGTTGCGACGGGGTGGCGGTCAGCTGCAGGCCATCGAGCGTGATCGTGTCCCACCAATCGAGCTGCCGCACCTTGGCCGGGTCCACGCCCCAGCGCACCAGCAGGTCGCCCACACCCAGCGGTGCGACAAACACGCCAACGCGATCGGCCACCGCCAGGATGGTGGCGCGATCGAGATGGTCGTAATGGTTGTGCGAGAGGATCACCCCGGCCAGCGCTGGCAGATCGTCCAGCGCAATCGGCGGCGCATGAAAGCGCTTGGGCCCGAAAAACGGTACCGGCGAGGCGCGCTTGGAGAAGACCGGGTCGGTCAGCCACAGCCCGCCGGCCAGCTTCATCAACACGGTGGAATGGCCCAGCCGGTACAGGCTGCGGTCCGGTGCGGCGAGCAACTGCGCGCGCGTCAGCGGCTGCACCGGCAACGGCGTGGATGGCACCGTGCCGCTGGGCTTGTTGAAGGCGAACGCCCATAGCAAGCCGATCCGCTCGCGCAGGCTCAGCCTGACGGTCGGTAACGGCTGCACATTGCGAAACCGTCCGCCACGAAATTGCGGCGAATCGGCATAAGGGGGAAGGCGGGAAGAAGCCATGGCAGGGACGACCGAGACGTGGGAGGGCGACGGGGAATGATGACGCTGCGCAGTGTAGTCGTGCTTGTCATGGAGGATTTTGACGCGGACGAACAGCTTGGGAACAAGATGGGTCTTGTGCCGATGCGCGGTGAACTTGTGCGCGCACTCTTTGCTGCATCTCCTGGTGTGCATCGCTGCTATCGGCCTGCGCCAGCCCGAAGAAGATGCGCGAAACGCCGGTACGCGTGTTGCCGCTGCGGTCGATCGCTTCGAAGCTGTGTTTGACGGTCGCAGGCGCTCCCTTCTGGCGCTTCTCTCCTTAGGAGGGAGAGGGAAGCAGGCATTCGGATGATCTGTTACCGCCGCGCAAGCGATTTGCATCCTGCGCGCAGGCAACGCTTTATTCCTGCACGCAAGCGTGTCCTTCTGTCGTATGCGGGAGAAGGTGACCAAGGGCGGATCTGCAATTTTCTGAGCAACCGCAGTGAAAAGAAAACCGCAATTTGCAGGTGTTGAACGTGCTTGTCTCCAAGCGTTCGCTCAATGGTCACACGCACGTTTACCGCTCCGAATCCCCGCCCTCGTCATAACCACGGGGTGTAAACAGGTCCGGTTGGATCAGTTCGATAAACGCGCGTGCCTGTGGCGACAGATACTTGCCCTTGCGCACCACCACGCCATAGCTGCGGGTCGGGAAATAATCCTTGAGTGAGCGCGTGGCGAGCTTGTCGCGGTCGGCATCGGTGACGCAGATCGCGGTGACGATGGAGATACCCATGCCCATCGCCACGTATTGCTTGATCACTTCCCAGCCGCCCACCTCCAGCGCCACGGTGTAGGGCACCCGCGCTTGCTGAAAGATGAGATCGACCAGGCGATAGGTCACCTGCCGGCGCGGCGGCAGGATCAACGGATACGGTGACAGGTCTTGCAGCGAGACGCTGGCTTTGCTGGCCAGTGGGTGATCGGGTGGGGTGATCAGCAATTGCTCGAAACGATACACCGGCGCGTAGTTGAGGTCGGCCGGGACGTCCAGCATCGAGCCGATCGCCAGATCCACCGCGTCCTCGCGCAGCAGGTCGGTGCCATCGGCGCTGATCGCGTTGTGCAGGGTCAGGCGCACCTCCGGGTGACGTGCGCGGAAGTTTTCCACGATGCGCGGCAGCAGGTACAGGATGGTGGAACTGTTGGCGGCGATAGTGAGTTCACCGGCATCCAGCCCGCGGATCTTCTCGCGGAAGCTCGCCTCCAACCCGTCCAGGCTTTCCACCAGCGGCAGCGCCATGTCGTACAGCAGCTGGCCCTCGCGGCTGGGTGCCAGCCGCCGCCCGGAGCGCTCGAACAAGGCGACGCCGAGGTCGCGTTCCAGCGCCTGCAACTGCAGGGTCACCGCCGGCTGGCTGACGTACAGCGCCTCAGCTGCCCGTGAGACCGAGCCCAATCGGACGGTCTGGCAAAACGCACGCAGCGGCTTGAGACGGTCGGATTTGTAGGAAAATCGAGGGGTTGGCGCCATGGCTGCGGTTAAATCCGGATAAATATAAGTCCAGCTTATTTACTGCATTGATAAAACTGTTTTGTCAAATAACTGCCGTCGGCGCACGGTGGGGTTCCGGACGCACTAGGACTTCCACCATGTCTGCCACCGCTTTGGCTCCCCGCTCCAACGAACACGCCACCCCCGGGCTGGCGCTGACCACCCAGGTGTCTGGCCAGGCAGAACTGCTGCCGGCGGCAGCGCTGGCCTTACTGGTGTCGCTGCACCGTGCGATCGAACCCGGCCGCCAACGCTGCCTGGCGCAGCGGCAAATCCGTCAGGCCGACTTCGATGCCGGCCAGTTGCCGGACTTCCGCCCCGACACCCGCGCCATCCGCGAGGGCGACTGGCGCGTGGCCGCGCTGCCGTCGGCGCTGCAGGACCGTCGCGTCGAGATCACCGGCCCCACCGATCCGAAGATGGTCATCAACGCGCTGAACTCCGGCGCCAAGGTGTTCATGGCCGACTTCGAGGATTCCACCGCGCCGACCTGGCGCAATCTGCTGGCCGGTCAGCGCACCCTGGCCGCCGCCGTGCGCGGCGATCTGACATTCGATGCGCCCAACGGCAAGCACTACGCGCTGCGCCCCGAAGACGAGCGCGCCGTGTTGATCGTGCGCCCGCGCGGTTGGCATCTGGATGAGAAGCACGTGCGCATCGATGGCCAGCCGCTGGCCGGTGGGCTGTTTGACGCGGCGCTGTTCGCCTTCCACAACGGACGCGCGCTGTTGGCCAGGGACCGCGGCCCGTATCTGTACCTGCCCAAGCTGCAGAGCATGGAAGAGGCCGCGCTGTGGGAGACCGCGCTGGCGCATATCGAGGCGATGCTCGGTTTGCCGCATGGCCAGATCAAGGTCACCGTGCTGATCGAAACGCTGCCGGCGGTGTTCGAGATGGACGAGATCCTGCACGCGCTGCGTGACCGTATCGTGGGGCTCAATTGCGGGCGCTGGGACTACATCTTTTCGTATCTGAAAACCTTCCGTGCGCACCGCGACCGCGTTCTTCCCGAACGCGGCCAGGTCACCATGACCCAGCCGTTCTTGAAGGCGTATTCGGAGCTGCTGATCAAGACCTGCCATCGGCGTGGTGCACATGCGATGGGCGGCATGGCCGCGCAGATTCCGATCAATCACGACGAAGCGGCCAACGAGCAGGCGATGGCGCGCGTGCGTGCCGACAAGTTGCGCGAAGTGACCGCTGGCCACGATGGCACCTGGGTGGCGCATCCGGCCTTGATTCCGGTGGCGATGGCCCTGTTCGACGAACATATGCCCACCGCCCATCAGCAGCATGTGTTGCGCAACGATGTGCAGGTGACGCGCGATATGCTGATTGCACCTTCGCCGGGCACCGTTACCCGCGCCGGTTTCGAGGGCAATGTCGAAGTCTGCGTGCGGTACCTGGCCGCCTGGCTGGACGGCAATGGCTGTGTGCCGATCCATCACCTGATGGAAGACGCCGCGACTGCCGAAATCAGCCGCGCACAACTCTGGCAGTGGTTGCATCACCGGACGCACCTGGACGACGGCACTGTCATCGATCAGCAGTTATTGCAGTCCGCGTTGCGTGCGCTGCCTGCACGCCTGGGCGCGACCAACGCACTGCCTGGCGCTGCGCGCATCGACGACGCCATTACCTTGCTGGAAACACTCAGCCGCGCCGATGAACTGGCCGATTTCCTCACCGTGCCGGCATATCGCTTGATCGACTGATCGACACGCTGCAGCGACACGCCACAGCACGCTTGCTGTCGCTGCAACCCATCAACGCAACGCACTACGTCAACACCGCACACCGCCCGATTGCGCCCACGTGCAACGACGGCCTTGCCATGTCTTGAACACACCTCAACGCGCAATTCCTTCCTCGTTGCATCCGCCGTATTCCTGTCAGGAGAACGCACCATGAGCAACACACTGCAGACCGCCGAACAGATCCAGAAAGAGTGGGCCAGCAACCCGCGCTGGGCCGGCATCACCCGCAACTACACCGCCGCCGATGTGGTGCGCCTGCGCGGTACCGTGCATGTCGAGCATTCGTTGGCGCGGCTGGGCGCGGACAAGTTGTGGACCGCGCTGCATGCCACGCCGTTCGTCAATGCGCTGGGCGCACTGACCGGCAACCAGGCGATGCAGCAGGTGAAGGCCGGCCTCAAGGCGATCTACCTGTCCGGCTGGCAGGTGGCGGCCGATGCCAATCTGGCCGGGCAGATGTATCCGGACCAATCGCTGTACCCGGCCGATTCGGTGCCGGCGGTGGTCAAGCGCATCAACAACACCTTGTTGCGTGCCGACCAGCTGCATCACGCCGAAGGCAACGACGATATCGACTTCCTGCAGCCGATCGTGGCCGATGCCGAAGCCGGCTTCGGCGGCGTGCTCAATGCCTTCGAGCTGATGAAAGCGATGATCGAAGCCGGCGCGGCCGGCGTGCACTTCGAAGACCAACTGGCGTCGGTGAAAAAATGCGGCCACATGGGCGGCAAGGTGCTGGTGCCCACGCGCGAGGCGATCGAAAAGTTGAATGCCGCACGTCTGGCCGCCGACGTCTTGGGCGTGCCCACCTTGCTGATTGCACGCACCGATGCCGAAGCGGCCGATCTCATCACCAGCGATGTCGATACAAACGATCAGCCGTTCACCACCGGCGAGCGCACCGTCGAAGGCTTCTTCAAGACCCGCAACGGGCTGGATCAGGCGATCAGCCGCGGGCTGGCTTACGCACCGTATGCAGATCTGGTCTGGTGCGAGACCGGCAAGCCGGACCTGGAATTCGCGCGTGCGTTTGCGCAGGCCATCCATGCAAAATTTCCCGGCAAATTGCTGGCCTACAACTGCTCGCCCAGCTTCAACTGGAAGAAGCACCTGGACGACGCCACCATCGCCAAGTTCCAGACCGAGTTGGCAAGCTATGGCTACAAGTTCCAGTTCATCACCCTGGCCGGCTTCCACGCGCTGAACTACGGCATGTTCCATCTGGCCCACGGGTATGCCCGCCGTCAGATGAGCGCCTTCGTCGAGTTGCAGCAGGCGGAATTCGCCGCAGCGGACATGGGGTTCACCGCAGTCAAGCATCAACGCGAGGTAGGCACCGGTTACTTCGATGCGGTGACGCAGGCAATTCAGCAGGGCCAGTCGTCCACCACGGCACTGCGTGGCTCCACCGAGGAAGAGCAGTTTCATGGGGACAAAGCGGCCTGAGCAGCTGCCATATGCGCGGCGGCGCGACCGTTGGCCGCGCATATGGCAGGCATCCTGCCTGCGCCAGTTGTTTCAAGCATCTGTGTATTGCCGCAGGCGGGCCGGCAGCGTGGGCCCGCAGCATGCCCCGATGGTTCACCACGCCGTCACGACGGGCTCGGGAAACCCAGCCCTACTTCTTACTGCAATACCCGACAGCTTGTCTCACAATAAATGAGAAGCGATGTGACCTGGTACTGAACAAGGCGCTCCTGTAGGATTTGTCCGTGGGCTAACGCTGTATGTCGGCCTAAGGAAACCGGAATGACTTGCCACAATGCTGCGGGCGCAGTCGAGCCGACGGGGGGCATCGCAAAGACGCTGTCGGACGGGCTGCATGCACTGATGAGCGCCGAGGAACTGGCGTTTTTCGCCCGCTTTGGCCGTGCCCGTACGTTAGCCGCAGGCCAGGCGTTGTTCGAGCGCGGTGCGGTCGGCACGCAGATGTTCATCGTGGTCAGTGGCCAGATCGACCTGGATTTCGGCGAGGATCTGATGCTCAAGCACCTGGGTCCGGGCGAATTCTTTGGCGAGCTTGGCCTGCTGATCGGCGACCACGCCCGCAGTGCCGGTGCCAGCGCCGCGACCGACAGCCGCTTGATCGAACTGGCGCACGCCGATTTCCAGCGTCTGGTCGATCACGACCCGTCGATGGTGGCGCACTTCCTGCGCCGCACCATCGTGCGCGTGGTCAACAACGAGCAACTGCTGATCCGCCAACTGCGCCGCCGCAACCATGATCTGGAAGCGGCGTTGGACAACCTCTACGTCACCTCGCACCAGCTCAACCACACCGAAGAACTCAGCCGGACCGACGAGCTCACCGGCTTGCACAACCGGCGTGGCCTGGCCCTGCATCTGCAGGAATGCCGGCGCGCAGGCAACGTGCCCGGCGTGGCGCTGATCCTGATCGACTGCGACCGTTTCAAGCGCATCAACGATGAGTTCGGGCATCTGGCCGGCGACCGCATGCTGCAGAACGTCGCCCACGCGCTGCGTTCGGTCATCGCCGAAGGCGATCTCGCCTGTCGCCTGGGTGGCGACGAGTTCTGCGTGCTGGTCGCGCAGGGCACCAGAGAATTGGTGCATCACATCGGCGAATGCCTTGTGCGCGCGGTAGATGCGCGGTTATGCAATGGGCCCAGCGAGCAAGGCTGCTCGGTCAGCGTGGGCTTGTGCATGATCGATCCCGATGCGGCCTGGAACGACTGGTACACGCTGGCCGACAGCGCGCTATACGATGCCAAGCGGCAGGGCGGCAATATGCTGTGCATGCATGAAGCGCCCGTCTCGGGCACGGGCAACCTGTTCGCGTCGGACGGTAGCTGAGCAATGAGCGCACGCACCCACGCACGCAAGGACGCGTCGTCGGAGGCGATCAATGCACCGCGTCTGCGCACCCTGCTGCTGACCGATCTATGCGATTCCACCGCCCTGGTCGAACGCATCGGCGACAACGCCGCAGCAGCCCTGTTCCGCGAGCACGATCGGCTGGTGGTCAAACTGCAGCAGCACTGGCGCGGCCGATTGATCGACCGCTCCGACGGTCTGCTGCTGTTGTTCGATCGGCCCATCGATGGATTGGGCTTCGCACTGGATTACGCGCGCGGGCTCAGCGCGATGGGCGCGGCCCACACGCTGACGCTGCGTGCGCGCCAGGGCTTGCATGTCGGCGAAGTGCTGACCTGGCGCAACAGCGACGAAGCGGTCAGCATCGGCGCCAAGCCGCTGGAAGTGGAAGGCCTGGCCAAGCCGACCGCCGCGCGCCTGATGTCGATGGCACGGCCGGGTCAGATTCTGGTCTCGGCCGTTGCCGAGTCGCTGACCCACCGCGCCGCCCGCGAGCTGGGCAACCGCGCCGAACGCATCCTCTGGAAATCCCACGGCCGTTGGCGCTTCAAGGGCGTGCCGACGCCGATGGAGATTTACGAGGTTGGCGAAATCGGTCTGACGCCGTTGCGCTTGCCGAAGAACTCAGCCAAGGCGTGGCGCGATATCCCGCTATGGCGGCGGCCGGCGGCGTTGGTCGCAGAGTTAGGAGTGGCGCTTGGAATCATTTTTGCCGTTTGGGTGTTTGCGCGCCCGCAACCGGCGCTTGCATTCGCCGAGCGGGATTGGGTAGTTGTAGGGACGGTACGCAACCTTACCGACGACGTTATGCTGGAGAGCTCACTGGATCAGGCTTTTCGGATCAGCCTGGAGCAGTCGCGCTATGTCAACGTGCTCAGTGAGGACAGAGCGCTGAAGCTGCTGGCGCTGATGCGTAAAGATCCCTACAAGGAGCCACTGGATCGCAAGAATGCTTCCGACGTAGCAATGCGTACAGGTGCGCGTGTGGTATTGCTTCCTTCGGTTGGTTACGTAGGCGGACGCACGCGTTTTGTTGTGGAAGTCGTCGACCCAAAAACACAGCAGACCGTAGCAGTGAGCACAGCTCTGGGCTCCAGCCCTTCCATCCTTGCTGCAGTTGATAAGGTCACCGGTGACTTGAGAAGCCAGCTCGGCGAAAACCGAGATAGCATTCGTAAAAATAGTCCTCCGCTGCCAGATGTTACGACATCCAGTCTGGACGCGCTGCGCGCATATGCGCTTGGTCAAAAGCGCTACTCCGAGGGAAAGTATGCCGCTGCACTGGATTTCTACCAGAAAGCAGTGGATATAGATCCTCACTTCGCATTGGCCTGGCTAGGGCAAGTACGTGCTCACTTTGCCAACGTCGATTATAGAAGGGCAACCGAAAAACTTAGGGTTGCCGAAAAGTTCAAATCCAGGCTTCCACCACGTGAAGCTCTTTACGTTAAGAGTTGGGGTGTGCAGATTCTGGACCCAGCACAGGCCGCCGATTCCTGGGTTCAGATGGCAGAGCTGTATCCAGACTATGCCCCTGCTCAAGCCAATGCAGCGATGGATCTATTCGTTGCAAACAGGTTTACTGAGGCCCTGTCTTACGCGCACATGTCGACGCAGGGAAAGTACGATCTTTCCAGCATATCGCTAGACATGTATGGGCGCATCCTGCTTGCTCTAGGTCAATACGATCAGGCCGATCGTGCAGTGGCGCAAGCTGTGAATGCGGGTTGGAATGGCGCGCTGCTCCGCCAGGCCGCTGTAGCTGCCGCCAAGCGTGATTTTTCTGGTGCACGTACCGCGCTTGCAAAAGTTGAGACAAACAACTTTCATGCTGGCATCACCCGAACGACCATCGCGCTTGACGAAGGCGATCTGCGTGGTGCAGTTGCGCACGCCCAAGCTGGCTTGAATGCAGGCCTTGCCAAGCAAGGCACCGACCGCATCAATTACTACGTTCCCTTGGCGACTGCATTATTGGCGTCGGGACAGCGCCTTAAAGCTGTAGAGGTAGCCAAGGAAGGTGCGCAGCTTGCGCTGCACGACCTAAGTAAGGACGTACCAATCGATACCATCGATAACCTGTCTACTGCTCTGGCCGCAGCGCTAGTGATGGTGCGTGCGGGAGACACATCGAGTGCGGCGAAGGTTCTAGAACGGGTCAGAACAACGCCACTGGCCTATGCCAACCGCTTGATCGTTGAACTGGGCGCAGTAGTGGATGCCGAAATTCTGCTTGTCAATCGTAGACCGGCCGATGCATTCCGCTCGCTCACGCCCTATCTGGATTCGGCATCGCGCTTCCAGACACGCGCCACAGCAATGCGCGCGGCACGACTAGCGCAGCGCAGTGAAGATGCGCGCATCCAAAACAACTGGATGCGGCATCGCCGGGGACTGGCCTATGCGGAAATCGAATGCGGATACTGCTTGCAGGCGCTTAACGTTATAGATCTGAAAGCTGCAGAAGCTTCCTGGATTGCGGAGGCGCAGGGCTAACAACCCTGCTACCTGTGCCTTACATCTGTCGAATTACTTAAGGGTTCTATCGCCGTCATAGCCGGCATCCAGTTGAGGAACGATATGTGAGGTTCCCGACGTCAGCATGGTGTTGATTTGTTCACGGGCGCTCGCGATCACATCCTTGTCGGCAAGCTGGATGCTGCTCGTACAATCGCGCACGAAGGCCTCAATATCGTCATCAGGTGCAGCGACGTGCCCGACCTGCTGTAACGCTGTCACCGTATCTGAGACGAACAATGTGCGGAAGGTGTCGTCCGTAGATAGCAGGTCGATCAATTTGCTTGCAACTGCAGGATCAAGTTTCAGCGTCGGCATCTTTGGGTTCTTCAAGTGGGTGAAGTATCACATAGCGGCTCTAGCGTTGCTGGCTTGAGGGCTGTCGTGCAACGGACTCAAGTTTAGGTAGCTGGGAGACGCTATAACTATCGCAGGTACGCCACGTAAGTTGTATTTCATTTCGCTGGAGAAGCTGATGCGGGTCAGACGTTGTGCAGTTGTCATGCTGGAGCCACGGGAAACCGTGTTCTACACGTTGGAGAGTCTTTTGCAGGGAGGTAATGGACTGCAGCACGTCATGGAGTGGTTTGCGCTAGCGCCCCATCTCGATGCGCCAGTGGCAGTGACGGAAGATCAGTGCCAGTTATTGGGTGGCCTCAGCCCTTCGCACTGGACACCTAGATCGCACTTCGACCCTGAAACACTGGAGGGGTTGATTGGCGAAGGTCTGGTAATAGATGAGCAAGCGCGGTACGCATTAGTCGCCCAAAACGATGAGCGACTCAGAGCGTCGCATTGGCATCCGCTCGCAGCGGTACTGCACGCCTTTACGCGCTGGGATGGTGTTGATGCGGTCAAGAACACGCGAGACTCTGGGACTGAGACGGCTGTTGCAATGCGTCGTGTCCTCGGCCCCGCGCCGCCTGAGGTTCAGCGGACCCTCGATAACAAGACATTGATCGGCCTGCCAGCGATGTCCCCGAACGATTTCGATGGTTTGCTTGGACGTCGGGTCACCTGCCGTAATTTCGATCAAGGCAGAGCGGTCCCCCTTCAAATGTTTTCCCACATGCTGCAGCGTGTCTTTGGCGCGCAGGCTCAGGTGGAAGTCGGCAAGGATCTGGTCTTCCTGAAAAAAAATGTTCCGTCTGGTGGCGGCTTGCATCCAATCGAAGCTTACATCCTGGTAAGGCATGTTGACGGGCTGGCGGCAGGCATCTATCACTATCGCGCAGATGTTCATGCATTGGAGCCTGTCGCAGGGGTTGAATGTTCCGATGATTTCGTCATGCAGGCTGTCGGGCAACAACACTGGTTTGCGGATGCTCACGTCTTGATTGCGCTGGTTCCGCACTTCGATAGAACTTTTTGGAAATACCGTCAACACGCGAAAGGTTATCGGGTAGTTGCATTGGAAGCCGGACACCTCTCGCAGACACTGTATCTTGCGGCTACGGATCTTGGCCTGGGCGCATTTATCACCTGCGCGGTCAACGAAAAACATCTCGAGCGCGCTTTGGGACTGGACCCGATATCGCAAGGTGTTTCAGCTGTTTGTGGCTTCGGTTGGCGTGCCCAAACCATGGTCACAACAGAACTGGATCCAGCTAGTACGATTTGGAGTGGAAAATGCGACTCCAATCGACTCGATCACCAATAGCTCTGTGTAGAAGAGTCACGCTATTGAATTAACCATCTCATTTGACGGAGCAGCTTTCCTGATTAGCCCTGACCGTCAGCCTGCTTGTCGCTACCGGCCTGGTGGCGGCGCCACGTGTCCTAAGGTTTTTCCACGGGTTACGCTGTCGGTGTTACTGAGACGGCAGTGCTGGCCAAAATTTTTTCAGCGAGGATGCCATTGGCGTGCTGAATTAGGCTGAATTGGGAAGGTCACGGAATTGCTATAGCTTACGCTCAGTGCTAATCAGGACAGCTTTTAAGTAAAGGCCGGCGACCAAGCGGCCGCCGGTCTCGACAGACTACAACGACAGTTACCGCATGACAGACTGGTGAGATAACACCAGTCGAATTTCGTGGTCAACACCACCCGCAGACCTCTAGTTTTAGCTGGCATTGAATTGCCGAGAGTCGGTAGAGGTGCATGCCAATATCTTAGTTGCCGCCACCAGCATCAAATTTCCACTAATTTCGATGGGCGGCGGCAAATAAAGGCATCTAAAACACGAAAGAATATATTCTCACGATGCTTTCTGCCATTGTTGATTTCCCAATATCCCGAATGAGAAGTCAGCCTTTTTCTTGAGTTGGGGGGTGGATCCCAACGAAACATTTAGTCGAATGGGCTGCATCGCAGCCGATGATATTAGGCTCCGGTGAATCTCGTCGCGTGCTTTAGCGATGGTAGCTTTGTCAGCTAGTGCCTCAACCTTCAGATGTGGTGCAGTGAGATCAATATCTGAAGACGGGTGACCAAGCCTTAGTAATGCTATTTTTGGCGAGTTTTTGAAAAGATCACGAAAATTATCATCTGTCGCCAAGAGGTCCAGGAGCTTATCTGCAACTTCTGGACTTAGAGGGTTGACGTGGGCTGCATTTTTTTTCATCTTTATACTCCAGATTAGTTATTGAAAATAGCTGCGACTTGAAGGAGTTATGACTTATCGATTAAATATATTCAGATCTTCCGGAACATCGCGTCAAAAATAACTAATATATGGCCGGAAATTAAAAATTATTTATTGCACATTTTTAAGCTGTTGTCAAACGTTGCCTGGTGCGGCGATGATCTTGCGGCTATCAGCGCGCGTCCATCGATTTTAACCCTCTAGCCTGAGCCCTATACTGACCTGCCGGCAATTGAATTCGCATAGTGTGTGAGCCGCGCCATTGCCGGACAGGGCGAAGTGCCAAATAAGTATGGTCACTTAGTAAGGTTGAAATAATATTAGCGCGTTATTCTCGGCTTCTATGGTAAATTTAATTTATTAATATTTATCAAAAATAAACTTTGGCGGTGAATTATGACTATGATGGTAAGACGTTGTTTTGTTGTTTATCTGGAGTCAAGAGAATTTGTGGAAATTGACTTCGCAGATCTATGCATGGGGGGCGCGGGTACTTTGCGGACTCCGGGCTGGGTTGCGCTTGCGCCACATTTGGGTGTGGAATGTCGCATTACTGAGGATGAAGTTCTTCTCCTTGGACGATTTAGCCCAAACCACTGGCATGAAATCGACATGGTCGATGAGATGGCAGGAATAACATCGCTATTGTCAAAGGGGCTATTGATAGAAGCGGAAGCAGATCTGGATCAGGTTCATCAGCGCGATAATGCTCAGCGAGAAAGTCAGTGGCACCCATTGGCTGCAACTTATCATGCGTTCACCCGCTGGGATAATGTTGATTCTGCCCAGGCAACAAAGGACGCAGGGGCTGAGACTGCTGATGAATTAACGGAGAATTTTGGAGCGCCACCACCGGAGCAGCGTCTGCGTGGATTTTCAGAGAAAATCCCATTGCCCCGTGGAACAAATGCTTATCTGGATGAAATACTGCAGCGGAGGACGACATGCAGGAACTTCGACGGCGATGCCGTGATTGGAATAGACGTTTTTGCAAGAGTCATGGAGCGTACATTTGCTGCAAATGCCGTCTTGAGAGTTGGGGAAGATGTCGCATTTCTTAAGCGCTCAAGTCCTTCTGGTGGTGGCTTGCACCCTTTAGATGCTTACCTATTAATAAGAAACGTATCGGGCCTGATTGACGGAATTTATCACTATCTCCCTGTCAATCACGCTTTGGAGAGATTGCAATTAGATAATGGCGATATAAATCGTATTGCGCTACAAATTTTGGCTGGACAGGACTGGTTCGCTAATGCGCAAGTAATAGTTGCGTTATGTCCGCGTTATCTCCGCAATTTTTGGAAATATCGCACGCATGCGAAGGCTTACCGCGCCCTTGCCTTGGAGGCTGGTCATTTCTCGCAAACTCTTTACTTGGCCGCGACAGATGCAGGTCTGGGGGCTTTCGTAACTTGTGCGATTAATGAAATTCAATTAGAAAATTTATTCAGTTTAGAGCCAGTTATGGAAGGTGTGCTGGCGGTCTGTGGATTCGGCGTGCGTGGTGAACTGATGCGAACAATGGAGCTTGATCCTAATAACGAGATTTGGTCTCGTTGCTAGAAAACTGATATTTTATTTATTTATTGTTATGAAATTAATATCGCTATAAATTCGAGAGTGCGTTAATGTGCCGTATTATATAGGCCGAAATTTTAGATTTTTAAGGAAGTGACGTTTCCGAAGGTTGTAGTTATAGTCAGGCCCCCAAGCAAATTTTTGCAGCGTGACCCTTAGGTGCACATATATTGCATCTAAGGGTCCTGCTATAAGGGTGCTCGCTTACCTGAGGCAATCAAGCAACTTTTGCAGTTGCCGCTAGCGCCGAATCGCCTGCGTATGCGTCTTCAACGCATCGCTCAGGCCTTTCACCTTGTCCGCGCCTTCCGGTACGGTGATGCTGGAGCCGGCCAGGTCCTCGCCGATCGGTTGCACGCGGCCGCCCAGGCATTGGCCGAGGAAACTTTCGGTCACGGCGTTGAAGGCTTTGTTGTTTTCCGGGCGCTTGAAGCCGTGGCCTTCGTCGGGGAACAGGACGTAGGTCACCGGGATGTTCTTGGCCTTCATCGCGTTGACGATCTGGTCGCTCTCGGCCTGTTTGACGCGCGGATCGTTGGCGCCCTGGCCGATCAGCAGCGGCTTGCTGATCTTGTCGACATGGGTGAGCGGTGAACGTTCGGTCAGCCACTGCTTGCCGGCGGCGGTGGCCGGGTCGCCCATGCGCTTGGTCAACTGTTTGTAGAAGCTGGCCCAGTACGGCGGCACGGTGCCGAGCAAGGTATTGAGGTTGGCCGGGCCGACGATGTCCACGCCGCACTTGAATGCGTCCGGGGTGAAGGTCAGGCCTGCCAGCGTGGCGTAGCCGCCGTAGCTGCCGCCCATGATCGCGACGTCGTCGGGCTTGGTCACGCCCTGCTTGACCGCCCACTGCATCGCATCGAGCAGGTCGTCGTGCATCTTGGCGCCCCACTCGCCATTGCCGGCATTGGTGAACGCCTTGCCGAAGCCGGTGGAGCCGCGGAAGTTGACCGACAACACCGCATAGCCGCGATTGGCCAGCCATTGCTCGTACGGTCCGTAGCCATAGCTGTCGCGCGCCCACGGGCCGCCATGTACGAACATCACCAACGGTACCGGCTTGTCGGCCTTGCCGTCATGGTTGGTATCTGCCTCGGCGGGCAGGGTGAGATAGCTGACCAGCTTGAGGCCGTCGCGTGCGGCGAGCTCCTGCGGCCACATCGGGACCAGCGGCTTGCCATCCAGCGCCGGGCGGGCAGAGAACAGTTTGGTCAGCTTGCCACCGTCGGCGCGATCGTAGCGGTAGTAGGTCAGCGGTGTTTCTGCTGCCGAATAGGCAACGATCCAGATGCGGTCGTCGAGCGTGCGTGCGGTAACGTTGGCATCGCCGGCGCCAAGTGATTTGAGTTTCTGCAGATCGGCGGCAATGCCGTTGTCCAGCGCCTTCCATTCCTCGCGCAGGTAGTCGGTGGACACCGCTTGCACCACGCCGGTCTTGGGGTCGTTCAAGGTGGCGCCGACATCGGCGCGCGCGTTTTCGAACAGCAGCGTACGCGCGTTGCTGGCGGTGTCGATGGCATACAGCGCGGCGGTGTCGCGGTTGCGCGAATCCTGCATGTAGAGCGTCTTGCCGTCGTCGGTCAGCCCGTCTGGCGAGGTGTTGCTGACATCTTCGAATGGAATGCGGTCCACGCTCTTCCAGCGATTGCCATCGGGCACCAGCAGCTCTATGCCGGCATCGTCGGTGGCACGGGTGGCGTAGCGCAGCTGGTAGTTGCCATCGAGCAGATAGGAATCCAGGCTTTCGGTGTTTTTATGCACCAGGCTGCGCTTTCCCGTGGCCAGGTCCACCCGATACAGGTCATGCCATTTGGCGTCGCGGTCGTTCATGCCGACCATGATCGCGTCGGGGTGTTGCGCGCTGACCCCAGCCACCTCGGCGTTGGTCTTCGTGAAAGGTGTGAGGTCCTTGCTGCTGCCATCGGTCAGATTGACCGCATACAGATGGAAGTCTTCATCGCCGCCGTTGTCGCGCAGATACAGCAGCGTATTGGGTTGATGGGTCCAGAAATAACTGCGGATGCCGCGTGCGGTGTCCTTGGTGATCGCGCGGGCCTGATCCGGTGCGTCCACCGATGCGACCCACACATTGAGTACGCCATCCAGCGGTGCCACCCAGCTGAGGTACTTGCCGTCAGGGCTGATGCTCACGTTCGACCGCTCGGGATTGCCGAACAACGCATCGCGTGTGATGAGCTCGGGCGGCGCCGCTGGTGCTGGCGTAGCAGATGCGGGCGTTGCGGCCGTGTCGGTGGCGGGTGCGGTGTTGTCGCTGCAGGCAGACAGCGCCAGCAGCATGCTGGACACAAGAAGCAGGCGTTGCATGGAAGGCTCCGGGCGGGATCGCGGCCACTCCGGCCGCTGTCTCCACGCTAGAGGCAATGCCGGTGCGTGCGTACGTGCCGATGGTCACGCTGCCCTGCGACACTACGCAGGCGCGGCCACGAATTCCACCAACGCAGCACCGTCGGAGACCAGATCGCCTTCCGCGACCAGGTAGGCCTGCACCGTGCCATCGCCGGGCGCGTGCAGGGTGTGTTCCATCTTCATCGCTTCGAGCACCACCAAGGCTTGCCCACGCACCACCGGCTGCCCCACCGGGGCCACCAGCGCCACGATGCGGCCAGGCATGGGAGCGAGCAGGCCGCCGGTGTCGTGTGCGGGTTGATCGGCTTCGATCAGCGCATCGTGGTGATGGAACACGGCGCGCTGCATGGCACCGATCAAGGTCAGTGCGTTGGCATCACGCAATGCGTGCGCACGCCATTGGCGGCCATCCATTTCCACCCGCAATGCCGTGTCGTGGCGCTGATAGCGCAATACGTGCGTGTCGCCTGCAATGCTTACCTGCCAGCCATCGGCATGCGGGCGGACAGCGAGTTGGCGACGCTCACCAGCCGCCTCCAGGATGACGCTGTGCGCGGCATGCGCGCCGACGCGCCACCCGTCTGCCTGTTGCCACGGCGAGAACGGGTCGGCCGGATCGGCAACCGCCGTCGGCCGCGATTCGGCAACCAGCACCGCAGCAAGACACCACCAGCGGTTGCCGGGCACGGCAGCCTCCGGAAACAGCGCCGCATGTTCGCGTTCGATCAATGCGGTATCCAGATCGGCAGTTGCAAATGCGTGCGTGCCGATCAGGCGCGCAAGGAATGCGCTATTGGTGGTGACGCCGGCTGCATGGAACTGAGCGAGCGCATCGCGCATGCGGGCCAGTGCCGCGGGGCGATCGACGTCCCACACGATCAGCTTGGCAATCATCGGATCGTAATACGGGCCGATGGTATCGCCTTGGTCGACGCCCGCATCGATGCGCACATGCGCGCTGGCAGCGGGAAATTGCAGCTGTCGCAGCGTACCGGTGGAGGGCAGGAATCCGCGCTCGGCATCTTCGGCATACAGGCGCGCTTCCAGCGCATGTCCATGGATGCTCAGTTCGTGTTGGCGACGCGGCAGCGGCGCACCCGCCGCAACATGCAGTTGCCATTCGACCAGGTCGGTACCGGTGATCAGTTCGGTCACCGGGTGCTCGACCTGCAGTCGGGTGTTCATTTCCATGAAATAGAAATCGCCGTCCGGGCCGGCGATGAATTCCACCGTGCCTGCGCCGACGTAGCCCACCGCACGCGCGGCATCCACGGCGGCCTTGCCCATCGCGGCGCGGCGTTGCTCGGTCATGCCGGGAGCGGGCGCTTCTTCCAGCACTTTTTGATGGCGGCGCTGCACCGAACAATCGCGTTCGAACAGATACACCACCTCGCCGTGCATATCGCCGAATACCTGTATCTCGATATGACGCGGGCGCTCGACGTACTTTTCCACCAGCACATGCGCGTTGCCGAACGCCGATTGCGCTTCGCGCTGGCAGCTGGCCAGCGCTTCTTCGAATGCGGCACTGGCGTCCACCCGACGCATGCCCTTGCCACCGCCACCGGCGCTGGCCTTGACCAGCACCGGGTAGCCGATCGCATCGGCTTGCGCGCGCAGGAAGGCAGGCGCCTGTTCGTCGCCGTGGTAACCCGGCGTCAGCGGTACACCAGCCCGTTCCATCAGCGCCTTGGCCGCACTCTTGTCGCCCATCGCGCGGATGGCCGCTGCGGGCGGGCCGATAAACACGATGCCGGCCTGCGCGCAGGCATCGGCAAACGCGGCGTTTTCCGACAGAAAACCATAGCCGGGATGGATCGCCTGCGCGCCGCTCGCGCGTGCCGCCTGCAGGATCGCGTCGCTGCGCAGATAACTTTGCTGCGCCGGTGCCGCACCGATATGGATCGCCTCATCGGCCAGGCGCACGTGTCGCGCATCGCGGTCGGCATCCGAATACACCGCCACGGTGGCGATGCCCAGCGTGCGGCAGGTTGCGATGACGCGGCATGCGATCTCGCCCCGATTGGCGATCAGGATCTTGTCGAAATATGGCAGTTTTACGGCGGCGACGGGTTCGCGCTGGGTCATGGGTGATCTCCGGGCACGTCGCCATGGTGGCGGCTGGTGCGGCGTTGAAAAAACGATTGCGTTGGCGGCAAGCCAGCGACGATGGCGCCAGGTGATACAGAAGCGGCACACGGCTTACCGCGGAGATCGATACTGCAGGTTCCCAGGGTTGTCTTCATGCAGCGCACCGTGCGGTGTGCAGCGACGCGCATGCACGGGCACACCGGCCATCGGACGATGCAGCAACGCAAGGACAGGCGCAGATCACCGCCTCACATCCGGAACACGCCGAAGCGTGTCGGCGCGATCGGCGCATTCAATGCCGCAGACAATCCCAGCCCGAGCACGCGACGGGTATCGGCCGGATCGATGATGCCGTCGTCCCAGAGCCGTGCGCTGGCGTAGTACGGATGGCCCTGCTGCTCGAACTGCGCGCGGATCGGCGCCTTGAACGCGTCCTCTTCTTCACCCGACCACGCGCCGCCCTTGGCCTCGATACCGTCGCGACGCACCGTCGCCAACACGCTGGCCGCCTGCTCGCCGCCCATCACCCCGATGCGCGCATTCGGCCACATCCACAGGAAGTTGGGCGAATACGCGCGGCCGCACATGCCGTAGTTGCCGGCACCGAACGAGCCGCCGATCACCACGGTGAACTTCGGCACCTTGGCGCAGGCCACCGCCATCACCAGCTTGGCGCCGTCCTTGGCGATGCCACCGTGTTCGTATTTGCGCCCGACCATGAAGCCGGTGATGTTCTGCAGAAAGATCAGCGGAATGCCGCGCTGCGTGCACAGCTCGATGAAGTGCGCGCCCTTGAGCGCGGACTCGGAAAACAGGATGCCATTGTTGGCGATGATGCCGACCGGGTAGCCGTGCAGATGCGCAAAGCCGGTAACCAGGGTGCTGCCGTAACGTGGCTTGAATTCGTCCAACTGCGAGTCGTCGACGATACGGGCGATCACCTCGCGCACATCGAAGGGCTTGCGCGTATCGGCGGGAATCACGCCGTACAGTTCGTCGGCGGCGTAGCGCGGCGGCAGCGGTGCCTGCAGTGCCAATGAGGCGGCCGGCTTGCGCCAATTGAGCTGCGCGATGATGGCGCGCACGCGTGCCAGGGCCTGCAGGTCGTTGTCGGCGAAGTGGTCGGCCACGCCGGAGATGCGCGTATGCACATCCGCACCGCCGAGTTCTTCGGCACTGACTTCTTCGCCGGTGGCCGCCTTGACCAGCGGCGGGCCGCCGAGAAAGATGGTGCCTTGCTCGCGCACGATCACGGTTTCATCGCTCATCGCCGGCACGTACGCGCCGCCAGCGGTGCACGAACCCATCACGCAGGCGATCTGCGGGATGCCGTTGGCCGACAGATTGGCCTGGTTGTAGAAAATGCGCCCGAAGTGATCCCGATCGGGAAACACCTCATCCTGCAGTGGCAGGAACGCGCCGCCGGAATCGACCAGATAGATGCATGGCAGACGGTTCTGCTGCGCGATTTCCTGCGCGCGCAGATGTTTCTTCACCGTCATCGGGTAATAGGTGCCGCCCTTGACGGTGGCATCGTTGGCCACGATCACGCATTCGACCCCGGACACGCGGCCAATGCCCGCAACCACACCAGCGCAGGGCACCTGATCGTCGTACAGGCCATGCGCGGCCAGCGGTGCGATCTCCAGCAACGCACTGCCCGGGTCCAGCAAGGCATCGATGCGATCACGCACCAGCAGCTTGCCGCGTGCGGTGTGTTTTGCACGCGCAGCCTCGGTGCCGCCCAACGCAGTGCGCGCCAGCGTGCTGCGCAGATCATCGACCACGCGCCGCAGTGCGGCGGCGTTGTGTTGGAAGCTCTCGCCGCTGACCTGCAGCTGGCTGGTGATCACGCTCATGTTGGCTCCGTCAGGCGGTACGGTCGAACAGCTCGCGGCCGATCAGCATGCGTCGGATCTCCGAGGTGCCTGCACCAATTTCGTACAGTTTGGCATCGCGCCACAAGCGGCCGGTGGGATAGTCGTTGATGTAGCCGTTGCCACCCAGCACCTGGATCGCCTGGCCGGTGAGCCAGGTCGCTTTTTCGGCGGCATACAGGATCGCGCCGGCCGCATCCTGGCGTGTGGTCTGCCCCGCATCGCAGGCGCGCGCCACCGCATACACGTAGGCGCGGCAGGCGTTGAGCCCGACATACATGTCGGCCAGCTTGGCCTGCATCAACTGGAAGGTGCCGATCGGCTCGCCGAACTGCTTGCGCTCGTGCACATACGGCAGCACCACATCCATCGCTGCGGCCATCAACCCGAGTGGGCCGCCGGCCAGCACCACGCGTTCGAAATCCAGCCCCGACATCAGCACGCGCACGCCACCGTTGAGCGTGCCCAGCACGTTCTCGGCCGGCACCTCGCAATCGGTGAACACCAGCTCGCAGGTGTTGGAGCCGCGCATGCCCAGCTTGTCGAGTTTCTGCGCGGTGGAGAACCCGGGCATGCCCTTTTCGACGATGAAGGCGGTGATGCCGCGCGAGCCGGCGTCCGGATCGGTCTTTGCGTACACCACCAGCACATCGGCATCGGGGCCATTGGTGATCCACATCTTGCTGCCGTTGAGCACGAAGCGGTCGCCGCGTGCGTCGGCGCGCAGCCTCATCGACACCACGTCCGAGCCCGAGCCAGCTTCGCTCATCGCCAGCGCGCCGACATGTTCGCCGCTGCACAGCTTGGGCAGGTAGCGCTGCTTCTGCTCCGGTGTGGCGTTCTTGCGCAGCTGGTTGAGGCACAGGTTGGAGTGCGCGCCGTACGACAAGCCGATCGCCCCGCCGGCCCGCGAGATCTCTTCCATCGCCACCACGTGCGCCAGGTAGCCCATGCCGCTGCCGCCGTAGTCTTCTTCCACGGTCAACCCGAGCAGGCCCTGCTCACCGAACAGGCGCCAGAGTTGCGCGGGGAAAACATTGTCCTGGTCGGCGGTGGCCGCGAGCGGGGCAATATGGTGGCTGGCGAAGGCCGCCACGCTTTCGCGCAGCAGATCGATCTCTTCGCCAAGCGCAAAATTCAACGACGGCACATGCATGAAACGACTCCACAAGGATCGGGATGTGCCGGGTGGGAGCGGGCGGACCGCGCGGCGTGTGTGGCCAGACTAACGGTCCGCAGTGAAAAAGTGAACTAAAATTCAACTATTGAACCCAGAATCACACCATGGCTTATCGACGCTCCGCCCTGATGGAAGAACGCCTGGCCGGCAACCGCGAACGCATCCTGCACGCGGCCCGCGCCCTGATCGCCGCCGGCGGCTACCGCAACGCGCCGGTGACCGCCGTCGCCGCCGCCGCTGGCGTGTCAACCGGGCAGATTTACCGACACTTCCCGTCCAAAGCCGAGCTTTTCGTGGAAGTTCTCAATGAAGCCGTGCAGCGCGAGATGACCATCCTGCGCGCCATCGCCATCACCCAGGCCAGCGCTGCCGAGCGCCTGCGCAGCGCGATCGCCACGTTCGTGCGGCGTGCCCTGGCCGGTCCCGGGTTGGCCTACGCCTTCATCGCCGAACCGGTGGAAAGCGAGGTGGATGCCGAGCGCATCCGTGGCCGACGCCTGTTCGGCGAGGTCTTTCGCCAGCTGCTGGCCGAAGGTGTGGCAGCGGGCGAGTTCCCCGAGCAGTCGCTGGATGCAGCGGCCGCCTGCATCGTCGGGGCCTTCACCGAGGCGCTGGTGGGACCGATCGCGCCCAGCCGGGGCGACCCACAACAGGGCGAGCAGTTGGTCGAAGCGATCTGCGGCTTTTGCCTGCGCGCGGTGGGCGCACGGCAGGCGGCGGGTTGACAGTGCGCCGAGCAAGGCGCCAACCCTACTGAGAGGCCGCGCTCGGCAAGGGAGGCTGTGCAAGTACATGTCTACGCACGCATTTGCCGATGTGGTGCGAGCCCATGTGAGTTGACGCGCATGGCGCTGACCTGGCGCATCATCCTGTCGTGGTTTGCCGGGCATGCCGCAGTCCGGGCAAGCAGTGCGTGCTCGCCGCCCGCCGCACGAACGACCGACGGTGTTGGGCGATCCGCTGGTGGTGACGTAGCGACCTGCGCATGCGATGCATGACGCCGCACTCGACGCGACGGCAGGCCGATGCCGAGAATGCGCCACGCCATACCAGCATCAGTGGCGCAATCGCAGCATGCAGCACTGCGACTCACGCGGTGGCTTACTCAACACGCCGCGCACTGGATCGCGCAGACATTCACCCCTCACCCCACCAGCAACTGCATCACGCCGGTCAGCACCGGTGCCGCCACCGCCGTCGGCAAAATCAAGCCGCGCCGATACGGCAGCAACCACAGCGACAGCAGGGCCGCCGCGCCGGTCAACGTGCCCAGCCATAGCACCGGGCCGATGCCCCAACCTTGTGCGTGCACCGCCAGCCCACCGCTGAGCAGCAACAACAGCCAGCCCAGCGCACGCAACTGGCGTGAGCGCGCGGCGCCCAGCACGCGGCCGCGGACCTCGTGCTGATGCTTGTCCATCGCCAGGCATAACGCGGCACATCCGGAGAAATTCAGCGCCAGCAACAGCAGCACGTTCATGCGCTTTCCTGCATCGCTGCGGTGTCCTGCGCAGGCGCGGCGGCTGTGGCGCGTGCACGTCGTGCCGACGCGGGTTGCGGTGCCTTCCAGCGCTGCAGGCGCCACGCCGCGATGCCCAGGCAGACGCCCAGGCCCAGGCAGACCAGATCGACCCCCGCCAACGCCCATTGCCCGGCCGGCAACGTCGCGCCCAGATGCACCTCGGTGGTGATCGCATTGACCACCGGCACCAACGCGAACAACGCCGCGCCCAGAGTCAGCTGCCAGCTCCACATCGCGCGACGCGGCCACACGAACGCCGCCAACAGCGCCGCGACCCAGGCAGCGAAGAACACATTGGCTTCCATCGCCGCGCGTGCCTCCAGCGTCACCGGCAGCAGCCGGTTGGCCCAGAAGAAGCTGGCGAAGGCGATCTGCAGTCCGGCCACCGTGCCGATGTTGAGCGCATCGACCAGGCGCAGACCAACGCCGATGCGCCCGGCCTTCAGATGCCTGGGCCGTTCCTTCACCGCCCACATCACCACCCCGCTGGCCACCATCAAACAGCCGAGCAAGCCCGAGCCGAAGAACAGCGCGCGCAGCCACGGCCCGGCGAAGTGGGCGATATGCAGACCCACCATCACACCGCGCGTCTGACTGGCGCCACCCGGCGGCCCGCTGCGCTGCAGGCGCTGGCCACTGACCGCATCAAACAGGATGGATGGCGCATCGGTGGACAAGGCATTGGCCAGTTGGGTCACGCCCACGGCGGCATGCGCATCGTTGGGAAGCGACACCGCCACATTGCCCACATCGCCGCCGCGCCATTGGCTACGCGCACGCGCCACGAACTGCTCCAGTGGCAGCATGTTCGCCGGTGTGCCGGCCGCTTGCCGGGTATCGGCCACGCGATTGGCCGCCTCATCGTAAAAGCGCATTTCGTTGTCGGCGTAGCGTGCCTTGATGCCCCACGGCAGGTACATGAACATCAAGGTCACGATGCCGGTGTAGGTAATCATCGCGTGGTACGGCAACGCGGTCACGGCGCTGACATTGTGGAAATCCAGCCACGACCGCAGTCCCTTGCCGGGGCGGAAGGTGAAGAAGTCCTTGAAGATCTTCTTGTGGGTGATGACGCCGCTGATGATCGCCACCAGCATGAACATCGCGCAGAAGCCGACGATGTAGCGCGCCCACAGCACCGGCAGATAATGCAGATCGAAATGCAGGCGGTAGAAAAATTCTCCGCCCAGGGTATCGCGTGCGGCGATCTCCTTGCCGGTGGCCGGGTCGATGATGGCGCTGCCGTACATCTGGCGACGACCGGCCGGTTTGCCCGCCGCCGGCGCGGGATTTTGCCAGTACATGCTCACCACCGGATTGCGCGTGTCCGGCAAGGTGATGTTCCAACTCTGCGCGTCGGCCGCATGCGTTTGCAGATAGCGCTCGGCGCTGCGTAATGCGGTTTCGCTGCTCACCGTGGTGGTGGGCAGCTCCGGACGCATCCAGCGGCTGATTTCATCGCGGTAATAACTCGCCGTGCCGCCCATGAAGATCAGCAGCAATACCCAGCCGACCAGCAGGCCGGTCCAGGTATGCAGCCACGCCATCGACTGGCGGAATCCCTGTTTCATGCCGCACTCCGTTGCAGCCATGCGGCCAGTGCGAACATCAGCGCCGCCGGCACGGCAATGCCGGCCCATGCCCGCCACACGCTGGCGGTGGCAAACGCCCACAGCGGCGCGCAGGCGCACACCACGATGCCGACCAGCATGCTGGTCAACACCGCCTCGCTGCGTGGCATCGGCAAGACCAGCGCCAGCAGCAGATTGGTGGCGCTGGCGAGCGCATAGCCGCCAAACATCGCTGCCAGCGTACGCGCAAGCACGCCCAGCCAGGGACGCCTGAACCAGGGAAGCGGGATGGACGGTGCGATGGACATCGGATCAACGACGCGCGCGGTCGACTTACTGGGCCAGGAAGGTCAGCGTGCTGATGTGGTGGATCATCGTGACCTGCTTGCCGCCAATCTCACGCTTCACCGGCTCCTTGTTGGTCATCACCATGATGTGGCGGCCGGTGCGCAGCGTGGGCAGCGTCACCTGACCCTTGGCATCGGAGGTCAGCGTCTTCTGCCACTTCTGCGGGTCGATCAGGGTGACTTCGGTCTTGGGCAGCGGCTTGTTGCGGTAGAGCACCGTCAGGGTGTTGGCGTTGGCGGCGGTCGGCACCAGTTCGAAATCCAGCTTGGCCGATGGCGTGGTGCGTCCGGCGCGCGCGTAGTAGCTCACTGTCTCGAAGGTGCCGGCTTCGCCCTTCCACGGCTCGAACACGCTGTCGTCGCTCAGCCAGGCATCGCCAGTGCCCGACAGTGGTGCAGTCAGGAACTCGCTGCCGCGCTGCAGTGCGCCGGCCTTGCCCGCCGTGCCGAACACGGTTGGCTTGACCACGCGCTTGATCTCGTCTTCGCCGTGATCGAGCGTTTCCTGCGCCGGTTCGCCGAAGAAAATGCGCACCGGGCCGCTGCCGTCGCGTTCGATCCAGATCTCGTGGGCCTGGGCAGACAGACTGAGGCTGGCCAAGGCCAGGCAGGACAGCAGGAAGGATTTCATCGCGGCGACTCCTCGTAGGCGGACAGGGCGAGGCGAGAACCGCGTCACCCTGGGTTGTTGGGAATGATACGCAATTCGGCGAGCCACACCAACGCGCCATGCGGCATTGCGGCAATTCACTGGCGGGCGCAAGCGTATGCGCGGACAAGAGTCATAGCGCGCGGGGGCGAAGCGCGCACCGCTGCGAAAAGTGTCATGCACAGTGGTCAGACTGGCGCGAACTGTGCTCTATACTCCGGCGCTAGCAGAGGTCTTCGACCAACAGCCAGGGGTGAGCGCGTGCGGAATTACGACCTCGAGTTCCTGAAAAAATTCTCGATGGTGATCGGACTACTGGTGGTGATCACCCTGGGCCTGATCGCCCTGGCAGCCTATTTGCAACGCGCCGTTCCCGACGAAGTCTCACCGACAGCGGCCAAGCGCGTGCAGCAACGCATCGCACCGGCTGGCGCGGTGTATGCCGGCACGACTGGCGCATCCGCACAAGCCGCTGCCCAGGCGGCGGCACTGGCCAAGGCGGCTTCGCAGTCCGCCTATGGCGGTACCACCGACGGCAAGGTCATCTTCGACAACCTGTGCACCGCCTGCCACACCAACGGCGTGGGCAAGGCGCCGACGCTGGACCACTCGCATTGGGACGCGCGCATCGCCCAGGGCAAGGACACCTTGTACAAGCACGCGATCGAGGGCTACACCGGCCCTGATGGCGGCATCATGCCGGCCAAGGGCGGCAACCCGTCGCTGACCGAAGAACAGGTGCGCGCGACGGTGGATTGGATGCTGGCCAATCTGAAATAGCGGTCCGCGCGCCGCCACACGGTTATGCCTGGCGTACGTCTGACAGACGGCAGACGCATCCGGTCGAGGCGCCATCTCGGTTTGTTTGCCTCGGCACGTGCGCCGTGCGTGCCAAGCGGGAGCGGTGACGCTGCCGGCGGTCGCATCGGCCGTCTCGTTCGTCTATCGGCTGGCAGCTGCTGACCGCCTTTTGTTAGCCTGCCGCTGCGCCTCGTCGCTACGCGCCGCCTTCCGGGCGGCGTTTGTATTTGGTCCAGCTCATTAGGGAGAGTGTCGATGTCGCGTTGCCCGCTTGTTGTGCTCGGTCTGTTCGGTCTGCTGGCGCCATTGCTCGGCAGCGCTGCCGATGGCGCACCGCAACGTCTGTCGATCGCCGATGTGCAGGGGGAGGACACCCGCAGCCCCTACGACGGCCGCGTGGTGGAGGTGGAAGGCATCGTCACTGCCGATACCCGCGCCGGCCTGGCTGGCCTGTTCGTGCAGCAGCCCGGCTTTGAGCCGCGCCGCTCCCACGGGTTGTTCGTCACCGGTGCCGGCGCTGCCGAGGTGGCGGTGGGCGACCGGGTACGCATCGTCGGCACGGTGCGCGAAGTGTCCGCAGGCGGTGAGGCGAGCCTGACCACGGTGGATGCCAGCAGCATCGAGCGACTCGCCAGCGGCCAGCCGGTGCCGCTGCGCATGCTCAGCGGCCCGCCGGCCAACTGGGAAGCGCTGGAAGGCGAACACGTGCGCATCGCCGCGCTCACGCTCAACGGCAGCGACCGCCTGGATACCTACGGCGAACTGGTCGCCGCCTTCGGTGGACGCCTGTGGCAGCCGAGCGAAGTGGCCGCTGCCGGCACTCCGGCCTTCGCACAGGTGGAGGCCGACAACGCGCGCCGCCGCGTGCTGCTGGACGATGCGCGCAATGGGCGCAGCCCCAAGACGGTGTCCTATCTGCCGGCCGATCCGGTGCTGCGCACGGGCAGCCTGCTCAAATCGGTGGACGGCATTGTCGACCAGCGCTACGACGGCAATTACCGCATCCAGGTGCTCAATCCGCTGACGCTGCCGGCGCTGCCGACTGCGGTCGCCCCGCAGGTGGGAGGCGATCTGCGTATCGCGGCGTTCAACCTGGAAAACTTCTTCAACGGCAATGGCCGTGGCGGCGGTTTTCCGACCAAGCGCGGCGCGCGGACTCCCGAGCAGTTCCAGGCGCAATTGACCAAGTTGGTCGCCACGATCATGCCGTTGCGGGCCGATGTGGCTGCGCTGATGGAGCTGGAAAACGATGGCAATGATGCCGATGCGGCGGTGGCGCAACTGGTGGTCGCGCTCAATGGCGCTGGCAAGGACAAGGACTGGCAGTTCGTCGACACCGGCAGCGGTCCGGGCGACGACGCGATCCGGGTCGGCATCGTGTATCGCAGTTCGCAGGTCACTCCGGTCGGCAAGCCGGCGACGCTGACCGGTGGGCCGTTCGACAGTCATAGCCGCGTGCCGTTGGCGCAGGCGTTTCGCAGCGCCCGTGGCGCCACCTTCGTGGTGGTCGCCAATCACTTCAAGTCCAAGGGCTGCGGCACCGCCAGCGGCGCCGATGCCGACCAGCAGGACGGCCAGGCGTGCTGGAACGCGACCCGCAGCGAGTCGGCCAAGCGCCTGCACCAGTGGCTGCAGACCGACCCCACCGGCGCGCAGACCAAGCTGGCCGTGTTGCTGGGCGACTTCAATGCCTACGCAATGGAAACCCCGATGCGTAGCCTGCGCGCCAGCGGCTGGCAGGATGCCTTCGCAGTGGCTGGCGTGAAGCAGCCTTATAGCTACGTGTACAACGGCATGAGCGGGCGCTTGGACCACGCGCTGCTCAGTCCGGCGATGGCCAAGCAGCTACGTGGCGCGGCCGAATGGCATATCAACGCCGATCTCATGGACGATGCCGGATACGCCAAACGCGACCTGCCCGGGCCGTGGCGCAGTTCCGACCATGACCCGGTGCTGCTGGGCTTTTCGCTGTAGCACGATCTGGTGCGTCTTGGTGGATACAGTCAGAAGCCCAGCTCAAACGCTGAGTGGGTCGAGGGCGCGGTGCCCTCACCGCTCGCGGGACACGCCGTGAACCCGTCCCTGGGGGCTCGGTGGCGGCATCCATGCCGCCACACGGTCCCGCAAGCGGCGAGGACACCGCACCAGAGACTCCGCTGGTTGCTTTGTTTAGAACCATGCATGCCGACCATCTCGACTGGTCCTTGCCCACCCAGCGTCGCGGGACCTTACGCGGCATGGATGCCGCGTAAGAGCTTACAAGGACGTCCTTGCAGCGTGTCCCGCGACGCTGGGCGGGCAAGGGCCCTGCAGCCAGGCCGCAGATCAGCCGGCCTGCAGTAGGCTGACGCGAAGTCGTTTTGTTAGCCTCTCTAAGGCAGGTCGCTCGCGGAGCAACGGGAACCATCTACTTTCAGTGTGATGCACCTGAGCCCGTAGCATCAGTTTCAGATAGCGCGGTGAGGTATGAGAATCTCGCAAAACTCAAAGCCCTGCTTGATGCTGGTGCGATTACGCCGGCCGAGTACGATGCCGAGAAGAAGAAACGCGTGGGCAACTGAGTGCAAGGCTAAGAATTCATTCAAGCCGAACCTGCTTCTTGGGTCTTCCTGATTCAGGCGTTATGCATTTGTATAGAGTTGATTGCCAGGTCTAGCAGTGCGCGTTGCGACGCAGCCGCAAATTGACCAGATGGGTGCTGGCCAGCAGCAGGCTGCCGGCGACCGTGATCGGCGCTTCCAGCGCAGCGCCGACCAACCCGCTTGCTCCCAGCACCAGTCCGGTCAGTCCGGCGATCGCCAATGCCCACACCGCTGCCGGCAGCGGCCGCTGCCGGTGCGTGCTCCATAGCGCATAGCCGCTCAGTGGGACTGCCGCAGTGGCGAACACCACATGCACCCATTCGGCCCGGCTCCAGGCGCCCAGCAGCGGCAGTGCGGCCGCCAGCAGCGGCAGCGCCAGGCAATGCAGCAGGCACAGGCTCGATAGGGCGATGGCCGAGCTGTCCAGTAGAGAAGCGGTCGCGCGCATCGGGGGTGCCTTGTCGAAGTAATGTTATACAGTAACACTTCCTTCCACGAGGTTTTCCGGATGTCCGTGTCCATCGCCCGCGATCCGCGTCTTCCCGTCACCGTGTTGTCCGGCTTTCTCGGCGCCGGCAAGACCACCTTGCTCAACCGCATCCTGCACAACCGCGACGGCTTGCGCGTGGCGGTGATCGTCAACGACATGAGCGACGTCAACATCGACGCGCAGCTGGTGCGCGACGGCGGTGCGGCCTTGCGACGCACCGAGGAAACGCTGGTGGAGTTCAGCAATGGCTGCATCTGCTGCACGCTGCGCGACGATCTGCTGCAGGAAGTACGGCGGTTGGCCGAACAGAAACGCTACGACTATCTGCTGATCGAATCGACCGGCATCGCCGAGCCGATGCCGGTGGCGGCCACCTTTGCGGTGCGCGATGCCGACGGCTTCAGCCTGTCGGACATCGCCCGGCTCGACACCATGGTCACGGTCGTGGACGGCACTCGCTTCCTGCAGGATTTCGGCTCGGCAGCCACGCTGGCCGAGCTGGGGCAGCAGGCCGGGCCGGACGACACCCGTGGGCTGGTGCAGTTGCTGGGCGAGCAGGTGGAGTTCGCCGACGTGCTGGTGATCAGCAAGTGCGATCAGATCGACGCACAGCAGTTGCAACGCCTGCGCGCCGTGCTGCGTGCGCTCAACCGCGAAGCGGCGCTGGTGGACGCCGTGCATGGCGAGGTGCCGCTGCGTCAGTTGCTCGACACCGGCCGCTTCGACTTCATCCGTGCGCAACTGGCGCCGGGCTGGATGCAGGAACTGCGCGGTCAGCACACGCCGGAGACCGAGGAATACGGCATCAGCAGCTTCGTCTATCGTGCGCGTCGGCCGTTTCACCCGCAGCGTTTTGCGCGCATGGTGCAAAGCGGGCTGCCGCAGGTGATTCGCAGCAAGGGCTTTTTCTGGCTGGCCAGCCGTATGGATTGGGTCGGCGAACTGTCCAGCGTCGGCGGAGCCACGCAGACCAATGCGGCCGGCTTCTGGTTCGCCGCACGCCATCGCGTGGATGCGCACGCGATCGGCGAGCCGCTGCAGACCAGCATCACCCCGCTGCCGTATACCGACATCGGCTGGCAGCGTCAGCAGACCCAATGCTGGACCGCACCGCTGCCGCAATTGCACGAAGTGGGCGATGCCAGCGAATACGCGGCCATGCAGCGGCTCTGGCACCCGTTGTGGGGCGACCGTCGCCAGGAGCTGGCGGTGATCGGTGTGGACATGGATGCGCCGCGCACGCGCGCTGCGCTGGATGCCTGCCTGCTGAGCGATCAGGAATTGCGCCAGGGCCCGGCGCAGTGGCAACTGCTGGACGATCCGTTCCCGCACTGGGAACGTTGAGGTCTTCGCACGCCGTCATGCATGCGCGCCGGTTGCGCACGCATGACGGCATGGCGTGGCCAACCAGCGGGCGCCTCAGCGCGATCCCCACGCAATCAGCGCAATCGCCAGCACCGCCAATGCCAGGCCCACGCGCGTCCAACGCGTAGTGCGTTCGCCGAACAGCGTGATGCCGGCCAACGCACCGAGCGCCACCACACCGATGTTCATCGTTGCAAAGACCGTGGCAGGGCTATGCGGCAGGCTCTGGTGGGCGCGCACGTAAAACAGGATGTTGCCGAAGTTGAGCACGCCCAGTAGCAGACCGGCGGCAATGCTGCGCGGATGCAGCCGATGCCCACGCTGCATGCGCACCAACTGCACACACAGCAGCAACCCGAACGCGATGGCAAAGCACAGCGTCAACGCAGTGAGCGAGGACGTGCCCGACAGCGCAATCGTCTTGAGCAGGATATCGATCAGCGCAAAGCCCACCCACACCCCGAGCAGCCAGGGCCACGCGCGTGCCGGCGCGCCGGTCGTCGATGCAGGCGCGACCGCCGATGGAGCGTGCGCGCGCTGCACGATGCCGACGATGGCCAGCAATCCAACGCCCAGGCCGGCCAGCTTCCAGGGCCCGGCAGCTTCGCCGAAGACGGTAAATGCCGCCGCCAGCGACAACAGCAGCGACAGCCGCTGCGCCACGTCGCTGCGCACGATGCCGGCCACGCGCACCGAGCGCGCCAGCAGCAGAAAAATACTCGGCAGTGCAACCGCAAGGCCCAGCAGCGCCAGCCACGGCGTGTTCGCCGCGCTCAGGCTGGAAAATGCAGGGTGCAGCAGTGCCACGGCCAACACGCTGGCGGTGGCGTAATTCCAGGTAATGGCCTGGAACACGTCGATATCCCGACGCGGCGCCAGCTTCAACAGCACCGACACCAGGACACTGCAAACGACGGCAAACAGTAGAAAATGCATGGGCAACGCAACGAGGTGTGCAGGCAGGGCGATGAACGCGGCCGGCGGGACGGCTATTATGAGCGCATGTCCAATCCCCCATTCCCCACCGAATCGGCCGCGTTGACATTGGAGGGGCCGGTCGGTCCGCTCGATGTCGCGGTCGATCTGCCCGAGCCCGATGTCGCTGCGCAAGCGGTTACCGCCATCGTCTGCCACCCGCTCTCCACCGAGGGCGGCAGCATGCACAACAAGGTTGTCACCATGGCCGCACGCGCGCTGCGCGAGCTGGGCATCACGGTGGTGCGCTTCAATTTCCGCAGTGTCGGCAACTCGGCCGGCAGTTTCGATCATGGCGATGGCGAGCAGGACGATCTGCGCGCCGTGGCCGCCTGGGTGCGCAGCCAGCGCCCGGGCGACACGCTGTGGTTGGCCGGTTTCAGCTTCGGCGCCTATGTGGCGTTGCGTGCTGCCGGATCGCTCGAACCGCAGGCGTTGATCTCCATCGCGCCACCGGCCGGGCGCTGGGATTTCAGCGACATGCAGCCGCCGCAACAGTGGTTGGTGATCCAGGGCGACGCCGACGAGATCGTTGATCCGCAAGCGGTGTACGACTGGCTGGAGACCTTGGAGCAGCAGCCCGAACTGGTGCGCATGCCCGATACCAGCCACTTCTTCCACCGCAAATTGATCGACCTGCGCGGTGCGATCCAGCATGGTGTCCGGCGCTGGCTACCGGCCGCCGTCTGACTGCGGCTCGGTCCACGCGTATCGTCTTGCGATGCGCCGTTGAGCGGGCAAGGCAGCAGCCGGCCTGCGGAGAACTACGATGAGTGAGATGACCCCGTCGCAGCGCTACGCTGCCGGCGTACAACGCGGCGACTGGCGCGCCGACCCCGCGCAGCAAGCCGCGTTGGCCCAGCTGGACCGTATCCACGAAGCACTGGTGGACAGCGCGCAGGATGGCTGGCTGGATCGGCTGTCGGCGTTCTGGAAAAAGCCCGAGCCGGTGCGTGGCCTGTATTTCTGGGGTGGCGTGGGGCGTGGCAAGACCTTTCTGGTCGACCTGTTCTACGACGGCCTGCCGATCAAGCAGAAATACCGCACGCATTTCCACCGTTTCATGCGCGGTGTGCACGAGCAGTTGCGCGAGCATGCCGGGCAGAGCGATCCGCTGGCCAGGATCGCGCAGCAGTGGCGCGAAAATCTGCGCGTGCTGGTGCTGGACGAATTCTTCGTCACCGACATCGGCGATGCGATGCTGCTGGCGCGCTTGCTGGAACGCCTGTTCGCCGAAGGCGTGACCCTGGTGACCACCTCCAACACCGCACCGGAAAATCTCTACGCCAACGGCCTGCAGCGCGACAGCTTCATGCCGGCGATCGGCTTGCTGCAGAAGTTCTGCGTGGAGTTGTATGCCGAAGGCACCGAGGATTACCGCATGCGCGCGTTGACGCGCTCGCCGGTGTATCGCGCGCCGCTGGATGCGCAGGCCGACGACTGGCTGCTGCAGCGCTGGAGCGAATTGAGCGGCAATGCCGAGGCACGCAGCGGCACGATCGACATCGAATCGCGCAAGATTGCGGTGCGCGCACGCGGCAAGAGCATTGCCTGGTTCGACTTTGCAGCGCTGTGCGAAGGCCCGCGTGGGCCGGGCGACTACATCGAGATCGCGCGCGAGTTCACGACGGTGTTGCTGGGCGGCATCCCGCACTTCGACCGCATGAACGAGGACGCGGCGCGCCGCTTCGTCAATCTGATCGACGAGCTGTACGACCGCCACGTCAACCTGGTCTGCACCGCGCAGGATGCACCGCCGGGGTTGTACAGCGGCCAGCGCCTGGCAGGCGCCTTCGAGCGCACCGCCTCGCGCCTGATCGAGATGCAGAGCGCCGACTACCTGGCCACTGCGCATCGGGCGTGAATGAGTTGCAGGACATGCGAGGGCGACCGTCCCGCATGGATTGCGTCGCTGGCCGGTTGATCTCGCGGATGCAGCCACGTCATCGTTGCGTAGCGTGGCGGTCAGGGGATTTCCCACTTGCTGCGGCGCGCGACAACGTCGAGGACTTCGGCATCGCCGTCGGGAAAGCGGCGATTGGTCGGCGATAGGTCGGCATGCATGTCCCGGCGCACGCGGGCGCTGGATCGGTTCCTGGCTGCACGCCTGTGCGATGTCATCAAGGGATCAAGAGGCCTGGCCCTTCCCGTGGATCCGCTGGTCCTGCCTGTCTGCAGTGTCTTGGCCGGCTGCTTCCATGCAACCGGCGCGGTACGCGACGCTGGCGTCGTCCGCGCGCAGCGTCCAGCACACGCGCATGTCGTGGCGATGTATTCGCTGGCCTGCAGCTTCGCTGGCTGCAATCACATGCTTGCTGGCGTGTCAGCGGACCGGCATCGCTGACACGGCAGTGCGCGTGCGATCTGTCGAAAACGCAAACACGCGGCATCGTTGTGCATGCCTGCGATGCGTCTGTGCTGATCTACACGCTGCGTAATCCTGATGTGCATATTGCTCAGGGCCGGCTAATGCATCTCGCCACGCACTTCCGGCACGGCGGTAAAGATCGCTTGAAATTAAATAGCGCGCGATGTAATTTGCAGGCATGAACACCGCCACTGCCACCACCGCCCGGACCGACGCCCTGCTGCAGCTCGACCATCAGCTGTGCTTTGCGCTGTATTCGGCCAACCTGGCGATGCACAAGCTCTACCGTGGGCTGCTGAAGGCCTTGGACCTGACCTATCCGCAGTACCTGGTGCTGCTGGTGCTGTGGGAAACCGATGGCCGCAGCGTGTCGGAGATCGGTGAGCGCCTCTATCTGGATTCGGCCACGCTGACCCCGCTGCTCAAGCGCCTGCAGGCTGCCGGCCTGGTCACCCGCACCCGCGCCGCCAAAGACGAGCGGCAGGTGATCATTGAACTGACCGATGCCGGCCACGCTCTGCGCGCCAAGGCTGGCGCGGTGCCCGAGCAGGTGTTTTGCGCCTCGGCATGCTCGCTGGACGAACTGCGTCAACTCAAACAGCAACTGGAAACGCTACGCTCCAACCTCGGTAACGCGTGAGCGCATCCCTGCGCACCTGCAGCCTCTTCAACAAGTCGTACACGATTCAATCGCCAACTATTCAACTACACCACGCGCTGACAGCGCTCACTCTGGAGAACCACCATGGCCTCACCTGAAAAAGTCCTCTACACCGCCCATGCCACCGCCACGGGCGGCCGCGAAGGCCGCGCCGTGTCTTCCGACAAGGCGCTGGATGCCAAGCTGTCCACCCCGCGCGAGCTGGGCGGCGCTGGCGGCGACGGCACCAACCCGGAGCAGTTGTTCGCTGCCGGCTACGCGGCCTGTTTCATCGGCGCGATGAAGGCTGTCGCGGCGCAAGACAAGCTCAAGCTGCCGGGCGAAGTGAGCATCGACAGCAGCGTCGGCATCGGCCAGATTCCGGGCGGATTCGGGATTGCGGTCGAACTGCGCATCGCGGTGCCGGGCATGGACCAGACCGAACTGCAGGCGCTGGTCGACAAGGCCCACCAGGTCTGCCCGTACTCCAACGCGACCCGTGGCAACATCGACGTCACCTTGACCCTGGCCTGATCCACGCCAGCACCGCCGCGCGCACGACGCGCGGTGACGTCAGCAACGGCCCGGCGCATGCGTCGGGCCGTTCTTGTTGCAGGTGTGCGGTTCCGCAACAACGGCAGCCACCCCGCACCGATGTGCCAGCGCTGCCTGGCACTTGTAGCCATGGGCCAATAGCAGGTTGTACGAAACTATTGGACCAAGAGCCGTTCGGTTGCCCACTTTGACCGTTCGTCGGAACATCTAGGGCGCGACCTCCGAGTCTCAGTCTGTGAGACTCAGGGCACTAAAGATCGCGCCTTGTTAAAATGTGGCACCGTCCACATTTCTAATGCCGCTTGTTTTAATTGGGCAAGTCGATGGTGGCTGCACCAGCGACGGTAACGAGGCAGGGCGGTCGACGCGCACGTCGCCCAGCAGTACGCCGAGCCGCGGGACAATCATGGGAGCGTTCGATGGACAGCTTGAATCCGAAGTCGCGGCTTGAAGTATTGTTGAAGGACATCGACTTGCCGGACGGCGCGTACGAGCGTGCCGAACGGCGATACCAGGACCTCGCGAGGTGGATTTCTAGGGATGGCTCCACGCTCGCGCCGTTCGATGCCCATATCTTCGTGCAAGGATCGTTCGCGTTGGGAACGGCCATCAAGCCCGTCAATCCCGACGAGGAGTATGACCTCGATTTCAGTTGCAAACTGCGCACCGGCGTTTCCCGCGACTCGCACTCGCAGTCCGACCTAAAGGAGATGATTCGCGTCGAGCTCGAGGCCTATCGGAAGGCTCGAGGCATCCAGAGCCAGCTCGAACCGAAGCACCGTTGCTGGCGACTGAGCTACCAGGATGACCTCGCGTTCCATATGGATGTCGTCCCGGGGCTTCGCGCCGATGACCAGCGCCGAGCCGTACTCACCGAACGCATGGCGACCGCCGGTTTGGACCGGCCGTTGGCCGCGGAGATCGCTCGTCGCGCCCTCTGGATCACCGACGATCAGCGCCCCGACTTCGACGAGTTGACGCATGACTGGCCATCCAGCAACCCCGGTGGTTACCAGAAGTGGTTCCTGTCTCGCATGGAGAGTCGGCAGTCCCGCGCCTTGGTCGAGAAAGCACAAGTTGATCCCGTCCCCGTATTTCGTGCACGCCAGCCCCTTCAGCAGACGGTGCAGCTCCTGAAGCGGCATCGGGACGTGATGTTCGCTGACCAGCCGGACATGAAGCCGGCCTCTATCTTGATAACGACAATCGCCGGATTGGCTTGCATTCCCGGAGAGCCGCTCGAAGTCACCTTGAGGCGCACGCTTGAGCTCCTGCACGAGGTGCGTGACAGCCAGGCCGCACGCATTCTCAATCCGATCAACCCGCACGAGAACTTCGCGGATCGGTGGACCGGACCGAACTGCCCTCTGCGGTACAACTTCTTCCGCTGGATTGATGCGTCGCTGCGCGCGTTCGAGGCTTGGCGTACGCTCGATGTGCCCCAGCGGCTCGTTGAGGTCGCCAGCGACGATTTTGCAGTTTCACTCGGAGCCGATGCTGCTCGAGCGCTCACGGGTAGCGCGGCAACGGCGCCAAGGGCGCGCCAGGTGGCCATCGAGGCGCCGCCGGCGCCGTGGCTCGGCTGAGGCCGATGCACTTCACCGAAGCGGATATCGACGAGCTGCTCGACGCCTTCCCGCGATTGCGGCGGCGCCCGACCCGCCAGCGGGGGGGCGCCGTCGTTGCAGGGTTCATCCTCTTCGAGGCATCGTCGTCCGGCAAGCCGGCCATCGCCGACGAGTATCGAATTCGACTCGAGGTCTCCCTTGACTCGTCGTCTGCGCTACCCAAGGCGTTCGAAGAAGGAGGGCGGATCCCGGCTGTCGGCGATCACCATGTAAATCCTGGTGGCGACCTATGCTTGGGATCTCCGCTCAGAATTTTGCAGACCCTCGGACCTAACCCGACGCTCGTCGCGTTCGTCGAAAAGTGTGTCGTGCCGTTTCTATACGCAGCGTCATGGCGAGAACAGGGCTTGCCCGGCTTTCCGTTCGATGAGCTTGCGCATGGCGCCCCAGGGCTCGTGGCCGACTATGAGAGCCTATTCTCTGTTGTGGGTCCGTACCAAGTCGCGAGGGCTCTGTTTCTACTTGGCAAGCGAAAGCGCGTGGCGAACAAGATGCCGTGTCCGTGCGGCTGCGGACGTCGCCTGGTGAAGTGCACGACCCATGCACGGCTAGCGTCGTTTCGTCGTTTGGCTCCTCGGTCCTTTTACGTAAAACAGGCTGCGGTGGTTCTCCGGGTGGTAGCTTGACGACACCTCTTCCCCACGTGCGCCGCGCCATCGTTTGAAGGCACTGCCCATACGCGACATGTCACTCTTGGTTGCTCGGCCCGGTGAGTTGCTTAACTTGAGGTTGGAATGAGCTGGAACACGAAAGCGCAAGAATGGGTGTCCACACTGGTCAAGTGGGTCACCCGTCGCCGCCACGCAAGTCGCGCACTGTTGATGGCGGGCGCGCCGATCGTTCTTGCAACCCTCGCCGGCGGTTGGACGGTTGGGGTGCGTGGTTCCGCAGGTGCACTTCATTTCCTGGGTTTTGTCACGACGAGTGATGGCCTTCCCCGGCTTTGGCTGATCATCGCGCTCATCTCGGGATTGACTCTTTTGGCTTTAGGCACCTGGATGTCGTTGAGCGATTGGCTTTCTGCCAGAAGGGCCGCAGGTCGCAGTGCAGTGATTGCGATGGAACTCAGGGGCCTCGTCGACACATCTGATCATCCGCTCCTGAAGTCTGTGCCTCGTGAGCTGATAGGACAGCGGCTCGACGCGCTGATCGATGTTCGAGAATCGGTTCAGGCGGGCGCGATTGACCATGCGTTGCGAAAGATCCTTGGTATTCCTGATTTGATCCAACGCCTGCGTGGTTCCCGCGAGCTGGGCCAGGTTCAATTGGTGGTGGCGGGCGTGCTTCAGGTGCCGTTGCTCTTTCTCGCCGGTGTACTGCTCGACGACGAAGGACGGCTGACACCGCTCGACTGGCATCGGGCGACAAGCGCATGGCGACGGCTTGATGAACCGGATGATGGAGAGCGCTTTGCCACCAATGGGATTGATGAACTATCCGCGGGCTCTTCGCACGTCGTGCTTTCCGTGTCCGCGTCCTACCGCACCGACCACTCGGCCATCCAGACAACCTTTGGGGGCGTGCCGGTGGTATCTCTCTCGCTGTCCAATCCTCTACCAGACACGCTTTGGTCGGGTGCGAAACAGGATGCCCTAGCCGCGCAGTTCGTTTCGACTGTTGCAAGCCTCGGCAATCGAGGTGTTCGGCGAGTCTCATTGATTCTGGCGGCGCCCAGCAGTCTGGTTATTCGTATTGGGCGCGCCTACGACCGGAGGAACATGCCGGAAATCGCCTGTTACCAGTACGAGCGTACATCCGCGCCTGCATACCCGTGGTCTGTGCTGATCGAGCCCGCCGGCACGCGCATCGTTCTCACGACACATGATGGGTTCGTGCGCTGATACCCTGCGTGGCGATTACAGCTGTAGCTACCACCCTTCCGATGCGACTGATCAAGCGCTGAAGTGCAAAGCGTGAGCCGGGTCCAGCATTAACGGAGACATTTTTCCAACGACTGGCTCACTTGATTCTCACAGCGTATGGTGTGAATTATGTTGCACAGCAGCATCGGAGCTCAGTAATGCGCGACTCACGCATCGAAAAGGTCGATCTGGCCCTTACCCAGATTGCCAAGGACCCATCGGAAAAGGTGGCGCTCTGGCAATGGGCGTGCCGCGAGATGCTGCATGAGACGCTGATCGGCATGCACCAGCTTTCGCACCTGGCCGGTATCGCCCAGCAGGTCGCCAACGACTGGCGCGCACCGGTGGACGTGATCGCCCCGGAAAAGCCCTATCTGGCGGCTTCCGCCCTGGCCGATCGGCGTCTGCCGCAGGTGCTCGATGGCCTGGGCAATACGCGCGACGACAACGACCGCGCCAATCTGTGGCGTGTGCGCTATGCCAGCCTGATCGCCGCCACGCTGCAAGGCATGCAGGCGCTGGCCGAGAAACACCGCATCGATCGCCAGGCGATGGCATCGGGGCAATTGAACTAAAGCAGTCGACTGACGACTGCGCTGATCGTCCGGTGGGCGCGCCGGTGTCCGGAATGGCAGGTGCCGCCAGTCAGGCGCTGCATTGCGTCGCGGGTCTATCCCTTTCTGATCGCTGCTTGCTGCCTCATTGGCCGCCCAGCGTTTTATCCAAGCGCCGGGCGGCTGGCCACTGGGTCGATGGGCGCCTCAATGCCGAACGGCCGCCTCTTCCAGATGCCGCCAGGCGTGTCGCACGAGCCAGCGCGCCTGATCCCAGGGCACCGACAGCATCGGTTGGTAGTGGTAATACCCGTCCTGCAACACGCGATACAGCTGCGCTTCGGTGGCGCGTGGATAGGCCAGATAGATGTCGTAGCCAAGCGTGAGCAGCCGCGCATAATCGGCGAAATCGTAACCACCCAGATGGCCTTCGGCATGCAGATCGCGCCAGTAGGCGATCTCTGCGTCGAGATTGACGACGCGGCCGGTCAACACGGATGCGGTGTGCATGGGCAGGACTCCGTTGTCGAGACTACCCCCCTGTGCATCGCACCGTAGCAGCGCCTGCCGCATGCAACCAGCGCGCGACGACAAGCGGTCGTCGCGGCTGCGCTGCCACGGGCCGAGCGTTGGCGATCCGTCGCCAAAACCGCGACCTCAATCTCAATCCCAGTCGGGGGCGATGGCCTTCGGGTTGGCCAGGCGCTGACCACGGTCGAGCGTGGCGATCTCGGCCATGTCCTGCGCGCTCAGTTGCAGCGTCTGCGCCTTGAGGTTGCTTTCAAGATTCTCGCGCTTGGTCGAGGACGGGATCACCGAATACCCCTGCTGCAATGCCCAGGCCAGCGTGACCTGCGCCGGGGTGGCGTGGTGACGCGCGGCAATGGCCTGGATCACCGGATCCTTCAACACCTCGCCCACCGCCAGGGTCATGTACGAGGTGACATGGATGCCTTGCTCGCGCAGGAACGCGATCAAGCTGCGGTTCTGCAGGTACGGATGCACCTCGATCTGATTGGTGGCGATGGCGTCGGCCCCCAGGATCTCGATGGCCTGCCTGATCAATGCAATGGTGAAATTGGACACGCCGATCGCGCGCGTCAGGCCCTGTTGCCTGGCCTCGTTCAAGGCTTCCAGATACTCGCGCATCGGTACCTGATCCTTTGGCGAAGGCCAGTGGATCAAGGTCAGATCGACGTCGTCGGTGCCCAGCTTGCGCAGGCTTTCCTGCAGGCTGGGCAGCAAGGCATGACGCTCGAATTTGTCGACCCAGATCTTGGTGGTCAGATACAGCTGATCGCGCGGCACGCCGGATGCGGCGATGGCTTGCCCGACCTGTTCTTCGTTGTCGTAGATCTGCGCGGTATCGACCGCGCGATAGCCCAGCTCCAGTGCGTTGCGTACCGAGTCGATGACGACCTGGTCCTTGAGACGAAAGGTGCCGAGGCCGAATGCGGGGACAGTCATTGGTTTCCTTGAGTGACGGGATTGGGGAGTAGGGATCAATAAAAGCGGACGGTTTGCATGGCGGGCGCGGTGTCAGTCGAGTGCGACCACGGCCTTGCCGAAGTTTTCGCCGCGCAGCAGGCTGATCAGGCCTTGCGGGGCGCTGTCCAGGCCGTGCAATACATGCTCGCGGTAGTGGATCTTGTCTTCGCGCAGCCATTGGCCCATTTCGCGCAGGAAGGCGGGCATCAGGCGCAGGAAGTCGTGCTGGATGAAGCCGCGCACGGTGAGCCGCTTGCGCAGCACCTGGCCCATGAAATCGGGCAGGCGATCCGGCCCTGGCAGCGCCTCGCCGCGGCTGTTGTAGGTGGCGACCACGCCGCACACCGGGATGCGCGCAAAGGCGTTCAATTGCGGCACGACCGCATCGAAGACCTTGCCGCCGACGTTCTCGAAGTAGATGTCGATGCCGTCCGGGGTGGCGGCACGCAACTGGTCGGCAAAGTCGTCGGCGCGGTGGTCCAGGGCCGCATCCACGCGCAGGGTGTCGCGCAGGTAACGCACTTTCTCCTGGCCACCGGCAATGGCGACCACGCGCAACCCTTGCAGGCGCGCAAGTTGCGCCACGGTTGCACCGACCGGGCCACTGGCGGCCGCCACCACCAGGGTTTCGCCCGGCTGCGGCTTGCCGATCTCGTGCAGGCCCGCATACGCGGTGAAGCCCGGCATGCCGTACACGCCAAGCGCTGTGCTCGGTGGTAAGCCGTCGTCCTTGGGCAGCTTGCGCAAGGGTGTCTCCGGGGTAAGCAGGGTATGCGTCTGCCAGCCGCCCGACAGCACCAGCAACTCACCGGGGCGATAGTCGGGATGATGCGATTCGATGACTTCGCCCACCGTGCCGCCTTCCATCACCGCATCGATCTCGACCGGTGCGGCGTAGGAGGGACCGTCGTTCATGCGTCCACGCATGTACGGGTCCAGCGACAGGAAGCGGTTACGCACAAGGATCTGGTCGTGGCCGGTCGGCGGCAAGGCGACGTCTTCGAGACGGAAGTTGTCTGCCGTGGGTTCGCCATGCGGACGCGAGGCCAGCACGATGCGGCGGTTGGTGATGGATGTCATGGGAGATTCCTCGCGGAAAAAACCGCGCGTGGGGTCGGAAAGCACAGCCGCGATGGCGGCTGCGCGAGGGTGTGCGGGGACGCGACGCGCGTTCGCCCGGGTTGCAGGCAGGCGGCGTCAGGCGGCGTCGGATGGCTCAGGCGCGCTTGCCGCATCCAGCTGCGCAACCTGATCGGCACTGAGCGACACGCGTGCCGCGGCCAGTACGTCGTGCAACTGGCGCACGCTGGTGGCGCTGACGATCGGGGCGGTCACACTCGGCCGCGCGATCAACCAGGCCAATGCAATCTGTGCGGGCGTGGCGTGATGGGTGGCAGCCAGATCATCCAATGCCTGAACAATGCGCAGGCCGCGTGGATTGACGTATTGCTTGACCACCGAGGCGCCGCGCGCACTGCTCTTGCCGGCGTCGGCGGCACTGCGGTATTTGCCGGTCAGAAAACCGCTGGCCAGCGAGTAATAGCTGATGACGCCGAGCCCGCGTTCGCGCACCAACGGCTCCAGCTCGGTTTCGTAGCCGGCGCGATCGTAGAGGTTGTATTCGGGCTGCAGGCTTTCGTAACGCGGCAGCTTGTATTGCTCGGAAATATCCAGCGCATCGCGCAGGCGCGTGGCGCTGTAGTTGGAGGCGCCGATCGCGCGCACCTTGCCTTGTTCGATCAACCGACCGAACGCGGCCAACGTGGCTTCCAGCGGAATCGATTCGTCGTCCTCGTGGGCCTGATACAGATCGATCACATCGGTCTGCAGACGGCTCAGCGAATCTTCCACCGCCGCTGCGATGTTGTCCGGCGACAGGCCTGGATGCTCGCTCCACTTGGCCACCTTGGTGGCGATCAATACCTTGTCGCGCTTGCCGCTGCGCGTGAGCCAACGCCCGATGATGGTTTCCGATTCGCCACCGTGGTTGCCCGGCACCCAACCCGAGTACGTATCGGCGGTGTCGATCAGATTGAAGCCGGCATCGACAAAGGCGTCGAGCAATGCGAACGAGGTCGCCTCATCGGCGCTCCAGCCGAACACATTGCCACCGAACACGATCGGTTGAATCTGCAGGCCGGAGCGGCCTAACGCACGGGCTTGAGTCATCGCGGATGTTCCTGATTCGAACTGCCCACAGGATAGTCATCCGCACCGATGTTGCGTGTGACATCGATGTGGATTCTGCGTTCTGCCGATCGCCCTCATCGGATCACAGGATCTGAACATGTCGCCACGTGTCGAGTGGCGCACGGTGTCATGCGTGGCCGACGCGGGCACATGGCAGTCCCCGGACCGCATGCTAGGCTCGCGCTACTTTTCCCGGAAGAGGGGCACTGCAATGATCCGCAACAAGCTGGCCTGTGCGTGTGTGATGAGTCTGGTGGTGGCGATGAGCGCGCCGCTGGCGATGGCGATGAAACCGGCAGATAGCGCAACCCTGCCGGCACCGGATAAGGCGCTGCAGGCGGCCATCAATGGCAGCTGGCGCGATCGGGTGTACGTGCAGCGCGATGTCTATCGCCACCCCGGCCAGACGCTGGCGTTTTTCGGCATCAAGCCCACCCAGACCGTCATCGAAATCACCCCGGGCGGCGGCTGGTATTCGGAAATCCTGGCGCCGTATCTGCGCCAGAAGGGCAAGTACGTCGCAGCCGTGGTCGACCCGGCATCGGCGCCGGAGGGTCGCAGCCGCGACTATGCGCAGAGCGCGCGCGACGAGCTGGAGAAGAAGCTGGAAGCCAACCCGGCGATCTACGGCAAGCCGTCGATCGTGTCCTATGTGCCGAAGACGCCGTCGTTCGGCGTGGACAATTCTGCCGATCTGGTGCTGACCTTCCGCAACGTGCACAACTGGCGCATGGCCGGCAATGCCGAAGCGATGTTTGCCGGCTTCTACAAGGTGCTCAAGCCCGGCGGCGTGCTCGGCGTGGTCGAGCATCGCGCCAAGACCGATGTGCCGGCCGACGACAAGAGCGGCTATGTGGGTCAGGCGCAGGTGATTGCGATGGCCGAAGCTGCCGGCTTCACCCTGGCCGGCAAGAGCGAGCTCAATGCCAACCCGCGCGACACCAAGGATTACCCCGGTGGCGTGTGGACGTTGCCGCCGAGCAACAAGCACGAGGCCGCCGACGATGCCAAGTACAAGGCCATCGGCGAGAGCGACCGCATGACCTTGAAGTTCGTCAAACGGTGATCGATTGCCTGCATGCCGGCGCGCACACGGCGCGTCCGGCATGCAGGGGCCACAGTGTGGTGCCGGGCAAACGATGATGGCCGCATGCGCGCGCGCGCGCCATCCAGGCGCGTGCGTCGTGGAGGGTGCATCCATCGCAGCTGGTGCCGATCGCCTGCATCCAATGCGCAGGTGCGCCTGCGATCTCCGCTGACCACGCAAGAGTGCAACCGCCGAGCGAATGCGCTGCGCGCCTCGCTCCGTTATCGGTCCGCCGCATCCATCATCCGCACGAGGCCATGCGCAGCTGTCGTGCGTGTCCGTGAACTCGCGCTACAGGATTCGCATGTTGGTGCTGTTGAACAAACCTTATGGCGTGCTGTCGCAATTCAGCGACCGCTCGCAGCCGCCCAGGCGCACACTGGCCGAATTCGGCTTGCCTGCCGACGTGTATGCGGCGGGCCGTCTGGACCACGACAGTGAAGGCTTGCTGTTGCTCACCGACGACGGTGCACTGGCGCACCGGTTGACCGACCCGCGCCACAAGCAACCCAAGACCTACTGGGTGCAAGTGGAAGGCGCGCCGGAGCCGGCACACCTGCAGGCCTTGCGCGATGGCGTGCTGCTGAATGACGGCCCGACCCGTCCCGCCAAGGCGCGCATGCTCGACCCGGCGCCGGACCTCTGGCCGCGCGATCCGCCGGTACGCGTGCGCAAGACCGTGCCCGATGCCTGGCTGGAACTGCAAATCACCGAAGGCCGCAATCGCCAGGTACGGCGCATGACCGCATCGGTGGGTTTGCCGACCTTGCGCCTGGTGCGCGTGGCCATCGGCGACTGGAGACTGGACACGCTCGCACCCGGTCAGTGGCGCAGGGAAGACACCCATGGCGCGCGCCCGAGTCGGACGCGGCGCTGAGCCCGATGCATTCGGTACCTGCGTCGCTTCACTGCAGTGCACGGACATCACGCGGGGATCCGTTACGCAGAGCGCCGCAGCCCGTGCGTGCCTGGATCGCCCGGCCACCCAGCGATGCGTATCCAGCCGCGCGTTCTGCGATGCGTGGTGATCGCAGTGACGCCACAGTGGATAGCGGCGATGACACTTGATCGATGGTGGCCCGCCACGCGCGCGGGGCCGCGCCACATCGTTCGGCCACGCACGTCCGCACCGATGCCGTTGTGATTTGCCGGGTGACCGGGCGCCATCCACAGACGACAACGCCACGGCGCGGGGCCGTGGCGTTGTTGGTTTTTTCCGTCAGACCGGCGGCTTATTCGATGCCGTCGCTCGGGGTCACCGCACCGCGACGCTGATAGGCCGCGCGGCGTGCATTGGCGTTGCCGGCGTGTTCGCGGTCCAGACGATGGACGTTGCCGCCGAGCACCTGCTGGTCACGCTGGCGCTTGCGATAGACCGCATAACCGATCAGGCCGAGACCTGCGACGGCAGCCGCCACGGTGATCGCAGGATTGCGCTTGACCAGCTTGCTGGCGGCCTTGCCGCCGCTGCGCACGGCGCCCAGCGCAGCACCGGTCTTCAGCCAGTCGCCGGCGCCCGGGCGCAGATGACGCAGGCTGCTGCCGGCGTTGCGGGCCTGGTCGCCTGCATTGGAGGCAGCGTGACGCAGATGGTCGCCCGCATTGCCCGCCAGCTCCAGGGCACGCTCCAGGGCGCGTTCGGTGATCACAGTCAGCTTGCTCATTGGAGGCGTTTCCTTTCCGAGTACGTGGGCTGCAGTGTGTGGTCTGGTGCGTATAGACGGTGTTAGCGGCGCCGGGACTTGTTTGGCTTGCGGTTAGGAAGCAATGCAGGCCCGCTTCGATGGTGAGCGCATGGGGCACGGCGACGATCTCGGCTGCGGCTGTGCCTTCCCCCCTTGGAAGAAAGTGTCCAAAGGCGCGGATCAGGGGCGAGCGAAACCTCGTGTCGTGCAGTGCTGAGTGGCTCGGCTGCGTCCCCTCACGCGTCGCGGTCCGCGCTGACAGCGCGGGCGTCAACGGCGCGCCTGCCAGTGGCGCGCAAGCGGCGCCTTGTCGCCCGGCAGCAAGAGGCTGCCAGTGCCACGTGGTTGCGTCCTGTGCCGTCGCTGTCCCATGGATGGTTGGGCGGCGCCGCACAAGCCGTTGAGCACCTGCCATGGTTCGCCGCCGCTGCGGCCAAAAACGATCAGGTGCCGCGCGGTTTCGCCCTGTGCGTCGCCGTCGCCGTCCACGGGTCATCTGGCCACGGATGCCGGGGATATCGCCCTTTCATTTCCTTCCTCACGTCTGGATAGGTGGTCGCCCAGAAGCTCTTCAGGTCCTGTGTGACCTGCAACGGGCGCCCACCCGGCGAGAGAAGATGCAGGGTCAGCGGAATGCGGCCGTCGGCGATGCGCGGGGTGTCGGCCAGGCCGAACAGTTCCTGCAGTTTGACCGCCAGCACCGGCGGCAACGGCTGCTCGGCATGGTCCAGGGCGTAGACGATCTGTCGCTCCATGCCCGAGGGCACGCTGATGCGGGTGGGCGCGTGGCGGTCGATCAGCTGGCGCCGGTCCCACGGCAAGGCGGCCTTGAGCGCGTCGCCCAGGCTGGCTTCGTCCAGCGTGTCCAGGCGGGTCTTGCCGGCGAAGGCCGGGCGCAGCCAGGTGTCCAGCGTGTCCAGCAACGCGGTATCGGACAGGTCGGGCAGCGCAAGCTCCGGCATCCAGGCGCGCAGCGATTGCAGGCGTGCGCGCCATTGGCGCAGGCCGTCGGTCCAGGGCAAGGCATCCAGGCCCAGCTGACGCACTGCCTCGGTCAGTGCGCCGGCCGCCTGCGCCGGATCGACGCGGCCGGCCGGGCGGCTGTCGAGCACGATGCGGTCGAAGCTGGATTGCCGGCGCGCGACCAGGGCGCGTTTGTCGGGGTCCCACTGCACCAGATCCTGCTGCACGAAGCGCTCGGGCACGCTGCGGCGCAGATAGCCTTCGTCCACCGGAGCGGCGCGCAGCAGCAGCGCGTCCTTGGGTTCGTAACGCAATTCGCTGGCGACCAGCCACGGCTCGCCGCGCAGATCGCTGTGGTCGAACAGGCGTGCGCTGCGGCCTTTGGCGAGCAGGTAGCGCAACGGATCGGTGGGATGGCGTGCGGCGATGCGATCGGGAAAGGCGTGCGAGAGCAGATCGCCGAGCGCGTGCGCTTCCACGCTGGCCGGCGCGGCGCTGTCGCAGCGCAGCCGGCGTCGCCATTGTTTGGCGGCGCTGTCGATCGCCGCCAGTCCGCTGCGGTTGGCGTCATGCGCGCTGCGGCCTTGCCGGAACGCAGCCAGTGCGCGCCAGCGTGCGGCCAGTCCATCGCCGCCCTGACGCAGCGGGTCGCGCGCTTCGAGCAGTGCGGCCAGATCGCAGGCCAGCGCCACGCGGGTTGCATCGCCGGCCAGCGCCAGCATCGCGGCCAGGCGCGGATGGGTGCCGAGCGCGAGCATGCGCCGGCCCAGCGCGGTGATGCCGCCGCGCTCGGTCAGCGCGCCCAGCCGTTGCAGCAGCTCATGTGCGGCGGCCAGTGCGCCGGCCGGCGGCGCATCGACAAAACGCAGTGCGGTACTGCCCCAGGCAGCCAGTTCCAGCGCCAGGCCGGTCAGCTCCACCTGGGTGATTTCGGCGCGGCGCTGCGGCTCCAGTCGTTGCGATTGCGGCCACAACCGGTACGCCCAGCCGCTGGCCACGCGCCCGGCGCGGCCGGCGCGCTGGTCGGCCGAAGCCTGCGCAATGGTGGCGATATCCAGCCGCGAAAAGCCGCTGTTGGGGTCGTAGTGCGGCTCGCGCGCCAGCCCGCTGTCGATGACCACGCGCACGCCAGGCAGGGTGACCGAGGATTCGGCGACATTGGTGGCCAGCACCACGCGGCGGCGTCCCTGCGGATCGGGCTGCAGCACCTGGCTCTGCGCTTCGACCGCCAGCTCGCCATGCAGCGGCAGCACCTGCACCGCCGGATCCAGCACGTCCTGCAGCGCGCTGTGCACGCGTGCGATCTCGCGCTGGCCGGGCAGGAACACCAGCACATCGCCCGGATGCGTGGCCAAGGCCTGTTCCACCGCACGCCGCGTTTGCGGTTCCAGAGCTTCGTCGCGGCGTGCGGGGAAATGCGTGACGTCCACCGGAAAACTGCGCCCTGCGCTGCTCAGGCGCGGCGCGTCGAGAAAGCCGGCCAGCCTTTCGCCATCGAGCGTGGCCGACATCGCCACGATGCGCAGGTCCTCGCGCACCTGCGCCTGCACGTCCAGCGCCAGCGCCAGGCCGAGGTCGCCGGCCAGATGACGTTCGTGGAATTCGTCGAACAGCAGCGCGCCGATGGTTTCCAGCATCGGGTCGTCCTGGATCAGCCGGGTCAGGATGCCTTCGGTGACGACCTCGATGCGGGTGCGTGCGGAGGTCTTGTTCTCGAAGCGGATGCGGTAGCCCACCGTCTCGCCGACCGGCTCGCCGAGCTGGCGGGCCATGAACACGGCGGCGCTGCGGGCGGCCACGCGGCGCGGTTCGAGCATCACGATCTTGCGACCGGCCAGCCACGGCGCATCCAGCAGCGCCAATGGCACCTGGGTGGTCTTGCCGGCGCCGGGCGGGGCTTCCAGCACCAGCCGCGGATGCGCGGCCAGGCTGTCGCGGATCTGCGGCAACAACGGGGAAATCGGAAAAACGGGCTCGGTCATGCGCGGGAAGGATACGGTTCCCATGCAAGCGGTGCGACCGACAGAAGCGTGGTGTGTCGAGGGCTCGGTGCCCTCGCCGCTCACAGGACATGCAGGAAATTCGTCCCTGGAGTCTCCGTTGCGGCATTCATGCCGCCGCAGGGTCCCGCAAGCGGCAAGCACCCTGCAACCAAACACCGGATCAACCGCTCTACGACGGGGCTATCCGCACGGACCACCCATTTCAAGAGACCAAACAACCGAGACTTCCACTCGCCGCGTCGTTAGACGGCTAAGAGCGGCTAACAAAACGACTTCGCGTCAGCCTACTGCAGGCCGGCCATCTGCGGCCTGGCTGGGCGGGCAAGGGCCAGTCGAGATGGTCGGCATGCATGGGTTTAAACACAGCAACCAGCGGAGTCTCTGGTGCGGTGTCCTCGCCGCTTGCGGGACCGTGTGGCGGCATGGATGCCGCCACCGAGTCCCCAGGGACGGGTTCACGGCGTGTCCCGCCAGCGGTGAGGGCACCGCGCATTCGACCCACTCCGTGTTTGATCTGGACTTCTGACGGCATCCACCAAGATACGGCCGACAAAACCACTGCACTCACTGACAGGCGCTCGCTCGCCAGGTTTTGTTAGCTGCTCTAAGCCAATCTCACCATCACCCCGCTTCGCGCATCCGGGCGGTCAGGCCTTTGAGAAAGGCGCGCAGCAGCTGGTCGCCGCAGGGGCGGAAATTCTTGTGGCCGGGCTGGCGGAACAGCGCGGACAGTTCCGGCTTGGACAGCGGGAAGCCGGCGCTGGCGAAGATGGCGTGCATGTCCACGTCCTTCAGCTCGAAAGCCACGCGCAGTTTCTTCAACACCAGGTTGTTGCCGACGCGGGTTTCCAGCGGGCGCACCGGCTGGCTTTCGTCGCGGCCACGGAAACGCAACACCAGGCCGTCGAGAAAGCGCGCCAGCATCGCATCGGTGCAGGGCTCGAAACCGGGCTCGTCTTCCTTCTTCAGCCAGGTCTGTACCTGCGGCTTGTCGAGCGCGAACTCCGGGTCGGCCAGGTGGACGATTTCCACCACCTTGTCGTCGCTGAGGTCGAGCATGTAGCGGATGCTGCGCAGTACATCGTTGTGGATCATGGCAATTCCGGGGCCCCGGCCGGTCGCCGGAAAGGCGCCATTCTACGGGGGCGATGCGCAACGCGGCGTTTGCAGGGCCGATCCGTTGCCGAACCGGCGGCCGCTCAGCTGCCGCGATAGGTGGAATATCCGTACGGCGAGAGCAGCAGCGGCACGTGGTAATGGCCGTCATCGGCGATGCCGAAGGCGATTGGCACCTGTTCCAGGAACGGTGGGTCGGTCAGCGCCAGGCCGGCTGCACGCCAATAGCCGGCCACCTCGAATTCCAGCCGGTAGCGTCCCGTTTGCAGCGTGAGTGCGGCCAGTGCGGGGCAGCGCCCGTCCTGGTTGGTGACGCCGTCGAAGTGCAGGGTGGTGCCGGCGAACAGGCGCACTGCGATGCCTGCGGCGGGGCGGCCGCTGGCGGTATCCAGCACGTGCGTGGATAGGGTGCTCATGCCACCGCCTGGGTCGGTTGCGGCCACTGGCCGACGAATTCGGGCTGGTCGTAGGCCAGATAGCTGTCGACGATGGCCTGGCGGTCGTCCAGGAACAGTTGATCGGCCACTGCGCGGGCCAGCCGTGGCAGTGCGACCTTGAGCCCGGACAGCGCCGCCGCCGAGGGGCCGTGGTTGATCAGCGCCGAATAGTTGAACGCGAACAAGCCGTGCAACAGCGCGGCGTCGTCGGGCGTGCGCGGCAGCAGCTCGAAGCCCGGCCCCAGATACGGGTGCGCATCCAGCACCGGATTGGCCTGGCCCGGCGGTGGCTGATAGCGGTCGGCCCAGCAGGCGATGCGCCCGGACAGCGCGGCCAGTTCCGGGCGCAGCTGCGGGTCGGTGACCAGGCCGGTGGCCACCGCCAGAAAATCGAAACGGTGCTCGCCCTGCGGCGTGCGCACCACCACGGCGCCCTCGCGTTCGGCCACCTCCAGCCACGGAGCGCCCAGGTGCAGCGCGAAGCCGGCGTGCGCGCAGGCGCGCTGGAAGGTGTCGTTGGTCGGCGGCTGGTTGTGCGCGAAGAAGCTGGCCATCATCCGGTACTTGTCCGCATCGGGCAGTGCTGGAAAGCGCGGAATGATGCCGGCCTGTTCCATGTGCCGGAATGGATTGATACGCGGCAATGCGCTGCGGCGGACGAACACGTCGGCACTGGCGACGCCTTGGTCCAGCGCGAAACAGGCGTTGTCGAACGCGGACGCGCCGCCGCCGAGAATGCCCACGCGCTTGCCGGCCAATGCGGCGAAGTCGATCGGGCCGGAGGTGTGCGCATAGCGCTGCGCGGGCAGGGCGCGGCTGATCCAGTCCGGCACCATCCATTGGCCGCCGCCCTGGATGCCGGTTGCCAGGATCAGCTTGCGCGTCAGCAGCGGTGCGCCCATTGCCAGATGCAGGCGGTGGATGCCCGGCGCCACGTCCGGCTCCACGCGTGCCAGCTGCGTGGCATTGCGCACCGGCAGGCGCAGCACTGCACGGTACCAGCGCAGATAGTCCATCCAGCTGCCGCGCGGAATCTTGTCGAGTGCGTCCCAGCCGGCGACGCCGTGCTGCGCTTCCCACCAGGCACGGAAGGTCAAAGACGGCACGCCCAGGTCGATCGATGTGATCTGCTTGGGCGTGCGCAAGGTCTGCATGCGCGCGTAGGTCACCCACGGCCCTTCCTGCCCCGCGGCGTTTTCATCGATGACCAGCACGTTGTGCACGCGCTCGCGTTGCAGCGCGAACGCCGCGCCCAGGCCGCTCTGGCCGGCGCCGACAATCACCACGTCGTACACATGGCCTGCCGGCTGCACGCGCGGCTGCGTCCACGCATCGCCGCCATGGGCCAGGCGCTGCAGATCGTGGTGGAGCTCGCGTTCGAGTTGGGCCAGGCTCATGGCAGTGCCTCCAGGCGCAGGTGCACGATCTTGCCGATCTCGGCGAGGGCGGTGGCAATCTCTTCGCTGCGCGAGGCCGCCAGCCGGCGTTCCAGCGCGGCCAGAATGCCGGCCTTGTCGTGCAGCCGCACGCAGATGACGAATGGAAATCCGAACCGGTGGCGATAGGCGCGATTGAGCGCGTGGAAGCGCTGGAACTCGTCTTCGCTGAGCCGGTCCAATCCGGCCGAGGCCTGCTCGGCCGCCGATGCGGCGGTGAGCGTGCGGTCGATCGCCGCCTTGCCGGCCAGCTCCGGGTGGGCGCAGATCAAGGCGAGCTGCTCCTCCGGCGAGGCATCCAGCACCACCTGCATCAGCCCGCGATACACCTCGGCGAACGGACGCCGTTGCGCGGCACGCTCGACCACCCACGGCGAATGTTCGAACAGCGCGTGGTAACGCGCCACGAAGGCGGCATCGTCCAGCACATTGGCATCGATCACGCTCATGCGTGCGTGCCTTGCAGCGACACGTGCGCGGCCACCACTTTCCAGCCATCGGCAAAGCGCACCCAGCTCTGGCTTTGACGGCCGCGTGCGCTGCTGCCCTCGCGCATGAATTCGGCATGCGTGGTGGCGCAGTCGTGGCCGTAGCTGTGTACTTCCACGTGCATGAGCTGGCGTTGCGGCGAGCCGCCGAGGCCGCTGCGAAACGCGCGGATCGCTTCGATGCCGTACAGCACTTCGCCCACGCCGTAGCGCACCGTGCTGGGCGCAGCGTGGAACAGCGCGTCCATCGCGGCGATGTCGTCGCGCATGAGCGCACTCTCGTAGGCGTGGAAGGCGGCGGTCACTTGCGCGATCACCTCGGGCAGATCGATGTCGGCTATGGCGATACTCATGCCGGGTGCACCTGCTGCCAATGCCGTGCGATATCGATGCGGCGCGCAATCCAGGCATCGCCGCTGGCCAGCACGTGATCGACAAACCGTGCCAACGCCGCCGCGCGCGCCGGCTTGCCGACGATGCGCCCGTGCAGGCCGATCGAGAGCATGCGGCCGCCTTCGCTGCGCAGTTGCTCGAAGCTGTCACGCAGATAGCGGAAGAACGGCTCGCCATCGGCAAAGCCGTTGTAGGCGACGAATTTCATGTCATTGGCGTCCAGGGTGTACGGCACGATCAACTGCGCGCGGCCGTGGCGATGGTCGTAGTACGGCACATCGTCGGCATAGCTGTCGGCGTCGTAGACAAAGCCGCCTTCTTCGGCAACCAGGCGTGCGGTATTGGGGCTGGTGCGGCCCTGGTACCAGCCCAGCGGGCGGCTGCCGGTGACGCGGGTGTGCACCGCGATGGCTTCTGAGATATGCGCGCGCTCGGCGGTCTCATCCACGTGTTGATAGTCGATCCAACGCAGCCCATGGCTGGCGATTTCCCAGCCGGCGGCCTGCATCGCGGCCACCGCGTCTGGATTGGAGGCCAGTGCCTGCGCCACGCCGAATACGGTCACCGGCACGTTGCGCGTGGCGAACAGCCGATGCAGCCGCCAGAAGCCGGCGCGGCTGCCGTATTCGTACAGGCTTTCCATCGCCATGGCGCGTGCGCCGGGTTGCGATTGCGTGCCGACCATTTCCGACAAAAAGGCTTCCGAGCCGGCATCGCCGTTGAGCACGCAGTGTTCCGCGCCCTCTTCGTAGTTGATGACGAACTGCACCGCGACACGTGCGCCACCGGGCCACTGCGCCGCAGGCGGGGTGGCGCCATAGCCGACCAGGTCGCGCGCTGTGCTCATGCATGTGGCTCCGCATGCCAGGCGGCCAATGCGGCTTCCACCGCCAGGCCCGGTGTGCAGGCGTAGCCTTCGGCGCGCAGCACCGCTTCCAGCGCGGCCAGGGTGATCAGCACCTTGTGCTTCATCGCGTTGTAGCCCATCGCGCCGATGCGCCAGATCCTGCCTTGCAACGGCCCGAACGCGGTGCCGATCTCGATCTCGAAATCCTCGCGCATGCGCCGCCGCACCGCATCGCCGTCGATGCCGTGCGGAATCACCACGCCGGTGACGTTGGTCATGCGCTGCACATCGTCGCCGAAGACCTCCAGCCCCAACGCGCGGATGCCGGCGCACACCGCACGCCCGGCGGCGGCATGGCGGGCGAAGCGGGCGTCCAGGCCTTCCTGCAACGCCACGCGTGCGCATTCGCGTGCGCCGTAGAGCATGGTGGTGGCTTCGGTGTGGTGGTTCAGGCGTTTGTCCGACCAGTAATCCATGATCATCGCCAGGTCGAAATAATTCGACGCGATGCGTGGGCCGCTGCCATTGACGATGTCCTCGCGCACGATGCCGCGTTCGACATGGCGGCGCGCGAAGATCGCCTCGGCCGCTGCCTTGGAGATGGTGATAGGCGCCGAGCCGGACGGACCGCCCAGGCATTTCTGCAGGCCGGCGGTGACCACGTCCACGCCCCAGCGGTCGCTGGCGATCGGCATGCCGCCGATGCTGGCGGTGGCATCCACGTAGCTCAGCGCGCCGGCCGCGCGGCACAGCGCACCCAGGCCATCCAGCGGTTGCGCCATGGTGGTGGAGGTGTCGCCATGCACGGTGGCCACCAGCCTGGGTGCCACGCGCTCGATGGCGTCGGCAATCGCGCTCAGCGGCACCACCTCGCCCCAGGGCGCATCCACGCTGTGCACGTCGGCACCCAGGCGTTGCAGGATTTCGGTGAGCAACAGCCCGAAGCGGCCGAAGTTGATCACCAGCACGCGGTCGCCCGGCTGCACCAGCGATACCAGCGCCGCTTCGATGCCGGCGCGCGCGGTGCCATCGATCAGGAAGGTCCAGCGGTTTTCGGTGCCGAACAACGGCCGGTACAGCGCCATCACCTCGTTCATGTAGGTGGTCATTTCCGGGTCGAACTGGCCCAGCAGATCGGCCGCCATCGCGCGCAGTACGCGCGGGTGCGCATTGACCGGGCCGGGGCCCATCAACAGGCGCTGTGGCGGGTCGAGTTCGCCGAAGGTGTGCAGGTGGCGCAGATCAGGTGACAAGGGGGTCTCCCAGGTGTTCGATGAAGTGGCGCATGACCGCCAGGGCGACCTCGGCGTCGGCCGGGTCGACGTGTTCGTCCGGATGATGGCTGATGCCGCCGGCACAGCGCACGAACAGCATCGCGGTGGGGCACAGCGCGGCCATCACCATCGCGTCGTGGCCGGCGCCGGAAACCAGTTGGCGTGGCGCGATGCCTTGTGCGGCGATGGCGTGTTCCAGACGCGTCACCAATGCCGGTGCGCAAGGGCTGGCAGCGAGTGTCTGCAACGGGTCGATGGCGATGGCGATGCCGCGGCGTGCGCCGATCTGTGCGAGCGCGTGCTCGATCTCCAGCACCGCCGCATCGCGGCTGGCGTCATCGCCGGCGCGGACATCCAGCGTGCAGTCCACCCGGCCCGGCACCACATTGGTGGCGCCGGGTGCGACCTGCAGCTTGCCAACGGTGGCGACCAGACCGGCGCTGCCGGCGCGTGCGATGCGTTCGATCGCCAATAGCGCTTCGGCGGCTGCGCTCAATGCATCGCGGCGCAGCGTCATGGTGGTGGTGCCGGCGTGGCAGGCGCGCCCGTCGAAGCGCAGGGCGAAGCGTCGCTGCGCGGCAATCGCGGTGACGACGCCGACCGGCATGCCGTTGGCCTCGAGTACCGGGCCTTGTTCGATATGGGTTTCCAGATAGGCCAGCACGCTGCCGGGCGCGCGTGCGGCTTGCTGGATGTGCGCGATCTCCAGGCCCCAGTCGGCGAGCGCGGTGGCCACGTCGGTGCCGGTGGCATCGGTGACGGCCAGCGTGGCCGGGTCGAGCGTGCCAGCGACCGCACGGCTGCAGAACATCGAGGTGGGGAAGCGTGAGCCTTCCTCGTCGCCAAAGGCGATCACCTCGATGGCGAACGGCAGGCACCGCCCCAACGCATGCAGCGCGGCGACGCATTCGATACCGAGCAGGATGCCGAGCGGGCCGTCATAGCGGCCGGCATCGCGCACGCTGTCCAGATGGCTGCCGATCAGCAGCACCGGTGCGTTGGCGCGTGCGCCTTCGTAGCGACCGATCAGATTGGCCGCCGCGTCCAGTCGCACCTGCATGCCGGCCTCGCGCATCCACGCGCTCACCTGCGCGGTGGCGGCGCGATGCGCCGGGCTGAGCCAGGCGCGGAACAGCCCGCTGGGCCCGTCGCTGTAGGGCGAAAGGCCCAACGCATCGCAGCGCGCGACTGCGCGTGCGCCCGAGGCGGTGGCGGGTGAGGGACGCTGCGCGCTCAGCATGTAGCGCCGGGTGGATGTTCTGTTCTGCCGGTGCCGCCAGGACCGCGATGCCACAGGGACTGGTGCATGGAGCCTCCGCAGGCGGTGTGGAAAGGGTGAGGCAACGCCGGGCGACGGGTTTCCCGGTGAAGGGGGCGACACGCACGTGCGCAGGGGACGGCGGCGTTGAATCGACTATACGAATCGCCCCCGTCACCCCAAAGCAGTTTTTTTAGGGTCGTGCGTTGCAAAAAATGCGACGGGGCAGCCGGTGGCTGCGCTTTTGGTTCCTTCTCCCGCCGGGAGAAGGTGACCGGCAGAGGTGGACGAGAGTGGCTGGGTCGAGACTACTGAGTGGCCGCAGCCCTTGCCCCAACCCACGCTCCGTGCCCGGACCGCGCTTGCGGTGCAGGCGTAGCAAAGGCGTGTGTGGTCGGTTGCGCGTCGCCAAAGCGCCCTATGCCTGCGTATCTCCCGTTCGTCGCCGTTGCTGCCGAGCCTCGCAGGCAACATGGATGCTCATGCATCGCATGTCATCGCAACACACGATCAATCCCGAGCGCTGCTTTTGATGGGCAGGTGGCCTTCGAGTCGCCAGCTCAAACGCTGCTGTCGACATCCAGGTCCTGTCGCAGTGCGTCCACGCAATAGTCGACAAACGTACGCACCTTGGCAGAACCCCGGCGGCCCTGCACATAGACGACATGCACCGGTTCTGGCGCGATCTCGAAGGGCTCAAGTACGCAAGCGAGCTTGCCGCCCTGAAGGTGTTCGCGGATCTGGTAGGACGGCACCTGCGTCAGTCCCCAGCCCTGCACTGCGGCGGTGATGGCGGCATTGAACGAGGTCACGTGGAGGCGAGATGCCACTTCGACCAGATGCTCGCGCCCACCGATGCGGAACGGCCATTTGTGCGAGCGTTCGGCCGATGAGGTCGAGATGGTGGCGTGCTGCGGGAGATCGTCCGGCTGCTGCGGCGCACCGTGTTCTGCCAGATAGCCGGGCGAGGCGCAGACCATGCGGCGCACGCTGCCGACCGGGATGGCAGTCAGTGATGAGTCCGGCAGTGCGCCGATGCGTACCGCCACATCGATGCCTTCGTCCAGCAGCGGCACGACGCGATCGACCAGGATGGCGCGCGCGGTCATCGACGGATAGCGACCGAGAAAGCTGGTCAATACCGGCGTGACATGCAGCGCGCCGAACATCTGCGGCGCCGTCACCGTCAGCAAGCCGCTGGGAAGCGCATGCAACCCTGCCGCTCTGTGTTCGACATCGTCCAGATCGGCAAGCAGGCGTCGGCAGTCGATGGCGTACTGCTGCCCGGCCTCGGTGAGCCGCATGTTGCGTGTGGTGCGCACGACCAGCAGCACGCCCAGGCGGTTTTCCAGCTGCGCGATGGCGCGGGTGACCGTTGCGGTGGAAATGCCCAGACGCCGTGCAACCCCGGCAAAGCTTGCTTGCTCTGCCAGCGCGGCGAACAGCGTCATTTCCTGGATGCGATCCACGGACGTCTCACGATCAAGTGTGGTGCGAGAGTAGCAGTCCGACTGTCGCAGCCACGCGACTTCCACCCTTTGCTCGCGTTGGCGCTATCCGGCAAGGCGTGCAGCATTGCAGCGACAGCAATGGTGAATTGAGCCGGCTGGTGGTTCTGGTGATGCCGCTCGCCACCTAGCATTGCCGGTCACTGATCTCCTACTGGATTTGTCATGGCCCACCCCGATTCACCCAACGCGGCCAACGCCCGCAACGCGGCAGCAGACCCGAGTCGCCGCAGGATATTGCTCGCCTCATGCGTGGGTACCGCAGTCGCCTTGGGCGCGGGCGCTGTCGGTGCAAGCGGGCCTTCCAATCAGAAGACGTCGAGCAAAGGAGACACCATGTCGAACGATGACACCCTGCACGTGGCCTACAAAACCCAACAGGTCGGCGAGGTCAATGTGTTCTACCGTGAAGCAGGACGCAAAGATGCGCCGGTGCTGTTGCTGTTGCACGGCTTTCCGAGCGCCAGCCACATGTTCCGCGATCTGCTGCCACTGCTGGCAAGCCAGTACCGCTTGATCGCGCCCGACTTGCCGGGATTCGGCAACACCACCGCGCCACCGCGTGGACGCTTCGACTACACGTTCGAACACCTCTACAAGGTCATCGAAGGCTTTACCGAAGCACTGGGGCTGACCAGCTACAGTTTGTACGTCTTCGATTACGGCGCGCCGGTCGGCTTTCGCCTGGCGGCGGCAAACCCGCACAAGGTGAGCGCCATCATCAGCCAGAACGGCAACGCCTATCTGGAAGGCTTCAGCGACCAATGGGGGCCGTGGCAGGCCTACTGGCGTGAGCCAACCGCAGCCAACCGCGATGCATGCCGTGCCTCGCTGCTGCCGCAGGCCATTCGCGACTGGCAGTACGGTACCGGTGCCGACCCGAGCAGGCTGTCGCCGGATGGCTACACCCTGGACATCGCATACATGGCCCGCCCGGGCGCCGAAGAGATCCAGCTCGACCTGATTCTCGACTACCGCAGCAATGTCGCGGCCTATCCGGCCTTCCACGCGTACTTCCGCAAGCATCAGCCGCCGCTGTTGGCGGTGTGGGGCAAGCACGATCCCGCCTTCATTCCGCCGGGTGCGCAGGCGTATCGCAAGGACCTGCCGGCTGCCGAAGTGCATCTGCTGGATGCCGGTCACTTCGCGCTGGAAACGCATGCGGTGGAGATTGCGGATTACATCCACGACTTCCTGTCGCGCACGCTCAAGTCATCGGCGTAACTGCGTCGTTTGCACGCGGACTGCGGACGCGGCGACAGGGCTGCGTCCGCGCGCATCTGAGTCGTTGTGTCGGCGTGCTAGGTTACTGGGATCATTCCCCGAGAAATGCCGAGATGCTCAGCGCGTACCGATGGAGCGGGTTACTGGTGCTTGCCAGCCTTTTGCCGGTGTCTGCGGTTGCCGGTACGCCCGATGGCGGTTACCGGCAGCCACCGGAGCCATTGCTGAGCGTGTTACGCGCTCCGCTCAATCCATCGCCGCGCCTGGACCCCACCGGCAAGACCTTGTTGCTGGTGCAGCGCACCCAGTACCCGCCGATCGCACGCGTTGCCGAGCCGTATCTGAAGCTGGCCGGTGTACGTGTGGAGCCGCGCACGCATAGCCGCCACGACATGTCCAACGGCTACGGCATTCGTTCCTGCCTGGAAGGCTTCAGCCTGGTGGATGTTGCAAGCGGCAAGCAGACCGCCGTGCGCCTGCCGGCTGGTGCCTGTCCGGCATCGCCGGTGTGGTCGCCGGACGGGCGCCGCTTCGCCTTCAACAACACAGCCGCGGACCGCGTCGAGCTATGGGTGGGCGAGGTGGCCACTGGCAACGTGCGCAGGATCGACGGTGTGCAGCTCAATCCAGTGCTGGGTGGCGAGATCCAGTGGCTGGGCGGCAGCGACACCCTGCTGCTGAAGACGGTACCGCAAGACCTGGGCGCCGCCCCGCGCAAGGCCGCGGTGCCGCCTGGCCCGGAGGTCAAGGAAACCATCCAGGGCAAGGGCGAAAGCAGCACCTATGAAGCGCGCGATACGCTCTCCAGCCCCGAAGACGAGGCCTTATTTACCTACTACGCCACCTCCCAGCTGCTCACGGTGGATGTGGCCAACGGCAGCCAGCGCAAGCTCGGTACGCCTGCGGTCTACAGCAACGTGGATGGCGCGCCCGATGGCCGCCACGTGTTGGTGGAACGGTTGAAGCAGCCGTACTCCTACGTCACTACCTACGCACGTTTCGCTCACACTGTGGCGGTGTTGGATATGGCCAATGGCAGCGAGCGCATGCTGGCCGATCTGCCGGTTGCCGACCGGGTGCCGGTGCAAGGTGTGTCGATTGGCCCGCGTGCGTATTCCTGGCGCGCCAACCAACCAGCCACGCTGGTCTGGGCCGAAGCGCTGGATGGTGGCGATTGGAAAACCAGCGTGCCCGCACGCGACAAGTTGATGACGCTGGCTGCACCGTTCACTGCCAAACCGCGTGAACTCACGCGCGTGCAGCAGCGGTATGCCGGCTTGTCCTGGTTTGCTGCAGGCGGCCAAGCGCTGTTGGACGAGTACGACGAAAACCGCCACTGGCGTCGCACCACTTTGTTGAATGCCGACCGCCCCGGCACTGCCGGACGTGTGTTGTTCGACCTGTCCACCGACGACCTGTACGCAGATCCGGGCCTGCCGAAGATGCGTGTGCTGTCCAACGGCCAAGCCGTACTGCGCGAAGAGCAGGGTGCGTTGTTCCTGAGCGGCCAAGGCGCCTCGCCGGCGGGCGACCGGCCGTTTCTGGATCGCTATGAGCTGACCAGTGGCAAGACCCAGCGGCTGTTCCGCAGCGATGCCAGCGTGGACGAGCTGTTCTTCGGTTTTGCGGGCGACGATGTGTCGCGTCTGTTGACCTGGCACCAGTCGCTGACCGACCCGCCCAACGTGTATGTGCGCACGCTTGGCCAGCCGCTGCCGACGGCGGCTACCGGCGAGGCAGCCCTTGCCTCGACCGCCACGCCGCTTACCCACTTTGCGGATCCGACTCCGCTGGTGCGGCAGATCAAGAAGCGGCTGGTCACCTACAAGCGCAAGGACGGCGTGGAGCTGTCGTTCACCCTGTACACGCCGCCCGGCTACAAAGAAGGCACGCGCGTGCCGGCGATCCTGTATGCCTATCCTCTCGACTACGCCGACCCTTCCAAGGCCGGCCAGGTCAGCGGCGCCAGCGAGCGCGACTTCACCCGCCTAAGCTACTACCAGGTGCTGTTGCTGGCCGGTTACGCGATTATCGACGATGCCGCCTTCCCCATTGTGGGAGACCCCAAGACCGCTTACGACACCTACCTGCAGCAGTTGGTGGACGACGCCACCGCTGCGGTGGACAAGGCGGTTGAACTGGGCGTGGTCGATCGCCAACGCATCGGCGTCACCGGGCACAGCCACGGCGCGCTGATGACGGCCAACCTGTTGGCACAGACCGACCTGTTCCGCGCCGGTGCCGCCACCAGCGGCAGCTACAACAAGACGCTGACGCCATTCGGTTTCCAGAACGAGCGCCGTTCGTTCTGGGCCGCGCCGCAGGTCTATGCGCAGGCGTCTGCGTTCTTCCACGCCGACAAGATCAACGAACCATTGTTGATCGTGCACGGCATGGACGACGCCAACCCCGGGACCGAAACTACCCAGGCACCACGGTTGTTCCAGGCGATCCGTGGCAACGGCGGCACTGCGCGGCTGGTATTGCTGCCGTTCGAACCGCATTGGTACACCGCACGCGAATCCACCGAAGACGTGGTCGCCGAGATGCTGGACTGGTTCGACCGTTACGTAAAAAACGCACCGCCGCGCGATGCGGGCGGCAAGCAGAAAATGTGAGATGACAAGCACCTCACACCAAAGCCGAGCTTGCCGGGCTCAGAGCAGCCAACAAAACCTGGCGAGCGCCTGTCAGTGAGTGCAGTGGTTTTGTCGGCCGTATCTTGGTGGATGCCGTCAGAAGTCCAGATCAAACACTGAGTGGGTCGAATGCGC
>NZ_JACHOF010000012.1:0-123045 GCF_014199765.1 Xanthomonas sp. 3058 | reverse complement strand
GACTGCGCCATGCGCGCACTTGTTTCCACTGGATCAGTGGCATAACTTGCTGATCCAGCTAGGGAAAACGTGGGGATACCTCAGAACCTGACCCCTTTTTTTGAACCTGACCCCGTTTTTTGCTGGACCCCGTTTTTTGCTGATTGCGGGCGTTGCCCGCCACGCTGCGCCCATGCCGTTAGTAGCCCAGATGCGTCTGCATCTCCGCTTCCAGCGAGCGATTTATTATGTGCTGGAGCATCTGCGAATACAGCGACCCCATCTGTTCCGGCGGAGTATAACCGGCGGTCAACTCGTCCAAGCGGTCTTTCGATAACTTCATGCAACAGCTCCTCCCGGCTCAACGCGCATCTTCTCAAAGGGCCATTACACAGTTCAATTTACAGACTCAGCAGAGAAGGTTTACTATTGACAACGAGCCAGTTACGCCGAAGCGGCGTGACTTAAACCAAACAGCCCCCCCACTTCCCGGGGCCGTTCAGTACGAAGATTAATTCAGGGAATCACATCTTTATAGAAAGGAATAGTAATGAAGCAGCATAAATTAATCTTTTCCACCATGGTTTTTATATCATTATCTTCACTAAGCCTTAGGGGGGAGGCTGCAAATTGTGAATCCAATTTCACAGCGAGCGGGTCTCAAGAGAAAGGCTTATTCTTCGCAACCTATGTCCATTCGCAAAAATTAGATTTAAACAGTGCAGCCAGTCAGCTTCGAAAAGTGGCCCAGGACGATAAGTTCGAAGTTGTCGAAGAAAAGACCGAGAAAGGCAAGGTAACGCTCACGCTTTTTCAAAAACCTAGTACCAAAACCCGCGGATTTTTTTTGACCTCCGAAGCAGACGAAACGCTAGGCACACTTACCATTATGACGGTTTTGCCTCCACTGATGCAGGCTCGCCCGGAAGACGTCAGGGCTACGATGTGCGGAATGCTGGCCCGCGTCAACCTTGAGCCAACTAAAGCGCCGCCCGACCCAATGGCCGCTAGAACTGCACCGCCCTCTCGTCCTTCAAAGGTGCTGAGGCCCAAAGCGATTTTCGACATGGATGCCGCCAATGCTGCCCTGGAGCCTGGGACATCGACCATCACCGGAACCGCCTGCGTTTTGCGTGGAGGAAAGATTAACCTAGCGCGCAACCATCCGGTTTTCTTATTCCCCGCAAACCCTTATTTGGAAGAGGCGCGAACTCTCCTATCGAAGGCGAAACGTGGGGAGACTGTCGAGCTTTCGCCCGCCTCTATGCTGATTCGGCTGGATGGGATGACTAACGAAGATGGAGATTTTAAATTTTCGAAACTGAAACCTGGAAGGTACTATGTAATGGCGGAAATGAGTACCTCCTTTAATCGAAGTGACACTAGAGCAGTGGGCACTTCATTTGAAGGAGTTCAAGGAAGGCCAACATTAACCACCTACTATCAGACTGACAATTACACACTTAATTATAACGATACACTTGAGAAATTCGTCGAAATAAAAAACCAAGGCGAAACCGCAAAGATTAAACTCACCCCAAAAGGCTATTTCAGTGGCAGCCCAGGGATATTTAGTTGCAAGTTGGGGAATTTTTTAAATTGAAGTGTGAACGCCCCATTGAGCAGAGCGGCGATTGGTCGCAGGGGATTCTCGCGGGCAATCTTTAAACGAAATTGTCATAGTAAAATTGCGTTAGATTGACTTTCAGTCAATCTAACGCTGAGGTTCCCCACATTTCTTCCAGGCGAGTAACGGGGTCCGAGTAACGGGGTCAGGTTGACTTTTTCTAACCTCATCAGCGCTCACATTCGAAGGCCTCGTCTAATACATCTTGACCTTCCAGACATGCCCCCACCCGCCATCCTCGGCGCAGCCTCAACTGGAGAACATACGATAATGAAGTAGATGGGCACCGCGCCGGCCGCAACACTGCTGGTGAGCGATTGCTCCAAGGTGGCGGGCGAGAAATTCGTCGGCCACTGAGTCAAGCTGCCAGACGAAATTCTCAGCTGCTTAGACCATTCGATGTTGGGGCGCACTCAGCTGCTGTTGATCCTGCTGCTGGCTTTGCTGCTGGGCCTGTTGCTGCCGCTGCGTTTCGCTCAGCGTCTGTAGCTGCGAAAGAGATTGCTCCACGGGCTGTGCGATAGCGTCGCTCGTCTTCATGTGCGCCATCAGATGAGCGGGGTTATCCAATGCGCCCTGGACCACAAACACGTTCTCGCCCCTCCCCACGGACGCTGTTTGATTGCTCAACACAACGTGGTCGATCTGCGTTAGTCCGTTCGCTTTGGCCAAGTGGGCGCTGCTGGCCGCCAGCCGAGCACTGTTGTCGTCATAGTCGCGGCCAAGGCTCTGCTCCAGGCGGCGCACGGCCTCTTCGGCCTGACGATGTAGCGGATCTTGCGAGGGCACGGCGCCCTGGATATTGCGATAGGTTGGCGCAGCATTGTGATCTTCCCGATTCAGCTCGGGCGGGAAGGTACGCGGAGCAATCTGCTGCAATGTCGCGGGGTCGATGTCGCCTGTTTGAGAGAGGCCATGCGCCTGCTGGTAGTTGATCACTGCTGCCTGCATCGAAAGGCGGTAGACACCATCCTCCTGAAGTGGATGATTGTCTGCGCCGCGATACCCTTCGGCATTCAAGGATTGCTGCACCTTCCGAACCATCTCAGACGATTCACCGATGCGGATTGTTCCGTCATCCACGAACGGCCTGGGTTCAATGCCACGATCCCGCCTTTCTGCATCGATCGACAGGCGGCCGCTGACCAAATCGCCTATGTAGTTCTCGTAGTGCTGGTAAAAACGACTGTCCACTTCCATATGTACGTGAATTGCTCCTGTTGCCTGCTTGTTCTGCACGCCTAACGCCTGACCATACTCAACCTGATCACCAGTTTTTACATGGAGTGGCGACATATGCCGGACACGGAGGATGACATCACCGCCTTCCCGATCCAGCACATCCACCAGACCCTTCGACGGATTGACGGTACCAACCACGCCGGCAACGGGTGAAGGAACATCGAGCGACCTTGAAGCAGGCCCAGTAGGTAATCTGGAATCCTCAAGCATGAAGTCCTTCTTCAGCAATACCTGATCAGGACGAAGGCCATAGTCCATCCCTGCCTTGGAGACCTCGAGCTCTTGGATTTCACCGCCAACCACTCCCAGCGTACGGCCTGCTTGACCACCAACGACTTTGCCGTTGACCAGATGAGCATCACTGTTGCTTTTGGGGTGGTGTGTAACCAACTCGTCGAAGCTTCCGACAGCCTCGTTATGATCTCCCTTTTCAGCATCCCATTCGAGTTGAATGACGCGATAGGGTATCTGCTGTCCAGCATCCTGGCTTGCCATATCCTAACTCCTTGTCAGTCTCTGAGATTAATAGCCCGCGTTAGGTACCAACAGCCTCTACGCTTCTCGAACACATAAGTATCCACTTCATATTCCATGCCGAAATTTACCCTGCGCCCCTCATTGGCAGTCACCTCTACGGAGACCTGAGAGCCAACCTCACTTTTTGGCTCAGGCTTGCTTCTTCCAGCGGCTAGTTGATCGAATATTTTTGCATCTTTGAAGTACCGGTAGGAGAATAACTGAAGCCGAGACGGGCCTTTCTGCTTGGAGATATGCGTGTCCGGTGATGACGCAGTTTCTTCTTCGACAGTGTGAGTCGGGACCTCATACTCCAGCGGATCATCCGTGAAGCGGCGACGTACGTCATCGTTTGCAACATCGGCATAGCGCTGAAGGAAAATGCTGAAATCCTTCGAGGGGCAAGCGACCGACGTTTTCTCGTTGTTCTGTCTCGGATGCTCGCGCTGTGGGGCGACCGCCTGGGCGGGCGAAGTGCATCCCGCCATTGAGATACAAAGCACCGCAGCAAAGGCGATATATGGATTCAAGTGACAGGCACCCATGCTCATCATGCTTCCTTTATTCATGGCGGTGGCATCTCAAAGGCCCATCTTGACGGCTACTTCAAGACGACCTCAGCTTACCCATGGCTCAAGCCGAACGTCAGAAGGCTGGCGGCGGCATCACTAGCTTCTGCTTGTCCCTAAGCGGTTGGCAAGTCAGATCGGGTTTGACACGTCATCAGACGTGGCAGAGCGCGTCGTTCCCAATTACGCATCCGAAGCAGCGGCAGTTTTTTGTCCCTGGGAGCACTCCTGGTCCTTGACCTCCCATACATCCCCCACCCGCCATCCTCGCCGCAGCCTCAACTGGAGAACGCACGATGATGAAGTGGATGGGCACCGCGCTGGCCGCGGCACTGTTGGTGAGCGGTTGCGCCAAGGTGGAGGGCGAGAAGTTCGTCGGCCACTGGGTCAATGTGCAGACGCAGGAAGAGACGATGGACATCGAGCGCAATGGCGAGACCTTCATGGTCCGCAGCACTACGCCGAAGTTCTTCAGCCGCCAACCCAAGACCGAGAGCTACCCGGCGGTCTACAAGGACGGGGCGCTGCAGGTCAGCAACGATGGCGAGACGGTGAACTTCGCCATCGACGAGAGCAACGGCCACCTCAATACCGGCGGCGAGCAGTACCAGCGCGTGCCGGCCAAGTAAGGCCGTCGCGGTCACCCGCATGCAGACCTTCACGGTCGCACGCGGGCGTTCTTGTTGTTGGGTCTGCCGGCCGCACCGCTCGGCTGCCGGCGCCGCCCCCGAGGAAACGCCAAGCCTGGGGCACCGCCCGTCGCCCCGCCCGCTCTCCCCTGCCATCCAGCGCGCGCAAGCCTTACAGTGCGCAGGCACGCCAGGGTCATGGCGCTGCCCGACCGATCAATCCAGCAACTACGAGGGTGTCATGAGCAAGGGGATGGACCAGAAGAAGAGCCAGAAGAAAGAGCCGACCAAGACGCTGAAGGAAAAGCGCGCGGCCAAGCAGGAAAAGAAGGGCAAGTAAGCCGCCCGGCCTGCCAGACGGCGAACGGGGTCAGGCGGATCGCCTGACCTCGCGTTTTGGCCGCGGCGCGTGGCGCCGAGCGTTGGCGTGCGAATTCGGCCTGCCAGACTCTCCCGATCGCGGCCGGCATGACCTGCGATAACGCCCCGACGCTGCGACCAGACGGCTGTCGCCTTCGCCCGGCCCAGCCACGGCCTCCCATGAGGTCAGGCGATATCCGCCATCCGCTTCGGGCAACGTCAGGTGCGATCGCCTTGCGGGCTGACGACAAGCGCTGTTTTGGAGCGGTGCGTGACGCGTAAGCCGCACTCCGCCAGATACGTTGCAGATGCGATATGAGTGTTTTCCATGGCTCTTGCCGTCGGCGGCCGTTATCCGAAAATTTCAGATAACTGAGTCTTGCTCGATGAACGCCTTTATCAGAACAACGACCCCTGCACGGGCATGGCAGTGGATGGTTCTGCTGCTTGCGTGACAGGTGCAGCCTGCTGCTGGGCACCCAACCGCCATGCCAAACCCGAGATGCGCGCGGCATGCCGGGTGAGCGCGGCGCGGATGACCGCTTCGCTGCCGGCCAGGTGCAGGGCGCGGCGGGCGCGGGTGATGCCGGTGTAGAGCAGTTCGCGGCTGAGCACGCGGGCGTCGCGGGTGGGCAGTTGTAGCCAGACTTCGTCGAATTCGCTGCCCTGGGCCTTGTGCACGGTCATGGCGAAGGCGCTTTCGTGGGCGGGCAGTGCGGCCGGGTGGAAGCCGCGCACCTGGCCGTCGCCGTCGCCTTCGAACCAGGCGACCAATGGGCCTTGGGCACGGCGGTCGGCGGCGGCGGGGTCGTCGCGGTTTGCGGTGCCGCCGGAAGACCCAGCTGCATCGCTACGCGCTGTAGCGGTGCTCGCGTCGCTGCGCCCCGAGGAAGCGCTTGTGTCGCTGCGTCCCGAAAAGGGACTCGCTTCGCTTCGCCCCGAAAAGGGACTCGCTTCGCTTCGCAGGCAGATGCCGACGTCGCCGTTGAACAGGCCGTGGCGGTAGCTGTTTTCGGTGATCAGCAGCAGGCGGCCCTGGAACCAGGGCGAGGCGCCGCCGAGGCGGCGGGCGCCGGAGCCGGTGTCGGCGAGCAGTTGTTCGATGCGGGCGTTGAGGCCGCGCGCGCCTTGCGGGCCGGCGCGTACGGCGGTGAGCAGGCGCAGGCGGCTGGCCGCGCGCAGGGCGGCGGCGGGGTCGTGTGCATCGGCCAGCGCGCGCCAGTGCGCGAGCAAGGCGTCGCGGCCGAGGGCCAGCGGGTCTTCGCCGTCTTCGTGGAAATGCACGCCGGCCAGTTCGCCACTGCGCAACAGGGCCAGGGCGGTATCGGCGTCGCCGGTGCGGATGGCGTCGGCCAACGGGGCGAGTGCGAAGTCGTGCGCCTGGCGGTAGCCGCGCAGCAGATGCACGCGGTGGCCGGTGAGGCCGCCGCTGTGGGTGCCCGGGGGCGTGGTGTGGTCGGGCGCGCCGCCGAGCAGCGGTTGCAGCGCCTGTGCGTCGTGCGGCTGCAGGGTGTCGCCGGGGCCGGCGGCCTGCAGGATGGAGGCGAGCACGTCGCCGGCTTCCACAGAGGGCAGCTGGTCGGCGTCGCCGAGCAGGATCAGTTGGGTGCCATCGGCGACGGCTTCGACCAGCTTGCACATCAGCGGCAGGTCGACCATGGAGGCTTCGTCGACGACGATCAGGTCGAAAGGGAGCGGGTTGTCGGCGTTATGGCGGAAATTCGGCGAATCCGGGATGACGCCGAGCAGGCGGTGGAGGGTGCTGGCGCTGGTGGGGAGGAGGGGTTCCCAGGTGGACGGCTGGCCCTCACCCGCCCTTCGGGCACCCTCTCCCGCTTGCGGGAGATGGGAAACAGCGGGGTTTGCTGGCCCTGTCGCTTGCCCGTGAGGGGCGGTGCTGGCAGTGGATGGGAGCTGGATGCCGTCGGCGATGGCGCGGGCGATGGCCAGGCGCAGGCTTTCGGCCATGCGCTCGGCGGCGCGGCCGGTGGGCGCGGCCAGGGCGATGCGTGGGACCGGGGTGTTGGATGCCTGCGCCTGGGCGATGCGCAACAGCAGCAGGCGGGCGATGGTGGTGGTCTTGCCGGTCCCGGGGCCGCCGGTGACCAGCAGCAGGCTGCGGCGCAGGGCCAGGGCTGCGGCTCGGGCCTGGCGGTCGATGGATGGCTCGGGCAGGTCTGTGCCCTCGCCCACCGTGATGTGCTGCTCCTGCGGCACGCCCTCCGTGCTGGCGTCGCGGTTCGCTTCGGCATCGCGCCTTTGCAGGCGGGCACCCTCTCCCGCAGGCGGGGGAGCGACGGCGGGGTTGGGGAATAGCTGGGCGAATAACGGCGCCAGCGTGGCTGCGTCGAATGGGGGCGGCGATTGGGCGGCGATGCGTTGCAGGCCCAGCGCCAGGCGGCGTTCGTACTCGCGGTAGCGACGCAGGTAGAGCAGGCCGTGTTCGAGCACCAATGGGCAGTCGGCGGCCGCGGGGGCGGCGGGATTGGGTTGGTCGACCCAGCGCGACGCGGCCAGGGCGCGTTGCCAGTCGGCGGGGTCTGGCAGTTGCGGTGGTGGGCCGGTGCGGGGGTCCAGCAGCATGGCCGCGCGCGTCGGGTCGAGTCCTGCGTGGCCGCTGGTGACTGCCAGGGAGGCTAATGCGGCGCCGGCCAGTACCAGGGAGTCGGTGTCTGGGGCGAGCCGTTGCAGGGTTTGGGCGAAGGCCAGATCCAGCGGACGGAGAGCGTCGGCTTTGATCAGCGCGCTGAAAAGCGTTGGGTGGGTCATGGGGCGGGGGTTCCCACGCAGGACGTCGCCTGGCAGCCGCTCCGCGCCCGGGCCTGTGCTTGCAGCGCGGACGCTCCAGACCAAGCGCGCCGGTGGCACGCAGGCGCTGCCTGGGTGCCCCGAATGGAGGGAAGCGCGAGCGAGCTGCGGGGGTGCCATGCCTCCGGCAGGTTGCGTTGGGTCATGGGGTGGGCGTTCCCGTTGCGGACGTACCCTCACCCCGTGCCCTTTCCCGATGGGAGGGGCGCGTGAGCCAGCGGTCGACGGATGGCGGGGTCGATGGGGTCATGGCGCGGATGCTCCCGCAGCGGCCGTGCCTGGATCCCTCTGCGCCGTCGAAAGGGGCTCTGCAGAAGCACCGGCAAACAGGGCGTCCAGGGCGTCCACCAGGGCTGGGTCGAAGCGCCAGGCGTGGATGCCGGGCGCGGCGTCGCTGTCGGAGCCAAGCTCGGCTGCGGTGGCGCGGGCCGCGTCCAGGCCACGGCAGAACAGGTAGCGCACGCCACCGAAGTCGCGGGTGTAGTCGTAGGCCTTGCCCAGGCGGAAGCGCAGCCAGCGATGCAGGGCGACGGTGTAGATCAGCGCCTGCAGCTCGTACTCGCTGTGCGCCATGGCGCGGGCCAGGGCATCGGCGTCGTAGCTGGGCAGGCGGTTGGATTTGTAGTCGAGCACGTACCAGCGGCCGGCCACGGTGTAGGTGAGGTCGATCAGGCCGGTCATCAGGCCTTCCAGCCGCTGCCGCGCACCGAACGCCTGGCGGTCGCTCACCACCCCGAAGCGATGCAGCAATGCGAGCAATGCCTCGACGCGGGTGGGCCGCATGGCGAAGTGGAATTCCATCTCGTTGCGGCGCTGTGGCTCGGGCACGGCGGCCAGGGTGGTGCCTTCGGGCAGGGCGACGGTGAGGGTGTGGCCGATCAGGGCGGTGAGCATGGTCAGGCCGTCGTCCATTTCGTCCTGGGCGTAGCCGCCGCGTTGCAGCGCCTCGAGGATGGCGGCGGCCTGGCCATCGGGTGCCGGCAGGCCGGGGCGCCAGGTTTGCCAGGCGGCGAAGTCGCAGCGTTCGAACACGTCGTGCATCACCACGCCGAAGCGGTTGCCGGCAAAGCGCGGGTCGAAGGTGTCGACCTCGGCGGCTACCGCGATCGCCTCGCTGCCGGACGGCTCGTCGCTGCCGCCACTGCCGACCACGGTGGCGCTGGCCATCGGGTCGGTGGCGGCGCCGGCATCGGCGTTGGCCAGCTGGGTGAAGCTGTAGACCCACCACTCGGGTGCGATATGCCGTTGCGGGGTGCGCGCCGGTGGCACCTGCGCCTCGATCGGTGGCGGCAGGCGCGGCAGGGTGGCGGGCGGCGTGGACGTGTCGACCAGCACTGCGCCCTCGCCGGCCGCGCCCTGCAGCGCGTCGAGCGCGCGCAGCATGCCGGACAGTGCGGTGCGCTCGTGCTGGTGGAACGGGCCGCTGGCGATCCACAGCGCGTGCTCGGCGCGGGTCAGGCCGACGTAGAGCAGGCGGGCGTCTTCGGCGCGTTGTTCCTGCTTCCAGGCGGCTTCGGCCGCGCTCCAGGTCGGGTCTTCTTTATCAGTCTTCCAGTGCAGCTGGCGGCCGAGCTCCGGCGCATGCACCACGCAATGGCGGCCGGCACCCTTGTCGCTGCGGCCGATGCCGATGTACGGCAAAAACACCAGCGGATATTCCAGGCCCTTGCTCTTGTGCAGGGTGACGATCTGCACGCGGCGCGCGTCCGATTCCAGCCGCAGCTGCTGGGCTTCGTCGTTGTCGTCGGCATTGGCGATGCGGCGCGACAGCCAATCGACCAGGCCATGCGGGCCGAGCGCGCGGGCGTCGGCTTCCTGCAGCAGTTCGGCCAGCTGCAGGTAGTTGGTGAGGCGGCGTTCGCCATCGACCAGGGCGAGCAGGCGTTGCCCGTGCGTGGCGCCCAGCTCGCCGATCAGCGCCAGCGGGCCGCCGCGTTGCCAGCGCTCGCGCCAGTCCAGCGCCTGTTGCTGCCAGCGGCGATGCCGCTCGCCGTCGTGTGCGAGTGCGGCGATGGCGGTGGCGTCTTCGCCGATCAGCACGGTGGCCAGGGCGGCGCGCAGGCGGCTGTCGTCGCCGGGGTCGAGCAAGGCCTGCAGCAGGGCGAGCAGTTCCAGCGCTTCGTCGGTGGCGAACAGGCTTTGCTTGCCCGCGGCCACGGCGGGGATGCCCACGGCACCGAGCGCCTGTTGCATGCGCGTGGCCTCGCCGTGGCTGCGCACCAGCACCGCGATATCGCCGGCCTGCACCGGGCGTGCGTTGATGGTGGCGGTGCCGTCGCGGCCACCGGCCAGCCAGTGGCGGATCGCCGCGACACAGGCAGCGGTGGCCAGCTCGCGGGCGCGGCCGGCGCTCCAGGGTTTGGGCTTGCCTTTGGTCGGCGGCGGCGGTTCCGGCGCGCGCCACAGCGTCAATGCCGGTGCGATAGCGCCGTCGCATTGCAGGTCGGCATCGAGACGTTTGGTGCCCGGTTGCACCGGATGGAAGGCGATGCCGTCGGTGAGGAAGGCGTCGGTGTAGCCGGCCTGCGCGTACAGCGCATCAATGGCTGCCAGCACGCCGGGGCGCGAGCGGAAGTTGTGGCTCAGCGGCGGGGCGCGTTCGGCGGTGACCGCAGCGGCCAGATAGGTGCGCACGTCGCCGCCACGGAAGCCGTAGATGGCCTGCTTGGGGTCGCCGATCAGGAACAACGCCGGCGCCAATCCGGCGTCGCGTGCGCGTTTTCCTTGGCCGAACACGTTGGAAAAGATCGACCACTGGCGGTCGTCGGTGTCCTGAAATTCGTCCACCAGCGCGATGGCGTATTGCGCGCGCAGGCGTGTGACCAGGGCGTCGGCCTGCTCGCCTTGCAGCGCGTGTGCGACGCCATCGACCAGGTCGTCGTAGGTCTGCACGCGGCGCTGGCGCTTGAGCAATGCCAATCGTGCGATGGCATCGTCGCGCAACTCGTGCAGCAGCCGGATGCGACGACGGGTGCGCCATTCTTCGACGCGGGCCAATGCAGTGAGATAGCCATCGATCTCGTGGCTCATCGGCGAGCCCGGCGTGCGATCGATAAACTTCTTGTTGGTGCCGGCGGCCAGTTCCGCGGCGGTGAGTTTGATCAGCTTGGCGTGCGGCGCGGTGTTGACCGATGGCGCGGCGGCGAAGCTGTCGAACCAGTGCCATAACGCCGTCAACCACTCGGGCTTGTAGCTGACCTTGCTCAGGATGCCGCCATCGATGGCGGACATGATGGTTTCGAAAAACGCGGTGCCGTGCGCCTGGAATGCAGCGGCCAATGCGGCGCTGGCGTCTTGCACGGCTTGCAGCAGCGCAGCGGAATCGTCGGTGGTCGTGGCTTTGGCCGGCAGCAGCGTTGGATGGCGCACCAGCGCGCGCAGATCGCTGGCCAATGCATCGGGGCCGCCCGACCACAGCGCAATCAGGTCTTCGGCCATCGCCGCATCGGCGGCGCGCTGGCGCCATAGATCGGCGGCGACTTCGCCGAGCAGTTCGCGGTCGTTGGCGAGCAGTTCCGGCGCGGCGAAGGCCTGGCCGCTTTCCAGCGCATGTTCGCGCAGCACACGTGTGCAGAAGCCGTGGATGGTGAACACGGCGGCCAGGTCGATTTCTTCCACCGCCTGTTGCAGGCGGCGGCGTAAGGCGGCGGGTGTTTCGGTGCCGCTGGCCAGATGCGTGGTGAGGATGGTGCGGGTGAGGACGGCGTCGGGTGGTTCCTGTCCGTGCGGCGCTGGGTGGTCTTGGGTTGGCGACTGTGACGGGTTGTTGGCGAAGTCGGTCGCGGCCAGGGCCGCTCCTGCAGAAGGCGATGGCGTATCGCGCACATGCGCTGGAGTCAGCTCATGTGCGGCCGAAGCCGCGCCCACGGACGACGGTGGAGCGTCGGTCGCCAGCGGTGGAGTCGGCTCGGTCGCGACCTGGGCCGCTTCTACAAACGCCAATGCGGCATCGGGGACCAGCGTTGCGGCCAGCACGAGACGTTCGCGGATACGACGGCGCAATTCCTGCGTGGCCGCTTCGGTGAAGGTCACCGCGAGGATCTGGCCGATGCGCAGCCCGCGCTCGACCACCAGCCGGGTGAACAACGTGGCCAGGGTGAAGGTCTTGCCGGTGCCGGCGCTGGCCTCGATCAGGCGCACGCCGTGCAGCGGCAGGTGCAGATACGGATCGGAGAGGGCGTTCATTCGGCATCGTCCTGCGTGCCGTGCCAGTGTCGCCAACTTTCGGTCAGACGTTCCGGATCGAGTACCGCATCGGTGTTGCCGCGTTCGAGCAGGTCGTACACGCGATGGCTGGTGGTGGCGAAATCGGCGAAGCGTTGCGCATCGGCGAACGGGTCGCAGCCGCGATTGACCAGGCGCAGTTCCGGGCTGTGCGATTCGCTCCAGCCGAAGTTGGATTGCCACTGCCCGGCGGCGTCCTTGATGGCCTTGTCCAGATCGTCGCTGCGCGCGGCCTGGTGATATTCCCAGCTGCTGTAGGGCGCGAACGCCAGCGGTGTCTGCAGGCCATGACGATACAGCTGCAGCAGCTCGGCCAACGCACGTTGTGCCTGTGGTTGCGACAGCGGTTCGGGGTCGATGGGATGCGGGCCCAGGCCATCGTCGTGTTCGAAGAAACGCACGTACGGTACGTGCTCGCCGGCGGCGCGCAGCAGCAGCCATTCCAGGCCGTGGCGGATCACATTGCGGCCACTGAGCTGGCCGACCTGCACGCGCCCTACGCCGCTGGCATACCAACCGGGGACGCGGCCGTGCACGTCGATATCGCCGATCTGCACGTGCAACAGGCGCGACTGCGCCGGCGCCTCGCCCCGCCACTGCCGGAATGCCTCTGCGTAGGGGCGCAGGGTTGTCAAAAGTGCATCGAGGTCACGTCGTCCCAACGGGCCAGAGGGCAGCAGCGCGCGGGCACGCAGACGCGCGTACAAGCCATCGGTCGCGCCAGCCAGCACTGCCTCGAACGCATGCTGCTGCAAGCTGTAGTGCTCCAATCCACGCGGCGCTGCGACGAGCGGTTCCAGATCGCTGTCTTCGCCGGCCGGATCGGGCAAGCGCATGCCCAGGCGATGGCGCAGGAACTGCCCCGCCGGGTCGGCGAACAGGCGGCGCAATGCGTCGATCGAGAGGCTGGTCGGCAGCGCGCTGTCGTCTGCCGGCAACGCAGCGGCCACCCACGGTGCGAGCGCCTGGCGCTGCCCGACCAGGCTGTCGACCGCCGGTCGCCACTGGCGGCGATAACTGAAGCGGCGCGGGTCGGCGCCGTCTTCGCCCAGCGCACCGAAGGCGGCGGCGGCGAATGGCTGCAGCGGATGGTGCACCACCAGCATGTCGATCGCCTTGGGATCGGCGTGGTACTGCGCGGCGCTGCCCAGCAATTCGCTGACCAGCACCGACGGTTCGCGCGCGCTGCCATCGCGCGCATCGGCGCCGAGATAGCTCAGGTAGAACACCTCCTGCGCGGAGGCGAACAACTGCAGGAACAGGAAGCGGTCGTCCTCGCGGGTCGAACGATCGCCGTGCCGACGACGCTCGGTGCCCAACTCGGCGGTGAGGCGATTGAGCCCGGCAGCCGGGTCGCGGCGCGGGAAGTCGCCATCGTTCATGCCGAGCAGGCAGATCACGCGGAACGGCAGCAGGCGCATCGGCACCATGCGGCCGAAACTGATCCCGCCGGTGAGCAGCGGCGCGCGCGTGTCGGACTCGCCCAGCACCGCGGCGAAATGCGCACGCACGACGTCGGCGGGCACTTTGCCGGCGTACTCGGCGCGCACTGCGTCGCGGGCGAATTGGTCGATCAGTGTGCGCAGCCGGTCCAGCGCGCGCTGCGCACGCGGCGCTGAGGGCGCTTTGGGAATCAGCGCCTCCAGCAGGCCGAGCAGACGCTCGCGCCACTCGACCGGTGTCATCGCTTGGGCCAACACGGATTGGTGGCGTTCGAGCACGCGCAGCAATCGCAGCAGCGTATCGAGTGCGGCCAGCGCGCTGCCTTCCAGTTGCGGCCATGGCGCCACACCGGCGATGTCGTCCTCGGCCCCGCTGGCATGGCCAAGCAATAGCCGGTCCAGCGCGAAGCGCCAGGTATAGGCATCGTCGCTCGGTGCAAGCAGCTGAGACCGATGCGCCGCATCCAGCCCCCAGCGCGCGCCCGCCGCGTGCAGCCAGCCGCGCAGCCGTTCCAGCGCCGCTTCGTCCAGGCCGGCAGCGTCGGCAATCGGCGCGCTGGCGAGCAGGTCGAGAATTTCATGCAGGCCGAAGCGCGCGATCGGCAAGCCGAGCAAGGTGAGGAACACTTCCGCCAGCGGCTCGCTCGCCAACGGGCTGGCATCGGCCAGCGCGTATGGCAGTGCGTCGTCGTTGCCATGGCTGCCGAACACCGCATCCAGATACGGCACGTACGGGTCGATGTTCGGCGACAGCACCGCGATCTCGCGCGGCTGCAGCGGCGGGTCGAAACGCGTGTCGTCGAGCAAGGCGCGCAGTTGGTCGTGTAGTACCTGCAACTCGCGCAGCCGCGTGTGGCAGGCGTGCACCTGCACGCTGGGGTCGTGCAGATTCACCGCCGACAACAACGCAGGCACAGCGGGCGCGCGGCGATGGAACAGATCGCTCTGCATCCGCCGCAGCAGGCTGTCGCCCAGGCCGCCGTCGGCGAGCGCGCGACGGCCGGACTCCAGCGGATCGGCGTAGGCGGCGATCTCGGCCAGCGGATGCACCACCTCGTAGTCGCCCACCAACGCCATGAAGTCGCGCCCGGCCGCGCCCCAGGCCTGCAGCAACGGGTTTTCCTGCACCTGATCGACGAACAGGTGCACCGCGCCGTCTTCGCGCCGGCGCTGCCACAAGGTTTGCAGATCACCCCAATAGCCTTGCGTGGGCGTGGGCAGATAGAAATGCAGCGTGCCCACGCGCGCCTGCGTGGCCAGCACGCGCAGCACGTCGGGAGAGATATTCAAGATGGCGAAGGCGAACAGGCGCTTGGGCAAGCCCTGCGGCAACGGACCGTCCGGGCGCGCGTGGCGATCCAGATACTGGCCGATGCGGCGCGCACGGTATTGGCGGCCAGACGCGATGCTGCGCCACAAGCGCGCCTGCGGATCGTCGGGGTCGGCGCCGCCTTCCCAGCGCAGCAACCAGTCGCGTCGCCAGGCCTGGTACTTCTCGAACACGTTGCCCAATTCGCCGGCCAGCGCCCACGGCTTGAGCGCATCGCCATCGGACAGATATCCGGCCAACGGCGCCAGCGCTGCATCGCTGCCCAGATCGGCCTGCAGCGCGTCATACAGGCGCCACTGCGTGGTCGCCATGTCCAGATCGTCGTCGGCCGGGCCGAGGTTGCACTCCAGCGCCCGCGCGACGAATTCGCCGGGGGTGAGAAATTCCAGATTGGCCGCCACGCCGTGCTCGGCCGCCAGCGTGGATTGCAGCCAACGCCGCATCGCCACCTGCGGAATCAGCACCACCTCCGGCTGCAGCAACGGCTGCTCCGGCACCGGCTGGCGCAACTCCTGCGCGAGCAAGGCGGCCAGCGTATCCAGCGCATTGGACGGATAGAGACGAAAATCGGGCGCGGAAGGGGCGTGCATGCGTGCATGCATTGTGCAGGATGCGGCCGTGCTGCGCCGTCTGGCGCAGTGCCAGCCATGCATCGCCGCCGCCGCACGGCCAGGAAGCGTCGCGGCGGCGGCGGGCCAACGTCTGCCGGCGACGCGCGACGCCCTCATCCGCCCTTCGGGCACCTTCTCCCGCCAGGCGGGAGAAGGAAGGCAACGCTATTCGCCATCTGCCGGGAGAAGCATGGCAAGGTCAGAGCGCGATCAGTACTTCTTTTCCAGAGTGATCACCCCGGTCTGATCGTCGTTGTTGTCGCCATCGGGAATCCTGCGGTATTCCCGTCGTGTCGACAGGCCCTGCTCGCTCAGCAACGCCGCGCCGATGCCCACCATCAACCGGTTGCGATCGAACGCACTCTGCCGTACACGATGGAACGGGCCGCCAGTGAGGTCGGCATAGCTCAGGGTCGCATCGCCACGGCCCTGGAAAAATCGCGCTGGTATTCCACCCGCAACAAGCGGGGTCAGCCGTCTCCAGCTGACCGCGCGGCGCCATTCCAGAGACAGACCCAGGTTGCCGGTGGTGGGTGACCCACAGCCATGTCGTCCCGACCCCGCTTCGACACAGCCTGCAGTCGAATATCGCGCTGCGTCACGCATGAGACGGCCCGTTGCATCTGCGGCACCCTGATCGTCTGCTTCGGTACAGCGGTCATGCGACAATACTGCACGCGGCGGTTCGGTTATGTTCAGCCGTGTGACAGCTACTCTATTGCGTTGGAATTCTGTTAAAGGCTTCGATGACGGCGTCCGCATCTCCTGTCGTGCAGTTGTCCGGTGTCCGCATCGATCGCGGCGGTCGCAGCATCCTGCGCGACGTTTCGCTCGACGTGCCGCGCGGCAGCATCACGGCCGTGCTCGGTCCTTCGGGTAGCGGCAAGTCCACCCTGCTGGCCGCATTGACCGGCGAACTGCGCCCGGTCGCCGGCACGGTCACCTTGTTCGGCAACGCGATTCCACGTGGCAGTCGCGCGCTGCTGGAGATGCGTCGCAGTGTCGGCGTGCTGCTGCAGGGCAATGGCTTGCTGACCGACCTGAGCGTGGCCGACAACGTCGCGTTGCCGCTGCGCACCCATACCCGCCTGCCGGCGCCGGTGCTGCAACGCCTGGTGCAGATGAAGCTGCACGCGGTGGGGCTGCTGGCCGCTGCCGATGCCTGGCCGCGCGAGTTGTCCGGCGGCATGGCACGGCGTGTGGCGCTGGCGCGCGCGCTGGCGCTGGACCCGCCGCTGATGATCTACGACGAGCCACTGACCGGGCTGGACCCGATCGCCTCGGGCGTGATCATGGCGCTGATCCAGCGCCTCAACCACAGCCTGGGCCTGACCAGCATCATCGTCAGCCACCATGTGCACGAGACGCTGCCGATCTGCGACCAGGCCGTGGTGATCGCCAATGGCGGGATCGTGTTCGCCGGCACGCCGGCGCAACTGCAAGACAGCACCGATCCGCTGGTGCAGCAATTCCTGCACGGTCAGCCGGATGGCCCGATCGCCTTCGATGCCGCGCCGCGGCGCGACCGGAGTGCTGCCTGATGGCCTTCGTCGAATCGATCCGCGCCTTCGGCCGCGCCGGGCTGTTCTCGCTGACCGTGCTGCGCGGCTCGGTGCCCACGCGCGATTTCATCGCCGAGCTGGTGCGCGAGATCTACAAGGTCGGCGCGCGTTCGCTGCCGATCATCGCCGTCGGCGGCGCCTTCGTCGGCCTGGTGCTGACCCTGCAGGGCTACCGCACGCTGACTACCTACGGCGCATCGGACGCCTTGTCCACGCTGCTGGGCCTGTCGCTGTACCGCGAGCTGGCGCCGGTGCTGACCGCGCTGTTGTTCATTGGCCGCGCCGGCAGTTCGATCGCTGCCGAGCTGGGCCTGATGCGCGCCACCGACCAGATCAAGGCGCTGGAGCTGATGGCCATCGACCCGGTGGCCAAGGCGGTGGCACCGCGGTTCTGGGCGGCGGTGCTGACGGTGCCGCTGCTGACCGGGGTGTTCTGCTCGCTGGCCATCACCGGCGGCTACTTCGAAGCCGTCCACGTGCTGGGCATCGACAACGGCACCTTCTGGTCGGGCCTGAGCGGCAGCGTGGATTTCTGGGACGACTTTGGCGTGGCGATGCTCAAGTCGGCGATCTTCGGCGGTACTGCGGCGCTGGTGGCGGCCTACGTCGGCTTCCACGCCGAGCCGACCATCGAAGGCACCTCGATCGCCACCACCCGCGCGGTGGTGAACGCCTCGCTGCTGGTGCTGATGTTCAACTTCGTCCTTTCTGCAATGTTGTTTAGGTGAGTGGAATAACTATGGCCATGCGTGGACCACGACTCGAATTCGCCGTCGGCGCCTTTTTGCTGCTGACCCTGGCCTCGCTGCTGGTGCTGGCAGTGGCCTCGACCAACCAGCGCTGGGGCTTCGGTTCCAGCCAGTACACGCTGATCGCGCGTTTCAGCCAGATCGGCCAGCTGCGTCCGCAGGCGCCGGTGAAGATCGGCGGCGTGACCATCGGCAAGGTGTCGGACATCAGCCTGGACCCGACCAAGTTCGACTCGGTGGTGACGCTGTCGCTGGATACCAAATACAAGGATCTGCCCGCCGACACCTCGGCCGGCATCTTCACCAGCGGCCTGCTCGGCGAAAGCTACATCGGGCTGCAACCGGGCGGCGACCCGGAAACGCTCAAGCCGGGCGAAGAAATCGGCTTCACCCAGCCGGCAGTGGATTTACTGCAGCTGGTTGGCAAGTACATGTTCAGTGGCGGCGGCGACAAGCCGGCCGCCGACGGCCAGGCCGCCGCGCCTGCCCAGACCGCTTCTCCTTCTACGGAACCGCACCAATGAAAACCACCCTGCTTTCCGCCCTCCTGGCCTCGGCCCTGCTGGTGAGCGCACCGGCCACCGTGCTGGCGCAGCCGGCTCCCGCCAGCGCGCCCGCGCAGGGCGCCGCGACCAAGACCGTCATCGACAGCAGCACCCGCATCCTCGGCACGCTGGACCAGCGCCGCGCCGAGTTCCGTGCCAACCCGGCCGCCCTGCGCCAGTACATCAATGGCGAATTGAACAAGGCCTTCGACCGCGACTATTCCGCCCGTCTGGTGCTGGGCGTGCATGGCCGTGGCGCGTCCGATGCAGACGTCAAGCTGTTTGCCGACGCGCTGGCCGAGAACCTGATGCAGCGCTACGGCACCGCGCTGCTCAACTTCGAAGGCAAGCCGACCTTCCGCGCCAAGTCCGAGAGCCCGCTGCCGGGCAACCGCGGCGTCAAGGTCTCCACCGACCTGCTGCGCGCCGGCAACGACCCGACCCCGGTCGATTACCTGATGCGCAATACCGGCGGCCAGTGGAAGATCTTCGACGTGATGATCGAAGGCATTTCCTACGTGCAGACTTTCAAGACCCAGTTCGACGGCCCACTGCGCGAGAAAGGCATCGCCAAGGTCGCCGCCGAGCTGCGCAGCGGCAACCTGCAGGTCGGTGCGGCACCGGCCAATGGCAAGTAACAGCACCGTGCAACGCAATGGCCAGGCGCTGGTCCTGACCGGCGTGCTCGACCGTGACGCGGTGACGGCGGCCTGGCCGCAGGCCGTCGCGCAGCTGGACGGCATTCGCACGCTGGACCTGACAGGTGTACAACGCCTGGACAGTGCCGGCGTGGCGATGCTGGCCGAACTGGCTGCGCGGGTGCGCAGCACCGGTGCCGGTCCCGTCACGGTGGTGGGTGAGGCGTCCGGTCTGGACGAATTACGCGCCGCCTACCGTTTGTCCCCTACCTTCGATTTTCAGGCCTGAGCGCCACCCCATGACCCTGCTTCGTCCCCTCTCCCTGTTGGCCTGCTTGCTGCTTGGCGCCTGCGCCAGCCAGGCGCCGAAATCCGCTCCGCCGCCGGCCAGTGCCGCCGCCGCCCCTGCCCCAGCGCCGGTGCGCGACGACGCCGGAGTGACCGCGCAACCGGCCGCCGCCGGTGTCGCAGCGCCCGATACGGTGCCGGCCGCCGTAGCCGCCGCGCCCACCGCTCAAGCCGGTGCCGCTGCCGGTCCGGATGCACCGGGCACGCCCACGTCCGCCGAAGACGACTTCGCCGCGTTGTACGGCACCAGCACCCCGCAAGCCGGTGCCGACGGAACGCCGGTGCAGCTGGGCGAAGCCCCCTCCTACGACCCCTGGGAGCGCTACAACCGTGGCATGCACCGCTTCAACATGGCGGTGGACCGTGGCGTGGCCCGTCCGTTGGCCACCGCCTACACCAAGGTGGTGCCGCAACCGGCGCGCCTGGGCGTGACCAACTTCTTCGACAACCTCGGCACGCCGTTGACCATGGTCAATCAGCTACTGCAGGGCCACCCGGTGTTCGCGGTGCAGTCGTTGGGACGCTTTGTGATGAACTCCACGCTGGGCGTGGCGGGTCTGTTCGACCCTGCCAGTGCGGCCGGCATTCCGCGCCGTAGCGAAGACTTCGGCCAGACCCTGGGGGTGTGGGGCTGGCGCAACTCGCGCTACTTCGAGTTGCCCTTGTTCGGCCCGCGCACCGTGCGCGACACCTTCGGCCTGGGCGGCGACATTCCGCTCTCGCCGCTGCGCCAGGTCGACGACAGCGGTGTGCGCTTCGCCCTGCAGGGCCTGCAGCTGGTGGACACACGTTCGCAACTGATGTCGCTGGATTCGCTACGCGACCAGGCACCGGACGAATATGCGCTGACCCGTGATGCGTGGATGCAACGCCGCAACTACCAGATCGTGCGCGATCTGCGCAGCCATCGCGAAAAGAACAACGAGCTGCCCGACTATCTGCGCGAGGACAAGGACAGCACCGTGCCGGTGGATGCGATGCCGATCCCGCAGTGGATTCGTTGATCGGTCGAGAGTGCGGTTTGCAGTGAATACGAAAGCCCGGGAGCGATCCCGGGCTTTTTGCTTTGTGGGCATCGTGCAGATGATGACTTCCGTGAGTGGGTGCCACCACGCGACCTTCATCGCTCCGTGTTTTCAGTCCTTGAACCGCTGAGACCACCGGTGCGCAGAAGACCTGGATGACGTTGTAGTCAGCGCTCGGCCACCGCCCCTTCGAAAGTGCGCGGCAGTGCCTCGTAACCGGAACCCAGCAACGTTTTTATGTCGTTGGTCTGCGTTTTGCGGATGAATTCGATGAGACTGGTTCCGGCAAAACGGATCGAGAAGCAGGCACGGTCGATGAGATGGAACGTGAACCCTTCGTCCTGGTCGCGCCGCCAGCACAGATACTCACCATTGACGCTGCTGCCGTAGAAGCGAAGGTCGTCGAAAAAGCGGGCGACGGGACGGCTTTCGTCGTCATCGGGTTCAAGGCAATCGAGATCGCCGATTTTGATGCCGTCTTCCCGGTAGGCCTCGACGAGCGAATGCACCTCATCGTGGATTTCGACGCCTCGGACGAGGAGACCGTCACTGCCGAACATGCTGAACGGCATCTCGATGACGAACAGGCCGTTGGTCGTGCCGTAGCCAAATGTCCGCGCGAAGATCTTGTAGCAGGGCGGCAGCGGGCCGATCTGCGCCTCGACGGCTGAAATCTCTTCGGCAGATGCGGTGCGCGTGATGTTGGAACGATCGAAAAGCTGGGTGAGGTCGTCGTCCATCGAGGGATCCTTCCACTTTCCATTGCCGCAGGCTATTCGGTAGTCGGGTTGAAGCACGCATTTCGCCAGCAGACCGCGTTGCTTGAAAGCAGGAACCTGATGCGCTCATCGCCCTTGATGGGTCGCGGGAGTTCCAATCCTACGATGTGCTTGCCCCTTCGGTGCAACACAGGCAACAGGTAAACAACGGTCGAAAGGACGATGGGCCGCTAGGCGTTTGTCAGCCGGCGCATCACCTGCGCGTGCTCAACGCCGTCTCCACCGCCTCACGCAGGCGTGCATCGTCGGCGGGGACGTCGGGAGCGAAGCGGGCGATGACCTGGCCATCGCGGTCGATCAGGAACTTCTCGAAATTCCACAGCACGCCCGGCGCGGGGTTTGCGGCAATGCCGTAGCCGGCGAGTTTCTCGCGCATCGGGCCATCGCCGGTGGCGCTCGGGCGTGCGCTGGTCAGGGCTTGATACAGCGGATGGATGTCCGCACCGGTGACGGCGATCTTGGAGAACATCGGGAAGGTGACGTCGTAGGTGAGCTGGCAGAACTGCGCGATCTCGGACTCGCTGCCGGGTTCCTGGCCGTTGAAGTCGTTGGCCGGAAAGCCCAGCACTTCCAGCCCCTGCGCCTGCCTGTCGCGGTACAGCGCTTGCAGACCTTCGTACTGCGGGGTCAGTCCGCACTTGGAGGCGACGTTGACCACCAGCAGCACCTTGCCGCGATAGTCGGCCAGCGTGGTGGGCGCGCCGTCGATGGTGGTCAGGGGAATGTCGTGGATGCTCTGGCTCATCGGCGCGTCCTGTTAGCGGAAGAGCCAGAGCATAAACCGCTGGGCGCGCGGGCAGCGATGCAGCGGCGTTCCCCGCCTAGCCCATCAGTCGATGCACAACGCCGCCTGGCCCAGGCCACCGACCACTTCCTGGCGGCAGCCGAAACGGTCGCTGTCGCGCTGGCAGGTCCCCGAGGTGGCGGTACCGGTCGGCACGATGCTGGTCGCCAGGCAATCGCCGCTGCAGTCGGAGTTGTCGGTGCAGGCCTTGCCGGCATCGGCTTACGGGACCACGCAGCGTACCGTCTGCATGCGGCCGACCGGACGCAGTTGCCCGCCTTTTGCCGTGCATTCGGCAGCATCGGCGGAGGCCCCACGCGGTGGTTGCGCTGCAGGTGCTGCAGAACCGGAGGGGGACGTTCCGGAGGGGGACGTTGGTGTGTTGCTGCATGCGGTCAGCAGCAGCGCGCAGACCACTGCGCAGATCCATCGACTCGACATGGCACTCTCTTGTTGGACACGGTGCGTGCAAGCATCGCGTTGGCGATGTCTGCGTGGTGTGCTTGGCGTCGGTGCTGGGTAAGGCGTAGGCGCGGCGCCGCTGCTGGCGGCGCAATCACGTGCAGGAAGCCCGGCGCGCTGCCGACGTCGTCAGTCGCTCCCTGCCAGCGTTCTACACCCACGCCTGCCACACCACAGGTTACGGCCTTGGTGACAGCTTTTGTGTCACAGCGGCATGTGCTGTGTTGCGAGCAGGCCCTGCCAACCCACGCGCATGCGCTCGCGCTTGGCGCGATCCTTATTCCTGCTTATTCCTGCTCGTCGCTGCTGTCGTCGTCGTTGCCGCTGCCGGTGTCGTCGTTGCCGGCATCGTCCAGCAGCGCCTGGGAGTGTTCGCTGGACAGGGTTTCCACACCGCGCAGGCGGCGTTCGATGGTGCGGGTCTTGCGGCTGGCTTCGCCCAGGCTCTTGCCGACCGTGGTGATCTGCCGCTCGGCCTTTTCGAGAATACCGGCGAATTTGCCGAACTCGCTCTTCACCGCGCCCAGCACCTGCCAGACCTCGCTGGAGCGCTTCTCGATCGCCAGCGTGCGGAAGCCCATCTGCAGGCTGTTGAGCAGGGCGGTAAACGTGGTCGGGCCGGCCAGGACCACGCGATGTTCGCGCTGCAGCAGATCGACCAGGCCGGCACGACGGATCACTTCGGCGTACAGGCCCTCGGTCGGCAGGAACATCACCGCGAAGTCGGTCGTCTGCGGCGGGCAGACGTACTTGTCGCTGATCGACTTGGCCTGGATGCGGATGGCGCGTTCCAGCTGCGCGGTCGACGTCTTGATCGCGTCCAGGTCGCCCTTTTCCTGCGCATCGATCAGGCGTTCGTAGTCCTCGCGCGGGAACTTGGCATCGACCGGCAGCCACACCACCGTGTCGTCGCCCCGACCCGGCAGGCGGATCGCGAAGTCCACCGCTTCGGCGCTGTCGGGCTTGACTCGCACGCTGCGCGCGTACTGCTCCATCGTCAGCGTCTGCTCGAGGATGTTTTCCAGCTGCACTTCGCCCCAGCCGCCGCGGTCCTTGACGTTGCTCAGCACGCGCTTGAGATCGCCCACGCCGGTGGCCAGCTGCTGCATTTCGCCCAAGCCGCGCTGCACCTGTTCCAGGCGTTCGGAGACGAGTTTGAAGGAGGCATCCAGCCGCGTATTGAGCGTGGTCTGCAGTTTTTCGTCGACGGTGGCGCGCATCAGTTCGAGCTTGCTGGCGTTGTCGTTCTGCAGGTTGGCCAGCTGTTGTTCCAGGGTGGCGCGCATTTCGCCGATGCGCAGTTCGTTGCGCTGGGTGAGTTCGGTCAGACGTTGGCCGAGGGCCTCGGTGAAGCGCTGCTGCGACTCGCCGGCTTCTTGCCGTCCCTTGCGGGAATCTTCGGCCAGCGCGTCGCGCAGGGCGGCCATATGGGTGTCGGTGCGTGCGATCAGCTCGGTCAGCTGCTGGCCGAACACCTGGATGCGGGTTTCCTGCTGCTGGCCGAAGCCGTCCAGCTGGGTGCGCAGTTCGGTGAGCCGCAGGGTGAGCAGTTCACCGGTGCGCTGTTGCGCAAGGCCGCTTTCTTCGCGCGCCTTGCGTGCGTCTTCGCCGAGTGCGTCGCGCAACAGGTCCAGGCGCTGATCGGTACGCGTGGACAGTTCGGTGAGATTGCGCGCGAAGGTTTCCAGGCGGCCGTCCTGCTGCCGCGCCAGGCCTTCGAGCTGCTCGCGCAATTCGCCGCGGCCGTCGCGCTGCTCGGCGCGCAGCGCCAGCTCCAGGCCGCTGGTGGAAGGGCGTCGCAGCAATGCGATCAGCTGCAACACGAGGACTACGACGAGCAGTCCGAGAAGGATCAGGGATTCGGATGACATGCGCGCAGTGTAGCGGTGTCGGTCGCACCAGCTGCGTCAGTGGCGTGCCGGCTGGATGCGTCGGTGCGGAACCATGGCGCGGGTCTGGGTCGAGTGGTGCGCGTTCGCGCTGCGCCGGGCGTGGGCGTGGGCGTGCGCGATGGCGGGTGCCAGGTTCGGGGCGGCCTGGCGATGCGTTAAGGTTGTTGCTCTCCCGCTCTGCCGCCGATCATGCTTGAGCTCTACGGAAAGCCGACCTCGATCAACGTGCGCAAGGTGCTGTGGCTGTGCGAGGAACTGGCGCTGGACTACATGCTGCACGCGTATGGCAGCGGGTTCGCACCGGTGGAGACGCCGGCGTTTCGCGCGCTCAATCCCAATGCACTGGTGCCGGTGATTCGCGACGGCGATGTGGTGCTGTGGGAGTCGAACACGATCTGTCGGTATCTGGCCGCGCGTGCAGGTCGCGCCGACCTGTTGCCCACGGCTCCCGCTGCACGTGCGCTGGTCGAGCAATGGATGGACTGGCAGGCCACCGAACTCAACACCGCCTGGCGTTACGCGTTCATGGCCACGGTGCGCGGCAGTCCGGCACATACCGATGCGCAGGCGATCGCGGCAAGCGTGCACGCGTGGAATCGGCACATGGCCATCCTGGACGCGCAGCTGCAACGCGGCGGCCCGTTTGTGCTCGGGGCGGATTTCAGCTTGGCCGATCTCGTGTTGGGGCTATCGACGCAGCGCTGGTTTGCCAGCCCGATCGAGCGCCCGGTGTTGCCGGCGGTGGCGGCGTATTACGCACGCCTGAAGACACGTACCGGGTTTCAACGTCATGGCTGCAACGCGCCGTAGACGCTACCTGCTGCCGCGCCGGCGCCGACGCATGACCTTGGACCGATAGCATTGCTGCGGCGCGTTGGGCCACACTCGGGAAATTCTTTGATTCCCGCGAGGTCCGCATGTCGTCTTGGCTCAGGCGCAAATCCATCGATCAGGTCACCGTGCACGAGGCCGGCCGGCAGCTGGTCCGTAGCCTGAGTTGGCCGCATCTGATCGCGCTCGGCATCGGCGCGATCGTCGGTACCGGCATCTACACGCTGATCGGCGTGGGCGCGGACAAGGCCGGCCCGGCGGTGCTGGTGTCGTTCGTCGCCGCCGGCATCGTATGCGCCTGCGCGGCGCTGGCGTATGCCGAGATGGCCACGATGATGCCGGCCGCCGGCAGCGCCTACACCTACAGCTACACCGCGCTCGGCGAGAGCATCGCCTGGGTGGTGGGCTGGAGCCTGGTGCTGGAATATTCGCTGGTGGTCAGCACCGTGGCGGTGGGCTGGTCGGGCTACTTCGTCGGCTTCCTGCAGTGGTTGGGGGTCAATCTGCCGCATGCCTTGATCGCCGGGCCGCACGCCGGCGGCATCGTCAACCTGCCAGCGGTGGTGATCACCTTCCTGGTGGCCGGCATGCTGATGGCCGGCACCAAGGAAAGCGCCACGCTCAATGCGGTGCTGGTGGTGCTGAAGATCATCGCGCTGGGGGTGTTCGTGGCGATCGCGTTGCCGGCGTTCGACAGCGCCAACCTGCAGCCGTTCATGCCGTATGGCTTCTCCAAGGCGGAAGGCCCGGATGGCGTGGAGCGCGGGGTGATGGCGGCGGCGGCGATCATCTTCTTCGCGTTCTATGGCTTCGATGCAATCTCCACTGCGGCCGAAGAGACCAAGAACCCGGGCCGCGATCTGTCGATCGGCATCGTCGGTTCGATGATCGGCTGCACGCTGATCTATGTGCTGGTGGCGTTGTCGGCGGTGGGCGCGATGAGCTTCACCGTGTTCGGCAAGAGCCCGGAGCCGTTGGCGCTGATCCTGCGCGAACTCGGCCACGGCAAGGCAGCGTTGGTGATCGGCGCGGTGGCGATCATCGCGCTGCCGACGGTGTTGCTGGCGTTCCTGTACGGGCAGAGCCGCATCTTCTTCGTGATGTCGCGCGATGGCCTGCTGCCGCGTGGGCTGTCCAAGGTCAACGCCCGCACCGGCACGCCGGTGGCGACGACGTTGTTCACGGCGGTGCTGGTGGCGGCGTTGGCAGGCGTGGCGCGGCTGGACGAAATTGCCGCATTGGCCAATGCCGGGACCCTGGCCGCGTTTACTGCAGTGGCGGCGTGTCTGCTGGTGCTGCGCGTGCGCGAACCGGGCCGTGCGCGCTCGTTCCGCACGCCGCTGGCGTGGGTGGTGGGGCCGGTGGCGATCGGCGGCTGTCTGTACCTGTTCTGGAGCCTGCCGAGTAGGACGCAGCTGTGGTTCCTGCTGTGGAATGCGCTGGGTGTGGTGGTGTATGTGGCGTACGGGCGGCACATGAGTCGGTTGAATCAGGCGAACTGAGAGCCTGCCTTCTGCTGCCTCGGGAGCTCGCACCCTGCATGCTATGCGGGGTGCCCTGGAGACCGATGGTGCTGCTGCATCGACCCCGCATGGGGTGCAGCGCCTCGATTCTGGCGGCAGCAGTACGCCTGCATTTGCAAGGAGTGAACAATGGATACGATCGTTGTACCCGACGACGGCGACTGGAGCTGCGTTGCCGACCCGACCAACGCAATCTCCCGATGGGAGCGTGAGACGGGCAAGCAGGTACCGGAGGATTATCGCCGTTTCATGGTCAACTATAACGGCGGCCGGATCTATCCCTTGATCTTCGACATGAAGATTCCCGTCGGTGCGGACCCAATGCAGGATTCCGCAACATTCGTGAACTGCCTTTATTCCTGGAGTTTTGTCGAGGACATCTGGAACGGTGGCACATTCGACAGGCGCAACCCACCGAATATGCTGGTGATCGGCTCCAACCCGGGAGGCATAGAAATTCTGTTGGGCGTCGATGAGCGCTCTTACGGCAAGGTCTATTTATGGCTGCATTCGCTCAGTGCCTGGGGAGCGGAAAACAACAATAAGGTCTGGGAGCAAGCCGGCTCCTTCCGCGAATTCGTCGCGTCGCTGTATGAAAATCGCGACAAGGAAGGACATGACTACTGGTATATCCCCAGGTACCAGGGTCTGGAAAGGACGGTGGCGTTCTAAGGATCTGCGTCTGTGCGCCACGTAGACATGTGTCCCAGTCCGACCGTTCTGTCGATGTCTTGAGCGTTGTGCACCTGGATACGGTCGGTGCAGAGCGGGTGCCGGCGAAAAGGGATGCGTCGCCAGGCGTCTGCAAAGAACACGCATCCCCCGCAAGGCTCACGCCTCGCCAGAGCCGTACCCTCACCCCCGATCGCTCTGCCGCACTGTCACCCGGGGCAGAGTGGCTTCAAGCTGCACGCCGCTGCCTGGTGCTTGCAGCACCGCCGTGTCGGATCACGGCGCGGCGGCAGGTGTCGCGCAGAACGACGTCGGCAGTGCGTCGGGGTGCGTGCCCCAGCCCTGGGTCGGCGCCTGTTTGGTGAGTGCGAACGACAGCGTGCCGCCCTGCTGCAGCTGGGCCCAGTCCAGGAACACCCGCGTCTGCGGTGTGCCGTTGAAACGCACGCCCTGCACGTATTGCAGCGCGCGGCCGTCGGCACCGGGCGCATCGATGCGCAGGCGTTTGCCGTTACCCAGGTCCAGCGTGACCCGCTTGAAGCGCGGGGCGTGCAACAGGAACTCGCCGCTGCCGGGCACCGCCGGATACATGCCCAAGGCGCTGAACAGATACCAGGCCGACATCGTGCCGAGGTCGTCATTACCGGTAACGCCGTTGGGCGCGTTGGTGAACAGTTGCTGCGCGGCGCGCACCACGGTGGCGGTCTTCCACGGTTGGCCGATCAGCGTGTACATCCACGGCGCGTGCAGGTCGGGTTCGTTGTTGGGGTTGTAGCGGTACTGGTTGTAGTAGCTGTACGGGCCCACCACCCAGTGCGTGCGCGCGGCAGTGAGCGGATCCTTCAGCAGGTCGTCGTAGGCAAAGAAGGCGTCCAGCCGTTTACCTGCCTGTTCGCTGCCGTGCATGGCCTGCAGCATGCCGGGGATGTCCTGCTGCACCAGCCATTGGTATTGCCAGGCGGTGCCTTCATGGAAGCCGTGCTGCGAGCGCGGGCTGTAGCGGTCGTCCGAGGGCGCGTACCAGCTGCCGTCTTCCAGGCGCGGCCGTGGAAATCCACTGAAGCCGGTATCCGCATCGCGCACGCTGGCATCCCAGACGCTGTGCCAGTTACCGCCGCGTTTGCGTAGCTGCGCGCTGTCGTCGGGGTGGCCGAGCGCTTGCGCCATCTGCGCCAGCGCGCAGTCGGCCAGCGCGTATTCCAGCGTGGCCGAGCCGCCGTGGTGCGGGTCCACGTCCATGCCCTTGGACGGAAACGCGCGGTCGTATTGCACGAAGCCGTTGGCCAGGTAACTGGCGTTGCCGGAGCGGCCGGCGTGGCGCGAATTGATCGGCGGTTGTTCGAAGGCGTTCTGACGCAGCGCTGCATAGGCGTCGGCCTCGTTGCCCTGCAGCGCGCCGAAACGCCATAGATCCACCAGGAATGGCGTGACCGGGTCGCCGGTCATGATGTTGGTGTCGAAGTTGGCGTAGCCCCAGCGTGGCAACCAGCCGCCTTGCTGATGGATCGCCAGCAGCGAGCGGCCGATGTCGCGCGCGCGCGCCGGCTGCAGCAAGGCGAGCAACTGGTTCTGCGAGCGGTAGGTGTCCCAGAGCGAGAAATATTCGTAGTAGGTCCAGCCGTCGGCGCGGTGGATCGCACCGTCATAGCCGCGATAACGGCCATCGGCATCGCTGCCGGTGAGCGGCTGCAACAAGGCGTGGTACAGCGCGGTGTAGGCCACGGTGCGGTCGTCGGCGCTTGCGCCATCCAGCTGCATGCCGGCCAGTTCCTTGCGCCAGGCTTGCTGCGCGCGCTGGCGCATCTGCTCCAGGCCCAGCAGCGTGCCACCGTGCATAGCGTCGGCGCGCAGGTTGTTGCGCGCGCCTTCGGCATCCACGTGCGAGATGGCGCTGACCACGGTCACGGCCCGCGCGCTCTTGTTGTTGCCTAGCGGGAAACTGAGCCAGGCACCGTTGGGCTTGAGTTCGCCGCCCATGCTATGGCGCGCGTCGGGCACGCCGCCGCCTTCGCCCCAGACACCATGCGCGGTAAACGGGCGGTCGAATTCCAGCCGGAACCAGGTGGTGTACTCGTGGCCGCCGCAGAAACTCTGTGTGGTCAGTTTGCCCTCGACCACGCGGTCGCCGACCACCTGCACCTGGCTGCCGATCACCACGTGGCGATCGTTGGCCTGGCCGAGGTTGACCAGCAGGTGGCCGGTGTCGGCGCCGGGCGCGAAGGTATAGCGCTCGGCGGCGGCGCGGGTGAGCGCGGTGGCTTCGGCGTCGATGCCGCCGTAGTCGGTCAGGCGCACCTTGTAGTAGCCGGCCTGGCCCACTTCGCCGTCATGGGTGTAGCGCGCCGCGTAACGGGTCTGGTCGAAGGCCTTGGCATCGCCGGTATCGAAATCGCCACCAGGACCGATGCGGCCGGTGACCGGCAGCACCGAGACCTGTCCGCCCTGCTCCCAGCAACCCGCGCCGGACAGGAACGAGTGGCCAAAACCGCGAATGCTGGGGTCGTCGTAGCGCCAGCCGGCATAGTGCGCGCCGATCGGGCTGACCTGGACCAGCCCGAACGGCGCCGACGCGCCAGGGAAGGTATTGCCGTCGTCCTTGCTGCCGATGAAGGTGTTGACCTGCGCCGGGTCCTGCGCGGCCAGCGGACCGGCCAGTGCCGCGCCGAGCAGGCACAGGCCGGCAGCGGCGCGGCGGCGCCAGGAGGTCGATGAAGCGGGCGGTGCAGCGGCAACGCAGTTCACGGCAACGAGCATGAGTACCCCTCGGGGAACGGAGAAAGCGGTCATCGGCCGACGGCCATTCGGCTTCGACACGATGTGGACGAGTGTGCTTTGGATCGATCCAAACATGGCGCGACGTCGGTCACGGGTCGCGCCAAGCGTAGGCAACACATCGCCCGCACGCCACCTTGCGCCGCAGCAGCGCGGTCGGTTGCAGCACCTGCGGGCATAAAAAAGCCCGGTCGGTGACCGGGCTTGGCGTTGCTGGCGTGGCGGCGGGCCGTCACACCTGTAGCGCGCGACTCAGATCCAGCGCATGCCTTCGAACGGGTTCCAGCTGGTGCTGCCCTTCACCTTGTCCAGGTAATAGGCGTAGTTGGCGATCATGCCGGTCAGCAAGGACATGGGCAGGAACAGCGCATTCTGGAACGGCGCCGGCAGGAACGAGGCGATGATGCCGACCGCCAAACTGATGCCGATCAGGCTCAACGCCTTGCGCCACAGACCGATGATGAAGAAGTAGATGCAGCCGAAGAAGAAGGCATAGAAATTCATGCCGATCTTGACCTTTTCGCCGAAGCTCAGCGTCTTGAGCGCTTCTTTGTAGCTCGGCTCCTTGGGGCCGCCATGGCGGTCGAAGAAATCGAAGCGGAACTGCCACTTGGGGCTGAGCTGGGTACGATCGAGGGTGTCCATTCCAATCCATGTAGTTGAAAACGGTTACATGATAAAGGATCGCGTATTCATCCGCGTATTGGTCCGGGTGCGCTCGTTGGGGGACGTCAGCCGCCGATCAGCTTCGCCGGGTACTGCCATGCAGCCGCGTGGACGGGGCTAGCGCCCCTGGCTGATGCCGCTTCCGCGGCGGGCGCGGCGCTGCGCATACAGCGCGCGGTCGGCGCGATCGACCACCGCCGCCAGGGCTTCGCCGGGGTGACGCAAGGCCGTGCCCAGGGTGAAGCGAATCGGCGCCTGGTCGATGGCGGCCATGTAGCCGCGCGCAGCCGCCTCCAGTTGCGGCGCCTCAGGCTGGTGCAGCAGCACCAGGAACTCGTCGCCGCCCAGACGGACCAGGCAGTCCTGCGGGCGTAGCGGTTGGTTGAGGAACCATGCCATCTGCACCAGCACCTCGTCGCCGCGCAGGTGGCCGTGGGTGTCGTTGACCAGCTTGAACTTGTCCAGATCCACCACGATGCAGCCCCAGCCCACGCCGGGGTCGCGCTTGTCCAGCTCGTCGAGGAAGCGCCGGTTGTAGCAATTGGTCAGCGGGTCGGTGAACGACCATTCCAGCAGCTGCTTTTCCTGCTGGTGCTGGGTGGTGATGTCCTGGGCATGCCCCAGCACGAGGGTGGCGTCCGATTCGACGTCCAGCACATTGTGGTACTGCCAGTTCCGCAGGCTGCCATCGCTGGCGATCAGCTCGATCACCCCTACATGCTGGCCGTCGAGCGCGATGCGCGACAGATAGGCCTGCAAGGCGCCGTGCCGCTCGGGGCGCACGAAGTCCAGCAACGCGCGGCCTTCCATCTCGCCCACGCTGCGTCCCAGCGAACGTGCGGCGGCCGGGTTGACGCTGATCAGGCGACCTTCGATGTCATGGGTGCAGATCAGGCCCAGGCTGTACTGGAACATGTTGCGGAACTTGCGCTCGCTGGCGGCCAGCGCGGCCAGCACGCGGTGGCGATCGGTCACGTCCTGGACCGCGCCGATCAAGCGCTTGCGTCCGTCCACCTGTTCCAGCGAACCGGCGCTGTGCACCCACAGCCGCCGGCCGGTGGCGCTGACCAGCGGCAGCTCCAGATCCCATGGGATGCCATCGCGTACGCAGGCTTCGACCGCCGCAGTGATCACGGCGCGCGCCTCCACCGGATAGAACTCGATCGCCTCGTCCAGCCTCGGCCGGTAGCCGGCGGGCAGATCGTGCAGGCGGCAGGTCTGGTCCGACCAGGTCAGCGCGCCACTGGCCACATCCACTTCCCAGCCGCCAACCCCGGCGACCCGGCCGGTGCGCTCCAGGAACCCTTCGCTCTCGCGCAGGCGCTGCTGCAGTTGTTCGTTGGCGGCTTGACGCTCCAGCATCAGCCGGCGCTGTTCCAGGCCTTCGGCGGCGACCTTGGCCAACTGCTGCAGCGCCTGCAACTGCGAAGGCTCCAGCGCGCGCGGGCGCTGGTCGATCACGCAGACCGTGCCCATGCGCAGCCCATCGGACAACACGATCGGCGCGCCGGCGTAATAGCGGATACCGGGTGCGCCGGTCACCATGGCGTTGTCGCTGAAGCGCGGATCGGCCGGAGCATCGCGCACCTCCATCACCACATCGTCCTGGATGGCATGGGCGCAGAACGCCAGCTCGCGTGGCGTTTCGCTCGCGCCGGGCAGGCCGATATTGGCTTTCCACCACTGGCGCTGCTCGTCTACCAGCGAAACCAGCGCGATCGGGGTGCCGGCGATCGCCTGCGCGGCGGCCGCCAACGCATCGAAAAACGGCTCGGCGTCGGTATCGACCACCTGCAGCAACGCCAGACGCGCCAGGCGCTGCGCTTCACTGGCGGTGGACGATACGTCGGTGTCGCATGGATTCAACGGTCTGCTCACTGATCCCCAGGCAATCCGCGCAGTCTAGCGGAATGGGTATACGTGCTAAATGCAGCGTTGCGTCCGCGCTGACTCAGATGCGCCATCGCCTGGTGCTGCGGTTCCATCAGCATGGTGCCCGCCTTGCCGTGACGACGCACGCGCAATTGCCGAACACGACGCCAACGCCCCGCCCACCTGCAGCGCCGCCGCCACGTTGCGCGCGGCGATACGCACATTGCTGGCGGCCTCGGCCAGAGCCTGCTCCAACGTGCAGGCGCGATGCACCACCGCGAACATCGCATCGATGCCGTGGCCGTGCAGCAGCGCGGCACCGTCGCCCAGGCTACCGGCAATGGCGATCACCGGTTTGCCGTGCCGCTGCGCCAGCCGCGCCACGCCCACCGGGGTCTTGCCATGCAGGCTCTGGCTGTCGAGGCGGCCTTCGCCGGTGATGACCAGATCGGCCTGGGCGACCAGCGCCTCCAGTCCCAGCGCCTGCGCCACGACCTCCACGCCGGGCCGCAAGCGCGCGCCCAGAAACGCCACCAGGGCCGCACCCAGACCGCCGGCCGCGCCGCCGCCGGGCAGATCGTGCAGGCGCATGCCCAGATCGCGTTGCAGCAGGTCGGCGTAGTGCCGCAGGTTGCGGTCGAGCTGGCCCACCATGGCCGGGGTGGCGCCCTTCTGCGGGCCGAACACCGCCGAGGCGCCGGTCGGGCCAACCAGCGGGTTGTCCACATCGCAGGCCACGTCGACGTGGCAGTCCTGCAGCCGCACATCCAGCCCTGCGGTGTCGATGCGCGCCAGTGCGGCCAGTGCGCCACCGCCGGGGCCGATCGGCGCGCCGGCGGCATCCAGCAACTGCACGCCCAGCGCCTGCGCCAACCCGGCGCCGCCGTCGTTGCTGGCGCTGCCGCCAATGCCGATGATGAAGCGACGTGCGCCGGCATCCAGCGCCGCCAGGATCAACTCACCCACCCCGGCGGTGCTGGTGCGCAGCGGCGCGCGCTCGGCCGGCGGCAGCAACGCCAGGCCGCTGGCGGCGGCCATTTCGATCACTGCGGTGCGGCCATCGCCGGTCAGGCCGAAGAACGCCGGTGCCGGGCTGCCGAGCGGGCCGCTGACCGTGCAGTCGATCACCCGCCCGCCGCTGGCGGCGACCAATGCAGCGACCGTGCCTTCGCCGCCATCGGCGACCGGCACCTTGGTGTACTGCCAATCGGGGAACACCTCGCGGAAGCCGGCCTCGATCTGCGTGGCCACCTCCAGCGCGGACAGGCTTTCCTTGTAGGCATCGGCAGCAATGACGATCTTCATGGGGACACTCGCTTGAATGGACGCAGCGTTGGGGTCGTTGCGCGCCTGGGCATCGGCGGCACCAGCGCTGCGCTCGGCAGCATGGCCCCACCAGCACCTAGGTTGCCAATGTGCCGTGGCTGGGTCACCGATCCCGCGCACCCGCGGCGGGCCGAAGATCTGGCCGGTGGCGTCGATCGGCGCCACCGGCCACAGCAGCGGCAGTGACGAGGCCATCGAACGCGGCCGGCGGTTGAGGCTCACCGCACGGTGCACGCAAAGACGCAGCGTGCACCGTCTCCATGCGGCCAGCGCCGACCCAGCGCGATGACCGCCCTTCCACTCCCAATTCCCCAATCCCGACTCCCGGCCCTAGCGCCTGGACGCCTCCCCTGATCCCGAGGTGCGATTCCCTGCCGCATAGTCCTGCGCCTGGCCCATCACCCGTAGCAGATTGCCGCCCCAGATGCCGGCGATCTGCTGTTCGGTGTAGCCCTTGCGCAGCAGCCAGGCAGTGATGCGCGGCAGGTCCGAGACATCTTCCAGGCCGACCACGCCACCGCCGCCATCCCAGTCCATGCCGATGCCGACGTGCTCGGGTCCGGCCACGGCCAGCACGTGCTCCAGATGGGCGAAGAAATCCTCTTCGGTCGCGCGCTTGACCGGATAACGCGCATCCAGTTCCTTGAGCGCTGCGCTCAGGCGGGTGCCATCGGCGATCTTGATGTGCTCCCAGCCGCCGTATTGCTCGGTCAACGCCTTTTCGGCGGCCTTGCGCTCGGGGCTGGCGCCGCTGTCGACCAGATAGCCGCCGTAGGAATTCACCTGGATCACCCCGCCATGCTGGGCCAGCACCTTCAAGCGCGCGTCGTCGATATTGCGCGGATGATCGAAGACCGCGCGCGCGCCGCTGTGTGAGAGCACGATCGGCACCGGCGACAGCGCGATCAACTGGTCGAACACCGCATCAGAGGCGTGCGATTGATCGATCACGATGCCCAGCGCCTGCGCCTGCTGCACCAGTTGCCGGCCGGCCGGACTCAGGCCCTTCCACTCCGGTCCCTTGGGGTCGGTGGCCGAGTCGGCGAACTCGTTGTTGAGAAAGTGCACGGTGCTCATCAGGCGCAGGCCTTGCGCGTAGTAAAAGCGCAGCAGCGTGGGGTCGGCCACCAGCGGGCTGGCGTTTTCCATGCTGATGTACACCACGCGCTTGCCATCGGCCTTGATGCGCGCGGCATCGGCAGGCGTGGTGGCGAAGGCAAACCGCTGCGGTTGCGCGGCCAGCAACGTGTGGATCTTCAGCAAGCGCTGCAGCCCGGCGTCGCGGTCGTCCAGATGCGCGGCCGCGCTGCGATTGCCCTGCCCGGTATAGACCGCCCAGAAGCCGCCATCGAGCGCGCCTTCGACCATGCGCGGATAGTCCACCTGCGACAGCCGGTTGCCGGCATGCGCCTGCAACACATCGAAGTCGGGGCGCTCCAGATTGGCCGGCGTGTCCAGGTGCGAATCCAGCGTGACCAACCGCTGTTGCAAGGCGGTGGCGCGCGCCAGTTCGGCCTTGGAAAATTCCAGCGCGTGGCTGGGTGCGGCCACGGCCAGACTCAGCGCGATGGCGGTGCACAGGCGGCGCAGGGTCATGGCAGCTCGCAGAAGGTGGGGGTGCCTGGATCATAGCCGCGCCCGCATCGGTCGATGCAGGTCGATGCCGGCCAAGTGCGCGGCCGGCCGCGTTGCAGCGCCACCACGCACCGGCGCGCACGTGCACTCGCCAGGCGGCGCCATCCCGAATTCGCTAACTGCCCCGCATCAAGCCGAGTCGGGACTCACCGCACCACCAACGGACCGGTGAGTCCACAACGCGTGGATGGGTGTGCAACCCGCAGCACACCTGCAAGCCCACGCGTCCTGCATCTCAATCGTCGAGTTCGGCCAATCGCGCGCGCACGCTCTCCACGTCGATGTGCTCGCGGATATGCGGCCACTGCCGCGCCCACACCGAGCGGAACACGATCCACGCCCCGAATACGCCCAGACACGTCGAGCCCAGCGCCAGCATCAACGGATGCAACGGCGAGCCGTCGCCGGTCTGGAACAGATACATGAAGGCACCGGAAAACAGCAGCCACACGCCGAACACTGGCCAGTTGCTGGCCAGCAGACTGGCATTGGGCCGCTCGACCTGCCGCAGCAACCGGGTCAGCGCCTTGCGTTCGTCATCGTCCGGTGTCATCGCCTGGTCCGCTCCACGGGTTGGTCGCCGCTGGTTGCTGTCCGCTTAGACGACGCGGCAGAACACCGCCTTCAAATAGCGCGATTCCTGCACGTGCGCCATGAACGGATGGTCCGGGCCGGCACCGGCCACCTTGAGGATCTGGATGGTGCGCCCGGAGAAATACGAAGCGCGCCGCAGCATGTCCAGAAACTCCTGCTCGGCCACCAGCCCGGTGCACGAGAAGGTGGCGAACAGGCCGCCCGGCTTGACCACGCCCAGCGCCAATTTATTCATGTCCAGGTACTTCTTCAGCGCCGGGATCACCTGCTCGCGGTCGCGGGTCATCTTGGCCGGGTCCAGGATCACCACATCGAACTGCTCGCCGCGGTTGGCCGCATCGCGCAGCCACGGAAAGATGTCGGCCTGCACGAACTTCGGCCGCACGTTGTTGAGCTTGGCGTTGCCCTTGGCGATGGCGATCACGTCCTCGTCGATGTCCACGCCCAGCACCTCGGACGCACCGCGTGCGGCCGCATACACCGCGAAGCCGCCGGTATTGCAGCACAGGTCCAGCACGCTCTTGCCTTCGACCTGCTCGCTCAGCCACTGGCGGTTGTCGCGCTGGTCGGCGAAGAAGCCGGTCTTGTGCGCACCGGCCGGGTCGGCGCGGAACTTGATGCCGTGCTCGCTGATCACCGCCGCTTCGGTGGTGGTGTTGCCGTGGAAGTCGAAGCTTTCCTGCTTTTGCACGTGTTCGTCGGCAAAGCTGTGGAAGCGGCAACCGGGGAACTGCTCGCGCAGCGCGTCGTAGATCCATTCGCGATGGCGGAACATGCCGGCGGCGAAGAACTCCACCACCACCAGGTCGCCGTAGCGGTCCACCACCAGGCCGGACAGACCATCGCCTTCGCTGTGCACCACGCGCCAGGCATCGGACACCGCGTCGAGCTTGAGCCAGTCGCGGCGCAGGCTCACCGCGGCGGCGATCTTGCGCGAGAACCAGCCCGCATCCACCGGCATCGACTGGTCGGTCTCCAGGATGCGCACGGCGATACGCGAATGGCCGTTGTAGAAGCCGCGGCCGATCCATTCCCCGTCCACGCCGACCACATCGACGATGGTGCCGGGTTTAGGCTTGGCGGCGGGCTTTTCCACCAGCTTCTGGAAGATCCACGGGTGGCTGGAGCGCCAGGCATTCTTGAGTCGGACGACGGGGACTGGAGTATTCATCGGCCCATTGTATCCGGCTGGATTGACGTGCCTGCCCCGGGCACGCAGAATCGGACCCAGAAGGGGAGTAGCTCCCAGCGTTGTCGCCGTCATTACGAGCCCTGTCATCAGGCGCTCCGGTGCAACGGCAACCGGTCCACACCGGTTGCGAGCGAGACCTTCGCCGCGCAGGCGAAGGTCCGTCACCCGGAATCCACGATTTCCGTGTCACAAGGCCTCAGCCCAACCGGCTGTCCAGGCCGTTTCACTTTTCGGGATTCTTTTATGCAAACCATTGGCAATGTCTGGTTATGGGGCGGCTTCGCGATCGTGGTGATCGTGGCGCTGATGGTCGATCTGGTGCTGATGCGCCACGGCGGCGCGCACAAGGTGACCTTCAAGGAAGCCACCTGGTGGAGCATCGGCTGGGTACTGCTGGCGCTGGCCTTCAACGCGGGCCTGTGGTGGTACCTGCAGAGCAGTGCCGGCGAGGCGGTGGCCAATCGCATCGGGCTGGAGTTCTTGACCGGCTACCTGGTCGAGAAATCGCTGGCGGTCGACAACATCTTCGTGTTCCTGATGGTGATGACCTACTTCGGCGTGCCCGAGGAACAGCGCCAGCGCGTGCTGATCATCGGCGTGCTGGGCGCGATCGTGCTGCGCGCGATCATGATCTTTGCCGGCTCGGTGCTGCTCACCAAGTTCCATTGGCTGCTGTACGTATTCGGCGCATTCCTGCTGCTGACCGGCATCAAGATGTGGTTTTCCGCAGGCAAGGAGCCGGATCTGGAAGCCAACCCGGTGCTGCGCTGGATGCGCGGCCATCTGCGGCTCAGCCCGCAGTACGACGGCAACCTGCTCAGCGTGATCAAGGACGGCAAGCGCTGGTTCACGCCGCTGTTCGTGGTGTTGATCCTGATTGCGGTGATCGACGTGATCTTTGCGGTGGACAGCATTCCGGCCATCTTCGCCATCACCACCGACCCGTTCATCGTGCTGACCTCCAACGTGTTCGCGGTGCTGGGCCTGCGTGCGATGTTCTTCCTGCTGGCCGGCATGGCCGACCGCTTCCACCTGCTGCCGTACGGCCTGGCGGTGATCCTGGTGTTCATCGGCACCAAGATGATGATCATCGATCTGTACAAGATCCCGGTGCTGGTGTCGCTGGCGGCGGTGGTGCTGATCCTGATCTTCACCATCGTGCTGAGCCTGCTGCGTCCGCCCAAGCCGGCCCGTCACTGACGGGCTGAGATTCGGGATTCGGGATTTGGGACGGCCGCGCCGCATGCACTGCTCCAACCATGCGCACCGACCATCTAGATAGGTCCTTGCAGCCAAGCGACAGATCAACAATCAAAAGCTAGGTGAGTCGAGGGCGCGGTGCCCTCACCGCTCGCGGGACACGCCGTGAATCCGTCCGTGGAGGCTCGGTGGCGGCATCCATGCCGCCACACGGTCCCGCAAGCGGCGAGGACACCGCACCAGACAGTTTGTAGGTGGCTTTGTTGAAAACATGCACACCGACCAGCTCGACTGGTCCTTGCCCGCAGATCGTCCGTGATAAAGCGCAGGCCGATCCGCCAACGACCGGCGCCGGGAGTGGATTATCCCGTCGCCGGGCCTGCTTATCCCGCGCCGGGTAGGCTTGTAAAAAAACCCGGGTGACGCCATCCGTGAAGGTATGACCTCGCATCCCGTTGCCGCCGCCGACGCCACCCCCCAAGACCGCCTGGACCGTTCCCGGGTCTTGCGTGCCTTCAACTTCAGCCTGGCCGCCGTGCTGCTGCTGGTGGCGGTGTTCACCGCCCAGGGCATGTTCGACTGGCGCGCCTGGGCCGTGGCACCGCTGCAGGCCGACGGCCTGCTCGGCATCCTCACCGCACCGCTGCTGCATGGCTCGCTCGCACACCTGGGCGCCAATGCGGCCGCCTTGCTGATCCTGGGCACGCTGGCCGGCAGCGTGTATCCGCGCGCCACCGCCATGGCGCTGCCGCTGTTATGGCTGGGCTCGGGCCTGGGCGCCTGGCTGCTGGGCGAACCCGGCAGTCGCCACCTGGGCGCCAGCGGCGTCACCCACGGCCTGATGTTTCTGGTGTTCGTGCTGGGCCTGCTGCGCCGCGACCGCCCGGCGATCGCCACCAGCATGATCGCCTTCCTGTTCTACGGTGGCATGTTGCTGACCATCCTGCCGCACGAAGCCGGGGTGTCCTGGCAATCGCATCTGGGCGGCGCGGTGGCAGGCCTGATCGCGGCGCTGCTGCTACGCAGGCGCGACCCGCAACAGGCCAAGCCGCGCTACAGCTGGGAGGACGAGGACGAAGACGCCGCCTGGGAAATCAGCAACGCAGAGCACGACGTGCTGGAACCACCGCCGCCACGCCAGGTGCCGGTGCTGTGGCAACGCCAGCAAGACGGCTCACAGAGCGTGGTGCTGCAGTTCCCGCCGCGCGAACGACCACCTGGCAGCTAGCGTCCTCGCTTCAGGCGAGTATCAAAACACTGGACGTCGTCGCCCCCGCCTTACACACCAGCCTGTCTGCATGCGATGGGCTTTGCCAGAACACCTCATCGCGTACAGGCACGCTGCCCTGCCTGTTGATGGGGAGCGATGGTCAAGAACGACAGGCGCGATGACCAAGGCACTCTTCCGCTATGGGTATCGGTAGCGATCGCGACACGGCGCGGAGATGCAGACTCGCAGCGGCATGCGGCGACGGGGAGACGACTGACGCAGCATCCCCGACGCCCCTCCTGCCCTGTCGCGGCCAGCAGCAACCTTACTTGCGCTGGTTCAACGCACGCCGCGCCAAGCCCGGATCATCGGCGAAGAACGCATCGATACCGGTATCCAGATAGGCCTTGAGCTCAGCCAACGCCCCGGCCTCGTTGCGCTCGGTGAGCGCGCCGTCGCTGCGATTGTTGACGGCCAGAAAGTAATTTTCCGGGCGGAACGTATACGGCTGCACCTGCAAGCCGGCCGCGTGTGCGTCGTGCACCAGACTGGTCGGTGTGCCCAGGTGTTGCTGCGCATCCAACGGAATGATGGCGCGGATATCCGGGCCGATCGCATCGGCATAGCTGGCGATCTGCTTCAGCCCCTCGGGCGTGATCATCTGCCCATAGGTACGCGGTGCGTTGCCCACACCGGCATCGGGTAGCGGGAATTGCGCGCCCGCCAGCAACTGCAGCAGGCGGATGTTGCTGCTGCGTCCGATCTTGCCGCGCAGATACCGCAGGTTGCCGGTCTCGAACGACTGGATCACCACTGGCGCGGTCTGCGTATACGTGTGCGCGCGCAGCGTCGCCAACACCTTGTCTTCCATCGCCAGGTTCAAGCCGCTGAAATAGCTCGGGTGCTTGATCTCGGGTATCAACCCGATGGTACGCCCGGTCGCGGCCGATTCGGCTGCGACGAAATCGATGATCTCGTCGAAGGTCACGATCTGAAACTGCCCATCCCAGCGCGTGCCACGCAATTGCGGCAGACGCTCGCGCGCGCGCAGCGTCTTCAGTTCGGCCAGGCTGAAATCTTCGGTGAACCAGCCGTCCAGCGCCTGGCCGTCGATGGTCTTGCGGGTCTTGCGCGATGCGAACTCCGGGTGGCTGGCCACATCGGTGGTGCCACCGATCTCGTTCTCATGGCGTGCCACCAGCACGCCATCCTTGGTGGACACCAGATCCGGCTCGACGAAATCGGCGCCATCGACAATGGCCTTGGCGTAGGAGGCCAATGTATGTTCCGGGCGCAATGCGCTGGCGCCACGATGCGCAAAGATCTGCACCGTCTTCGCCAACGGCGCTTCTGCCAAAACCGGGCCGCTCATGCCGACCATCATCGCTCCCAACAGCCAGATACGGTGGAACTGCATCATGCCTTTCTCCAACGAAAAAGCAGCCATCAACACCACGGTACAACTGCCAGGCGAGCGCGGCCAATGGTTGGTGCGGGATGTACGACGTGTACATCCCGCTTTCTCCGCATCGTCCGCACTAGCCTGACAACCACTCCCTAAGTCTTGCCAGCTACTCTAAAACCATCCACGTCGATCGCCACCGAAATCAATAAGCAGCAACAAGACCCGCTGTTACGATTCCCGAATCCCGATTCGCAATTCCCGTCCTCAGAACTTCGCATCCAGCGTCAGAAACACCTGCCGCGGCGCACTGGCGTGGAAGGCCAGCTGACGGCCATTCGGATCGCTGTTGGCGAACGCGGTGAGGTTGGACGCGTAGCGCTTGTCGGTGAGGTTGGTGACGTTGAGCGAGAGCTTGAGGCCCTGCAGCACGCCGGCCTGGCCGAAGTCGTACCCTGCGCCGGCATCGAACGAGGTGTAACCGCCAAAGCCCTGGTCGTTGGTGTAGGTGTAATAACGCTGCCCGGTGTACTTGCCGCGCAGGTTGACGTTCCAGTTGGCGTAGTTGAACGCGATTTCGCTGGCGAACATGCGCTTGGGCGTATCCACCGTGGTCTTGCCGGCGGTGGGAATGGTCACCCCGTTCTGCACGTAATTATCGTCGTAGGTGGAGCGGTTGATCGAAGCCGAGTTGTACCACTGCAGGTAGCTGGTCGGCTTCCAGATCACGGTCAGTTCGCCGCCGCGGCTGCTCACCGAACCCACGTTGAAGAAGCGCGTGGTACAGGCCGGCGTGGTGCCCTGCTGGATGCTCGCGCACGGGTTGAGCGAGAGCAGACGGTTGTCGAAGGTCACGTCGTAACCGACCAGCGACGCTTCGAAGCGATCGCGCACGAAGCGGTAACCCGCTTCCATGGCGCGCGATTTTTCCGGCTCCAGTGCACCGACGCTGGCATCGAACGAAGCCTGCGTCACCAGCAACGGGCCACCGGCGCCGCCGCCCTGGAAGGCGGCGATGTTTTCCGCATACGAGGCAAAGACTTCCTGTCCTTCGGCCAGACGATAGCCCAGGCCGACCTGCGGCAACGCCGATTCGCTGGCCTTGATCGAGCCGGTCGCCACCGGCGCTTCCACCGCCACGCCCGGGGTCTCGCGCGCGGTCATTTCGGTACTCGGGCTCTTGATGCCCAGATCCAGGCTCAGGCGCTCGTCGAGGAACTTGAAGTTGCCCTGCACGTAGAACTGCCGGGTGGTGATGATGTAGTTCTGCGAGAACAGCCGGCGATCGGGATCCTGCAGAAATTTGTCGTCGCTGACCGGCCCATCGATCCAGTAGAAATTGCGCTCCACATCGTGGTGATTGCGCTCGTACCACAGCCCGGCTTCGAGGTGGTGCGGGCCCAGATCCCAACCGAGCGAGGCGATGCCGCCGGTGCGATTGATCCAGTAATTGGTGCTGCGGATCGAGATCGGCAGAGCCTGCGGCGTACCGGGGTTGGACGCCTGACCCGGCGACCACCAGTGGCCCTGACCCTTGTTTTCATGGTGATAGACCTGGGTGTGCAGGCTGATCGCATCGTTGGGCTGGAAGTCGCCAGCCACGTAGAACAGATCGTCGTCGCGCAATGCGCGGCTCTGGTAATACGCATCGTCCACGTTATCCACGCCACCGCTGAAGCCGCAACGTGCAGCATCGCGTGTGGCCGGCGCGCAGTACGCGGCCGCCAGTGCACGGTTCCAGTCCGGCGCATACAGATTCCAGTCCCAACCCAGACCGCGCGCCATGCCGCTCTTGGACAGATAGGAATAGTCGGCCTGCGAGGTGCGCGAAGTGTCAGCGAACGCAGTCAGCTTGCCGCCGTCGAACTGGTACACGCCCTTGGCATTGAACTGGCGCGTGGTGGTCGGCGATTCCGGACGCGCCCACATGTCCGCAGTGGCTTCGATGCCCGACAGATACGCAGAAAATCCGTTGTAGTCGCCGGTATCCACGCGCAGGAAGGTACGACGGTTGGCATCGGACCCCAGCGTCTGCGACACCTGGCCGCCGAACACGCTGGACGGGTCGGCCGAGTAGTACTGGATGGTGCCGCCGAGGTTGCTGGTGGACGCCGTGCCCAACGCACCGATGCCCGACGCCAGCTCCACGCCGCCAAAGTTTTCTGCGATCAATGCGCGGCTGATGTTGAGGCCGTTGTAGTTGCCGTAGGCGTTATCGCCCAACGGCAGGCCGTCGAGCGTATAGCCCAGGCGCGTGCCGTTGAAGCCGCGCAGGCTGATCGTCTGCGACTCTTCGTTGGCACCGAAGGCATCGTTGGATTGCACGTTGACGCCCGGCATCCGGTTGAGCAGCTTCTGGATGCTGGTGCCTGGCGGCAGCACCGGAATGTCCTGCTGGGTGATGCGCTGCACCTGACGCGTTTCGCCCTGGCCGATCACCGACACCGCATCGAGTTGCTGCACGGTGGAGCCGGTATCGGCGGACACGTCGGCCGGCGTATCGGCAGCATGCGCGGCCGGCGACAGCACAAGCGCGGTGAGGACGGCAGCACTTAACAGATGGGTCTTGGGCATGAGCGGCATGGGAGGAGTCAAAAGATGACGGCAAGCGTGCGACAGCTGTCTTGCGTCGATGCGACCAGGACATGACAGTGCGGCGACAGTCGCTGCGTATCCCGCGCTGTAGCTGCGTTGTGCTGGCATGCACAAGTCATCTGTACGTCGTAATCTGCGCGCTCTTTCAGTTGTGCTGCTTCGAGGAATCGTCCATGGCCCACCGCATCGCTCGCCACTGCCAACAGACGCTGGCAAGCGTCGCTGTTGTTGCCTTGTTGACCGGCAGCGGCCTTGCCTCTGCGCGGCAACCCGCAAAGCCGGCGGACTCGGTGCTTGCCACTGACGCGCATGGATACCTGGAAAAGCAGCAGCTGCCCGACAGCCTGCAGCTGGTGCCGCCCCCGCCGCAGGACGGCAGCACCGCGCTCGCCAACGACGAAGCCATCGCCAAGGCCATGCTCGCGTTGCGCGGCACACCACGCTGGGACCTGGCCGCGCGCGATGCGGTGCTGAGCTTTCCCGATGCCGCCAGCCACTTCAGCTGCGCGCTCGGCGTGCAGATCGACCAGACCAGCACACCGCATCTGCTGCGCCTGCTCGAACGCAGCATGCGCGACGCAGGCAGCAGCACCAGCGCCGCCAAGGCGCGTTATCAACGCCCGCGTCCGTTCATGCGCAACGCGCAACCGATGTGCACCCCGGCCGACGATGCGGCCCTGCGCAAGAATGGCTCCTACCCGTCCGGCCACACCGCCATCGGCTGGAGCTGGGGACTGATCCTGGCCGAAATCGCCCCCGCCCAGCGCAACGCGCTACTCGCGCGCGGCCGCGCCTTCGGCGACAGCCGCATGGTCTGCAACGTGCACTGGCAAAGCGATGTCCTGCAGGGCCGCATCATGGGCGCGGCCACCGTCGCCGCGTTGCACGACAACCCGGAGTTTCAAAGAGACCTTGCCGCCGCGCGGCGGGAGGTCGCAACGGCCAAGCCCGCTGCACCGGCTGCATGCGCAGCGGAAACAGCTGCCTTGCAGGTCGTTTTGCCGGGTGTGATGTAGGCAGCGGCGACGCTTGCCCTGTGCGCAGGGAACTCCCTGCCGGCCTGAGCGCACCGGTCTGGGCACCGTTGTTCTTGTCGAGATCATCGGCAAGCGACCATCGAGCGCCATGCGGCCGATGCACGTGCGACAAGCACGCATAAAGCGTCTTCGCGCACCCGCCACGCTGGAACCGGCGCGCTAGCGATCTAGCGCTGATCGATGCGCCGCTGATGCGCGGATCCGAGCAGCCAAGCCACGCAACCACGCAGGACCGGCATCAGGCCGGGCAGTCTCGTGGACTTTGCTGCTGGCACTCCAATCGACCTGGATACTGATTCAAGACCGCGCTCCCCCATGTGGTCCTGAAGCAGCCTTGCGTCCCTCGTCGGTGGACCCGCGCCACCGGCTCACACAGGCTAGACATCCACGCACTGCCCGAGCAGGCGCGATGCCTGTCTGCAACATCTAACGCTGCACGCCATGGCCCTGGCCTCGCACCGCTTCGACGGCCCGGAACCCAGCTCATCGACGCCGCTCTAGCGCCGCTGCACGACGGCTGGGTACTCCATTGCCTTACAGCATCCGCGCGTCCGAATCTCGGCCCAAAAGCACTGAATTTGGCAAAAGTTGCCAGATGATGACATTTCCGTACATATTCGATTAATATTCAGACAGGATTCAGCAACGTGACATCTATTCAGGTTGTCGGGATCACGCCCTGAAGCCGAGCTCCCCCTCGACTGCGCTCGCAGTCGAGTCACACATCTGCAGTGTCCGCGACCGAATTCATCAGGAGAGAGAGGAATGACGCGTCCAGGGGTCCGTAGTTCGTTATCCAGGAACATCAAACGCAGCGCGTTGAGCCTGGCGCTAGGCATGTGTGTCATCGGTGGGGTGCAGGCGCAGAGCGCGGTGGGCTCCATTTTCGGTAGTGGGCAGCCTGGCAGCACCATCGCCATCCAGAGCCCGCAAACGGGCGTGAGCCGCTCGGCCACCGCCGCTGCGGATGGCAGATTCACCTTCAGCCAACTTCCCCCGGGCAAATACATCATTACCTCCAACGGGCTGACCCGGGAGGTCGAGGTCAAGGTTGGCAGCGGCGCGCAGGTGCTGTTAGGGAAGCAGACCACCGAGTTGGACAGGATCAATGTGGTGGGGACACGTGCGCTCAATCCCATCGACGTGTCCTCAGTGGAATCCACCACGGTATTCACGGCCGAGCAGATGATCTCGCTACCGGTAGCCAGCGACGTTTCCTCGGTCGCCTTGCTGGCTCCTGGTGCCACCAGAGGCGATGGCGGCCTGGGTGACAACGGTCTCGGTAACGGCAATCTTGCATCGTTCGGTGGATCCTCGGTGGCCGAGAACGGCTATTACATCAATGGCTTCGACGTCACCAACATGCGCACATTCCTGTCGTTCGCCAATGTGCCGTTCCAGGGGATCGCGCAGCTGCAGGTGAAGACCGGTGGCTATGGGGCCGAGTACGGCCGCTCGCTGGGCGGCATCGTCAGCATCGTCACCAAGGCCGGCTCCAACGAATGGCACTACGGTGGTAGCGTCGAGTGGGCTCCGGATTGGGGGGCTGCGAAGGGCAAGAACGTGCGTGATCGTGATCCGGACGCTGCGGATCCGCTCTACCAATATCGCAGCGACAACCAGTTCGACAGCACCATCTATTCGGCTTATGCGAGCGGTCCGATCATCAAGGACAGATTGTTCTTCTTCGCCATGGCCGAGGGCCGCAACGAAACGATCGATATTTTCAGATCGGTCAACAGCGAACGTCGGCGCGACACTACGCCACAAGGTCTGATCAAACTCGACTGGTACATCAACGATAGTAACCTGGTGGAGTTCACCGGCATCTACAACCAGGCCAAGACCAAGTACAGCACTTACGAATACAACCTAGACGCAAACGGCGAGAGCCGTTACAACGTCGGTCGACACGAAGCGCCGATCGAACAGTACGAGATGGAAAACGGCGGCAAGGTCGGCATCCTCAAATACACCGGCTATTTCACTGACAACTTCACCTTGTCAGCGCAATACGGCTATCTGAGCAATCTCATCGACTCACGCCTGCCGACCGATCCGGCCGGTAGTGAGTGTCCGTGGGCCTACAGCTTCGGCCTGACCACCAGCGTGGTCGATCGCTACATCGGCTGTAACCCTGGCACGATCTCAACGGTCGCCGATCGCAATGCCGAGCCGGACGAAGACATCCGCAAGGCATTCCGCGTTGATGGCGAGTGGATTTTGGGCGACCACCGCGTGCGCTTTGGTGTGGATCAGGAAAAGTACGAGTCCAGTCATCGCGGTCAGACCTACGCCGGAGGAATCAACTGGGCGTATTACACGGTTCCCGGCAGTGCCGTGGCCACTGGCGCTTTTGCCGGCCAGCCTGGGCGGACGGTGAATGGTCAGTTGGTACCACGTGGTGCGATTTACGCACGCTCCCGTGTCTATCAGACCAGCAGCTCCACCTATGAAAACATCAACAGTGCCTTCTACGTCGAAGACAATTGGCAAGTGACGGAAAACTTCCTCGCCGTGCTCGGTCTGCGCGGCGAGAAGTTCGAGAACAAGAACGGTGACGGTATCGCGTGGGTTGAATCCGACTACAAGCTCGCCCCACGGCTTGGCTTCTCGTGGGATGTGCTGGGCGATGCCAGCTTGAAACTGTTCGGAACCGCAGGTCGGTACTACATTCCGGTCGCCACGAACTCCAGCATCCGTGCAACGGGTGCGGAATCCACGGTCTCCAACTGGTACTTCGTCAACGGCTGGAGTGAAGCAGACGGCACGCCGGTCGGCCAGGGCGCGCAGATCGGTGCAACCCAGACCAACGGCTCGCTAGTTGCGCCAAACCCGGCTTCAGTTGCATCCACCAATCTTTCGCCCATGTATCAGGACGAGGTGATTCTGGGCGGGCAACTGCAGCTGACGGACAACTGGATGGCGGGTGCACGCATGATCCGCCGCGAAGTGAAATCGGGCATGGACGATACCTGCACGACCAATCCGTGGATAGACTGGGCCGCAGACAATGGCTTTACCGACTTCGATCCGAGTTCGGTCCCGAGCTGCTACTTTCTGAATCCGGGTAGCGACGTCACCATCAATGTCGACTTGAATGGCGATGGTGAAGTGGAACTGGCAACTCTGCCAGCCTCGTATCTCGGCCTGCCCGAGTATCGGCGTATTCACACCGCACTGGAGTTCTTTTGGGAGCGCACCGGGGAAAAATTCAATTTCCAGGGCTCCTATACATTTTCCAGAACACGCGGCAATGTCGAGGGTTACGTCAATTCCACATTGGAGCAGGAAGATCCCGGCCTGACGCAGGACTTCGACCACCGTCTTTTCACCGATGGCACCTACGGGCCCACACCAAACGATCGCCAACACACACTCAAGCTGTTCGGCGCTTACGCGCTCACACCGGAATGGCAGCTTGGCGGCAACCTGATTCTGCAGTCCGGCCGTCCGGTCAATTGCCAAGGTTATATCCCGCTGGACGACATTCCGCAGCCCGACCAAGGAACGCTGGCTAATTACAGTGGTTCAAGTTTCTATTGCTTGGATGCTGAAGGCACACGTGTGCTGCGTCAGCGCGGTGATGAAGGTCGAACACCCTGGACCTGGACGTTCGACCTGGCTGCGGTGTACATGCCAAACTGGGCCGATAACAAGCTGCGCATCAAGCTCGACGTGTTCAACCTGTTCAACAACGACCGGGTCACTGAGTACAACGAGTTCAGTGAAGCGTCTCGCGACGTGATCAGTCCGAACTATTTGAACGATCAGAATTATCAGACGCCTCGTTCGTTCCGGTTGACCGCTCGCTACGACTTCTAAGTCGCAGTATCGGTGTCTTACATACGAAATCCGGTCTCGTAAGAGGCCGGATTTTTTATAGGCGAATGCTTCATCAATCGCTGCACGTTGTGCCGCGCCCCATCACTTACCGATACAAAAACTCGAAAAGATCTTGCCCAGCAACTCATCGGCACTCAGCTTGCCGGTGATGTCGCCCAGCGCTGCATGCGCCAGGCGCAGCTCTTCGGCGGCCAGTTCGAGTTGTTCGAAGCCCAGTTCCAGATCGGCCGCGTCGGCATGTTGCTCGGCACGCCGTAATGCATCCACATGTCGTGTGCGCGCGGAGAACTCGCCGTCCACACTTTCAAAGCCGTCGCCTAGCGCCAGTTCGCGCAGGCGTGTGTGCAGCTGCTCCAATCCCTGACCGGTCGTTGCCGAGACCGCGACTGCGTTGGTATCGAGCAGCGGCGTGCTGTTGTCAAGCAGATCGCATTTGTTATGAATCCACAGCTGACGCGGTACGGCGTCGATGGCATCGCCGATGGCATCGCGTGCGGCTTGCGAGTCGCGTGCGTCGAGTACCACCAGCGCCAGGTCGGCGCGCTGCAGTTCGGCGCGCGCGCGGCGCATGCCTTCGCGTTCGATCGCATCGCCGCCATCGCGCAGGCCGGCGGTATCGACCAGAGTCAACTCGAAGCCATCGAGCAGGATCGCTTCATGCAAGGTGTCGCGCGTGGTGCCGGCCACGTCGGTGACGATGGCGCGCTCGCTGCCGGCCAGTGCATTGAGCAACGAACTCTTGCCTGCGTTGGGTGGGCCGATCAACACCGCATGCAGCCCGTCGCGCAACTTGCGCCCGCGCTCTGCATCGCGCAGCAGCTGCGCCAGCAATGCGCGCGCGTGCTGCAATCCTTCGCGCACTTGCCTGCCGCCCAATGTATCGAGCGGTTCGTCGGCAAAGTCGATTGCCGCTTCCACATGCACGCGCAAGCGCGTCAGGCTGTCGCTCACCGCATCGATACGGCGCGAGAACACCCCGTCCAGCGAGCGCCGCGCGGCACGGGCCGCACGCACGTCGCCGGCAGCGATCAGATCCGCAATCGCCTCGGCCTGGGTCAGATCGAGTTTGCCGTTGAGAAACGCCCGTTCGCTGAACTCGCCGGCACGTGCCTGGCGTGCGCCCAGTGCAATGCAGCGCGCAACCAGTTGCCGCAACACCACCGGGCTGCCGTGACCCTGCAGCTCCACCACGTCCTCGCCGGTAAAGCTGCGTGGCGCGTTGAACCATAGCGCGATGCCGTCATCGATGACCTCGCCCTGCGCATCGCGAAAGCGCGCGTAGTGTGCATGCCGCGGTTGCAACGGCGCAATGCCCAGCTGAGCTGCGATCTGCACCGCCTGCGGTCCGGACAGCCGCACGATGCCAACGCCGCCGATCCCGGCAGCACTGGCAATGGCGACGATGGTGGGCGTGGAAGAAGACATGGGTACTACTCTTGCGTGGACTGGAGTTGGGAGCGGTGACGGCAATCAAGACCCGGCATCGCCTTCAGGCGCATATCCGGTGATTGAGCGTTGGGTGACACGCGCCTTTGTTGGAAAAGTGCCCATGCCAAGGCTGCTCGCCAGCATGCCTCACAGCGCCTGCAGCTGCGCGCGCGCCTGCGCTGCACCGCTGCCTTGCGGCTGCAGCTCCAGATAGGTGGAATACGCCTTGCGCGCCTTGTCGCGCTCGCCCGCCTTGGCGTAGGCATCGCCAAGATTGAGGTACGCCACTGCCCGCGAAGGATCGATTTTCAACGTATTTTCCAGCCAGCGGGCCGACTCGGCAAAGCGCTCCTGGCGGTAATACACAAACCCGAGATTGTTCGCGGCCAGTGCAAAATCCGGTCGCAGCTTCAAGGCTTCGGCAAATTGTTCGGCCGCCTCGGCATAGCGTTTTTCCTTGTACAGCTGCAGGCCACGCTCGTTGGCCAGTTGCGCACGTTGGCGGTCGCTGCTCTTCACTGCGGTCGGCAAGACCAGCTTGGCCTCGCCACCTTGCAAGGTCTTTACCGTGACCGGCGCCGCCGCCACCGCTGCGCCGGTAGTGGCTGCAGCAGGCCGCGACGCATCCACGCGTCCGTTGAGCGCGATCGCATCGGCAGACAACTGCGCAGTGCCAGCGGTCAGGAATTCTTCGCCGCTCGGCACCTGGAAGACGAACTCGCCGCCTTGCGACCCCGGCAGGCTGCCGAATGCCGGCGTCTGCGCCGACACCGCCGACACTGCCGGCGCCACATAGGCCGCCAATTCGGTTCCGGTGATCAAGCCATCGCCATTGAGATCGCCCTTGCCGGCCAGCGCCTGCAACAACACCCAGGTAAATACGGAATGCCCGTTCGGGCCGCTGTCGGCCACTTGTTGATCGGCGCCACCTGCGGTGAGCATCTGGCGCGCGATACGTCGCGCGTTCTCGCGCAGGTACGCACTGGAGGTCGGTCCGCCACGCGTCAGCCCCAGCCCGCTGTAGCAGGCATCCATCACGAACAACACGTGCTTGGCCTGCAGGCTTTCGGCGATGTTCTGCAGGTCGCTCATCGCAATCGCATCGCTGGCCAGATGCTGCGGATCCGAGTCGACCGGAATGATGTAACCCAAGTCGCGCCCGGAGGCGAGCCGACGCGTAGCGCCATGCCCGGCGAAGAACACGAATACGCGGTCGTTGCTCTGCGCACGCCCCTCCCCAAGCCGGTCATGGAAGGCCGCGAGAATATTGTTGCGCGTGGCTTCGCTGTTCTTCAACACGATCACTTGCGAAGACGGGAATCCCAGCGGCCCGGTCAAGGTGCTGGCGATCGCCTGCGCATCGTTGGCCGCATATTCGAGCTTAGGCCAGTGTGCGTAGTCGTCGATGCCGATCACGATCGCCCACGACTTGGCATAGCCGGTGGTCACTGTCGCGTCTGCCACGGCGCTGGGGGCACGCGCCACCGAAAACTCGCGGCCGTTCCAGCCAGCGAACTGGTAGCCGTCGGCGATCAAGCGGTCCAGGATCTGCGGCAAGGCTTTCACCGCGCGGTCGTGGATGTCATGGAACAGCACGATGCCGCGCTGTTCCTTGTTCACCTGGTCGAGCACGCGCTGCACGATCGACTCGGGCACCGGGTCGGCCCAGTCCAGCGAATCGATGTTCCACATGATCGATTTCAAGCCGGCTTCGCCCAGTAACTGCAGGCCTTCGGCATTGCGCGCACCATACGGAAACCGAAACAACGGCGCACGTTTGTCGTCCACCGCACGCAGCAAGGTGTCGGTATCCAGCACCTGGCTGCGCAAGGCATCGCCGGTGGTCCTGGACAACTGCGCATGGGTCAGGCTGTGATTGCCCACCGCATAGCCTTCTTCCATCAGCGCATGGCTGATCTTGGACAGCGGCGCCAGCTTGGGTTTGCCATCGGCATCCAGGCTGCCGAGGTTCCGCCCCACTTCAAAGAACACGCCAGGCACGTCGTAGCGCTTGAGGATCGCCACGATCTCTTCGGTATAGGCCTTGTGCGGGCCGTCGTCGAAGGTCAGCACCACCGTCTTGGGCGGTAGATCGCGGCCGAACACCTCGCCGTCGCTATCGCGCGCGGAGAACGGATACGGCTCCACCACGCCGTGGTCGCGCAGGATTTTCTCGCGCGTATACAACGTACGCAGATGGGCGACGTAGTCGTCCCACTTTTCGCGCTTGGGCACGATCGCGCGGCTGCGATCGAAGCGACTGAAAATCTGCGTCAGCTCGGTGTTGTAGCTGCGCTCGATCTCATCCAGCGCCTCCAGATCCTCGCCAATACGTTGATGCAGTTTCACGGCCGGCAGCGCCGAATCCTTGCCGATGCGCGCGTGCAGCTCGCGCAGCACCTCGCGAAACGCCAGGCGGTCGGCATCGAACAGATGGGGCGCCGACTCCACTTCATCCAATACCGTGGCGATCGCGGCAAAACGGCCTGATTCGCGCGAGCTCAGCACGGTTTCAAACGCAGCGGCAATGCGTTCGCGTTGTTCCAGGTTTTCATGGAACAGCTGCTGCCCCACGCTGCTGGAGGTCGCGCGATCGCGTGGGCTTTGTTTGTCCTCGTCGGCCAGCAACACGATGATGCGGCGGTGCCGATCCAGCTGTTCGCGCAGCTGTGCAATCAGCGCACGCGCCTTGGCGGCATCGCCCGTTTGCGCGGCTGCATTGGCTGTGCCGCCCGCCGGTGGTGCCGAAGCAGGTGCCGGGGTGCCCGCTTCGCGTTTGCCACAGCCGGCCAGCGCCAGCAGTCCCACGCAGCTTGCGCACAGCAACAGGCGATGCAACGGCAATGGCTTCACGACGGCGTCCTTGGCGGTGGCAACACACGGAAACAGGCTTGCATGCAGAAAGCCCGCCTTTCGGCGGGCCTTCTTGAACTTACTTGGCGTTGGCCTGGATGATCTTGCTCGGCTTCTCGCCGTGCTGGCGGATCATCCACCACTGGATCAGCAACCCCAGGCCGCCGTTGACCACCCAGTACAACACCAGGCCGGCCGGCATGAAGGCCATCATCACGCCGAACACCAGCGGCATGAACTGCATCATCTTGGCCTGCATCGGGTCCATGCCCGGGGTCGGAGTCAGCTTCTGCGTGGCCCACATGATCGAGATGTTGAGTACCGGCAGGATGAAGTACGGGTCGCGCGCGGTCAGATCCTGGATCCAGCCCAGCCACGGCGCCTGGCGCAATTCCACCGATTCCACCAGCACCCAGTACAGCGCGAAGAAGATCGGCATCTGGATCAGCAGCGGCAGGCAGCCGCCCATCGGGTTGATCTTTTCCTTCTTGAACAGCTCCATCGTCGCCTGCTGGTACTTGACGCGATCGTCGCCGTAGCGCTCCTTCAGCTGCGCCAGGCGCGGCTGGAAGCGGCGCATCTTGGCACCGGACTTGTACTGCGCAGCCGACAGCGGATACAGCGCCAGACGCAGCAGCACCACCAGGCCGATGATGGCCCAGCCCCAGTTATGCAGGAAGCTGTGCAGATGGCTCAGCACCCAGAACAGGCCCTGGCCGATGATGGCCATGATCGAGAAGCGGCTGTAATCGACCACACGGTCCAGGCCCTTCACGTCTTCCTTGGCGATCAGGCTGACCAGCTTCGGACCCACCCACAGGCGCGCCTCGGTGCTGGCGGTCTGACCCGGCGCCACGGTGAAGGCCGGGCCACGCAGCTCGGCCACGTCGCGCGGGCCGTCCTGGTTCAGCACATACAGCGAGGCCTGGTCCTTCTGCGGAATCCACGCGGTGAAGAAGTGGTGCTGCAACAGCGCCACCCAGCCGCCGGTGATCTGGCGATTCAGGCCGCCATCGTCCATGTAGTCCTTGAACGCGCGACGCTCGTAGCCTTCCTGCGGGCTATACCAGGTCGCCCCGTTGAAGCTGAAGGAATCCGGGTTGGTCATGCCGCGACTGAGGATGGTCGGCACCCGGCTCAGCTTGCGGAACACATAACCGTTCCACGGCGCGCCGCTCTTGTTGATCACTTCATCCTTGATCGAGATCGCGTAGCGGCCGCGCTCCAGGGTGAAGGTGCGGCGGATCGACACGCCGTTGGGGCCGTTCCACACGAATGGCACCACCAGGGTGTTCTGCCCCTTGGCCAGTTCGAACGCGGTGCCCGGCTGTTCGGCACGGAAGCCGGCCACGCCCGGTACCGGCGAATGCTCGCTGGCCCAGCCGCTGGTGGCGTTGTAGGGGTGCACCGCATCTTCGGTCAGCAGGCTGACCGGCGCGGTGCCGTCCTTGGTCTGCGGAAACTGCAGCAACTCGGCATCGAGCACGCTGCGGCCATCCAGCTTCAGGCGCAGCACGTCCGAGGTCAGCGTGACCACTGGTGCAGCACCGGCAGCGGCCGGTGTCGCGGCGGTGGTGCTGGTCGCCGGTGTCGCGCCGGGCACGCCGGCCTGCGGGATGGCTTGCGCCGCAGGCACATTGGCCGCTGCCGCAGCGGCATCGGGGTCACGCGCAGCCGGGACCGACTGGGTCGTCGGCGCAACCGGCGCGTTGGCCGCCGCCTTGTCCTTGCCCCACTCCATCCACAGCAACGCCGCGACCATCAGCCAGGCAAAAATCAGGAACACACGGGTCTGGTTCATCGGGCAGCAACTCGCTCAGTCGGAACTGGGTTCCGGCTCTGTCGGGGAAAGGGAGGATGGGTGCATCGTCCTGGCGGGCGGCATTGTGCCGGGCGCAGCAGGCAGGGGCAATGCGCCAGCGCGGCGCAGCAGACGCACGAAGGCATCGCGGATCTGTGGATTGGTCGCTTTGGCGGCTGCAGAGCGCGCCACAATGACGTAGTCGCCACCGGCCAGCTCGGGCAACAGGTGCCGCATCGCATCGCGCAACACGCGTTTGATCCGGTTACGCCCGACCGCACGCGTATCGACCTTGCGCGATACCGCCATGCCCAGGCGCGGCGGCGTATCGCCGGTCCGCCAGTGCAGGCTGAGCAACGGGTCCGAGGTACGACGTGCCGTATCGAAAACGACCGTATATTGCGCACGCGTACGAACCCGCGCAGAGCGAGGAAATCGCCTGCACGGGTTCGATGCGTTCACGTTAGGGACTGCCTCGGCCGCAGGGAGCGGCGCGGCAATCAAGCGCTCAGGCGCTTGCGGCCCTTGGCGCGGCGGCGAGCCAGGATCTTGCGGCCGTCGGCGGTCGCCATACGTGCGCGGAAGCCATGGTCGCGTGCTCGCTTGAGGTTGCTGGGTTGGAAAGTACGCTTGGTGGCCATGGGGCCCTCTGCATGAATGGAGACGAATAGAACCGGCAATTCTATAGGGGCGCAACAGGCCCGGTCAACTCCCCAGACGCTTTACCGGAGGTGACGAGGCGCACGGCCTGTGGATGGACCTGTGAATAAGTCTGGGAAAACCCTGCCTGCGGTGCTAGGCTGGTCCATCCTCTTTTCACTTCCGGGCTGCGTGCACGGCGCTTTGCTGCGCGCCGCAGCCAGCAACAGATGATCACACTTTGATGGATGCTTGGCCCCGCTGCCTGGAACGTCTCGAAGCCGAATTTCCGCCCGAAGACGTCCACACCTGGTTGAAACCGCTGCAAGCCGAAGATCGCGGCGACAGCATCGTGCTGTATGCCCCGAACGCCTTTATCGTCGACCAGGTGCGCGAACGCTACCTGCCGCGTATCCGCGAATTGGTGGCGTATTTCGTCGGCAACGGCGAAGTGGCGCTGGCGGTCGGTTCACGTCCGCGCGCGCCGGCGCCGCAGCCGGCACCGATGGCCTCGCCCAGCGCGGCGGTCGCGGCGCCGATCGTGCCGTTCGCCGGCAACCTGGATTCGCATTACACCTTCGCCAACTTCGTCGAGGGGCGTAGCAACCAGTTGGGCCTGGCCGCCGCGATCCAGGCCGCGCAGAAGCCCGGCGACCGCGCGCACAACCCGCTGCTGCTGTACGGCAGCACCGGCCTGGGCAAGACCCACCTGATGTTCGCCGCCGGCAACGCGCTGCGTCAGGCCAATCCGGCCGCCAAGGTGATGTATCTGCGCTCTGAGCAGTTCTTCAGCGCGATGATCCGGGCGTTGCAGGACAAGGCGATGGACCAGTTCAAGCGCCAATTCCAGCAAATCGATGCGCTGTTGATCGACGACATCCAGTTCTTTGCCGGCAAGGACCGCACCCAGGAAGAGTTTTTCCACACCTTCAACGCGCTATTCGACGGCCGCCAGCAGATCATCCTGACCTGCGACCGCTATCCGCGCGAGGTCGAAGGCCTGGAGCCGCGGCTGAAGTCGCGGCTGGCCTGGGGCCTGTCGGTGGCGATCGACCCGCCCGACTTCGAGACCCGCGCGGCGATCGTACTGGCCAAGGCGCGCGAGCGCGGTGCGGACATTCCCGACGATGTGGCGTTTTTGATCGCCAAGAAGATGCGCTCCAACGTGCGCGACCTGGAAGGGGCGCTCAACACGCTGGTGGCGCGCGCCAACTTCACCGGCCGCGCGATCACCGTGGAATTCGCCCAGGAGACGCTGCGCGACCTGCTGCGCGCCCAGCAGCAGGCAATCGGCATCCCCAACATCCAGAAGACCGTGGCGGACTACTACGGCCTGCAGATGAAGGATCTGCTCTCCAAGCGGCGGACCCGCTCGCTGGCGCGCCCGCGCCAGGTCGCGATGGCGCTGGCCAAGGAGCTCACCGAACACAGCCTGCCTGAGATTGGCGACGCGTTTGCCGGCCGCGACCACACCACCGTGCTGCATGCCTGCCGGCAGATCCGCACGCTGATGGAGGCCGACGGCAAGCTGCGCGAGGACTGGGAAAAGCTGATTCGCAAGCTCAGCGAGTGAGTCGGCCGACCTGCTGACGGCATGCATGGAAGAAATGCGTGGAAACGTTGGGGTCAAATGCGGGAGAATCTGTGGATAACGTTGCGCGGTGGTTCGAGCAGAAAACTATCCACAGGTTTTACCGCAAGGCCAGGCGCACTAATCCAACGACTTTCAGGCGCTGAATTGTCTTTGGAAACAAATAGTTATGGTGGTTATCCGCTGAAAACGGCCCTACCATCACCACCAAGCTTTTGATTTATTCCATATCTTTTAAAGCATAGGGGCACGGAACCACATGCGTTTTACACTGCAGCGCGAAGCCTTCCTCAAACCGTTGGCCCAAGTGGTCAACGTGGTCGAACGCCGTCAAACCCTGCCTGTGCTGGCCAATCTGCTGGTGCAGGTCAAGGACGGACAGGTCTCGTTGACCGGTACGGACCTGGAAGTGGAAATGATCTCGCGCACGATGGTGGAAGACGCGCAGGACGGCGAAACCACGATTCCGGCCCGCAAGTTGTTCGACATCCTGCGCGCCCTGCCCGATGGCAGCCGCGTCACCATCTCGCAGACCGGCGACAAGGTCACCGTGCAGGCGGGTCGTAGCCGCTTCACCCTGGCGACGCTGCCTGCCAACGATTTCCCGTCGGTAGACGAAGTCGAGGCCACCGAGCGTGTCGCGGTGCCGGAAGCGGCGTTGAAGGAGTTGATCGAGCGCACGGCGTTTGCGATGGCGCAGCAGGACGTGCGGTATTACCTCAACGGCTTGTTGTTCGACTTGCGCGACGGCTTGCTGCGTTGCGTGGCCACCGATGGCCATCGCTTGGCGCTGTGCGAGACGGAGCTGGAGAAGTCCGGTGGTGCCAAACGCCAGATCATCGTGCCGCGCAAGGGCGTGACCGAGTTGCTGCGTCTGCTGGAAGCCGCTGACCGTGAAGTGGAGCTGGAAGTCGGGCGCAGCCACATCCGCGTCAAGCGTGGCGATGTGACCTTTACCTCGAAGTTGATCGATGGCCGCTTCCCGGATTACGAGGCAGTGATTCCGATTGGTGCCGACCGCGAGGTCAAGGTCGATCGTGAAGCGCTGCGTGCTTCGCTGCAGCGTGCGGCGATCCTGTCGAATGAAAAGTACCGTGGCGTGCGTGTGGAAGTCTCGCCGGGTCAGTTGAAGATCAGCGCGCACAATCCCGAACAGGAAGAAGCGCAGGAAGAGATCGAGGCCGACACAAAGGTGGATGACCTGGCGATTGGCTTCAACGTCAATTACCTGCTGGACGCGCTGTCTGCACTGCGCGACGAGCATGTGGTGATCCAGCTGCGCGATGCAAACTCGTCCGCGCTGGTGCGTGAAGCGAGCAGCGAGAAGTCGCGTCACGTGGTGATGCCACTGCGTCTCTGACGTCGCGTTCCACGTGGAACACGGAAAAGCCCGGCATACGCCGGGCTTTTTTATGGTCTACGGTGGCGTCGACAGCACTGCACAGCGTTGGTTGGCCGGCATCGGATCGAGCCTTCTTGAGCATCGTCCAGCTGATCGCGAGGGTTCGCGGGCGCGTGCTGTACAAGTCAATGGTTCCGCGTGCGGCTCATCCATCTGCGACGGTGGCCCAACACCACTGCAAATGGTCGCCCGGATCGGGAACCCGAGCAGCGGCATCGCCCTGCCATCGCGGCGGCAAGGCAGCATCGGGGCATTTTTCCTGACCTTGTCAGGCAGCGGACGTCACCGTTGAGGTGTGCATCCGGCACGACCCGCGAAACGCTACGCGGGTCTACTGCGGAGTCCGCCGATTCAGCCTGCTATCAGCAGATGCTCACGTGGAACAGCGTTTCTGCACTGCGCGGGTCTCGGCGCGTCAGCGCAGTGCGAAGTGAGTCGCTGCCTGCGTCCAGCTGGCGTGGTTTTCGACGCCATCGAAGCCCTCGCGCTCGTGCGCAGGCTGCGCGACGGCGGATTGCGTGAACCAGACTGGCTGGGAACGATGTTCGAGGTTGAGGACAGCATGGCGATGCGTGACTTCCCCGCGAGACGCAGTGGGTTGGTCAATGCAGATCCACGGTGAACGACGACATCGCAGGCAGTCTCAGTGCGTTCGAGGAAGATCGGCACTTTCCGGAGACAAGACAGCAAGACCTTTTTGAACTTATGCACATCTAGCTTTGCTTTTAAATCTATAAATAATCTAAGAGCTTGGTGGTGATGGTAGGCCCAGATTTCAAAGAAAAGTACACTAAGCAATTGGTTCTAAAGGGTTTTATGGCATCGAAACCCTGTGCTTATCGCCCTGTTTACGCCCATGGAACCTGTGGATAACGACTCGCCGGCTGTTTGGCCTCTGTTTTGTCCACAGGTTATCCCCTGTCTGCCCGCAGGCACTGGGCGTGTCGTGCTGAGCAGGATCGAGACCGATCACGTATTCTCCGCACCGACCGGGATGCCGGATCACAGTCCGGAGCAGACCCAGCGATGCACGTAGTACGGTTGTCCATCCATCGACTTCGTCGCTTCCAGGTTGTCGAGTTTCAACCAGCCAGCTCCTTGAACCTGCTGACTGGGGACAATGGCGCCGGCAAGACCAGCGTGCTCGAAGCGCTTCATCTGATGGCCTATGGGCGTAGTTTTCGCGGACGCGTGCGCGATGGCCTGATCCAGCAAGGCGCCAATGACCTGGAAGTGTTCGTGGAATGGCGCGAGCGCGGCGCAGATGCGGGGGCCCGCACGCGTAAGGCTGGCTTGCGCCACAGCGGGCAGGAGTGGACTGGGCGCCTGGATGGCGAAGATGTCGCGCAGCTTGGGTCGTTATGCGCTGCGCTGGCGGTGGTGACCTTCGAACCCGGAAGCCATGTGCTGATCAGCGGTGGCGGAGAGCCACGCCGTCGCTTTCTGGATTGGGGCTTGTTCCACGTGGAACCTGACTTCCTGGCCCTGTGGCGGCGCTATGCCCGCGCACTCAAACAACGCAATGCCTTGCTCAAACAAGGGGCGCAACCCCGGATGCTGGATGCCTGGGACCAGGAACTCGCCGAATCCGGCGAAACCCTGACCTCACGTCGCCTGCGCTACCTGGAGCGCCTGCAGGAACGGCTGATTCCCGTCGCCACCGCCATCGCGCCATCGCTTGGGCTATCTGCGCTCACGTTCGCGCCAGGTTGGAAGCGGCATGAGGTATCGCTTGCCGATGCCTTGCTGCTGGCGCGCGAGCGCGACCGCCAGAACGGCTACACCTCGCAAGGGCCGCATCGTGCCGACTGGATCCCCGCGTTCGACGCGCTGCCAGGAAAGGATGCACTATCACGCGGTCAGGCCAAGCTCACCGCCCTCGCCTGCCTGCTTGCCCAGGCAGAAGACTTCGCCCATGAGCGCGGCGAGTGGCCGGTCATCGCATTGGACGACCTGGGCTCGGAGCTGGATCGGCACCATCAGGCGCGCGTGCTGCACCGGTTGTCCAACGCGCCCGCCCAGGTACTGATCACCGCCACGGAAGTTCCTCCCGGACTCGCCGACGCAGGTGCGATGCTGCACCGGTTCCACGTGGAACAGGGTCAGGTCGCCCCGCAGACAGCCTCAGACTGAGCTTCCACGGCCGGGGCGGGCCGACTGGTATAATTCGGCCGCTATCCCCTTTTTCCCACGGTGCGAAGCGGCTCCCGCCGTCTGTGCCCGTGTTGTGGAGCTAACGGCACTCGCATGACCGAAGAACAGAACACCTCGCCCACTCCCAACGGCACCTACGACTCCAGCAAGATCACCGTGCTGCGTGGCCTGGAAGCCGTCCGCAAGCGCCCCGGCATGTACATCGGCGATGTCCATGACGGCACCGGCCTGCACCACATGGTGTTCGAGGTGGTCGACAACTCGGTCGACGAAGCCCTGGCCGGCCATGCCGACGATATCGTGGTCAAGATCCTGGTCGATGGCTCGGTCGCCGTGTCCGACAACGGACGTGGCGTGCCGGTCGATATCCACAAGGAAGAAGGCGTCTCCGCGGCCGAGGTGATCCTGACCGTGCTGCACGCCGGCGGCAAGTTCGACGACAACAGCTACAAAGTGTCCGGCGGCCTGCATGGCGTGGGCGTGTCGGTGGTCAACGCGCTGTCTGAGCACCTGTGGCTGGACATCTGGCGCGACGGCTTCCACTACCAGCAGGAATACGCGCTGGGCGAGCCGCAATATCCGCTCAAGCAGCTGGAAGCCTCGACCAAGCGCGGCACCACGTTGCGGTTCAAGCCGGCCGTGGCCATCTTCAGCGACGTCGAGTTTCACTACGACATCCTGGCGCGCCGCCTGCGCGAGCTGTCGTTCCTCAATTCCGGGGTCAAGATCGCGCTGATCGACGAGCGCGGCGAAGGCCGCCGCGACGATTTTCATTACGAAGGCGGCATCCGCAGCTTCGTCGAGCATCTGGCGCAGCTCAAGTCGCCGCTGCACCCCAACGTGATTTCGGTGACCGGCGAGCACAACGGCATCGTGGTGGACGTGGCCCTGCAATGGACCGACGCCTACCAGGAAACCATGTACTGCTTCACCAACAACATCCCGCAGAAGGATGGCGGCACGCATTTGGCCGGCTTCCGTGCGGCGCTGACGCGTGTGCTCAGCAACTATATCGAGCAGAACGGCATCGCCAAGCAGGCCAAGGTCGCCCTGACCGGCGACGACATGCGCGAAGGCATGATCGCGGTGCTGTCGGTGAAGGTGCCCGACCCCAGCTTCTCCTCGCAGACCAAGGAAAAGCTGGTCAGCTCGGACGTGCGCCCGGCGGTGGAAAACGCCTTCGGTGCGCGCCTGCAGGAGTTCCTGCAGGAAAATCCGAACGAAGCCAAGGCCATCACCGGCAAGATCGTCGATGCCGCACGCGCGCGAGAAGCCGCCCGCAAGGCGCGCGACCTGACCCGCCGCAAGGGCGCGCTGGACATCGCCGGCCTGCCCGGCAAGCTTGCCGACTGCCAGGAAAAGGACCCGGCGCTGTCGGAGCTGTTCATCGTCGAGGGTGACTCGGCAGGCGGCTCGGCCAAGCAGGGCCGCAACCGCAAGAACCAGGCGGTGCTGCCGCTGCGCGGCAAGATCCTCAACGTCGAGCGCGCGCGTTTCGACCGCATGCTGGCGTCCGACCAGGTCGGCACGCTGATCACCGCGCTCGGCACCGGCATCGGCCGCGACGAGTACAACCCGGACAAGCTGCGCTACCACCGCATCATCCTGATGACCGATGCCGACGTCGACGGCTCGCACATCCGCACCCTGTTGCTGACGTTCTTCTACCGGCAGATGCCGGAGCTGATCGAGCGCGGCTACATCTACATCGGCCTGCCGCCGCTGTACAAGCTCAAGCAGGGCAAGAGCGAGCTGTATCTGAAGGACGACGCGGCGCTCAACGCCTACCTGGCCAGCAATGCGGTCGAAGGTGCGGCGCTGATTCCGGCCAGCGACGAGCCGCCGATCACCGGCGAGGCGCTGGAAAAACTGTTGATGCTGTTCACCAGCGCCAACGAAGCGATCGCACGCAATGCGCACCGCTACGACCCGGCGCTGCTTACCGCGCTGATCGACCTGCCGCCGTTGGATGTGGACAAGTTGCAGGCCGAAGGCGAGGTGCACCCCACCCTGGATGCGCTGCAGGCAGTGCTCAACCGTGGCACCCTGGGCACGGCGCGCTACCAGCTGCGTTTCGACCCGGCTACCGACAGCGCCTCGGCGTCGCTGGTGGCGGTGCGCAGGCACATGGGCGAGGAATTCACCCAGGTGCTGCCGATGGGCGCATTCGAAAGCGGCGAGTTGCGTCCGCTGCGCGAGGTCTCGCTGGCCCTGCACGACCTGGTCCGCGAAGGCGCCCAGATCGTGCGCGGCAACAAGACCCACCCGATCACCAGCTTTGCCCAGGCGCATGCCTGGCTGCTGGAAGAGGCCAAGCGAGGCCGCCAGGTCCAGCGCTTCAAGGGCCTGGGCGAAATGAACGCCGAGCAATTGTGGGAAACCACGGTCAACCCGGACACGCGTCGTCTGTTGCAGGTGCGTATCGAGGATGCCGTGGCCGCCGATCAGATCTTCAGCACCTTGATGGGCGATGTGGTCGAACCACGTCGAGACTTCATCGAGGACAATGCGCTGAAGGTATCCAACCTGGATATCTGAGCCACTGTCTGTCGCCGCCAACGCGTCGCGCAAGCGGTGGATTGGCGGCTGCGGCTTTTCAGGATGATGATGAGCGCAGACCCGTTACCGCGTCCGGCCCCGTTGCCGGAGGCCGGCAAATCCCCGCTGCTTCCCCCCTTGCTCGGCTTTGGCATCGATGTGCTGATCGCCACCGGCATGCTCCTGACGCTGAGCGTGGCCTGCTTCGCGCTCTGGGGCGCCTCCCGCGGCATCAGCGCGGCAATGGCAGCCAAGGCACAGGGCATAACGCTCTCGTCCACCGAGATCATGGCCATGATCGGCCCTCCCGGTGTCTTGACACAGCTGGTTACCGCGCTTGTCAGCACCGCCACGCCGGCGGTGGTGCTGTACTACTGGCGTCGCCGCGCCACTGCGGCCGAACAGCTCGCCTCGCGTGCCGCCACACGCCGAGTGGCCACCTGGGGCTGGACCGGGCTGATCGCAGTGGGTGTCTTTGCGCTCAGCAGTCTGGTCAGCGTCGCCGCATCCGCGCTGGGCATCAAGCCGGTGCCGACCAACCTGCCGCTGATGGAAGAAGCGATCAAACAGTGGCCGCTGGCGCTGGTCCTGTTTGCCGTGGTGATCGCCCCGGCGTACGAGGAATTGCTGTTCCGGCGCGTGTTGTTCGGCCGTCTGCTCGCAGCTGGACGCCCTTGGCTCGGCATCGGGCTGAGCAGCGCGATCTTCGCCCTGGTGCATGAGGTGCCCGGCGTCAGCGGCAACGGCCCGGCTGCCATCGCGCAGCTATGGCTGATCTACGGCAGCATGGGCGCAGCCTTTGCGTGGCTGTATTGGCGCACCGGAACCTTGTGGGCGCCCATCGCGGCACATGGCATCAACAACGCCACCGCCTTGGCAGCGCTGTACTTTTTTGGCATCGGCTGACCGTTTGACGAAATGTTAAGCCGAGCCTGCCAAAATGCCCCCACAGTTTTAGGGGGATCGCATGAAAGTCAGGCTCTTGTTCGTTGTTACCGTCCTTGCACTGACGGCGTGTGCCACCACCACCTCGCCCACCGGCCGCCGACAGGTGGTGGGAGGCGTGTCGCAAGAGCAGCTCGACCAGCTCGGCGCGCAGTCGTTCGCGCAGACCAAGGCCAAGGAAAAAGTCAGCACCGACGGTAAGCAGAACGCCTACGTGCAATGCGTGGTCAATACCCTGGTCGCGCAGTTGCCGCCGCAATGGCGCGAAACCCGCTGGGAAACCGCATTGTTCGTGGATGACGAAGCCAATGCCTTCGCCCTGCCCGGCGGCAAGGTCGGCGTCAACACCGGCATCTTCACCGTTGCCAAGACCCAGGATCAGCTGGCCGCCGTGCTCGGGCACGAGATCGGGCATGTCATCTCGCGCCACCACGAAGAACGCATCACCCGCCAGCTGGGCGCACAGGCCGGGCTGGGTGTGATCGGCGCACTGGCCGGTGCGGCCTACGGCGACGGCGCGGCCAGCGCAGTGAACCAGGTCGGTGGTATGACCGCGCAGACAGTGTTCCTGCTCCCGGGCTCGCGCACCCAGGAGAGCGAGGCCGACGTGGTGGGTCAGCGCCTCATGGCACAAGCCGGATTTGATCCCGCGCAGGCGGTGACGCTATGGCAGAACATGATGGCGGCCAGCGGCAACCGCCAACCGCAATGGCTGTCCACGCACCCGGACCCTGCCAACCGCATCCGCGAATTGCAGGCCGACGTCAATCAGCTTGAGCCAGTGTATGAACAGGCGCGCCAGGCCGGCCGGACGCCAAAATGCGGCTAGTACACCTAACACAGGTTCGTCGTGGTGGTCGGGCCAGCCTGGGCGCCTACGCCCATACGCTCATGTACGCAGGGTTTCGAGAGCGCGATTTCACACAGTTGACGATCGCTCGCAACATGTGTCAGTCATGCTAAGACCGTGAATTCACGTACCGATTGTCGCAATACAGCATGGAAACCGTTTTCGGGAACTGAGACTTTCTGCTAAGTTTGCCGGCTCAGATTTTTCGTACAGCGTCCATTCCGCTTTTCGTACCGCCCGACGGCGGCTCGTCCGAGGTGAAACATGAAACTGCTCAACCGCAAGCAAGCCCTGTTGTCCCTGTTCATCGCCGCGTCGTTGGGTGGGGCTGTCGTCGCCGATGCGGTCGCACAGTCGGATCGTTCGTCCGAGCGCGCCAGCCGCAAGTCCAAGAGCAGCGGCAAGGCGGAAGAGCTGTACCCGCAGGCCACGCGTACCGCGCCGACCGTCAAGCCCTCGTCCAAGCTGAGCAGCAAGCTGCAGAAGCTGATTGAAACCTTCAACAAGGGCGAGGATTTCCCGGCGGTGCGGGCACAGGCCGACGAGATCCTGGCCAACAGCGCCGCCAACGAAGCCGACAAGGCGCTGGCGGGCCAGCTGGCCGCCCAGGCGGCGTACAACATGGACGACACCGCCGCTGCCAAGACCTATCTGCAGCAGGCAATCGGCCTGAACGCGCTGGACAACAACGGCCAGTTCCAGTCGATGCTGATGCTGGCGCAGTTGCAGTTGCAGGACGACCAGCAGGCCGAAGGCCTGGCCACGCTCGACAAGTATCTGGCCGAGAGCAAGTCGCAGCGCCCGGAAGATCTGATCCTCAAGGGCCAGGCGCTGTATCAGGCCGAGCGCTACAAGGAAGCGATCCCGGTGTTGAAGCAGGCCATTGCTGCCTCGCCGGAGCCGAAGGACACCTGGAACCAGCTGCTGATGGCCGCCTATGCCGAAGCCGGCCAGACCGGTGAAGCCGTTGCCGCCGCCGAGGCGCTCGCCGCCAAGACGCCGAACGACAAGAAGGCCCAGCTCAATCTCGCCAGCATGTACATGCAGGCCGACCAGATGGACAAGGCCGCCGCAGTGATGGACAAACTGCGCGCTGCCGGGCAGTTGACCGAAGAAAAGGAATACAAACAGCTGTATTCCATCTACGCCAACACCGAGAACAAGGAAAAGGACGTCATCGCAGTCATCAATGAAGGTATGCAAAAAGGCATCCTCAAGCCTGATTATCAGACATACCTCGCATTGGCGCAGTCCTATTACTACAGCGAGGATGTGCCGAAGGCGATCGAAAACTGGCAGAAGGCCGCACCGCTTTCCAAGGACGGCGAGACCTATCTGAATCTGGCCAAGGTGCTGCATTCGGAAGGTCGCATCCCAGAGGCCAAGCAGGCCGCGCAGCAGGCGATCGCCAAGGGTGTTAAAAAACCCGAAGACGCCAAGAAGATCATCAACCTGAAGTAAAAAAGAAAATAAACCCCCGAAATCCCTGTGTTTTTAGTGGTTACAGGACTCGGGATTGGTATAAGCTTGGGAGTTCCTGCGGTGTCAAAGCCGTCCGAAAACCTGGGGATCATCACCGTGATCCGGGGCCCCCACTGAAAGAGCCATTGGCGCATGACGGAACAACTCGTTATCCACAGGCATGACTATGATGCCGGGAACCAGGGTCTGAGCTGGGCCCGCATTATCGGCATTGCTTTTGTAATTGCCTTGCACCTCACTGCACTGATGATGTTGCTGATCCCTGCAGTGGCGCCGAAGGCTCCGGCAGAGAAGGAGCGCACCACCATGGTCACCCTGGTGGATGCACCGCCTCCTCCCCCGCCGCCGCCGCCGCCGCCGCCGCCGGAAGACAAGCCGCCGCCGCCGGTCAAGAATCTGTCGCCGCCGAAGCCGTCACCGGTTCCGCCGCCGCCGGAAGCGCCGGTCGTCGATGTTCCCGAACCGCGTCCGAGCGATATCGTCACGCCGCCTAGCCCGCCGAGTCCTCCGACTCCGCCGAGCGATATCGGCGCCAGTGTCGATATCTCGTCCAAGAACATGAACCCGCCGAAGTACCCGCCGGCTGCATTCCGTGCCGGTGTCCAAGGTGAGGTCATCCTGATCGTGGATGTGGATGCCAACGGCAACGTGACCAACGTGTCGGTCGAAAAGTCCAGCCGCAACCGCGACCTTGACCGTGCCGCGATGGACGCAGCACGCAAGTGGAAGTTCAATGCCTCCACTGTCAACGGGCAGAAAGCCGCCGGACGCGTCCGCGTCCCGGTCAACTTTGCTCTGAACTGATCCCACGGGCCGGCTACGGTCGGCCCAGGATCCTGTCTTCCTTTCGCTCCACCCTTCATCACCACACACAACAAAGGTAAGCGTCATGCTGCAGGAATTCTTTATCGCCGCCGCTGCAGGGGGCTCCAATCCGTCGGCCGCTCTGTCGCAGATGGGCTTCGAGCATCTGATCACCGAAATGACCTCTCAGCCCGGCGACTTCGCCGTGTCCTGGGTCGTGCTGATCACCCTGATCGCCATGTCCGCTGCCTCCTGGTACTGGACTGTCATCAACATTTTCCGCGCCACCCGTCTGAAGAGCGCGGCTGACCGCGTCACCACCGCGTTCTGGGATGCCCCGAATGCGCAGGACGCCATCCGCGCCATGGAAGAGCAGCCGGCTTCCGAGCCGTTCTCCAAGATCGCACTGGACGCTGCCCAGGCTGCTGCCCACCACCAGCGTGCCGAGGGCACCACTGGCGGCCTGGGTGAAACCCTGAGCCGTTCGGAATTCGTCGATCGCGCCCTGCGTCAGGCCGTGACCCGCGAAAGCACCCGTCTGCAGTCCGGCATGACCTTGCTCGCCACCGTCGGTGCGACCGCACCGTTCGTCGGTCTGCTCGGTACCGTGTGGGGCATCTACGGCGCGCTGATCAAGATCGGTGCCACCGGCTCGGCCTCCATCGACGCCGTTGCCGGCCCGGTGGGTGAAGCGCTGATCATGACCGCGATCGGTCTGTTCGTCGCCATCCCGGCCGTGTTCGCGTTCAACTTCTTCTCCAAGGTCAACAGCTCGGTGATCGCCAAGTTCGACACCTTCGCCCACGACCTGCACGACTTCTTCGCCACCGGTTCGCGCGTCCGCTAATCGCGGCGCAGATCCGTTAGTAAAGAACGCCTTCGCAACGATTTAGACGGAGCCCGTTATGGCCTTCAGTAGTGGAAACAGCGGTGGCCCGATGGCCGACATCAATGTGACGCCCCTCGTGGACGTCATGCTGGTGCTGCTGATCATCTTCATCATTACGGCACCGCTGATGTCCCACAAGGTCAAGGTGGAGCTGCCAGAGGCCAACCTGATCCAGAAGGAAGATGCGGAGAAACGTGCCGCACCGATCACCCTGGCCGTCAAGGAAGACGGGTCGCTGTACTGGAACGACGAGCCGATTTCCAAGGAAGCCCTGGAGTCGCGCCTGTCCACCGCAGCACAGCAGACCCCGCAACCGCCGCTCAACTTGCGCGGCGACCGCACCACCAAGATGCGTACGATCAACGAGATCACCAAGATCGCGCAGGGTCAGGGCATGTTGGACGTCGGCTTCGTTGCAACCAAAGAGAAGGGGCAGTAAGCCATGGCATTCAGTACCGGTGGAAACCGTGGCCCGATGGCCGACATCAACGTCACGCCCCTGGTGGACGTGATGTTGGTGCTGCTGATCATCTTCATCGTGACCGCGCCGATCATGACCTACCCGATCGCCGTGGATCTGCCGCAGCGGGTGCTCAACCCGCCACCGCAGACGACCGAGCCGCCGCCGCCGATCGAGTTGCGGATCGACGCCAGCAACCAGGTGTTCTGGAACAACAGCCCGACCCCGGTCGCGCAGTTGCAGCAGAAGATGGAAGAAGTGGTGCAGGCCGATCCGACCAACCAGCCGGAACTGCGCATCGATGCCAATGAAGATGCGGAGTACGAAGTGATGGCCAAGGTCTTGGCTGCTGCGAAAAACTCGCAGATGAAGAAAATCGGCTTCATGCAGTAAGACATCGCAACACCGCAACACACCAGTCATGACGCGACTGCAACGCCACCGGAAACGGTGGCGTTTTTTTATGCCGATCGAAGTGGAGGGTGTTTGCCTGTTCGAATCGTGCGTCTGGCGCCTTCGGGTCGGCTGGTGCTCTTCATCGATAGCGTGCACGCAGGAGCGCATCGGCTGACTGCAGTAAATAACGTCCCAAATATGTTGCAGTTACGATGGTAAGTAGGCGATTAACTCGTGCTCTGCAGAGAAAATCCGACCTGAAACCAGTGGGCGGTATCTGCCCTACCCTGTCGATTTACTCGGGCGAGTATCTCAGGCGTTTATCGGCACGCTGCAGAACGTCCAGATACGCGCGCACCGTTGCATCCAGACCGTGATACAGGGCCTCGCCAATCAATGCATGGCCGATGGATACTTCGAGCACGCCCGGGACAGCGGCCAGAAAGTCACCCAGGTTCGCCTGCGACAGATCGTGCCCGGCATTGATGCCCAGCCCTGCAGCGCCTGCGCGTTGCGAGGCTTCGGAAAATAGCTTCAAAGCAGCATCCGGCTGACCGCTCAGATGCGCCTGCGCATACGGGCCTGTGTACAACTCAATGCGGTCCGCACCTAGTGCTGCCGCTTGCGCAAGATCGGGATTGCCGGCATCGACAAACAAACTGACGCGAGCACCACTTGCCTTGAACGAGGCAATCAGCGCGGCGAGTTGAGCGGTGCCCTGTGTAAAATCGAAACCGTGGTCGGAGGTCAGCTGTCCATCGCCGTCGGGTACCAGGGTGACCTGCTCCGGGCCGGTGGCGCGACACAATGCGAATAAACCCGGATAACCCTCGCGCGGTGGCGCAAACGGGTTGCCTTCGATATTGAATTCGACTCCGTGCTCGCGTGTCAGTGCGCTCAGCGCCAGCACGTCGTCTGCGCGGATATGCCGTTGGTCCGGGCGCGGATGCACGGTGACGCCGTGCGCACCGGCTTCAATACAGGTCCGCGCGGCGTGCACCACATCCGGATCGAGGCCGCCGCGCGAGTTGCGCAGTACCGCGATCTTGTTGACATTGACGCTGAGCCGGGTGGTCACGACGGTGTTCTCACGCCTGTGGTTCGCCATCGCGTTGTGCTGCAAGCGCCGCTTTGCGGGCTTCGGCAATCTCGCGCAGGCGACGGAGTTCGGCCGGGTCGATCATGCTGCTGGTGGCGCGCTGGGTGCCGTCCATGCGCGAGGCGAACCAGCCGCGTGTCCACAGCAACAGCAGCAGCAATGCGACCAGCAGCGAAACCACCAGCAACCACACGTGCGGCGTGCTGAAAGCCAGCACCAGCGCACCCAGTGCCATAAGCAGAAACAGCCAATGCATGACGCGCTCCCCCCGATCAATGGCGGCAGTGTAGCGCCGTGCCCGACGCGGTTCCACGTGAGCTGCGCGGCATGGGTCAGAGCAGCGGCGATAGCAGCCGCGCGCAGGCCTCGGGCAGGCGCGAGCGCCACAACGGCCGGTGCTGCACGAAACGTACTTCCTGCGCCTGCTGCAGATCGGTCTCTATCATCCCGGCCAGTTCTGCCGCCACCGCCTGGTCGCGGAACAGCATCGACAGCTCAAAGTTCAAGCGGAAACTGCGGCTGTCGAAATTGGCACTGCCGACGATGCTGACGTCGTCGTCGGCCAGCAGCGCCTTGGTATGCAGCATGCGCGGGCCGTATTCATAGATACGCACCCCCGCTTCGAGCAGCTCGTCGAAGTAAGAGCGCGCGGCGTAGGTGACCAGGCGCGAATCACTGACCCGTGGCACCAGCAGCCGCACGTCCAGCCCGCCGAGCGCGGCCGAGGTCAGCGCCATGCGCGCCGCCTCGCCCGGCACGAAGTACGGGGTCACCAGCCAGACGCGGTGCTTGGCCTCGTGGATGGCCGCCACCATCAGGCGATGGATCGACTCCCACGACGAATCCGGGCCGGAGACCAGCACCTGCGCATCGACATCGCCTTGCGCCCGGCTTGGCACGTCCTCCGGCCATAACTGCTGGCCCTGGAACGCGATGCGGCCCTGCCCGGTGGCGTAGAGCCAGTCTTCCAGGAACACCAGCTGCAGGCTGCGCACCACGTGGCCCTGCAGGCGCACATGCAGGTCGCGATATGCGGCCACGCGCACCCGCTCGTTCTCGTCGTCGGTGACGTTGATGCCGCCGGTAAAGGCGACCCGGCCGTCGATCACCACGACCTTGCGATGGGTACGCAGATTCAGCCACGGCCGCTTGAACGGCTTGAGCAGCTGGGACGGATGGAACCAGGCGGTTTCCACCCCGGCCTGGCGCAGCATACGCAGCACGCGCCGGGTCATCGCCGACGAGCCCACCGCATCCATCAGCAAGCGCACTTTGACCCCGGCGCGCGCGCGCTCCATCAACGCATCGCAGATCGCAGTGCCGCTGTGGTCCGGCTGGAAGATGTAGTACTCCAGATGGATGTGGTCGCGTGCATCGCGGATCGCCTCGATGATGGCGGCGTAGGTAGCCGCGCCATCCACCAGCCAGTGCACTTCGGTGGCGCTGCTGGGTGCAAGGCCGGTAGTGGACTGGGCGATCTTGGCAAGTTCGGTGCAGTCGGCGTCCGGTGGGCAGACGCTGCTATAGCTCTCCATGCCCGAGCGCGACCGGCCGCGGCGCAGGCGCTGGCGTTTGACCTTCTGCGGGCCGAGCCAGTAGTAGATCAGCAGACCCAGATACGGCAGCGCGGCCAGCGACAGCACCCAGCTGAGCGTGGCCACCGGCTCGCGCTTCTGCAGCACGATCCAGCTGGAGATCCACAGCAGATACAGCACGTAGGCGGCGATGAGGAGCGCTTCGAGGTGGGGAATGGTGGCCAACCAGTCCCACGCGCTCTGGACGAATGCGAGCATGCGCGGATTCTACGGGCCGCATGCCACGCTGCGATGACCGGGCGAGCAACGTGGCGCCGAGGTAGCGATCTGAAAGCTCCATCCGAGCGCGCGCGCCGTCGCGGCGTCTGAGACTCACCGACAGTACGATGCGCCGATGGCAAGCGCGATCAAGGGCCGTGGTGCGACCGGCCATCTGCCCGGGCGATTCGAAGTCACCACCCAACAGGCAGTGGACGATGGCTGGTACGCCGACGACGGCGAAGAGTTCGTCGCGCCGGCATTGCGTACGCAAGTCACCGAGGAAACCGCGCGCAGCATCATCAGCCGTAACCAGTCGCCGGACATCGGGTTTTCGCAATCGGTCAATCCGTATCGCGGTTGCGAGCATGGCTGCAGCTACTGTTTCGCACGGCCCTCGCATGCGTATCTCAATCTGTCGCCCGGGTTGGATTTCGAGACGAAGCTGTTCGCCAAGACCAATGCGCCGGAGCTGCTGCGCCGGGAATTGTCGCGCCCGGGCTATGTGCCCAGCCCGATCGCACTGGGCATCAACACCGATGCGTACCAGCCGATCGAGCGCAAACGTGCACTGACGCGGCGGTTGATCGAGGTGCTGTGGGAAACGCGCCATCCGTTCACGCTGATCACCAAGAATGCGTTGGTGACGCGCGACCTGGACCTGCTCGCGCCGCTGGCACGCGAGGGCCTGGTCAACGTGCACTTTTCGGTGACCACGCTGGACCCGCAGCTGTCGGCAAAGCTGGAACCGCGCGCGTCCGCACCGCATGCCCGCCTGCGCGCGATGCGGACGCTGCACGCGGCCGGCGTGCCGGTCGGGGTGATGGCCGCGCCGGTGATTCCGTGGATCAACGACCATGAGTTGGAAGCGATTCTGCAGGCCGCGTCCGATGCCGGCGCGCACAGCGCCGGCTACGTGTTGCTGCGGCTCCCGCACGAAGTGGCGCCGCTGTTCCGCGACTGGCTGCAGACCCATCACCCACAACGCGCCGCGCATGTGATGAGCACGATCCAGCAACTACGCGGCGGCAAGGATTACGACAGCGCCTTCGGCGCGCGCATGCGTGGGCAAGGCGTGTACGCGGACCTGTTGGCGCGACGTTTCGCGCTGGCCCACCGCCGCTGCGGTTTCGACGCACGCCAGATGCCGCGGTTGGACACGGCCAAGTTCCGCCGCCCCGCTCCACCGGTCAAACCGGTGCCGGCATCGCCGCAGGGGCAGTTGTTTTAAGGACGGGGATTCGTGATTGGGGATTGGGGATTCGTAAGAGCCGTCGTGATTCGGCAGTCGGGATCAGTGATTCGCAACAGCAGCAGCACTGCAGTGCCCCGCTCTTGCGAATCCCCAATCCCCAATCACGAATCCCCGCCATATAACGCCTGCGCCGACTGAAACAGGATCCAGCTGGTGGCAATGAACTTGTCGCCGCCGACCGGGCGGTTGCCGCGGTGGGTGTGGGTGAAGGCGGTGGGCGCGATCAGCAGGCTGCCGGTGCGGGGGCGTGCCTTGCGCTGCTGGAACAGGAATTCGGTTTCGCCCTGTTCGAATTCCTCGTTGAGGTACAGCGTCCACAGCAGGTGCCGGTGCAAGGTGTCGGCGCTGGCATCGCGTGGATACAGTTCGCAATGCCAATACGGATACCCGCCCTGGTCGGCGGTGTACCACTGCAGATTGATCGCGCCCGGACGCAGGCAGGTGCGTGCCAGATCGCCCAGCGCCTGGTCGCTCATCTGCACGATGTCTTCGGCAACCAGCCGGTGCGGGCTGCCGTCGGCGGTGGTGACCTGCAACATCAATGGCGAGATCAACGCCTGCGGATAGCGCCGCAGATAGGTGAGCACGCCCTCGAAAACAGCGTGCTGGATGCGGTTTTCCGCTGACGCCCACTCGGCCACGCCGCTGATGCGCAGGTCGCGGCTGTGTTTGAGGTCGGGAAACACGCCGCTACCGACGCGCCCCGGTTGCAGCTGCTGACTGGCGCGCATGCGTTGCACGATCGCCGCGCAATCCTCGCGCGATACCGCGTGGTCGGTGATCTGGATGAAGTCGGGTTGGTCCATGCGCATGACCATAGCAACCTCGGCCGCAGCCTGCATGATCGGTGCCGTTAGTGTACACACGTGGATCGATACGCTGCGCCATGTCGCGCCGGGGTTGCTTCGATGCGCGCTGCTGGACCTGGCGGGTTTCGCGCGCAAGACCGGGCCAGTGCAACCGGCGCCGCGCCGTCCGGATCTTCCGCCGCAGTGTCCTTGCCACGCAAGGCAACGCCGCGTTGCGCTGGTCTTGTCGATGACGATGCTGCGCGCCTGCAGCATCGGTGCACGCGCACAGCGTCCGCACGATCGCAAAGAAAAACCCCGCCGAAGCGGGGTTTTTCATCACACGTGTGGCCGAGCGTCGATCAGAACTTGTAGTTGATCGAGGCAGCCAGCACGTCGCCGCGCACCTGGTAGTCACCGACCAGCGTGTTGCCGGTGGCGGTGGTGCGGTTGGTGGTCGGGTCGCTGGTGAACAGGTGCGTATAGCCGAAGTTGTACTCGGCCTTGTCCGACGGACGCCAGCTCATACCTACCGACACCCACTTGCGGCTCGCATCCGGTACGCGCACGTCACGGTGCTCGGCGGTGGTCGGAGTCTGGTCGTAGGCCAGACCGCCGCGCAGGGTCACGGTCTCGCTCATGCGGTAATCGGCACCGATCGAGGCGAAGGTGGTGTCGCGGTAGGAGAAGTCCAGCACGCTGTCGGGCTGGTTGGAGGCGAAGTCCACCGTCACCTGGTCGAACTTGCTCCAGGCGGTGCGGGTGACGTCGGCCATGATCGACCACTGCTCGTTCACGTTGTGGGTGAAGCTGGCGGTGGCACTGGCCGGCAGCTTGACCGTGGCGCGACCCTTGGTGTCGATGAAGGTGCCCGGAGCAGCCTGCGCCAGCACGGCGGAAGCGCCGCCCGGCACGGTGAAGTCGGCGTCGCCATCAGTGATCTTGTGCTCGACTTCCGAGCGGTAGCTGAAGCCGATGTGGGTGTTTTCGTCGATGCTGAACAAGCCGCCGAGGGTGAAGCCCACTTCGGTGCTGTCGCCCTTGATGCGCGAGTAACCATCGGCGCTGCCCGGTGCGAAGCCCGGCGCGCGACGCGCAGCCAGGATGCTGCCGAAGTCCACGGCGTTGGCCAGGTCGATATCCAGACGCTCGGCGAACACCGAGGCACCGAAGGACACATACGGATTCACGTCATAGGAGAACGCGACATTGAAGTCGATCGCCTGCAGCTCGGTCTTGGTGCCGTGGTAGCGGCCGACCCAGTCGCGGTCGTATTCGGTCTTGAAGCCGAACGGCACGGTCAGCGAAGTACCCAGGTGCATGTTGTCGTTCTCGCCGAACGGCACGTGGAAGTACATCGCCGGGACCGGCGCGATCATGCCGGCGTCGCCGCCATTGCCGCCGGAGATCGGCGCACCGTTGGCATAGCTGGCGCGGTCGCCCTGGAACTTGGCCGAGAAGCTGATGGCGCTGACGTCGGCCTGGAACAGGCGGCCGTCGAGCTGGCGCATGCCTGCCGGGTTGTTGGCGATGATCGAGGCATCGTCGGGGGCACTGCCCGAACCTGCGAAGGCGCGGCCAAGACCCTTGGCGCTGTTTTCCTTCAACTGGAACGCGGCGCCGTGGGCCTGGCCAACGGCCAGCACACCGGCGATACCAACGGCCAACAGGGTGGCGCGGCTAAGAGTAGAAGCGGTAGACATAAGTGGTGCTCTCCGGATAAGGACTGCAGTGGTCGGTACAGCGCCCGCGCCCAGCGCCAAGTGGCTGCTGGAGCGCGCCGGAGACCCCCCCCCGACATACGACGCCGTACGTAGTATACCCATGACGATTAACCGAACAATAACAAAGTGCATTTTGATCGCTCAGACAGGTTAGGGATGGGTTCAGGAGCGTGAACCCGCTAGAGTGCCACTCCGATGTTCGTTTCGATCCCCTCCCGCAAGAAATCCGCGCCGCGCTGGGCGGTGCCGCTGCTGTTTGCCACGGTGTGGCTGGCCTATCTGTGGTCGATCAGCCGGCCGGGCGAAGCGCGCAATACGCTGTGGCTGGACTGGGGCGCGCTGTCCAGCGGCGTGTCCAACCTGGCCGACTGGTGGGCGACGCTGCGCGACGGTAGCGTGCTGCGCTTGTTCACTGCGCTGTTCCTGCATGCCGACTGGTCGCATCTGCTCGGCAATCTGGTGTTCCTGCTGATCTTCGGGCTGCCGGCCGAGCGCATTCTGGGGCCGTGGCGCTTGCTGCTGCTGTTCCTGGTCGGCGGTGCGGCCTCCAATCTGGCGGCGATCTTCGCCATCGGCACCCCGGACCGGGTGATCATCGGCGCCTCGGGCGCGGTGTCGGCGTTGATCGGCACCTATCTGGCGCTGTTTCCGGGCGCCAAGCTGGGCGTGGTGCTGCCGCTTGGGGTGTTTCTGGAATTCATCCGGGTGCCGGCGCCGCTGCTGATCGGCGCCTGGGCGCTGCTGCAGGTGGTGTTCGCCTATATCGGCCCGGCGTTCGGCATGGTGGCATGGTCGGCGCATATCGCCGGTTTCGTGTTCGGCATCGTCTATGGGCTGTATGTGCGTGCGGCGATCGCGCGACGGCTGCGCAAGCGCCACGGGTTCTAGCGCGGCGATCGAGTCGATGCGAACGGCCGTGCTGCGCGGCGCAGGGGCTGCACGACCTCGGCTGCGCTGGCGCGCCTATACTTGCGCCATGTCCAAGCCCTTGTACAAAGTCACCTTCCTCAATCACGGCAAGGTGTACGAGCTTTACGCGCGGCAGGTCACCGGCAGCCATCTGTGGGGCTTCAACCAGATCGGCGAGCTGGTGTTCGACGTGCACGACGGGTTGGTGGTCGATCCCACCGAAGAACGCCTGCGCGAAGAGTTCGGCAACACCAAGACGCTGCACCTGCCGATGCAAAGCATCGTGCGGATCGAAGAAGTGGAAAAGAAAGGCCAGTCGGTGATCCGCGATGCCGCCACCGGCGACAAGGTGGTCACGCCGTTCCCGCTGCCGGGCAAGCCGCGCTGATGCGCATCCTGGTGCCCGACGATTACCAGGGCGCGGTGCGGCAGCTGCCCTGCCTGCAGCGGCTGCACGGGCATGAGGTGCAGGTGCTGGGCGCGCTGGCCACCGATCCCAACGAATGGGCCGAGCGCCTGGTCGAAGCCGACGCGCTGGTGCTGATCCGCGAACGCACCCGCGTGGACGCGACGCTGTTGCGGCGCTTGCCGCGGCTGAAACTGATCAGCCAGACCGGGCGCGTGGGTGCGCATCTGGATGTGGCCGCGTGCACCGAATTCGGAGTGGCGGTGGCCGAGGGCGTCGGTTCGCCGGTAGCGCCGGCCGAGCTCACCTGGGCCTTGATCCTGTCGGCCAGCCGCCGCTTGAGCGATTATCAGCGTGCCCTGCAGCAGGGCCGTTGGCAGGCGCTTGGCGATCCTGGACTGGGACGCGTACTGCATGGGCGCACGCTGGGCATCTGGAGTTACGGACGGATCGGCCAACGCGTGGCCCACTTTGGCCGGGCATTCGGCATGCAGGTGCTGGTGTGGGGCGGCGAAGCCTCCTGTGCGCAGGCTGCACGCGATGGCTTCGAGATCGCTGCCAGCCGTGACGCGCTGTTCGAGCGTAGCGATGTGCTGTCGCTGCATCGACGCCTGACCGCACAGACCCGCCACCAGGTGAGCGCACAGGATCTGGCGCGCATGCGCCCGGATGCGTTGTTGGTCAACACCAGCCGCGCCGAGTTGATTGCGCCTGGCGCATTGTTGGCCGCGCTCGACGCCGGGCGCCCTGCACAGGCCGCAGTGGATGTGTTCGAACGCGAACCGGTACTGGATGCGCGCGACCCGTTGCTGCAGCATCCGCGCGTGTTGGCCACGCCGCATCTGGGCTATGTGGAACGCGACAGTTACGCGCTGTACTTCGATGCAGCGTTCGACAATGTGCTGGCGTTTGCTGCGGGCTCGCCGCGCAACCTGGTCAATCCCGAAGCCTTGGCGATCGCGCGGTAACGCCACTGCAGTTGCAGACCATGCGGTTCATGGCGCTGCGCTTGCACACCTCGCCACTGGGTAGGTCGAATGCCTGAATTAAGCCGACCCGCGAAGCGGGTTCGGCTTGAATGAATTTTTAGCTTGCTGCTCGCGGTATGCGGCAACAACGTCATTGGGGATGTATATGTACTCAAGCACATGGTCCAGGATCTCTGGGTACAAGAACAGCGGCGAGTTCTCAGCATAGTGATGAGTTGGCACAGTAACGCGCTGGCGACGCGACTTGCCATAGAAGCCATTTTGCCAAATCAAAGGCGCTCTCGCTGGATGTGTCTGCTTCTTGATGATGGTCTCCAGCGCCCCGCCCACTATGTAGAACTCTTGAGGAGAACGTTTCTCCGCCGTCTCATTGCGCTGAATTTCCAAGTCAAGCATGGGTAGCGAAGCCTTGTCGGGGATAGGCAAAAGATAGTCCATGACTCGGCAGTAACGACGGAGTTCCCAAACGGCCTTATCCAGCTCTACTAGTTTTGGCCCGTGAATGAAGTAGGACGTTTCCAGGTAGCGGAAACGGCCGTAATTGTCTAGGTGTGCCAGAAGCTGTAAGGACGAATCGCTTAGCTTGATCTTGAAGGGGGCCTTCTCGGCCTGCTTCTGTGCGCATGCTAGATCGTGCCTGACGTTCTTAGCCTTGATACGGTTGTAGAGAAGAATGGCTTTGAAGTACTTCTCGAAGGCCTGAAGGGACGACCAATGGAACTGCGAGATCAGGCCTGCTCTGTAGCACATGCGCGCGCTAATGTAGTCGCGGTCTGCGACATCTCTGAAGCAGCGCGATGCAAAGCTGTTTAGGTGGGCTCCGAGATTCTCCATAAGCAAGCTAACATCCTCGATCTGACCACTTTTGAAATCAGTCAACGGCAATGCCAGCCGCCTTGGCGATCGCCGCGCCAGCGTTGCTTGTGGACGGCGACGCGACCGCAGCACTGCAGTTTCAAACCGGTTCAACCGAACGGGCATGATCTGCAAAGAGCCTGCCTGGTCGCAAACGCATTCACTGCCAAGTGCGCCACCGCCAGGTCCGCTGCTGCGCGAACGCACAGCAGCGGGGCCTTGCCCAGCCTTACTTGCTTGGCTCGACCGGCTTGGGCGTCTCTGCTGGCGCGGTTGGCGCTGCCGGCGCGACCGGCGGCTTGGCAGTGTCAGCGGGTTCGGCCGTCTTGGGCTTGTCCGTACTGGCTGGACGCGCTGCTGCCTGCTTGGGGTCGGCCGCTGTCTTGGCGGCCTTCGCCTTCTGCGCTGCCTGTGCCTGTGCCTTGGCCTTGCGGGCGGCTTGTGCCTTGGCGGCGGAGCCGGGTTGCTTGAGTTCGGCCAATGCCGCTGCAATCGGGCCGTCGCCCGGCAGCACGTCGCCGGCGCTATAGCCCTCTTCGCCCTCTTCGTCGCCACGCAGGTGGCCCGGCAGGGTGGCTTCGCTGTAGTCGGCCAGGCTGGCCGGCACGTCGGCGTCGCCCGGTTGCGGTTCGGGGCTGAGCATCACTTCGGGCACGATGCCGCTGGCCTGGATCGACTTGCCGCTGGGCGTGTAATAGCGCGCGGTGGTGAGCTTGACCGAATCGCCGTTGTCCAGCGGCAACACCGTCTGCACCGAGCCCTTGCCGAAGGTGCGGCTGCCGATGATGCGCGCGCGCTGGTTGTCGCGCAGGGCGCCGGCCAGCACCTCCGACGCACTGGCCGAGCCGGCGTCCACCAGCACCACCACCGGCGCGCCACCGAGCAGATCGCCCGGGGTGGCGTCGAACTTGGCATCGCTGATGGAGATGCGCCCGCGCGTGCTGACGATGTTGCCCTTGTCGAGAAGATCGTCGGCCACCTGCACTGCCGAGGTCAGCAGACCGCCCGGGTTGCTGCGCAGATCCAGCACCAACCCACGCAGTTTGCCGCCGGCCTGCAGCTGCTTGAGGTTTTTCTGGAAATCGGCGCCGGTGTCGGCCTGGAAGGTGCTGATGCGGATGTAGCCATAGCCCGGCTCCAGCAGCCTGCTGCGCACGCTGGCCACGCGGATGGTCTCGCGCTTCAAGCTGACATCGAACGGCTTGGGTGTCTTGTCGCGCATGATGGTGAGCACCACCGTGCTGCCGGAATCGCCACGCAGCGGCTCCATCGCCTTGCTGGCGTCGATCGCCTTGCCGTCGATGGCCACGATGATGTCGCCGGCGCGAATGCCGGCACGCGCGGCCGGGGTGTCGTCGATCGGCGCGATCACCTTGAGCGTGTTGTCCTGCTGCTGCAGCAATTCCACGCCGATCCCGTCGTAGGCGCCGGTGGCCTGTTCGTCGAAGGCTTCGGCGTCTTCCTTGTCGAAATAGGTGCTGTGCGGGTCCAGGTCCGAGAGCAGGCCGCGCACTGCGGCGTGCATCAGCTTCTTGTCTTCGACCGGGTCGACGTAGGCCTGCTTGACCGCGTTGTACACCGCCACGAAGCGGCGGATCTCGTCCAACGGGACTTTGGAGACGGCCGCTTCATTGGCTTCCGGATCGTCCGCAGTGGCCTGCTCGGCGGTGGGACTGGCTTTCTGCGCCCAACCGGGTGAAGCGAACAGGGCCAGCGACAGGGCAACGGACAGGACGGCTACGCGCATGAAGCACTCCGACAAAGAGATATGACGCCCCGTACGCCGGAGCTGACTGGATTATGCGCGAAGCAGCGGTAAATCCGCGTTGAATTGCCGGCGCTGCGCCGCACTCAGCGGCGCTGCAGCCAGCTCGATGGATCCACCGGCTGCCCATTGCGGCGCAATTCGAAGTACAGCGCCGGCACGCCCTGCCCGCCCGAGCTGCCGACCTTGGCCACCGCATCGCCGCGCTTGATCGCCGCGCCGGCATCGCGCAACAGCGTGTCGTTGTGCGCGTACAGGCTCATGTAGCCGTTGCCGTGGTCCACGATCAGGATCATGCCGTAGCCGGTCATCCAGTCGGAAAACACCACCGTGCCGTCGGCCACCGCGGTGACGGTGGTGCCTTTGGGAGCGCCGATCAGCACGCCCTTGCTGGTGTGTCCGTCCGGCAGCGTGGCGTTGAAGCGCGCCAGCAGGTTGCCCGACACCGGCCAGCTCAGCCCGCCGACCTTCGGTGCCGGCGCGTTGGCGACCACCTTGGGCGGCGTCTTGCCAGGCCGATCAGGTCGGTCGGTCTTGCCGCGTTTGGCCTGTGCAGCGGCCTCCGCAGCCGCGCGCTTGGCCGCAGCCCGACGTTCGGCCTCGGCTTTGGCGGCGGCCGCGCGCAGATTGGCGAGCAGCTGTTCCAGCGACTTGGCGTCCTGGCCCAGGGCTTTTTCGCGTTCGGCGCGCTGCTTGTAGCGATCGTCCAGCTGCGCGACCGTGGCCGCCTGCTGCGAGCGGTCCTTCTGCAACGACAAGGCCTGCGCCTTCTGCTGCGCGCGTGCGGCATCCAGCGCCTGGCGACGGGTGGCGATGTCCTGCTCCACCTTGGTGAGGGCATCCAGCTGCGTGGTGAGCGCATGGATGCGTTGTGCGCGCGCATTCTGCACGTAGCGATGATCGGCCAGCATGCGCGTGGCATCGCCCACCGTGTCCTGCGACAACAGCACCTTCAGCGGCGCGTTGCGGCCGACCTGATCGGCGGCGCGCAACAACGCGGCCAGCTGTACGCGCTGGTCCTGCAGACCGCGCTGCAACTGCGCACGCTCCTGCTGCAGTTTGCTCAGGTGCTGTTCGTGTTCGCGCATGGCCGTTTCGGTTTCGCTCAGGGCGCGCGCGGTCTTGGCGACCTTCTCATCGGCCTGGCGCAGCTGCTGGGCGGCGGTGCCGCGCTTGCCTTCCAGTTCGCGGCGGTCGGCGGTGATGGTCTTGAGCTCATCGCGCAGCTGCTGCAGTTTGCGCTCGGCCTCGCGCTGGCTCTGCGCGCTGGCCCCGGTGCTGCCCAGCAACAGGCAGGCCAGTACGGTCGCGGCCAGCCACGTGCGTCCACGGCCGGTGGCGGGGGCAAGTGGCAGGCGCAATCGCGGGGCGGGCAAAGGGGGCAACGAAAGGTCCAGTGACTTCAGGCAGGTGCGCGATTGTAGCCAAGCATGGTGTGATCACCGCCACGCCCCAGACAGCCGCCGCCGCGCGAGGTTCAGCATGAAGTCTAAGCATCTCCTCCTGGCGCTGTCTCTGGTCTGCGCGAGTGCCTGGGCCGACGAGGACATCAGCAAGGTCAACGGCCGCATCAGCGCCGAGGCCGGCAAGGTCTATGGCGGCCTGGAGACCGTCAACGGCTCCATCGAGATCGGTGCCGGTGCGCAGACCAGGCGCGTGGAAACGGTCAATGGCGGCATCCAGATCGGCGATGCCGCGCGCACCGGCGGCGTGTCCACGGTCAACGGGAAGATCAGCCTGGGCCAGAAGGTGGTGGTGTCCGGCGGGCTGGAGACGGTCAACGGCAGCATCCTGGTGGAACGCGGCAGCCGGATCAGCGGCGGCGTGGAAACGGTCAACGGCAGCATCGGCCTGGTGGAAACCGAGCTCGGCAAAGGGATCGAGACCGTCAACGGCGATATCACCGTGGGGGTGCGCTCGCACGTGCGCGGCGGGATCGAGATCACCAAGCCGAATTTCAGTTTCTCGTTCAAGCCTGCGCGCAAGCCGCGCGTGGTGATCGGCCCGGATGCGGTGGTCGATGGGCCGCTGGTCTTCAAGCGCGAAGTCAGCCTGTACGTGCACCGCACTGCCAAGATCGGCGCGGTGGCCGGCGCGACCGCGCGCAGCTTCAACAGCGACGTGGCACCCGAGGACTGACGCGCCGACCACAGCCACCGCCTAGAATCGGGGAACCTTCGCCGCACGAGGAGTCCCGATGCCCCGCAAGATCCTGTTGTGCCTGGCCGCGACGCTGGCCCTGGCCGGCTGCAAACGTGAGCCTGCCGACGCACCTGCCGCGCCCAGCGCGCAGACCCCGGCCGATACCGCACCCAGCGCACCGGTCAGCCGGCACGCGTTCTCGCCGGAGATGACGACCGGCGACTTCGCCGAGTTGGTCAAGACGCTGTCCTCGGACGCCTTCGAAGGACGCGGCCCCGGCACACCGGGCGAAGAGAAGACCGTCACCTACATCCGCGACCAGATGCAGCGCATCGGGTTGCAGCCGGGCAATGGCGACAGCTGGTTCCAGGACGTACCGATGGTGGAAACCACAGCCGATGCGGCCACTGCCCCCAGCCTGCGCAGCGGCGATCAAACCCGCGCGCTGAGCTTCGGCACCGATATCGTGGTGGGCACGCGCACCGGCCAGGCCGAGGTCAAGCTGGACAACAGCGAGCTGGTCTTCGTCGGCTACGGCGTGGATGCGCCCGAGCAGCAGTGGAACGACTACGCCGGCCAGGACTGGAAAGGCAAGACGGTGGTGATGTTCGTCAACGATCCGGGGTTTCATACCGGCGACGCCACGTTGTTCGACGGCAAGCGCATGACCTACTACGGGCGCTGGACCTACAAGTTCGAAGAGGCCGCGCGCAAGGGCGCGGCCGCCGCCTTGATCGTGCACGACACCCCCGGCGCCAGCTATGGCTGGGACGTGGTGAAAAATTCCTGGTCCGGCCCGCAATACGACCTGCCGGCCAAGGACGACCCCGATCCGCGCCTGCCGGTGCAGGGCTGGATCAGCGCCGACACCGCCAAGCAGTTGTTCGCCAACGCCGGGCTGGACCTGGCGCAGGCCTACAAGGACGCCAGCAAGCGCGGCTTCAAGCCGGTGCCATTGAAGGCCAACTGGTCGGTGGACCTGAAGAGCACCATCGCCGAAAAGACCTCGCGCAATGTGGTTGGGGTGCTGCCGGGCAGCAGCCATGCCGATGAGGCGGTGCTGTACATGGCGCACTGGGATCACCTGGGCAAGCATCCGGGCGAGAGCGGCGACAACATCTATAACGGTGCGGTGGACAACGCCACCGGCGTGGCCGGCATCCTGGAAATCGCCGATGCGTTCGCGCATCAGGACCCCAAGCCGGCGCGCTCGGTGGTGTTTGTGGCGGTGACGCTGGAGGAATCGGGGCTGCTCGGTTCCAAGTATTACGTGGCCAATCCCAGCTTCCCGCTGGACAAGATTGCCGCCGTGATCAATCTGGATGCGATGTCGGTGGCCGGACGCGCGCGCGATGTCACCGTGGTGGGCATGGGCAGTTCGGAGCTGGAGGACATCCTCAAGCCGATCGCCGCGATGCAGGGCCGCACCCTGCACGCCGAAGCCACCCCGCAAAGCGGCTCGTATTTCCGCTCGGATCACTTCAACTTCGCCAAGGCCGGTGTGCCGGCGCTGTATGCCGATGGTGGCGAAGACCTGCGCGAAGGCGGCAGCGCCGCCGGACGTGCCGCCGCCGAAGACTATGGACGCAACCGCTACCACGCCCCTGGCGATCAGTACGATGCGGCCACGTGGAAACTCGATGGCACGCTCGAAGACTTGCAGGTGGTGTATGGCGTGGGCAAGGAGGTAGCCGCTGGCGAGCGTTGGCCCAACTGGTATGCCGGCAATCCGTTCAAGGCCGCGCGCGATCGCATGATGGCCGGCACGCGTGGTGCAAGTACGGCAGCGGACGCACCCAAGCCTGAGGCCGATGGCAACGCGGACGCAGATGGAAAAAAGACAAATGGGAAAAAGATCACGCCTGCGCGCTGAGCGCCTGGATGGGTCACCGGCGTGGCGCCGGTGACGCGTTCGCCGCACTGCAATCGGTGCCGGTGGTCATTGCAGCGCTTCGCATAACGGCATTCGCCATAAAAAGGGCCTCCTGTCGGAGGCCCTTTGGGTTGTCGTCGATCGCCCGCTGTCAGTCGTTTTCGCGGCTGACCACGTGCGCATCTTCCGGGTCGATGTGCAGCTCCACCTTCTGGGCGCCCTGCATTGCATCCGCCTTCCACAGACCATCCTTGAACTTCAGATCGTGCACGTTGGAATAGCCGTTGCTGGACAACGCTGCACGGACATCGGCTTCGCTCAATGCCGAGGTGGTCTGGTCGCCGTAGACGCGGCCGGTGACCGGATCGATGCGCACATCCACGTCCTTGCCATCGCCGCTGCGCGCGTCAGCAGTCCACACGCCGTGCTCGAACTTGACGTCGTGCACCTTGGTGTAGCCCTTGCCGGTGAGCATGCTGGTGACCTCGTGGGATGTCAGCGCCTTGGTCGGCTTGGCCGCCGCCTGCGCGAAGGCAGCGTGCGATGCCAATGCAAGCGTGCCAATCAGCGCAGCCTTCATCAATCGATACGTCATGCGAATGCTCCTGCGGTGAAGTGCGCTCATGCTGGACGCCGCGTCATCGCCGGCAGGTGAAAAAACGCAGATGCGCACGACCACAGTTCAGTTAGCTGAAACGACTGCATGCCGATTCATGTGCATTGCACAGCATGTTTACATCCGGGCGCATGCCGGAGGAAAGGGACAACGTACAGCGCTCTCAATGAGCCTGAAAACCGCAGCCGGCAGGCGGTGATCTTTCCAAAAAAACTCTGCTCTACAAAAAAATCGGACCACCTTGCGGTGGCCCGATCCGAGAACTTGCGTTGCGACGGAAGGCTAAGGAATCGCGCGCGTCGCCCTTGCGGCATGCGGCGCGAGGATCGACATCTGCGGCTTGTCGGTGCCGTCCTTGTTCGGTTGCACGTTGTACGGATAGCTGACGTTCCACCATGCACCGGCAGCCCACCATGTCCAACCCAGCCAGACATCGGCGTTGTCTTCCATAAAGGACAGCATGCCCTGCAGTGCTTCGTTGCAGACGGCGTTGTTGGCGGTGCCGAATTCGCCCAGGAAGCCGCGTTTTTGATTGGTGCGCAACCAGGTGGTGAAGTTGCGCAAACGATCGACACCGACGGTGCCGCTGACGCAGACATGGGTGGTGCCGCTGGAATCGGTATCCAGGTATTGATGCACTTCGAAGGCATAGCGTTCGAGCGGATCGTGGATCGATGCCAATGCGGTTGCATTGGAATAGCCATCGTTGGTGGCCGAGTACCAACTGTGCGCACCGGTCCACGATGCGCCAGGCACCAGGATCAGGTTGTTGGCTCCGGTGGCGCGAATGGTATCGATGGCCGCCTGTGCAGCACGGGCCCAACCGCTGGCCGACACGCCGTTGGGCTCGTTCATCAGACCGAAGATCACCGCATTGTCGCTGGGAAAGACCAGCGCAAGTCGCCGCCACAGATCGGTGAAGGTCGCGATCGGCACTTCGGCGCCGCCGACCTTGTAGCCGTAGTATTTCCCGTAATTGTGGATGTCCAGCACCAGATACATGCCCGATGCCTTGGCGCGTGCCACGGCCTGTTGCACCAGCGCCAACTGGGTTGGATCCAGTTCGCCACGCGCGCTGGGTTGCAGGCGTTCCCAAAGGATCGGCAAGCGGATCGTATTCATGCCCACGCCAGCGAAATACGCGTAATCGTTGGCCGAGGCGTACATATAGTCTTTGTTGAGGACTCCCGGCTTTTTGGAGGATGCAAATTCGGCACCGGAAAGATTGACGCCGGCGTACCGCAGCGCACGCGTCTGTGCATGGGCGAACGGAAATGTGCCGAGCAGGATGCAGAACACGGCGCAACGGATCACGTTGCGTAGCGATTGAGAGACAGCAGACATAAAACCAACTCCTTCGACGACGGGAAGGATGTGTCGCCGCGCGTTGCGTGCGATCCGCGCGAGGTGCGCCACATCTGTCGTAACCAATGCATCTGCCGTGCCTAATCGCTCACCACATCGAATGTGAATTGAATGTGTTAATCGGCCCGCAGTTACATGCCACACCGGTCACGTTCTGAAACAGCACGCTGTAACGGCGCACACGAAAAACAAGTGCGCACGTCTGTTGAATGCGCCATCCATCTCCATGCGCTGTCGAAAAATCGGCGAATGGATGCGCTCGCCGTCAACGATGCGACGTCGAATCAATGACGCCACATTGCCGCGCCATCGCATGCGGCATGCGCGAACTGACGTGCGGTGGCGATCGACCTGGGTCACTCGACTTGGGTGATCTGCTCTGCGGTTTCAAAGCAGCCGGTACGCAGTCGTCTGCAAGGCGGTCGCGCTCGGTATGCCCATCGACAACGAGCAGATGGACAGTGCGATGCTGCGCGCGACTTCCGCCCCAGTATGATGATCGTGCTATGGCGTGTTCGCAGCGTTCACTCGGTAATGCGCTTTGCGCGCGCACTCAGGATCGACATCTGCGGCTTGTCGCGGCCCTGTGCGTCCGGATGCACGTTGAAGGGATAGGTGCCATTCCACCACGCACCGGCGGCCCACCAGATCCAGCCCAGCCAGACATCGCGGTTGGCTTCCATATAGCCGAGCATGCCGTTGAGTGCGCTGTTGCAGGTGGCATTGTTGCCGGTACCGAACTCGCCCAGAAAGCCGCGCTTGTGATTGAGGCGCAGCCACTGCGTAAAACTGCGCAGGCGTTCGGCACCGATGGTGCTGCTGACGCAGCCGGCGCTGGTGCCGCTTGAGTCCGTATCCAGATATTGATGGACTTCGATGGCGTAGCGATTGAGCGGATCGTTGATGGACGCCAATGCCACCGCGTTGGATTGCCCGGCCACGGTGGAATACCAGCTGTGCGCGCCGCTCCACAGCGCGCCGGGCACCAGGATCAGATTGTTGGCGCCGGTTTGGCGGATGGTGTCGATCGATGCCTGTGCCGCGTTGGCCCAGGATTGCGGGTTGATGTCGTAGGGCTCATTCATCAGCCCGAAGATCACCGTATCGTCGTCCTTGAAGGCGATCGCAAGACGTCGCCACAGATCGTTGAAGGTGCTGATCGGCACGCGCGGACTGCCGATCTTGTGGCCGTAGTAGCGGGCGTAGTTGTGGATGTCCAGGATCAGATAGACCTTGGCCGCCTTCGCGTTGGTCACGGCCTGGCGGATCAGCAACAGCTGCGCGGCGTCCAGCTCGCTTCCGGCACTGGGTTGCAGGCGTTCCCACAGGATGGGTAGCCGAATGGTGTTCATGTGCTTGCTGGCGAAGTAGCGGTAATCGCTGGCGGCCGGATACAGGTAATCGACGTTGAGCACGCCGGGCTTTTGCGAGGATTTGATTTCCGCGCCGGAAAGATTGACGCCTGCGTACTTCAGCGACGTCTGCGCATGTGCGAGCGGCACGACCGCAAGCAGCAACAAGACCAGCGCACGCCGAAGTAGCCGGCGTACGCGGGTGGGGGAGGGCAACATGGGTGACTCCTGGTGCATTCGCGGGGGAGATGCGTTGGCGTGGGCCTGCCATAGCCATGGCGACAACGCATCGCGTTCCACCCTAGGCGCATCGACGCGCGCAGGATACGGATGTGAGGTATCACTTAGTCCGAGCTGTGAGTGACTTCGCAGTTATCGCCGAATCTGCACGCGGACTGAGAGGTGCAGCGTGCGATCGACCTGCCGCGTTGTCGTGCGCGCGCGGCAATGTAGTTACCCGGCAGCGCACGCAAAAAAAACGGTGGCCGCAGCACATCGCTGCGACCACCGTGACCACACTGGCGTGCGCGGATTACTTGCCGGCGCGGCGTGCGTACTTGCTCAGGATCGCCATCTGCGGCTTGTCGCTGCCATCCTTGCCCGGCTGCACCGTAAAGGGATAGTCCGGCTTCCACCACGCACCGGCCGCCCACCAGTTCCAGCCCAGCCAGACGTCGCTATTCTTTTCCATGTAGGTCAGCATGCCCTCCAGCGCCTGGTTGCAGACGGGATTGTCGGCAGTGCCGAACTCGCCCAGGAATCCCTTCTGCTTGTTCTCGCGCAACCACGCAGTGAAGCCACGCAATTTCTCTTCGCCCACCGTGGCGCTGGTGCATACCGGCTTGGTGCCGCTGTAGTCGCTATCGAGATATTGATGCGCTTCGAAAGCCAGGTTCTTGCCAGGATCCTTGAGGATCTCCAGCGCCTTGGCGTTGGACACGCCATAACTGGTGCTGCGCCAGCTGTGCGCACCGGTGTAGGCAGTGCCCGGCACCAGGATCAGGTTCTTTGCACCGGTCTTGCGGATCGCATTGATCGCGCCTTGCGCTGCATTGGCCCAATCGGGCGCGGAGATGCCGTTGGGCTCGTTCATCAGCCCGAAGATCACCGCCTTGTCGTCCTTGAATTCCAGCGCCAACCGGCGCCACAGGTCGGCCATCGCAGCAGTGGGCACCTCGTTGGTACCCAGGCGATTACCGTTGTACTTGGCGTAGTTGTGCAGATCCAGGACCAGAAACTGCTTGTTGGCCTTGGCCGCTTCCACTGCCTTCTTGATCAGCCCCAGCTGGGCCTGATCCAGGTCGCCGTTGAGTGCGGGTTGCACGCGTTCCCACAGAAACGGCAGGCGGATCGTGTTCATGCCCTTGCCGGCGAAATAACTAAAATCCGACGCCGCCGGATAGGTGTAATCCTTGTACAAGGTGCCGGGTTTCTTGCGTGAGTTGAACTCGGCGCCGGAGAGACTGACGCCGACATACTTCAGGCCGGTGGATGGCTTCTGCGGGCCGGCCGGTTCTTTGGCCTGCGCCAACGGCATTGCAGCGAGCAGGGTCAGGGCGAGTGCGGCATTGCGTAGACCAGGGAACATCGGGGGAGAGCGGAACATGGAAGCCTCCTTCGGCATCGACGTAGGCGGCCGCGTGGGGGGAGGGGGCACGGCCAGCAAGGATGGTGCAGCGCGATACGTTGCTTGGTGAGCCTAGAAGCTCGCGCGTTAGCGGGCCATTCACGCGCGTCGCACGTCGATCGCAGGCGAACGCACGCGGCGGGCGCCGTGCGGCGGTGCAGCCGTTCGCAAGAGGGCGGGCAAAACGCACTGTCGCAGGAGCGCGACAGGCGGCTGTTCTAAGCTAGCGCTCACCTTTTCTGTCGTCGGCATCCGTGGCCGACCACGCAAACCCCACCGGAGCCTTACCCATGAGCAAAGCGCACGCGTACGCTGCCCAGACCGCCGATCAACCGCTTGCCCCGTTCGTCTTCGAACGCCGCGCGCCCGGCCCCGACGATGTACAGATCGAGATCGCCTATTGCGGCGTGTGTCACTCGGATCTGCATACCGCACGCAACGAATGGCACAACACCCGGTATCCGTCCGTGCCGGGCCACGAGATCGTCGGCCGTGTGACCGCCGTCGGTGACGCCGTCAGCGGCTTCAAGGTGGGCGACCTGGCCGGTGTCGGCTGCATGGTCGACAGCTGCCGCAGCTGCGCCTCCTGCCAGGAAGGCGAGGAGCAGTACTGCGAAGCCGGCTTCACCGGCACCTATAACGGCCCGATGTTCGGCGGCGGCGAGAACACCTATGGCGGCTACTCCGACCATATCGTGGTCGACCAGAAGTACGTGCTGCGCATCTCGCACACCGACAACCTGGCCGCCGTGGCGCCGCTGCTGTGCGCCGGCATCACCACCTATTCGCCGCTGGCGCACTGGAAGGTGGGCCCGGGGCAGAAGGTGGGCGTGGTCGGCCTGGGTGGCCTGGGTCACATGGCGGTGAAGATCGCCAAGGCGATGGGCGCCACCGTGGTGCTGTTCACCACTTCCGAGAACAAGCGCGCCGACGCGCTGCGCCTGGGCGCCAGCGAAGTGGTGATCTCCAAGGACGAGGCGCAGATGGCGGCGCAGTACAACACCCTGGACTTCATCCTCAACACCGTGGCCGCCCCGCACAACCTGGACCCGTTTATCAATGCACTCAAGCGCGACGGCGCAATGGTGCTGGTGGGCGTGCCCGAGGAATCGCACCCGTCGCCGGCCGTGTTCAACCTGATTATGAAGCGCCGCACCCTGGCCGGCTCGCTGATCGGCGGCATCCGCCAGACCCAGGAAATGCTGGACTTCTGCGCCAAGCACAACATCGTCTCGGACATCGAAACCATCCGCGCCGACGAAATCAACGCTGCCTACGAGCGCATGCTCAAGAGCGACGTGAAGTATCGCTTTGTGATCGATATGGCTACGTTGGATAAGGCGGCCTGATCGGCGACTGCAGCAGGGTGTGATGCCACTGCTTGCGTCGTTTTGTATGACGCAAGCGGTGGTGGGCTGCGTTGTGTCAACCGCGCGGCTATCGACCATGAAAAAGGTTGATGCCCTAACCTCTATGCGCATCGAACTGTTTTGCCCGGCCTAATGACTGGAGGGATTTTTGTCAGAATGCCGCGACCCGCGTGCACTGAGCCGCGAACGCGCTTCGATCAGAAGAATTGTTAGGCCTATGAGACTCGAGCGCTCAGCACTCCAAGTACACATTTTCCTCGGACAAGCGCATAACCCCAGGCGAATGGCTTCCCACTTGCAGGCCACAGCTGCTCATAAGCTACGAAGTAATCGCCGGAGCGGTACTGCTTCTTGAGCCGCATCCAATCTTTGTTGCCATAAGCAAATGGCACCTGAGGCGCCTTCTTATTTGCCGCCGCGTACTTGAGACCAATCTCTTCCATCTGCACGATGGAAAGAGGCAGGCCATCAAGACGCAGATTGTCCGATTCCTGGCATGTCGCGGTCTGCGCCGCAGCCACGCTACCGGCAGTCAAGATCAGCAAACCGGTAACGAGTGACCTCAGCATGCGGCCTAGCATCCCTTAAGCCGCAGCCGGCTCTTTGACCTGCGCTTTCACACCCAGCAGCTGCACGATGCTTCCCGCTGCATCGCGGCCTTCGGCGACGGCAGTCACCACCAAGTCGGCGCCGCGCACGCAGTCGCCGCCGGCGAACAGGCGTGGGTTGCTGGTCTGGTAGGGCAGGCGGCCGTTGTCGTCGGATGGCGCCACGATGCGGCCGTTGCTGCCGGCTTCCACGCCTTGCGATGACAGCCACTCCGGCACCGTCGGCGAGAAGCCGAAGGCGATGATCACTACGTCCGCTTCCAGCAGCGATTCGCTGCCTTCCACCGGTACCGCGTTGCGGCGGCCGCTGGCATCGGGTTCGCCGAGCTTGGTCTCCACCACGGTGACGCCAATGGCTTCGTCGTCGGCGCCGGATTCGATCGACAGCGGCTGGCGGTTGAACAGGAAGCGCACGCCTTCTTCGCGCGCGTTGGCCACCTCGCGCGCCGAGCCCGGCATGCTGGCTTCGTCGCGGCGGTAGGCGCAGGTGACCTTGGCCGCGCCCAGGCGGATGGCGCTGCGCACGCAGTCCATGCCGGTGTCGCCGCCGCCCAGCACCACCACGCGCTTGCCGTTGAGATCGGGCAGCGCCATCTGGTCTTCCCAGCCGGCGATCGGCCGGCCGTGCGGGTCGTTGCCGCCGACGATGCGGCTGTTCTGCACCAGGAACGGCAGCGCCGGCAGCACGTTCTTCAGATCCTGCCCGGGCAGGCCGCCATCGGTGTAGCGGTAGGCGCCGGTGCCCAGGAACACCGCGTCGAATTCGCCCAGCAACTGCTCGATGCTGACGTCGCGGCCCACTTCCACGCCCAGGCGGAACTGCACGCCCATGCCTTCGAGGATCTCGCGGCGCTTGCCGATCACCGACTTGTCCAGCTTGAAGCTGGGAATGCCGAACTGCAGCAGCCCGCCGATCTGCTCGTAGCGGTCGTAGACCACCGCTTCGATGCCGGCACGCACCAGGCGGTCCGCGCAGGACAGGCCGGCGGGGCCGGCGCCGATCACCGCCACCCGCCAGCCAGTGGGCTGCACGTTGCCCAGGTCCGGGCGCCAGCCCATCTTGAACGCGGTATCGACGATGTATTTTTCCACTGCGCCGATGGTGACCGCGCCGAATTCCTCCAGCGTGCAGCTGCCTTCGCACAGGCGGTCCTGCGGACACACCCGCCCGCACACTTCCGGCAGCGGGTTGGTGGAATGGCATAGCGCGGCGGCTTCTTCGATGCGGTTTTCCTGCACCAGCTGCAGCCATTGCGGGATGGCGTTATGCACCGGGCATTTCCAGCTGCAATACGGGTTGCCGCAATCCAGACAGCGGCCGGACTGGTACTGCGCGTCGGCCTTGTCGAACTTGCCGTACAACTCGCCCCAGTCACCGGAGGTACGCAGCTCCACCGGAATGCGCGTGGGCATGGTCCGGGGCAGGTCGAGGAATTGGAAGGCTTGCTTGCGGCTCATAGGGCTGGGATTCGGGAGTTGGGATTGGGGATTCGCAACAGCGGGCGACGGGGGGCGGACGCAGGGCGAATCTCGAACAAACAATCACGACGCTGGAAGGCCGGGAGTGGAGATTCGGGAATCGGGATTCGCATAGCTTGAGCGAATCCCCAATCCCGACTCCCCAATCCCGTCACTCAGGCGGCGCGCCGCAGCGACTCGGTCAGCGACTCGATGCTGGCGGCCTTGGGTTTGACCAGCCAGAACTTGCCGATGTAGTCGCGGAACTCGTCGAGGATCTGCTGCGCCCAGATGCTGCCGGTCAGCTCGCGGTGGCGGCTGATCAGGGTGTGCAGGTGCTGGCGATGGTTTTCGAACCCTTCGGCGGAGACGCGGTGGATGTCGATCAGCTCGTGGTTGTAGCGGTCCACGAAGTCGCGTTCGATATCCAGCACGTAGGCCAGGCCGCCGGTGAAGCCGGCGCCGAAGTTCAGGCCCACCTTGCCCAGCACCAGCACCACGCCGTCGGTCATGTATTCGCAGCAGTGATCGCCGGCGCCTTCCACCACCGCGAGCGCGCCGGAGTTGCGCACCGCAAAGCGTTCGCCCGCGCGGCCGGCCGCGAACAGCTCGCCGCCGGTGGCGCCGTACAGGCAGGTGTTGCCGACGATCGGTGTGCTGCGGGCCTCGAAGCGCGCGCCGCGCGGCGGACGCACCACCAGCCGGCCGCCGGCCATGCCCTTGCCGACGTAGTCGTTGGCTTCGCCTTCCAGCTCCAGCTGCAGGCCGCCGGCGTTGAACGCGCCGAAGCTCTGACCGGCGGTGCCGCGGAAGCGCAGGTTCAACGGCGCATCGCTCATGCCGTGGTTGCCGTGCGCCCGCGCAATGGTGCCGGACAGGCGCGCGCCGATCGAGCGGTCGGTGTTGTGAATCAGGAAGCGATGGTCGCCGCCGGTCTTGTTGGCGATCGCATCGGCGAGCAGGCCGTCCATCTGCGTGGCCAGGCTGTCCGGCGATTCGTACAGGCGCTGGGCTGCGCAATGGCTGCCGTCGTACTGCGCATGCGTGAGCAGGCGTGACAGATCGACCTTGACGCCCGGGCGTGGCGAGACCTCCAGCTGTTCCAGCAGGTCGGTGCGGCCGACGATCTCGTCCAGCGAACGCACGCCCAGGTACGACAGCCACTGCCGCACTTCTTCGGCCAGCAGGCGGAAGAAATACTCCACGCGCTCCGGCAGGCCGGTGAAGTAGTTCGCACGCAGGCGCTCGTCCTGGGTGGCCACGCCGGTGGCGCAGTTGTTGAGGTGGCAGATGCGCAGGTACTTGCAGCCCAGCACGATCATCGGCGCGGTGCCGAAGCCGAAGCTGTCGGCGCCCAGCAGCGCGGCCTTGACCACGTCCAGGCCGGTCTTCAGGCCGCCGTCGGTCTGCAGGATGGTGCGGTCGCGCAGGTCGTTGGCCACCAGTGCCTGGTGCGACTCGGCCACGCCCAGTTCCCACGGCACGCCGGCATAGCGGATCGAGCTGACCGGGCTGGCGCCGGTGCCGCCGTCGTGGCCGGACACGGTGATCAGATCGGCGCCGGCCTTGACCACGCCGGCGGCAATCGTGCCGACGCCGGCATGCGCGACCAGCTTCACCGACACCAGTGCGGTCGGGTTGACCTGCTTGAGGTCGTAGATCAGCTGGGCCAGGTCTTCGATGGAATAAATGTCGTGATGCGGCGGCGGCGAGATCAGGCCGATGCCGGGCTTGGCGTAGCGCAGCCGGGCGATCAGCTCGTTGACCTTGTGGCCGGGCAGCTGGCCGCCTTCGCCGGGCTTGGCGCCCTGGGCGACCTTGATCTGCAGCACTTCGGCGTTGACCAGGTACTCCGGGGTCACGCCGAAGCGGCCCGAGGCCACCTGTTTGATCTTGGAGCGCTTCTCGGTGCCGTAGCGGGCCGGGTCTTCGCCGCCTTCGCCGGAGTTGCTGCGCCCGCCCAGGCGGTTCATCGCAATGGCCAGCGCCTCGTGCGCCTCGGGCGACAACGCGCCCAGGCTGATAGCGGCGGTGTCGAAGCGACGCAGCACGTCACTGGCCGGGGCGACCTCGTCCAGCGGGGTCGGGGTGTCGGCACGCTTGAGCTGGACCAGATCGCGCAGCGTGGAGGCTGGGCGCGAATGCACCGCATCCACGTATTTCTGCCAGTCGCCGGCATCGCCGGTGCGGGTGGCGCGCTGCAGCGTCATCACCACGTCCGGGTTGTACATGTGGTACTCGCCGCCGTGCACGTACTTGAGCAGGCCGCCCACTTCCGGCTTGAGCTGGTCGTTCCAGGCGCGTGCGGCGAGCTCGCGCGCCTCGGTGTCCAGCCGCGGCAGGCTGACCCCGCCGATACGCGCGGGCGTGTCGGCGAAGCACAACTCCACCACGTCCGGGTCCAGCCCGACGATCTCGAACAACTGCGCGCCGCGGTAGCTGGCGATGGTGCAGATGCCCATCTTGGAGATGATCTTGGACAGGCCCTTGTAGATGCCCTTGCGATAACGGCGGCCGATCTGCGACTGCTCGCCGCCCTTGCTCAGCTGCAGGATGCCGCGCCGGCCCAGGTCGAACAGCGTCTGGTAGGCCAGATACGGATACACCGCGGTGGCGCCGAAGCCGAGCAGGCAGGCCATGTGGTGCGCATCGCGGGCGGTGCCGGTTTCGATGATCAGGTTGACGTCGCAGCGCAGGCCCACCTTGCACAGGTGGTGATGCACCGCGCCGGTGGCCAGCAGCGCATGCGCCATCGGCCGGTCCGGCACCGGGTAGCGGTCGGACAGCAGCAGCATCACCGCGCCATCGCGGGCGGCGGCTTCCACTTCCTGGCAGATGCGCTCCAGGCCGGCCTTCAGCCCTTCTTCGACGCTGTAGGACAGGTCGATCAGGCGATTGCGCGCGACGTACTGCTCCATCTTCAGCAGCTGGCGCAGCTTGCGCTGGCTGAGCACCGGCGAATTCAGGATGACGTGGTTCACCGTCTCCGCGCCGGCATGGAAGATGTTGGTCTCCTTGCCGAGCTGGGTGGTGAGCGACATCGCGATGCCTTCGCGCAGCGGGTCGATCGGCGGGTTGGTGACCTGCGCGAACGCCTGGCGGAAGTAGTCGTACAACGGGCGCGTTTGACGGCTGAGCACCGCCATCGGGGTGTCGTCGCCCATCGAGCCGGTGGCTTCCTGCTCGGTCTCGGCCAGCGGGCGCAGGATCTGCTCCACTTCTTCGATGCTGAGCTGGAACAGCTTGTGGTAGCTGCGCAGGGTCTGCTCGCTGAAGGGTTCTTCCACCAGCGAGGGGTCGATCAGTTCGGTTTGCAGGTAGGTCACACCCTGCTGCAGCCATTGCTTGTACGGCGCGCGCGCGCGGTTGATGCGGTCGATGGCGTCCGAGTCGAGCAGGTCGCCGCGCTTGAGATCGATCGCCATCATCTCGCCCGGGCCCAGCTTGCCCTTGCGGGTGATGCGCTCGGCCGGCAATTCCCACACGCCGGCCTCGGAGGCCACCAGGAAATGGCGGTCGGAGGTGAGCATCCAGCGGGCGGGGCGCAGGCCGTTGCGATCGAGCATGCAGGCGGCGTAACGGCCGTCGCAGGCGACGATGCCGGCCGGGCCATCCCACGGCTCGGTGTTCAACCCGTAGAACTCGTAGAACGCGGCCAGGTCGGCGTCCTTGAACTCCAGCGACTGGGTCGCCGGCGGCACCAGGATGCGCAACGCCTGCAGCAGGTCCATGCCACCGGCGATCAGCAGCTCCAGCATGTTGTCCAGGCTCTGCGAATCGGAGCCATGCATGGAGATCACCGGGTCGAATTCGGCGATATCGAAGCGCGGCGTCTGCCACACCTTGCTGCGCGCCTGCGCCCAGCGCCGGTTGCCTTCGATGGTGTTGATTTCGCCGTTGTGGGCGAGCAGGCGGAATGGATGCGCCAGCGGCCAGCGCGGCAGCGTATTGGTGGAAAAGCGCTGGTGAAAGACAATCGCGCTGGAGGACAGATCGCTGCGCTGCAGGTCCGGGTAGAACGTGCTCAGCTTGTCCGGCAGCACCATGCCCTTGTAGCTGATGCCGTTGGGCGACAAGGTGGTGACGTAGAAGTTATCCACCTCGCGCAGCGCCTGTTCGGCGCGGCGGCGCGCCAGGAACAGCGCCAGGGTGAAGCCGTCTTCGGTCTGTTCGGCACCGGCATCGACAAACACTTGCTCGATGCGCGGCAGGGTGTCGCGCGCCAGCTGGCCGCAGACGCTGTCGTCGGTGGGCACCACGCGCCAACCGCGGAACTGCACGCCGGCGCTATGCAACTGGGTTTCCAGTTCGGCACGACAGCGCGACGCTTCGGCCTCGTCCAGCGGCAAAAACACCACACCGGCCGCGTAGCGCGTGCCCAGGGGGATGCCCGCATCGCGGGCCAGCCCGCGCAGGAATGCGTCGGGTTTGCGGATCAGCAACCCGCAGCCGTCGCCGGTGAGCCCGTCGGCGGCCACGCCGCCACGGTGGGTCATGCGCGAGAGCGCCGCAATCGCGGTGTCTACCAGCGAACGGGAAGGTTGGTCGTCCAACTGCGCCACCATGCCAAAACCACAGGCGTCGCGTTCGTCGCGCGCGCTGTTGTAGAGACCGTGCTCGTTGAGCCCTTGGCGAGTGCGGGGGGCCATGTGTGCCTCTTTGCGATCTGGGAGAGCGGCGACAACGTTGCAGCGCTCGATCCGTGGAGCGTTTCGAAGAGGTCACCGGATGATCGACTAGACCACAGTTGATGCGGTGCCGCAATACACCGTTACAGCTGCAACGAGGGCGGCTGCAAGGCCTTGTCGCAGCTGGCTTGCCGCCTGTTCGCCGACAGGCGCCGACGTGTGCTCAGCCGCAACGCACCGAGGCGATCACGTTCTTGGCGTCCACTTCCAGATTGAGCCGCTCGCCGTTGAACTCCATGGTCGTCATCTGGCCGGGTTTGAGCACGCGTACCGTCTTGGCGCCGGCATCGTTGCGGGCCTGTTCGCTCACCGTCTCGGTCAGCGCCTGGCCCACCAGCGATTGCACCTGGGTGGCGTCGCAGCTGCCGATCGGCGGCGCTTCGGGCGCGGCGGCAGGGGCTGGCGCCGCGGCTTGTTCGGCCGCTTGCTGCGCTTTGGCGGAGACGGCTTCCTGCTCGTCCGGTTGCGGCTTGCCGCAGGCACTCAAGGCCGCCAGCACGACCAGGGTGCAGGCCAGGCGGGCGGTAGGCAGGACAGAGCGCATCGATAACTCCAGCACGTTGGGGAGCGCCAAGCATAAGCAGAAAAGCGCCCGGCGGGCATCGCTTGCCCACACCGCGTTGTCGCTACGTTGACGCGGCCTAGTCCTACCCGGCTGAACAATCGGCGCCTGTCCTCCGATCCGTGCGCAATGAAAGCCAAACGTGTTGTTCGCAATGCCGCAGCCACCGCCAGCGCGGCCGGCAAGCTGGCCACCGTTGCCGCCGATGCGGTGGCCGCTACCGCTACCGCTGCAGCAGCGAGCGTGGCGGCGGTCGCACAGGCCAAGGCCACCGCGCGCGCGGCCGGGCTCACCTACGTCAACGATCAGCAGCCCGGCATCAGCCGCCGCAAGGCGGGCAGGAGTTTCAGTTATCGCAATGCGGACGGGCAACGCGTTGCCGATGCCGATACCTTGCAGCGCATCCGTGCGTTGGCGATTCCGCCGGCGTATACCGAGGTGTGGATCTGCGCCAAGCCCAACGGCCATCTGCAGGCCACCGGCCGCGATGCACGCAGGCGCAAGCAATACCGCTATCACGCCGAGTGGGCGCAGGTGCGTGGCGAAGGCAAGTTCGAGCGGGTGATCGCCTTTGGCCAGGCGCTGCCCAAACTGCGCCGCCGGTTGCGCCGCGATCTGGTGCTGCCGGGGTTTCCGCGCGAGAAAGTGCTGGCGATCGTGGTGGCGTTGTTGGCCGATACCCTGGTGCGCGTGGGCAATGCCGAATATGCGCGCAGCAATCGTTCCTATGGGCTGACCACGTTGCGCAACCGGCATATGGAATTCCTGCGTGGCGGACGTGCGCGGCTGAAGTTCCGCGGCAAGAGCGGCCAGGACCACGATATCGAAGTGGACGACAAGCAACTGGTCAAACTGATCCGGCAGTGCCAGCAATTGCCGGGGCAATCGCTGTTCCAGTACCGCGACGACGACGGCCAGCTGCAGCCGGTGGATTCGGGCGAGGTCAACGAGTATCTGCGCGAGGCGATGGGCGAGGATTTCACCGCCAAGGATTTCCGCACCTGGGGCGGCACGTTGGCTGCCTTGCAACGCCTGGCGCGCTTGCCGCTACCCGAACGCATGAGCGAACGCGCGCTGACCCAGGTGCAGAACGATGTCATCCGCGAAGTGGCCGATGCGCTGGGCAATACGCCCTCGGTGTGTCGCAAGGCCTATATCGACCCGTGCGTGTTCGCAGGCTGGCGCGCCGGCCAGTTGCAGGCCATGGCCACCGGCGTGCGTGGCGAGCGCCAATGGGAGGCGGCCACGCTGCGGTTTCTGACCGACTCGCGCAGCAAGTCCAGGCAGCCGGTGAAGGCCACCAAACGCACGTGAGCAGGATTGGCGGTGTCGTGATCGCGGCCGGTTGATTGGCAGGGGTAACCGCCTGCCACCCCTGGCCCGCGCCCGGCAAGCGGTTAGCCGCAGTAGATCGCGGTGATGCTGTTGTTCGGGCCGGTCTCGATGGTGAGGTGATCGCCACCGGTGCTGCTGGCACCCTGTGCCGGGTCGGCCAGGCCGCTGGCCGTGGTGCCGCCCGTTGCGCGTTCGCTACGGCGCACGCTGACCTGCAGGCTGTCGCTGTCCACGCGGGCCCGCTCGATGGTCTGCGCCGCCGCTGCCAGCCCGACCGCTCCACGCACGCTATCGCTATGGCATTGGCCGGAGATGACCCCGTCGATGGGCTGCACCTGGGCGACCTGGTTGGATGCGCAGGACGACAACAGCAGGACGGCAGCGAGCGGAGCAAGGGTGCGGATCATCGGGGGACCTCCAGCGCAAGAATGGCGCAAGCGTGAAGGTTTCGTTGTTGGTGTGGCATGAAGACCGCCGGCTGCGCGCAAGGCCGCGCCACGCGTGTGCGGCGATCGGCCGGCGTGCCGTTGGTCGGATTGCCTGCTGCGCCAGGAAGGAGGCGGTGTGCGGATGCGCAGGGCGGCAGTGACTGGGCGCAAGAGGTGCCGCAGCGGTGGTGCGGTTTCGTTTGCCGGCGCGCGCGCCTTATGCTCGGGTTTGGTATCCAGCCCATTGTCGTGGCTCCCACGTCCCCACTCACGCGAGGCACCACCATGAACGTGCTCCATCTCGACTCCAGCATCCTTGGCGATTATTCGGCCAGCCGTCAGCTGTCGGCCGCCACTGTCGCCAAGTTGCAGTCCGGCAGCCGCAATGTCGTGCTCACCTACCGCGATCTGGCGGCCGAGCCGCTGCCGCATCTGTCCGGCGCGCACCTGGCCGCCCAGCAGAACGCCAGCGGCGACCAGCACCCCGAACTGGCTGCCGAACTGGCCACCAGCGCAGCGGTGCTGCAGGAATTTCTGGAGGCCGACACGGTGGTGATCGGCGTGGCGCTGTACAACTTCACCGTTTCGACCCAGCTCAAGGCATGGATCGATCGCGTGCTGGTGACCGGCAAGACCTTCCGCTACAACGCCCAGGGCGTGCCCGAAGGGCTGGCCGGCGACAAGCGCGTCATCCTGCTGGTGGCACGCGGCAGTTTCTACGGCGCCGGCACGCCGATGGCAGCGCTGGAGCATGCCGAAAGCTACATGCGCACCGCGCTGGGTTTCATCGGCGTGCAGCAGCTGGAGGTGATCGTCGCCGAAGGCCTGGCGACCGGTCAGGACGCACGCGCCGAGGCGCTGGCTGGCGCACTACGGCAGATCGACGCACTGGCTGTCTGAGACGCAGGCGCCGGCGTTCCTCGCGGCGCAGGTGGCGAGGACACCCGGCCCGGCCACCGCATCCAGGCCCGGCAACACGGCGCATCGGGTGGCATTAGCGCGCGCGCTGCCGGGTTCGCTGCACCACACGGCGCATCGTCGCGCACCACCGATGCGGTCCGTACCCGCACGTCAATGCAGACACCACACAGCGTGTGAGTGACCGGCGTGTGCACGCGACCACACACCGCGTGGCGGCGCTCGGCGGCAAGACGCGCAGTCTGCCGGCCGGTCCGCGCGTGAACCGGCGGGTGGCGGTGTTCTGGTGCGCTATCGATGCGGCCGCAAGGACGTATCAGACAGTTCTGGAAACGCCGTGCCGAAGCCGAGGCGCAGCAGCAATGCGTGACCTGCACGGCGTCGGCGTGCGAGTGAGCCCGTGGCAGCGCAGCAGGTGCCGCAACTGGCGTCGCACGCGGGCCACATCGGTGTGTGCGGCGGCATCGAGGATGCCCTGGGCCAGGGCATCGAACTGTGGCCAGAACTGGCTGGGGTCGCGCACCCGCTGCGGCCACACGCCCAACATCTTGTCCAGGTCGGAGAGCTGATGATCGGTGTGGCTGCGTGTGCTCATGTCGCGACTCCAGGCCAGTCCAGTGCGACAGCGTGGACCGCACCGTCATCGATGAGAGTGAAAGCAAGCTCGGCTTGCGCCACCCCATCGATCTCCAGCCGCGCCTGCCCGCCCGGGCGCTGGGTGACGTCGATGATGTAGGTGCTGGTGCCGAAGCGATAACGCAGCTGATACCCCGGCCAGTCGACCGGAATGCACGGCACGATGTGCATGCGTTCGCCGCGGCGCTGCAGGCCGAGCAGCGATTCGGTCAGCAACCGGTACATCCAGCCGGCAGCACCGGTGTACCAGCTCCAGCCGCCACGGCCGGCGTGCGGCGCCACCGCGTAGACATCGGCGGCCAGCACGTAAGGCTCGGCCTTGTAGCGTTGCGCCGCTGCCGCATCGCGGGCGTGGTGGATCGGGTTGATCATGCCGGCCAGTTGCCAGGCCCGCGCGCTGTCGCCGAGATGGGCGAAGGCCATCGTCGCCCACACCGCCGCATGCGTGTACTGGCCACCGTTTTCGCGCACGCCGGGGAGGTAGCCACGGATATAGCCGGGATCGTGCTCGGTGCGATCGAACGGGGGCACCAGCAGCTTGACGATGCCTGCTTCCGGGTCGACCAGATGCTGGTGCATCGCGTCCATCGCCTGCGCGCTGCGTGCCGGATCCATCGCACCGGACAGCACCGCCCAGCTCTGCGACAACGAATCGATGCGGCATTCGTCCGAATCGCTCGACCCCAGCGGGGTGCCGTCGTCGAACCAGGCGCGTCGGTACCACCGCCCATCCCAGGCATGCTGTTCCAATGCGGCGCGCAAGGTCTGCGCATGCGTGCGGCAGGTCGTTGCGAATGCCGCATCGTCGCGCTGCACGGCCACGGCTTCGAACCGCAGCAGCGTGTCGTACAGGAAAAAGCCCAGCCACACGCTCTCGCCCTTGCCGTCCTTGCCGACCCGGTTCATGCCGTCGTTCCAGTCGCCGCTGCCGATCAGCGGCAGGCCACGTTCGCCCAATCGCGCCATGCCGCGTTGCAGGGCGAGCACGGCGTGCGCGTACAGCGATTGCACGTTGCCGGTGAGCTGTGGCAGGTCGTAATACGATTCCTCGTCGTGCTTGAGTTCGCGCCCATCGATGAAGCCCACGCGTTCGTCCAGCACGCCGGTATCGGCGGTGGTGTCCAGATAGCGGCATAGCGCCTGCGGCAACCACAGAAAATCGTCCGAACACTGCGTGCGCACGCCACGGTCCTGCGGCGGGTGCCACCAGTGCTGCACATCGCCCTGCACGAACTGATGCGCGGCGCAGCGCAGCAGGTGGGCGCGGGCCAGCGCCGGTTGCGCGTGCACCATCGCCATGCTGTCCTGCAGCTGGTCGCGGAAACCGTACGCGCCGCCGGACTGGTAGTAACCGCTACGCGCCAGGAACCGGCAGGCGATGGTCTGGTAGAGCAGCCAGCCATTGGCCAGCAGGTCCACCGCCGGATCGGGCGTGCTCACCTGCACGGTGCCCAGGATCTGCTGCCAGTGCGCGCGCACCGCCAGCAAGGCGGCCTGCGCGGCGGCCACGCCACGGCTCTGGCGTGCCAGGGTCAGCGCGGTCTCGCGATCGACGCCCGCGCCCAGGCGGAACACCGTCTCGAAGCTCTGCTCTGCTGCCAGCGTCACCGGGATCTGGATCGCCGCGCACGGGTCCAGGCCGGCACCGACGCGTCCGGACAAGCGCTGCCGGGCGAGCGCGGCAGGTGCGGCCAGGTTGCCGTTGCGGCCCAGGAATTCGCTGCGGTCGGCGGTGATGCTGCGGCTGGGCGCATCGGCATCGAAGAACGCCACGCGCCCGTCGAACTCGGTGTTGTACGGGTTGCGCGCGGTCAGCACGTTGCTGCCAAGGTCGACCTCGCTGACCACGTGCAGCTGCGAGTGTGTGCGGATGTCGCCGAGCGTCCATTCCACGTAACCGGTGACGCTGAGTCGGCGCGGGCGCCCCGACAGATTCTTCAGCCGCAGGTGACTGAACTTGACCGGCCGGTCCACATCGACGAACACCCACAGCTCGCTGCCGATGCCGTGTTCGATATGGCTGTAGACGCTGTAACCGAAGCCGTGGCGCACCGTATAACGACCGCTGCCGCGACACGGCAGCGCCATCGGCGACCACACCTGGCCGGTGTCCTCGTCGCGCAGGTAGAACGCCTCGCTGGAGGCATCGCCCACCGGGTCGTTATGCCACGGCGTGAGCCGGAATTCGTGCGCGTTCTCGGCCCAGCTGTAGCCGGGGCTGCTGTCGCTGACCACGGTGCCGAATTGCGCATTGGCCATCACGTTGCACCACGGCGCCGGCGTGGCCGCGCCGTCGTCCAGGGTGATGCGGTATTCGCGGCCATCGGCGGCGAACGCGCCCAGGCCGTTGTCGAACACCACCGGTTCTTCGGCTGCGGCCTGCAGGGTGTTGTCCAGGTAGGCGGCGTGCGCGCCGGTCATGGCGTCGCCGCTGTCCAGCGCCTGGATCGGCTCCAGCAATGGCGGCAGCGCACGCGCGCTGGGATGGCGCTGCAGTTGCGCATCCAGCGTGCCGTTGGCATCGCTCAGGATGGCGCGCGCCACGGTCTGCAGCAGCACCCGGTCTTCCTGCGAGATGTGTTCGATGGCGCGCACGAAGATACCGCCGGGGCGGTCGAGCACATTGGCTTCGGGGTCAGCGGCGATCAGGCCCAGGATGGCGTCCTGCAGCGATTGCCGATAGCCGGCCTGGCTTTCGTTCCAGATCACCAGGTCTGCGCGCAGGCCTTTCAGACGCCAGTACGCGTGCGCCTGCACCAGCTGGCGCGCCAGTTCGAGATTGTCCGGGTCGGTGATGCGCAACAGCACGATCGGCAGATCGCCGGAGATGGCGTGGCTCCACAGCGCCGACTGGCCGCGATGGTTGTGCAGCAATACCTCGTTGTCGGCGCGCAGCTGCGGGTCGACGAACAGCACGCGCGCGGCAAGCCGCTCGTAGCGCATCGCGTCTTCCAGCGAGGCATTGATCTGCCGGCGCGTGACCTGGCTCTGGGTCAGCGCCAGATCGAACACGCGATCGGCCAGCCGGCGATCGCGGTACTTGTCGATCAAGGCGGTGCAGGCGTCGCGTTGGGGACCGACGCCGTAGACCATGTCCACCTGCGCCTGTTGATCCGGCGCCAGCGAAATACGGCAACGGATCGCCACGATCGGGTCCAGCACCGAGCCGGCGGCACCGGACAGGCTGGCGTGATCGCGCAAGGCCACCGGATCGCGGGTGCTGTGCCCGCGCCCGACAAACGCGGCGCGATCGGTCTCGTAGGAGATCGACGCCACATCGGCATCGTGCACCGCGACCAGATGCAGCATCCACGGCTGCGCTTCGTCATGCCCGCGCGGGCGGCGCGTGCACAACAGCGCCTGCTTGTCGGCCAGGATCTCGGTCTGCACGAACAGGTTGCTGAAGGCCGGATGGGCTTCGTCGGATGCGGCCGGGGCCAGCACCACTTCGGCGTAGGTGGTGATTTCGATCACCCGCGTCTGCCGCGAGCGGTTGCGGATGCGCAGCCGGCGCAGCTCCACATCGTCCTCGGCGGAGATGGCGATTTCCAGATGGCTGTCGTAGCGCTGGTGGCTGCCCTTGAACTCGGCCTTGGCGTCGGAAAAGATCGCTTCGTAACGCTCTACCGGCACGCAGGTCGGTTGATGCGCGGCCGACCACACCGCGCCGCTGTCCACATCGCGCAGATAGCAGAAGGTGCCCCAGTGATCGCGGGTGCCGTCTTCGCGCCAACGGGTCACCGCCATGTCGCGCGCCCGGCTGTAGCCGCCGCCGGCCGAGGTCAGCATGCCGTGGTAGCGCCCGTTGGAGAGCAGTTGCAACGCCGGTTGCGGCATGTTGGGATCGCGATGGATGCGCAGCGCCATGCCCGCCTCGGTGGCCACCGGGCGTTCGGCGGCGTTGGCCAGGCCTTTGACGTACACCCCGGCGCGCGGTGCGCGCTCCTGCAGCAGCAATAGCGTGGCCTGGAATTGCGGGTCGGCGACAAAGCGTTGCTGCATCGGCGCATCGCGCAACACGTGGTCCAGCGCCAGCAGCGCCATGCCCTGGTGATGCGACATGAACGAGCGCACCAGGGCGTGTTGTTCGCCACGCGGCACGCGCGAGGGGGTGTAATCGATCGCCTCGTACAAGCCGAAGCGCCCGCCGAATCCCAACGCCTGCAGCTGCGCCAGATTGCGGCAGGCCGCATCCGGTTCCACCATCAACGCCATTGCGCTGGCATACGGGGCGATCACCAGATCCTGGCCCAGCCCGCGCTTGAGCCCCAGCCCGGGCACGCCGAACGCGCGGTACTGGTAATTGCGCCGTGTATCGACCGTGTTGTAACCCGACTCGGACACGCCCCACGGCACCGCACGCGCGGCGCCGTAGCGGATCTGCGCCTGTACCGCGCCGCGCATCGAGCGGTTCAGCAACGTCTGCGGGTAGCTGGGCATCACCAGGTCGGGCATCAGGTACTCGAACATCGAGCCGCTCCACGACAGCAGCGTCGGCTCGGCGCCGGTGTCGGTGAGCGTGCGTCCGAGCGCGAACCAACTGTCCTGCGGCAGCTTGCCCTGGGCGATCGCCACGAAGACGCCCAGGCGCGCCTCGGAGGCGAGCAGATCGTAATGGCCGCTATCCAGGCGTCGGTCGTCGACGTTGTAGCCGATCGACAACAGCTGCTGGGCTGGGCTGTAGAGGAAGTCGTAGTCCATCTGCGCCAGTTGTCCGGCGATATGCGCAAGCCGTTGCAGCTCCTGCACGCGCCTGGCGGCCCAGCGCTGTACACCGGGAATCGGGTCGCTGTCGGCCAGTTGTCGCAGCGTGGCGAGCGCACTGCCGGCCGCGTCTGTCGTTGTCGTCTGCAGATCGGTGCTGGATGGCGCAGCTGCGCACTGCGCCAGCTCGGCCAACGCCGCCTGGCAGCTGTCGACCAGGCGCTGTGACCACGGTTCGTCGTCGTCTGCATTGGCCGGCAGCAGCGCCAGGATTGCCTGGCTCTGCGCCAGCAGCAGGCGCAGCGCCTGGTCGGCCTGGTGCAGGCCTGGCGTGGGTTGGCGACGGATGTCGTGCAAGGTCTGCGACATCGCGCCGAGGGCTGCGGTGGCGTCGCTACTGCGCGCCGCTGCCTGCGATGCCAGCACGCCCAGGGTGTCGGCCAGTCCATCGAACACCGCCATCGACAGCGCAGGTGCGTCCACCAGCGCCAACAGGCCCTGCCGCAGCGTCAGCAGATGCCCGGCCAGGTTGCCGCTGTCGACCGTGGAGACGTAGCGCGGCAACAGCGGCACCAGCGTTTCGGTGTCATACCAGTTGTAGAAATGCCCGCGATGGCGCGGTAGCGCTTCGAGCGTGGTCAGCGTAGCGGCAACACGGGACATCACGCCCGCCACGGTCAGGTAGCCCAGATCGTAGGCGGCCAGATTGGCCAGCAGGCCCAGGCCGATGTTGGTCGGCGAGGTGCGGTTGGCCACCACCGTGACCGGATACTCCTGCACGTTGTCCGGCGGCAGCCAGTGATGTTGCGCAGTGCAGTGGCTCTCGAAGAACGCCCAGGTGCGCCGCGACAACCTGCCGAGGAAATCGCGCTGTTCCTGCGACAGCTGCGCCACCGGCGCGGCGGGCTGCTCGCCCAGCCAGGTCATCAGCCAGGGCGCGGCCATCCATGCCAGCCCCAGCGGCAGTGCCGCCCACAACGCCCAAGGCGACCACCACGTCACTGCTGCGACCACCAGCGCTGCGCTGCAGGCCGCTCCGGCCATCAGCTGATGTTCGGCAGAGCCGCTGCGCGCGCTGCGCTCCACTTCGCTGGACGGCGCCCACTGCAGCAGGTGGCGGTGGGTGATCGCCATCCGCACCAGCGTACGGGCGATCGCTGCCAGCTGCAGTCCGGCCTCGAACGGCAGGCAGGCCAGCACTACGCCGGTACGCACCAATTGCTGACGCATTGCCATGCCCACCTGGCGCGCGTGATGATGCAGCCCCAGTCCCTCGGGCGGATGCGCCAGCGCATACACCGCCGAACACAGCCCCGGCAGTAGCCACAGCCCCAGCAGCCACAGCGTCCAGCGCAAGGGTGTGGGCGAGCCCAGCCAGCCGATCAACAGCAGACTGAGCGCGGCCGGTGCCACCAGGCTGCGGCGCAGGTTGTCCAGCAACTTGCCGCGCGACAACCATGACAGCGGATTGCGCGCGCGCCGGCCACCGCGGTCGGGCACCCACGGCAGCAGCCATGGCAGCAACTGCCAGTCGCCACGCACCCAGCGCGCGCGGCGCTTGGCATCGGTGGCATAGCGCTGCGGATGCCGTTCGTACAGGCGCACATCGCTGAGCAGGCCGGCGCGCACATAGCAGCCTTCCAGCAGGTCATGGCTGAGTACACGGTTGTCGGGGAAGCGGCCGGCCAACACCTGTTCGAAGGTGGCCACCGCATAGATGCCCTTGCCGATGAACGAGCCTTCGCCGAACAGATCCTGGTACACGTCCGACACCACGCGGGTGTAAGGATCGATACCCGGCTCGATGCCGAACATGTGCGCAAAGCGCGATTCGCCGCCCTCGCTCATGCCGGTGCCCAGGCCGGGCTGCAGAATGCCGTAACCGGCTTGCACGATCTGCCCGGAGGCGTCCATGCGCGGCACGTTCAACGGATGCGACATCGCCCCGACCAGCGCGCGCGCCGCATCGCGCGGCAAATGGGTGTCGCTATCGAGCGTGATCACATAGCGCACGCGCACCAGCGCGGAGACATCGCCTTGCACCTGCAGGAATTCGTTGGCTGCCTGCAGCGGCGCATCGTCGGCGCAGAGCAGGCGATTGAGCGCTTCCAGCTTGCCGCGCTTGCGCTCTGCGCCCATCCAGCAGCGTTCGGCGGGGTTCCACTGGCGTGCGCGATGCAGCAGGAAGAAGCGGTCGCCATGCGCATCGGCATAGGCGGCGTTGAGGCGGTCGATGTGCTGCGCCGCATGCGTCACCAACGCCATGTCGGCAGGCAGCAACGCCTGCGCGGCATCGAGAAAGTCGGTGAGCAGTGCGAAGTACAGCTGTGCGTCGCGGTTGGCCAGGTAATGCACCTCCAATGCGCTCACCAGCTCGTCGATGGCCTCGGTGTTGGCGAGCATGCTCGGCATCACCACCAGCGTGCGGCAATCGGGCGTAATGCCTGCACGCAGGTCCATGCGCGGCAACGGACGCGGGCGCACCCATAGCGTTGCCACCCAGTTGACCAGCGCGATGCCCAGCTCGCTGGCGGCCAGCAACCCGATGCCGGCGGTGATCCACCACAGTGTCGGCGGAAGCGTGCCGGCGCCCTGCAGCAACACGCCGGTCCATAGCAGGGCGATCAACGCGATCGGCAGTAGATAGACGGGCAGCGCAACGCGTCGCGCGCGCGCGACGCTTGGTGTCGGTGTCGGTGTCGGTGTCGGTGTCGGTGTCGGTGCAGCGGACGTGGCCGGGTCGCGCAATGCGGTGTGTAGCAGCGGCAGGCCTGCATCCAGCAGGTAATAGCCGACGTGGGAGGCCACCTGCGTAGCGGCACCTGCCTGCGCCGCCAAGCGCAGCACCGTCTCGGCCACTGCCGGCTCATCGCGATCCAGGCGCTGGGCCAGATGTTCCACCACATGCCGGTACGCATCGCGGGTCTGAAAATCCATGCGCGCATAGACAGCGGCCGGATCCTTGCGCAGGGTCTGCTCGACCACGCTCATGGTCTCGACGAACTCGCGCCAATCCATTTCGTCCAGAAAGCGCAGGCTGCCGATGCTGTTGCTGATCGATACCTGTTCGGCCGCCTGCCGTTGGCTTTCGGCGTGCACCAGGCCTTCCACGCTGTGGCCTTCGCTGGCCAGCCATTGCTCCACCCAGGCGCTGGCCATCGACAGCACCGGGCCACGGCCCTGGATGCCGCGGGTCAGCTCGGCCACGAACGCGCCGCTGACCGGCGGCTGCGAACGCGCCAGATCGGCCACCACCACCACCACATCCTTGGGCTGGTCGGCAGCGGTGGCGTTGAGCAATCCGGCCCAATGCGCCGCCAGGCCGCTATCGCGTCCATCGTGCATGATGTCGTCGGCAATGCGGCGCAGGTTGTCGATCAACGCCAGCCGCAACATGATCGGAATGGCCCACAGCTCGCCGAGTTTGAGCGGCGCCACCTGTTGATAGGCCGCGATGAAACGGCTCAGCGTGACCGCATCCACGCGCCCGTCGCCATGCGCCACCACTTGCAGGCCCAATTCGTAGACGCGCGGCAGACCAACCGAGGTTGGCGTACGCAAGCGCGGCAACTGCCGGCTGTAACCGGGCGGAAGATGCTGGCGCGCCAGGCGCATCTGCTCTTCGACCAGATAATAGTTGTCCAGCAACCATTCGCCGGCGGGATGCAAGCGCACGCCGTCGGCCGCCATCTCGGTCAATCGGGTTGCCGCACTGCCAAGCGAACGTTGGTTGGACTTCAGTTGCGCCAACAGCAGTTCGCGCGTTGGCCCGGTGTAGAGCACATGCGCCTGCGCCAATGTCCGCCCGAGCGTCTGCATCTGTTCGTCGCCGAACAAGGCCGCGCCGTGCGGTACCGCATCGCGGACCGGAGCGTGTTGCAGTGTTGCTGCTGGTTGGGTGATCGACTGCCACCAGAGAGAAAACGCAGAAGCCTTCCGCTGTGGCGGCATGGAGACGTGACCTGTGCAGCATACGAGCCGCTAGAGCGGCCGATCATGCGCGCTCACTCCGTGCTGCATGTGAAGACAGCATGCAAATCGCGGACCTGCCTTCGTGATTGCGGTACACCCTGCAGTCGGCATTCAATGGGGTTGCATCCGTTGACGGCGTTGGAGGCTGCAGGCGCGATGCATTGAGCAGCATGTTGCGACGCGTGATCGTGTGCATGCCCCGTCGATGCTGGTTGCGCCGTCGATGCAGATGCATTGACGACTGGCGCGTGGTACATGGCGCCCTGGCGATTGGCCGCAGTGGGTGTTGCATGCGGGTTTCTGCGGTTACCGATCAAGGAGTGCTCTCCGCGCGTCAGGCATGCAATCGCCCAATCGCCCAAACGGCGACCGCGACCGCGTGTGGCCCACGCGCGATCACAGCGCTGCCTAACCCGTGCGTGTCAGATGTCGGAGTTGCCGCATCGCTCGACATCGTGATTCGACACCGCCAGATCCAGTGCCGTCACTGCACGACGCCGTGGCAGTGACGCATCACATCCCGCGAGACCGCAAGCCACGCGATCGCATTGTCGTCATACGGCAACAACCAGACGCCAACGCAGAAACGCGTCAGTCAGCAGTCCATGCCATCCGGCCTATTGACTACACGTGTCGTCACGCCTACGGTAGCGACACCTGTAGTCAGAGAGCTCGCCATGCGCGGCAAGACCATCGGGGACCAGGAACTGGCCCTGCTGCAATACATCCAAGAACAGCGGCACGCCAGTGTGGGGGAGGTCGCCGCTGCGTTTGGCGAAGCGCGCGGATTGGCGCGCTCCACCGTGCTGACCATGATGGAGCGCCTGCGTGGCAAAGGCTTTTTGCGCCGCAAACAGGTGGATGGCATGTACCGCTACAGCGCCACGACCGGCCAGGACGATGTAGTGCGCTCGGCCGTGGGGCAGTTTGTCGAGAAGACCTTGCAGGGCTCGGTATCGCCATTTGTGGCGTGGATGTCGCAGCGCGCCGAGGTCAGCGATCGCGAGCTGGCCGAACTCGAAGCATTGGTCGCCAAGCTGCAATCGCAGCGCAAGGAGGATTGAGCCATGTCGCCGCTGATCGAATCGCTGTTATGGAAACTCGGTGCCACCAGTGTGCAGACCGTGGCGCTGGCGCTGGCGGTATGGGCGCTGTGCCGCAGCGTGCGGCGCTTGCCGGCCACCACGCAAACCTGGCTGTGGTGGTTGGTGAGTGTGCAGGCGGTGGTGGGATTGTTATGGAACGCGCCGCTGCAGCTGCCGGTGTTGCCGGCAACGGCAACGGCGCCGGCACTGGTCGCCGTCGACAGCTTGGCGCCGCTGGTGACGGCCACTGCCTCCAGCGCGACCACGGCCAGCAATGCGAGCGTCGCAAGCGCACTGCAGGCTGCCAGTGGTCCGTCCTGGGCATTGTGGTTGATTGCGCTGTGGGGTGCCGGCATTGCCGTGATGGTGTTCGGCACCGTGCGTGCATATCGACGCAGCCGCGCGCTGGTGCGCGCCGCCGTACCGTGTACCGATCGTGTCCTGATCGCCGCGCTGCAGATGGCCGCAGAAGCGCATGGCCTGTCGCAAGCGCCGGAGGTGCGGTTGTCGTCGCAGATCGCCTCGCCGCAGTTGATCGGCCCCTGGCGGCCAGTCCTGCTGTTGCCTGCCGCGCGCCTGCCGCACATGGCCGACGATGATCTGGACATGGCGCTGACCCACGAGTTGATCCATCTGCGTCGGCGCGATCTGTGGTGGGGGCTGGTGCCGTCGTTGGCGCAGCACCTGTTCTTCTTCCATCCGCTGGTGCATCTGGCCGCCCGCGAATACGCCACCGCCCGCGAAGCCGCCTGCGATGCCGCCGTGGTCGCAGGTCACCGGCATTGCCGCCACGACTACGGCCGCCTGCTGCTGCAACTGGGCGTGGCACCGCGCCCGCACGCTGGCGTGGCCAGCGCTTCGCCGTCCTTCCTCAGCCTCAAACGGAGATTGCTCATGCTGCAGAACCCGACCTCGTTCCCGCGGCTTGGAGCCGCATTGATCCTGGGCGCCGTGGCGGTGACCGGCGTGTTGCCGCTGCGCCTGGTGGCCATGCCCGCCACGCCGGCGGTTGCTGCCGCACCAGCACCTGTACAGGCGCCAGCCCAGGCCAAGCCGGCGGCCGCGACCTCCACACCCGTGGCACCGGCTGCCGCTGCCGCTGCCGCTGCCGCTGCCGCTGCGGCACGCGATGCCGCACCCGCGAAAACCGCCGTGCCGGCGACACCTGTCGCACCGGCTGCGTCCACCAGCCAGACCACCACCACGCATGGCCAGATCCACCTGTCGCATGATCCCGACCGCGATGCCTACGTGCTGCTGCAGGGCAACGACAGCGTGATGAACGGATCGGTGGACGATCTCAAACATGTGCGTCGTCTGGCCGGCAATGACGGTCGGCTGATGTGGTTCCGCACGGATGGCAAGCAGTACGTCGTGCGCGATCCGGGGACGTTCAAGCGCCTGGATGCGTTGTATGCGCCAGTGACCGAACTGGGCCAGGCCCAGGGCGCGCTGGGCGAGCGCCAGGGCAACCTCGGCGAACAGCAGGGCAGGCTGGGTGAACAGATGGCCGAGCTGGGTGCCAAGGTCGCCGCCGCTGCGAGCGAACGCGTCCGCAGCTCACTGGACCACGATGCGATTGCCGCACAGGCGGCCGAGCGTGCTGCGCAGCAAGCAGAAGACGCCATGCGGCGCAGTGGTGTCGAGCAACAGATCCAGGCATTGGCCAGGCAACAGGCCGCACTCGGCATGCAACAGGCCGACCTGGCCAGCAAGCAGGCCGCCGCCAGCGCGCGCGCAGAGAAGCAAACCCGGCAGATCATGCGCGAGGCGATCGCCCGCGGCGTGGCCACGCAGATCGACGGCTGATCGCCTTGCGCCGCTGCCCGCTGGCAACGGACAGCATGCGCAGACGAAGAGCGGGGTGCTGACGGATCGGCTGGCCTTGAATCGACCAACACACGCGGTGCGCGATGTGCGGATGCGCCAGCCGTGTTGATCGCGAAGCGGTCACCCCAAGCCTCGATAGCTGTGCGGCGCGCCGACGGCCAGCAGCCGACGACAGAACGTGTGGCGTATGCAATGACGCTCGGCACCGTCTGCGCGATGCGTGTGCGCACCAACCGGTCACGCTGCAACGCTGCTCTCGGGATGATCGCCCCTCGCGCGTCTGCGCGTTGATACTGTGCAATACGCGTAGACGGCGAGTGGGCGATGACGTACCGGGTAGTGGTGTTGGGAGGTTTCGGGCATTTCGGCGCGCGCATCGTGCGGGCGCTGGCGGCGACGGCGCAGATCCAGGTGATCGCGGCCGGACGGCATCCCGGCGATATCGGCCGCACCTGGCCCGATGCGGTGCCCGGACGCATCTCCACCTGTCAGCTGGATATCGATGCAGCCGACTTCGCCGCGCGGTTGATGGCCACCCATGCCGATGCGGTGGTGCATACCGCAGGGCCATTCCAGGGCCAGGACTATGCCGTCGCCCGCACCTGTCTGAGGGCCGGCATGCACTACATCGACCTGGCCGACGGCCGCGCCTTCGTCCGCGATTTCCCAGCTGCACTCGACGCCATCGCGCAGCAGGCGCGGTGCGTGGCGATCAGCGGCGCCAGCACCTTGCCCGCACTGTCGAGCGCGGTGATCGACGCGTTGTTGCCGCGCTTTTCTGCGCTGCATTCCATCAGCATGCTGATCGCGCCCGCACAGGGCACCCCGCTGGGCCTGGCCACCGTGGGTGCGGCGCTGTCGTATTGCGGCACGCCGTTCGCGTGGTGGCGCGATGGCCGTTGGCAAACGGTGGTGGGCTGGGCCAGGCCAACACGCGTGCAGTTCGCCCAGCTCGCGCCACGCCTGGCCTCGCCGTGCGATGTGCCTGACCACGACCTGTTGCCGCAGCGCTATCCCGGTGTGCATACCGTGCAATTTCGCGCCGCGTTGGAGGTGACGTTCCTGCAGCGCTGCCTGGCCGCCATCGCCTGGTTGCGTTGCCACGGTGTGCCGCTGCCGATGGCACGCCTGGCAGAGGCCATGGCCCGTGCCGGTCGCTGGTTCGACCGCTTCGGCACCGATCTGGGCGGAATGCGCGTGCAGCTGCGCGGTGTGCGTGATGGTCAGCCGCTGGTGCTGAACTGGGATCTCACCGCGCCGATGCTGCACGGCCCGGAGATTCCGTGTTTTGCAGCGATTTTGTTGATCCGCAAACTCGCCGCAGGCCAGCCCGTGCCGATCGGCGCGCAGGCATGCATGGGCTTGCTGACGCTGGCGGAGTTCGAACAGGAATTTGCAGCGTGGCACATGACGACCGAGTTATCGGAGGTGGGTGTGTGATGACACGTCATGCGATACAACCGCACAGCCGTGCACGAGCCAGACACTCCGCAACCAACAAGCACCAGCGGCCCAGGCTCCACTCCCTTGGCGCGAGTAAGCGTTGCGCCAGTGCGGATGGGCGAGTGCAAGCCAGCACACGATCACTTGCGCGTTGACGCTGCTGCGGCTCCTAGTGGCGTGCACACAGCCGTTCGATCCCACGCGACCAACCTCATACCTCGTGCACCGTACGAAACGCATCCATATCCGCAAACGTACAGAAGTGGAAATGCGGCACGGTGATCGGCCCGGCTGCTGCAAGCCGCGTGAGCCATCCGGACACGGCACTGCGATACGCAGCCTGTTCTGCCGCATCGAGGGTCTGGCACAGGTAGGCCAGCGAGATGTGAAAACGGAAATTGATGTAGTCCGGGCGCTGCAGCTTGGTCAACGCCATCAGCCCCTGACGCGCAGCCTCCAAGCGTTGCGCGGTGTGCGCATCGGCAGGGATCAAGGGAATCAACAGATTCTCGTTGCGGCCGGCCTTCATCGCAGTGGGGTCGACCAGGAAGCGGCACGCCCCTAACGGCGGACCGCCGCGCTGCTTCAGCCGTGACAGGAAACCGGCACTGATGTCGGCCAGCGGAACATCGCGCGCCGTATCGCTTGGCCACGGCCCGCGCGCCCGGTCGATCTCATTGACCCCGCCCAGCAACGTTGCGTGGTAGCTGCTCGGCGGCAGCACCGCGAGCTTGCTGGCAAAGCCGTGCTCGGGGAGCTCGCGATAGATATCCAGCACCCGATCGAAGCTGTCGTAGCCATCGCCCTGCTGATCCAGATGCCCCAGAAACGTGTTGCCGGCAAATGGCATCGGTCGCCTGGAGCGCAGGAACTTGCTGCCCACATCCCGGGGCGGTGCGGGGTCGGCGAGCGCTGGCAACGCGGTGGCCAGCGCCGTTGCGCCGGCAGCGCCAATCAGCAGACGGCGACGGCTGAAGGAGGTGTCCAGGAATGACGGCATGCGTTAGTCCTTGCAGGGTGAGGTTGAGGTGGAGGACCGCTGTCAGAAATCCACGGCAATGGGTCGAGGTCTGACGACCACCACACCGGGACGCCCATCCTTGACCGCCGCGTGTGCCTGCACGCAGCCGGTGCGCGCAACGTTGCGTCGAGGTCGCATCGCCGCAAACCCGTCATTGTCGAAACACGCAGGCCATGCGCGACCCTAAGTTCGTTAGCAGACGACGCCTGCGGGAATTCCTCATGCAGGCGGGCCAGCACAACGCTGCCCATGAACGGAGCGGATACACCTGCCGACAAGGTCGTGCAGCGCCACACCCTACGTGATCGGGTTGAGCCGGAGATGACAACGCCAGGCCTTGACGCGTTAGCGCACGCGCGGCTTCGTCAACGCGGCCATCTGTTCGGATCGGGACGCGGCGGCGGTGCCACGGCAGGTGGACAAGGCGTCCATCGGACGTGGCGATCCAGGCACTGCGCTTGCCGCCACGCGGAAACAAGCCGGAACACCGGATTTGCGTGCGGCATGCAGCACACGCACCCCCTGTTCCCGGTGCATGGCTACACGCAGCTGGCGATTACCGGCGAGGTATGCCCAGCCGTGCGCATGCACTCTACGGCGTATCCATTAGCGGAATCACTTCACGCTCCTGCGCGTCCACCGCCACCAGGCGCTGCATCAGCAGCGACAACGTCACCACGTCCTGGTGATTGTGCTCGGCCACCCGGCGCAGGTTGCGCGCGCTGCCGCCGCGCAGATAACTCAACCATGCAGCCGGGGCTTCGGAGCCGGGCAGGTCGTCTTCGCGCACCACGCGCAGCAACTGGCGTTCGATGGTGGACAGCTTGCAGTTCTCCCAGGTGCCGCGATACCGGCGCCGTGTGGGGAACAATAGATCCACATGATCCAGTGCGGAAATCGGGTCGCCGCGCCGCGCCAGGCGGTAGCGTGTCTTCAACAACGGTGCGTCATAGCAGCGGCCGTTGTAACTGGACAGCACGGTCTGCGGCGACAGCCAGCTACGGAACAGATCCAGCATCGCGCTTTCGGCGGCCATCGTGGACATCATCAACTGGCGCACGCGCAAGCCGCTACCGTGTGCCTGATCCACCTGCCAATCGGCTGCGCCGATCATAAAGGCGCGGGTGCCGGTGCCACCGGCCAGGCCGGTGGTTTCGGTATCGAAGAACAGCAGATCCATCGGGTTCACCGCGTCCTGGCGTTTGGCGAATGCCAACGACAAGGCTTCCTGCGGAATCGGCTGCGGCAGGAATGCTTCGATCAGATGCAGGCCGGGGGCGATCTCGTTGCCGGGCAGATGGCGGTCGGTGGACGTCACACGTGCCGGCGTCTGCGCCGATACGGCGCGCTCGCGCAGCCCGATCATCTTGCGCAAGCCGGCGATATCGGTGCGTCGCTGTGAAGCGGGCATTGGTGCGATGGATGTTTCATTCGATGTAGCCAGACGCTTTGCGGCATCGGTATCGGCATTTGCAGTCGACTGCGATTGCGACTGCAACGGCGATGCCGGCCGGTGGCGCACGTCGTGCTCCACCCATGCAAACACGGAGGCATCGCGCGCCGGTGCTGCAGCACCCGGTGCCTGCAAGGTGCGGCGCGTCATTGACGGTGTCTCTGCCTGGGCATGCCTGTCACTGCCAGCGTCTACGTTGCCTGCCTGCGCGCTTGGCGCAGCAGCATTGCGCGGCGCAGCGCGCCACCCCTGCGAGGTGGCACCGGGCGCAGGCAGACGCTGCGCACGCGTCGGTATCACCGCCTCGTCCTTGCGCGCTGCAGGTGTCAGCCCGCCGACCTGACGGCGTAGCAAGCGCAGACGTTCTGCGCTGACACCGGGGCCGCTGCCAGGCAGGGTCGGCGCGGGGTCACGCGGCGGCTGTGCGGCTGCAGCCATTGCCGTTGCCGGACCGGTGTGCGCGCTGCCGACAACAGCGACCACGCCGGTTGCGTCGCCAGACGTGCGCTTGACCACTGCGGAGTGCATCTGTTGCGTAGACGAACCCATCGTGCCGTCGGTCGCCAACGCAACGACTTCATCGTTCAGGCCGCTCTGCGCGGTTGCCGGCGCAGCGCAGGACGAGACGACGCCACTGCGCACCTCACCGTGCAACCGCGGCGAACCCACACCCGCATGCGCAGCATCATCGGCGGGAGCGGGACGCGCGACCTGCCGTGCCATCGCTCTATGCGGTACGCCACGCGCGCCTGCACTGGACTGCGATTGCGACAGGCCACCCACAACGTCGGCATTCGCATCAACTGCAGCCGCTGCCTGCGTGCCATGCGGTGCATCGCCGTCTGCAACCACCACTGGCGCACGCACATCCGCATGTCCCGCCTGCCGACGCAACACCCGCAGCCGGTCCGCACTCACGCTCATGCAAGCACATCCAGCGCCAGGTCGTCGTCGAACGACGTGGCATGCCGCAACGGCGCATCCGCATCGAACAACAGCGCCAGCACCGTCAACGCCAAGGACTTCGGCGATTCACCCTTGCCTTCCTCATGCGCGGCCAGCACCGGTCCCACACACGCCGGGCAGCCGGCGCTGCAATCGCACCGCCGCACCAACTCATCGGCGCGTTGCAACAGTTCGGCCTGGCGCAGCCACAACGGCTCGCTCAGGCCCACGCCACCGGGGAAGTTGTCGTACAGGTACACCGTGGGCACGAAGGCCTGCTGCAGTTCCACCGCGCCTTGCTCGCCTTCGTCCACGCCGCGCAATTGCCCGCGTCCGGTCTGGTCGGCCACCGCAAACCACGCACCGTCGCCGTTGCCTACGGCTTTCTGCAGGTCGCGCGCATCGGCCATCACCGCCACCGTGGCCACCACGTGCAGCGCATACGCCGCACCCAAAAATCCGTCCAGCGCATCCTGCTTGGAGGCAAAAGCCTTCCCCAGCGTGGCCTGTGGCAACTGCCACCACACCGCGGTGGTATGCAATTCCTGGTCGGGCAGATTGACCGGGCCGTAGCCGATGTTCTCGTGCGTGTAATAACGGATCTTCTTGTAGCCGGACACGCGCCGCACCACATGCACCTCGCCATGGTGCGAGTCACCGCGCCCGGCCACGCTGCCGTCGAAGCGGTCCAGTACCTTCAACTTGGTGTAGTCGATGCTGTCGGTGTAGTAGTCCACGTGGGTGCGCGTGACATAGGCCTTGCGGCCCTCCCAATCCAGCCGCTCGACCTGGTACGGCGTGCTCTGCACCATGTGGATGGCGCCTTCGTACAGGGTCAGCGCAGCGGCCGAGTAATCCACCTCGGCGATGATCTGCTGCTTGCCATCGCTCTTGTCCACCACCACGAAGTTGCCGTCGGCCACCGAGCGCAGGCTCACCGCATTGGCCGGGTAGCTGTCGGCGATCCATTCCCAGCGGTCGCCTTCCTGGTGGATCACTTCGCTCTCGGCCAGCGCTTCCAGAAACACCAGCGGGTCGATCGGCCCGAACGGCTCGTCGGCAATGAACGGCAACTCGAACGCGGCGCAACGGATGTGGTCGAACAGGATCAGTGGCTGGTCCGGCGCAATACGCGCGTGCTCGGGCGAGGCATCGGCGAAGAAGTCCGGATGCCGCACCACGTACTGGTCCAGCGGTTGCGAGCTGGCCACCAGCACGCCCAGCGCCGGTTGCTGGCGCCGCCCGGCACGGCCGAAACGCTGCCAGGTCGCCGCCACGCTGCCCGGATATCCGTTGAGGATCACCACATCCAGCGCGCCGATATCCACGCCCAGTTCCAGCGCCGAGGTCGACACGATGCCGTCGATGTTGCCGGCGCGCATCGCACGCTCCACCTCGCGCCGCTCGGTGGGCAGATAGCCACCTCGGTACGCACGGATGCGCGGCGGCTTGCGCGGGTCGTGGTCGAAGATGTCCTTCAGGTACTTGGTCAGCACTTCCACCATCAGGCGCGTCTGCGCGAATACCAGCGTCTTCAGCCCGCTCTTGATCGCGATACGCGCAATGCGGTTGCTCTGCGAGCGCGCCGACGCACGCAGGCCCAGGTCGGCATTGACCACCGGCGGGTTCCACAACAGCACATGCTTGTCACCGGTGGGCGCGCCGGATTCGGTGATCGCATGCACCTGTTCTTCGATCAAGGCCTGCGCGTGCGCATGCGGGTTGCCGATGGTGGCCGAGCACAGGATGAACTGCGGGTTGGCGCCATAGAACGCGCAGATGCGCTTGAGCCTGCGCAGCACGTTGGTGACATGGCTGCCGAACACGCCGCGATAAGTGTGGATCTCGTCGATCACCACATAGCGCAGGTTCTCGAAGAACTGCGCCCACTTGGTGTGATGCGGCAGGATCGCCTGGTGCAGCATGTCCGGGTTGCTCACCACGATGTCGCCATGCAGGCGGATCGCCTGGCGCGCATCGCCGGGCGTGTCGCCATCGAAGGTGAAGGCCTTGACCCCCAGCTCGCCGGCGCGGTTCAACTCCAGCAGCTCGGCCACCTGGTCCTGCGCCAGCGCCTTGGTCGGAAACAGGTACAGCGCCTTGGCGCCGGAGGTCATCGCCGCACTCACCACCGGCAACGTGTAGCACAGCGATTTGCCGGAGGCGGTGGGCGTCACGATCGCCACGTGCTCGCCGCGCTGGGTCGCTGCCCACGCCTCGGCCTGGTGACTGTAGAGCTGGCTGATGCCGCGCGCACGCAGTGCATCGGCCAGCGCGCTTGGCACATCGTCGGGGATCGGCGCATAGCGGCCGTCGCGCCCGGGGAGGGTGAAGCTGCCGGTGATGCGGTCGTGGTAGCGCCGTTCCAGGCGCTCGGTGAGCAACGCCCCATCGCGGCTGGGGCGGCCATCGGTGGTGGCCAGCGCGCGTTCGGCGGTTTCGGTGCGGCGGGCTAGGGCGTAAACCATGCGTGAGAATCCAAAGCGTTGCAGGGGAGCAGGAAAGAGTCTCAGAGAGTGAGACGCGGGAGCAACGCCAGACAAGTCGCGTAGCTGATCGCTTCATCCCCGCAGCGCACGCCACCATCACCAGAGGTTGGGACGACGGTATTCCGGGGGCCTTTGTTCTCAGTGTATCGGGCAGCGGAAATGGGCATCGCACCGATGGTGGTGCGATGCGCGGCATCCCTACGCTGCGCATGTCCTTCGCGTGGCGACGGATGCCTCTACCTACCCTTACGGAGTCAGCTCATGGTCAGTGCCCAGTTTCTGCAGGACAACGGTTTCAGCAACAAGGCCTCGACGGCCCAGGATGTCTACATCAAGGATGTCACCAGCAAGTTGAAGGATGCCAAAGGCCTGCACGCGCATCTGAAGGTGACCTTCACCAACGCGCAGCGCACCGATTTCGAGATCCATGGCACCCTGCGTAGCGCCGCCGACGCCGAGGCGCTCGGCCAGCGCAAGGGCGACGACAGCACGGTCGGGCGTGCCCTTTGGATCTATGCCGACGGCACGTTCCGTACGTCGGTCGACGCGGCGTTCTGGAGCGACGAGGCAGAGGTCACGCTGTCCCAACTCAAGCGCTGCGCGCGCGAACTCAAGGTGCAGGTGAGCGATTGGGAAGTGGAACTGGAGCGCGAAGGCGCCATGAGCCACCCTTCGGCAGCGGACAACAAGCGTTCCATCGACGCGCTCTACGCCACCGGCGCGTGATTGTCGCAACCGAAGGCTAGCGCTTGCCGTTCCAGCGCCTGCAACGGGGTGGCCGCGCTTGCCTGCGTGGCGCGTGCTGCCAGCCAGCCAAGCCGGCAGCACGCGTCGATGTGCGCGCTCGCGGTCCGACGACGCCTAGCTGATCGTCGCGGCCAACGCGTATCCTGTGCTCCCCCCTCGCGCAGCGGCGCCGTCCCTGACGCGTCGAAGACCCCCCTTGTCCGTGCCTGCTCCCGCCCCTGCCGCACATTACAAGACCGCCGGCGCCCGCCGTGCCGATGTCGTCGTCCACGCCGCCGGCCTGTTTCTGGCCATCGTCGGGGGCGCCTGGATGGTCTGGCGCGCCCATGCCGACCAGACGATGGTGCTTGCCATCTGCGTCTATGCAGCAGGGCTGCTGGTGATGTTCGCCTGTTCGGCCGCCTACAACTTTGCTCCGCCGCAGCGCCAACCGATGCTGCGCAAGTTCGACCACGCCGGCATCTTCGTGATGATCGCCGGCTCGTATACCCCCTTCTTTCTGGTCACGCTCGATGGCACCTGGCGCTGGGCGATGCTGCTGGGCGTCTGGAGCGTGGCCTTGTTCGGCGTCTTCGCCAAGTTGTGCCTGCCCGGTATCGCCAAGGGGTTCTGGGTGGCGATTTACCTGCTGCTGGGCTGGGCCGGCATCGTGGTGATCAAGCCCATCATGGCCGGGCTGGACAGCACGGTGCTCTGGCTCATCGCCGGCGGCGGTGCGTTCTACACGGTGGGCGTGACCTTCTACGTGCGCAAATCGATGGTCTACAACCGCGCCATCTGGCATGCCCACGTCCTCGGTGGCGCGTTGTCGCACTGGTATGCGATCTGGTTGTGCCTGGGCCCGTTGGGCGGGGTGTAGCAGGCGCGGGCCGCCGAGAGTTGTCGGCGCTGCGGCGCGTCAGCCGACAGCGGCTGCCACGCGCGCCGATGCGGACACGGCCGTGTCCTATCAACGTTCCACGCACTGCACGGACGCCAGCGACGCGGCGCCAACACTCACAGTTTCTTCGTCAACACCGCTTCGAACGCGGCATCCGGCGCAATGCTGTCGGAGAGCAGGATCACCGAATGCAGCCGGCCCTTGGCCTGCACGCTGTATTCGAACCCCACCGGCGTGCCGTTGCGGCTGAAGAGCGCGATCTCGCTGTACTCGCCGATCCGGCCTTCGCCACTGTCCTGCTCGAACCCGTGCTGTTTGGCGAACGAGCGGGCCGCGGTGCGCGCGCCTTCCCACGCCGCATCTTCGTACTCGGCCGATTGCAGCAGGCTGACCAATTGGGTCGCGCAGGGCGTGGTGCTGGTAAAGCCATAGCCATCGATCTGGCCCATCAACGGGATGCTGCGCAGATCGCGCTTGGGCGTGGCGGCGACGCTGCAACCCAGCTGTCGCAGATCGTCAAGATTGACGTGCTCTGACGCCGGGCGCGGTGTGGCGTCAGGTGCGCTGCCACCAGAGCAGGCGACCAGCAGGCCGAGCAAGGCCAGCGGCATGAAAAGACGGAATGAACTGTGCGGCAAGCGAAACATCCAGGACGGGCAGCGTGCGTGGCATATGCACTGCCTACGCAAGGCAACGCGGGCGCGCAGTATCGGCTGCTTTCCGTCCCATCGCCAGGTATGGGCCAGCTGCATCGCTTTGACGATGCCGCATCGGCCACGATCGGCACCACACCGGCGTACTGGCTGCAGGGCGAACGCGTGCGCGCGGCAACGGCGCTGCTGGAACAAGGCCCGCTGGACCTGGCTCGCATCGCCGACGCCTGCGGCATGCTGGATGCGTTCCGGGCTGCCTTCCGCCGCTATGTCGGAGTGGCACCCTCGGTGTACCGCAGCGGATTCGGGCAAGTGGCGTAAGCGCGTAGCATGGGTCTCTCTACGAACGCCCGCCGTTTGAGCAGATGACCTGCCGCATCTGCCGACCACATGGGGACACATAATATCAGCGAATTCCCAGCGCAGTGATCTTGCCGCCCACTAAGGATGGTCTGATCAACGGCATCGGAGGATGAGCCTAACCACATCGACCAGGCTGACGGCGCTCAGATCCTCGATTTTTTTGCCGTTTCCGG
>NZ_JACHOF010000011.1:0-128539 GCF_014199765.1 Xanthomonas sp. 3058 | reverse complement strand
TTCCGGGTGATCAAGCGCCAGTTCGGCTACACCAAGGTCCGCTATCGCGGCCTGGCCAAGAACGCCGCGCAGGTGCTGACCTTGTTTGCGCTGTCCAACCTGTGGATGAAGCGAAAGCAGTTACTGCCGACGATGGGGAGCGTGCGCCTGTAACCCGGGGAATTCCCAAGGAAAGCTCCAGAAATTGCGAAAAATCCGAAGATCCAAACGCGACTCTCCGGAACGATGCGACATCCCGCACTCTCAGGCCTCATTGTTCAGACCTTCCTTAGCTGCGGCCAGTCCACTTGCATCTGATTAGTCCTGACCGTCAGCTATAGCACTTCCGCGCTTTTCCCTAAACAGCCTAACTTAATACGGCGATAAGTTCTTGGCTGGAAAAAGTCGGGCCAGCACCCGCGTAAGCATCGCAGACAGCAGGCACCGTGGAAAACCTCAGGACAAATAGCGCCGTCTGCAGGCCGATAGCGATAAGCCGCCTGATAGACACGGCTAATCAGGTAATGCATTGCTCCAAGGCCTTGGTTCTCGGGGCCTTTTTTTCTTAGGGATGGTCTGATCAACGGCATCGGAGGATGAGCCTAACCACATCGGCCAGGCTGACGGCGCTCAGATCCTCGATTTTTTGCCGTTTCCGGCGCGTTTGCAGGGTGTTGCCCGGGTTACAGGCACACCGCCCCCACGACAGGCATCAACTGCTTTCGCTTCATCCACAGGTTCGACAGCGCAAACAAGGTCAGCACCTGCGCGGCGTTCTTGGCCAGGCCGCGATAGCGGACCTTGGTGTAGCCGAACTGGCGCTTGATCACCCGGAATGGATGCTCCACCTTCGCGCGCACGCTGGCCTTGAAGTGTTCCCAACGTCTTTCCCGAGCACGCTCGCGTTTGTTGCCGAGGGCTTGCATCGTCGAGGGCCTGGCGGCGATGAAGAATGCAGCCTTGCAGGCCTGCAGTTCTTCGCGTTTGTCCGCGCCGGTGTAGCCGCTGTCGCCGAACACGCTGTCTTCTTTGCCATGCAGCAACGTGTGCGTCACCGTGACATCGGCGACATTGGCGGCTGTGCAATGGACGTGGTGCACCAACCCGGAAAATTCATCCACCCCGATGTGCGCCTTCATCCCGAAATACCACTGATTGCCCTTCTTGCTCTGATGCATCTCAGGGTCGCGCGCGTGATCGGCATTCTTGGTCGAGCTGGGCGCCGCGATCAGCGTCGCATCGACGATCGTGCCCGACCGCAGGCTCTGGCCCTTGCGCGCCAGATGCGCGTTGACGGCTTCCAGCATCCGCGCGGCAAGGCCATGGGTCTCCAGCAGGCGCCGGAAGTTGAGAATCGTGGTCTCGTCGGGAATGTCGTCCAAGCCACCGAGCTGGGCAAAACGCCGCAAGGTCGGAATCTCGTGCAGCGCTTCTTCCATCGCCGGATCGCTCAACGCATACCACTGCTGCAGTAGATGAATCCGCAACATCTTCGCCAGTGCGTACGGCTGCCGACCTGGCCGGCCCGACACGGGATAGTGCGGCGCGATCAGACCGAGCAGTTGCTGCCACGGAACCACCTGCTCCATCTCGGCCAGAAAGATCTCGCGCCGGGTCTGCTTGCGCTTGCCCAGGCCCTCAGCGTCACCGAACGTCAGTTGCATGGATCACTCCTCAACATCAGGCGGGTAGTGTCGCGTATCTGTGGTGCGTTGTTCAGAGATTCCTTAGCTCGCGGGGGGCGCGTGTTTTAAGCAATAGGCATCACCCACCCAAAATCACCCGCGCCGCATTATGTCCGGGCGCTCCGGTCACACCGCCGCCGGGATGCGTCCCGGACCCGCACAGATACAGACCCGGCACCGCACCGCGATACGCGCCCTGCCCGAGCATCGGGCGTGCGCTGAAGAGTTGATTGAGGCTGAGCGCGCCGTGGAAGATGTCGCCGCCGATCAGGCCGAAGATGCGCTCTAGATCGAGGGGGCTGAGGATCTGCCGGCCCACTACCGATGCGGCGAATCCTGGCGCATAGCGCTCGACCGTTGCAATCATCAGATCGGCGACTTCCTCGCGATGATCGTCCCAGTGCCGGCCATCGGGAAGTTGCGGTGCAACGTGGTGACAGAACAGGCTGGCCACATGCTGGCCGGTCGGTGCCAGCGAGTCGTCCAGCGTGCTGGGTATCAGCAATTCGACCACCGGTTCGCGCGACCATCCCGATGCGCGTGCGTCCTGCCAGGCGCGGTCCATGTAGTCCAGACTCGGAGCCAGGATGATGCCGGCAGTGAGATGATCGCCAGCGCCGGGCAGCGCCGTGAAATCGGGAAGACGCGACAGTGCGACGTTCATGCGAAAGGTGCCCGAACCGCAGCGGTAATGGGCGATGCGTTCGCGCGTGGCCTCCGGGACGTCCTCGGCTCGCATCAAGCGCTGGTAGAGCAACTTCGGGTTGACGTTCGCAACCACGGCACGCGCGCGGAGCGTTTCGCCATCGGCCGTCACCACGCCCACCGCATGTCCCTGTTCCACCAGCACCCGCCCCACCGCACAGCCGGTCCGAATCTGCGCGCCATAGTCGCGCGCACTGGCCGCCATCGCCTGGGTGATGGCGCCCATGCCGCCGATGGCGTGACCCCATGCGCCCTTGACGCCATTGCTCTGCCCGAATACGTGATGCAGTAGTACATAGGCGGTGCCCGGCGTGTACGGACTGGCGTAGTTGCCGACGATGCCGTCGAAGCCGAATAGCGCCTTGATCGGTGCGCTTTCGAACCAGCGATCCAGATACTCGGCGGCCGAAATGGTGAACAGGTCCAGCAGGTCTTGCCGCAACGCGAGCGGTAATTCCTGCAGTTGCAATCCCACCTTGCCCGCACGCCACAGCTGCGGCAACGCACGCAGCCATCCGGCATCGGTGACATCCGGTGGCGGCTGCAAGGCCAGCGCACGCAAGACATCGGCCAGTTGCTCCAGGCGCGCTTCATAGGCTGGCAGTGCAGCGGCATCGCGCTTGGAGAATTTGGCCACTTCCACAGCGGTGCGCGCTGCACCCGCGAGCAGGTACTCGCCAGTGGGCAGCGGCAAGAAGTTGTTGATGCGGCGCGCCACCACGCGTAACCCGTGCCGCTCCAGCGCAAGATCGTCGATGACCTTGGGCTGCAGCAACGACACCGTGTAGGACGCCACTGAGTTGCGAAATCCGGGATGAAATTCTTCGGTGACCGCTGCGCCGCCAACCACGTCGCGCGCCTCCAGTACCAGCACGCGTTTACCGGCCCGGGCCAGATACGCAGCGCATACCAGGCCATTATGGCCGGCGCCGATGATCAAAGCGTCCAACGGTTGGGAAGCGGTAGACATGCAACCGTATATAGCACCGCTTGCACAGCTGGACCATTCGGGCCTTAGCGGCCACCTCGATCGCTATCGGCAGATAAGCATCGACGGCCGGGCCAAGTAGTGACCACGAACATGGCACGGAGCCGCAGCGCCCGGGGCCAGAAGACGCCGGAGTGCCCCTGCGTATCGCCGCCCGCGCAAGACTGCCGCAACCACGAGCACCACCAAGCCAGCGCTTCTACACACCCCGCACCCATGACCTTCGACACCATGCCTGTCGGCTGGCGAGGCGTAGAGTGCCGGCCACGGCCCCGTGACGGGGCTCCCCAATCGACTGTTGCTCCTGGAGCCTTTGTGATTCGAACACCTCATCTATTGACGCTGACCCTGGCCGTGGCGGCCGCGCTGAGCGGTTGCAAGAAGTCCGATGACGCCGCACCTGCGGCCCCGGCTGGCGATACCGCGGCGGCCGCGCCCGCCGCACCCAAGACCCTGACCCTGGACCAGAGCAAGCTACCGGCGGTGAACCAGTTCACCGCGGCCGACCTGGATGCCAACGGTAATGCCTGCACCGACTTGAACGCCTACGCCAACGCCAAGTTCCTGGCCGCCAATCCGGTGCCGAGCGATCGCACCAGCTGGGGCGCATTCGAGATGCTCGACGAGCGTTCCAACGCGATCCAGCAGCAGCTGGCCGAACAGGCCGCAGCCGACACCAGTGCCACCGGCGTGGAAAAGATCGTCGGCGACCTGTGGTCCACCGGCATGGACGAGGCCAAGATCAATGCCCAGGGCATCGAGCCGTTAAAGCCGGAACTGGCTGCGATCGACGCCATCAGCGACCAGGCCAAGCTGGTCGACTATCTGCGTAGCAGCGCCGCCAAGGGCAACAACGAGCTCTTCAGCTTCGGCGCCGAGGCGGATTTCAAAAAGTCCAGCCAGAACATCGCCTACGCCATGCAGGGCGGCCTGGGTCTGCCGGATCCGGAGTACTACACCAGCGCCGGCAACAAAGCCAAGCTGGAGGCGTACCAGGCGCATATCGCCAAGGTGCTGGAACTGTCCGGCGTCGCCGCAGCCGATGCCGCCGCGCAGGCCAAGCAGATCGTCGCCTTCGAAACCCGCCTGGCCAAGGTCTCCAAGACCAGCACCCAGCTGTCGCGCGATGCCTCGCTGGCCTACAACCCGATCTCCCCGGCCGACGCCGACAAGCTGACCCCGAACTGGTCGTGGACCGAGTTCTTCAAGTCGCAGGGCGTGGCCACGCCGGAGATGTTCTCGCTGGCGATTCCGGCCTTCCACCAGGAAGTGAGCAAGATGATCGCCGACACCGATCCGGCGATCTGGCGCGCGTACCTGCGCTTCCACACTGTCGATGGCGCCTCGCCGTACCTGAGCCAGCCGTTCGTCGATGAGAGCTTTGCGTTCTACAACAAGACCATGCGCGGCCAGAAGGAAATCAAGCCGCGTTGGAAGCGGGTGCTGGCCACCATCAACGGTCAGGCCGGCGAGGCGCTGGGCCAACTGTACGTCAAGGTCGCCTTCCCCGCCGATTCCAAGGCCAAGATGGAAACGCTGGTGACCAACCTGCGTACCGCGCTGAAGGCCCGCATCGAAAAGCTCGACTGGATGAGCCCGGAGACCAAGACCAAGGCGATCGCCAAGTGGGAAAGCTTCACCCCCAAGATCGGCTACCCGGAAAAGTGGCGCGAGTGGAACGGTCTGACCACCGGCCGCGATAGCTACCTGGGCAACGTGATGGCGGCGACCGAGTACAACTACAAGTGGAACCTGTCCAAGATCGGCAAGCCGGTGGACAAGACCGAATGGGGCATGAGCCCGCAGACGGTCAATGCGTACTACAACCCGCTGCAGAACGAGATCGTGTTCCCGGCTGCGATCCTGCAGCCGCCGTTCTTCGACCCGAATGCACCGGAAGAAATGAACTACGGCGGCATCGGCGCGGTGATCGGCCATGAGATGACCCACGGCTACGACGACCAGGGCAGCCGCTTCGGTGCCGATGGCAACTTCATCGCCGATCCGGGTTGGTGGACGCAGAAGGATCTGGACGCGTTCAAGGCGCGCACCGGCAAGCTGGTCGCGCAGTTCGACGGCTATCGCACCCCGGCCGGCGACAAGGTCAAGGGCGACCTGACCCTGGGCGAGAACATCGCCGACCTGGGCGGCCTCAATACTGCCTACGACGCGATGAAAACCGCCACCGCCGGCAAGGACGATCCCAAGACCGACGGCATCACCCGCGACCAGCGCTTCTTCCTGAACTGGGCCACGGTGTGGCGCCGCAACTTCACCCCGGAAGAACTGGTGGTGCGCCTGAAGACCGATCCGCACGCACCAGCCAACTTCCGCGCCATCGGCGCGCCGTCGAACATGCCGGCATTCGCCGCCGCGTTCTCGTGCAAGGCGGGCGATGCCATGGTGCGCCAGGGCGATCAGCAGGTTGTGATCTGGTAATCGCGCGATAGCGCACTGGTTTCAAAGACGCGGGCGGCGATCAGTGGATCGTCGCCCGTTTTTTTTTGCGGCAGCCTGCAGTTTTTTCAGTGTGCGATGCCTGTCAATCCAGCTGCGTCGCGCAGCTTGCCTGCTGCATCGCGGCACCGTCCTCAGGCATGCAGTAACACGTAGTCGCTTCGGTCATGTCACGATGCCACAAGTACTTCGCCAACAACGCCGTCTGCGCGCCCGCATCGCCGGTTTTTGTCCTTCGTGACGTCCACCAGATATCCGGCGCCACGCAGGACTCCTACCAGCCACACCCAGCTTGAATTCAAGCCTCAACAAAGCTCAACACGTACGTCCGCAAGGCAGCGTCCGCTTATGCTCGACGTTCTTCTCTGCGGCCGACGTCCATGTCATCCCTCAAGACTTCTACGCTCGCCCTGGCATTGATCGTCTCGCTGGCAAGCTGCAAACGCGCGCCCGACGACAGCAGCGCACAGACAGATGCTGCCAAGCCTGCACCGACAGCTGCGCTGCCATCTGCAACACCGGAAACGCCGGCGTTCGACATCAGCGAGCTGGATCAGACCACGAACGCGTGCAAGAACCTGGACGACTTCGTCAACGGTCCGTGGAAGAAAGCCAACCCCATTCCCGCAGACCGCACCAGCTGGGGCGTGTTCGATGTGTTGGCCGAGAAGAGCCTGCTTACTCAGCGACAGATTGTCGAAGATGCAGCAAAACAGGCGCAAACACAGGCCGATCCGCTCGCGCGCAAGCTGGGGCTGCTATACGCCTCCGGCATGGATGAAGCCGCCATCGAGGCGGCGGGCGATCACCCCATCCGTGCGCAACTGGATGCGATTGCCGCGTTGAGATCCGGCAAGGATGTGGCCGACTACATCACACAGCGGTATGCACAAGGCGATGGCAACGTCTTCGAGTTCGGTGCAGGTGCCGACTTCCACAATGCACAGCAGCAGATCGCCTTTGCCAACGAAGGCGGGTTGGGCCTGCCGACCAAGGACTACTACACCGCCCCCGAGCATGCCTCCATCCGCGAGGCGTATCTGGCCTACATCATCAAATCGTTCGAGCTCACCGGCAGCAGTGCCGATGCGGCCAAGGTGCAGGCAAAGGACGTGATGGCACTGGAATCGCGACTGGCCGCCGCATCGCTTGCTCCCACCGACGCACGCCAACCCGACAACCAGTATCACTTCGTCAGCCTTGCACAGGCCGACAAGCTCACGCCGCACTTTTCCTGGCAGACATTCTTCGCCGCCCAAGGCGTGGACATCGGCACCGGGTTCTCGCTGTCGCAGCCGCGCTTCTTTGCAGCGTTCGACCGGCAGTTGGCCAGTGCACCGATTGCCCAGTGGCAGGCCTATCTGCGCTTCCACGCCATCGATGCGGCGTCCAGGCACCTCAGCAAGGCGTTCGTCGACAACAACTTCGCGTTCTACGGCAAGGCGCTGTCCGGGCAGCCGGAACAACGGCCGCGCTGGAAGCGCGTCCTGGGCGCAGTCGACAGTGTCATGGGAGAAGGCCTGGGTCAGCTCTACGTGGCCAAGGTGTTCACGCCCGAAGCAAAACAGCGCGCCACCGAACTGGTCGACAACGTGCGCAACGCGCTCAAGCAACGCATCGAGAATGTCGACTGGATGAGCGCCGAAACCAAGGCCAAGGCGATCGCCAAGTGGAATACGTTCCTGCCCAACATCGGCTACCCCGACACCTGGCGCGACTGGTCGGGGCTGGAGATCGTTCCGGGCGCCTACTACCAGAATCTGCAAGCCGCAGCCAAGTTCAACTACCACTACGACATCGCGCAGATCGGCAAGCCAACCGACCGCAAGCGCTGGGCGATGTCGCCGCAGACCGTCAATGCGTATTACAGCCCCAGCACCAATACCATCAATTTTCCGGCCGCGATCTTGCAACCTCCGTTCTTCGATGCCGATGCCGACGACGCAGTGAACTATGGCGCCATCGGCGCGGTGATCGGGCACGAGGCCACCCATGGGTTCGACGACCAGGGCAGGCAATTCGACGGCGGCGGCAACAACGTCAACTGGTGGACGCCCGCTGATCGCAAGGCGTTCGAGCAACGCGCCGACACCTTGGTCAAACAGTTCGATGCCTACGTGCCACTGTCCAGCCACCCCGAGCTGCACGTCAATGGCAGGTTGACCCTGGGCGAAAATATCGCCGACCTTGGCGGAATCAATGTCGCCTACGATGCGCTGCAAACGGCGTTGCATCAGCATCCCGAGCGTACGCTCACGATCGATGGATACCGTCCGGAGCAACGGTTCTTCCTGGGTTTTGCGCGCAACTGGCGTGAGCAGGTGCGCGAGCAGCAACAGCGGGTCTATCTGGCATCTGACCCGCATTCGCCCAGCAATCTGCGCGCCATTGCCGCGCCATCGAACATGCCGGCCTTTGCGCACGCGTTTTCGTGCAAACCCGGCGATGCGATGGTGCGCGCAGACAAGGACCGCGTGGTGATCTGGTAGCCGGGCACAAGCGCTTTCGGTTCCCTTGCGCTCCTGACAGGCCCGCACCCGCGGGCCTGTCGCGTTCATGCAAGCGGTGCCCACCGAGGGCAACCGGCGGTCAATGCCCGCCTGCACGACGCGCAGCCTTGCTAAACTCCGCCGACTTCACTCTGGCCACCCTTCTTCTCGATGCCCACCATTCGTCCGCTTGCCCTCGCTCTTGGCTTCAGCCTGATCACGCTGCTGTCCGCCCCCGACGCCGACGCCGCTCGCAAGAAGAAGGCCGCCCCCAAGGCACCGGCCGTGCCTGCCGCCTGCTCCGATTTCTACGACTACGCCAACGCCGGCTGGCTCAAGAGCAACCCGGTGCCGCAGGCCGGTGCGGTCACCGCGCTGGGCCAGTTGTCCGAACGCGCGCTGGCGCAGCAGCGCGAGCTGCTGGACGCGGCGATGAAGACCCCGCAAGGCAACGTGCAGAAGCTGCTCGGCGACTTCTGGGCCAGCGGCCTGGACGAGGCGGCAGTGGAAAAAGACGGCTCCAACCCCATCGCGCCGTTGCTGTCGCGCATCGACGCGATCAAGAAGGCCAAGGATGTGCCCGCTTCGATCGCCGCGCTGCATCAGGTCGGCATCCCGGTCGGCTTCAACTTCGGCCCGGACGTGGACCTGAAGGCGCTCGACCGTCACATCGGTTACTTCATGCAGGGCGGCATGGGCCTGCCAGATCCGGCGTTCTACACCCGCACCGATGCCGACACCCAGGCGCTGATGGGCCGCTACCGCGCCTACGTCAAGCAGGTGCTGGCGTTGACCGGCACCCCGGCCGACAAGCTCGATGCCGATGCCGCCTCCGTGCTGCAGATCGAAACCGCGCTGGCACGTAGCGCGCAGTCGGTGCAGGGCATCAACAACCCGTTCAACAACTACGCCCCGATCGCCACCAAGGAGCTGACCAAGCAGTACAAGAACCTGCGCCTGGCCGACTTCCTGGAAGCGCAAGGCGTCAAGGACGACCTGGTGTCGATGGCCGACCCGGCCATGTTCAAGCAGCTCGACAGCATGATCGTCAGCATCAAGCCGGACCAGTGGAAGGCCTACCTGCGCTGGCGCGTGGGCGATGCGATGGCGCCGTACCTGTCCAAGAGCTTCAGCGATGCCGAGTACCAGTTCCGCGGCCGCCTGCTGCGTGGTGACGCGTTGCCGCCGCAGCGTTGGCAGCAGGTGCTGGACGCGATCAACATCGCTGCCGGGCCGATGCTGGGTCGCGAATACGTGGCGCGCTATCTGAGCAGCGACAACCGCCGCCAGGCCGAAGCCATCGCCGATCAGGTGCGCGACGCGCAGCTGGCCGCGTTGGAGCGTACCGGTTGGGGCAACGGCGAGGTGATCGCCGAAGCCAAGGCCAAGCTGGCTGCGATGAAGATCGAAGTCGGCGCACCGCGCCGCGATCTGGACTACACCGTGCAGCCGATGGGCCGTGGCAGCTTCGGCGGCAATATGCTGATCGCCTCGACCTGGCGTCACCGCGAGGAAATGAAGCGCATCGGCAAGGGCAACGCGGACCGTCGCTGGGACGTGCTGCCGCAGCAGCCGGCGGTGGCCTACGACATCGCCCAGAACCGCCTGATCGTCACCGCCGCGGTGCTGCAGCCGCCGGTGCTGACCAGCGGCGGCACGCCGGCCGCGCAGTACGGCGCATACGGCGCGCTGGTCGCGCACGAAATCACCCGTGCCATCGACGCCAAGGGTTCGCTGGTGGATGCCAAGGGCGAGTTGCGCAGCTGGTGGACGCCGGCCGAGAAGAACAGCTGGACGCTGCTGACCGGCAAGGTGGCCAGTCAGTTCGCGGCGTATCCGTATCCGGGCGTGCCCAACGTCAAGGTCAACGGCGCACAGACCGCCGAGGAAAACCTGGCCGACCTGGCGGGTGTCGAACTGGCCTGGCAGGCCTTCAGCAAGGCCCAGCCGGCGGCAACCGAAGCCGACAAGCAGGCGTTTTTCACTGCCTGGGCCGGCTTGTGGGCACAGCAGTTGTCGCCGAACGAAGCGGTGCAGCGTGCAAGCGCCGACATCCGTGCGCCGGGCCAGTGGCGTACCAACGGCCCGCTGTCCAACCTGCCGGAGTTCGGTGCCGCTTTCAGCTGCAAGCCGGGCCAGCCGATGCAGCGTGTGGATGCCGAGCAGATCAAGGTCTGGCGCTGATTTCTGACACCGGATCAGTATCGGCAATAAAAAAAGAGCGCGGCGTCCGCGCTCTTTTTTTGTCTGTCGCTCGCGTTGGCTCTACCTCGCAGCGCCGCGGCTGATCCGCACACGGTCCAGTGCGCGATGAGGCGTTACCCGACGCCACGGATCCGCTTCACCGCGCAAGCGCAGGCCAGCCCTCGTGCCGCTAGCGCTTAACGCACCACGCGCAAGGGCGGCTTGCGTCCACCCTTGCCACCACCGGACCGCGACTGCCCCCGCCAATGACGGATCAGCAGCCAGCCGAACAACATGCCGCCCAGATGCGCGAAGTGCGCCACACCCGGCTGCCAACCGGTTGCCCCCAGCACCAGCTCGATCGCGCCGAACACAAGCACGAAGGTGCGCGCCTTCATCGGGATGGGTGGAAACAGCAGCATCACGCGCTGATTGGGGAACAGCATGCCGTAGGCCAGCAACAGCCCGAAAACGCCACCGGACGCACCCACCACCGGCATGCCGTTTTGCAGGAACCAGGCCACCAGCAGCTGACACACACCGGCACCGGCCACACAGACCAGGTAATACGTCAAAAAGCGCTTCTGGCCCCAGGTCTGCTCCAGCGGCGCACCGAACATGAAAAGCGCCAGCATGTTGAAGAACAGATGATTGAAACTGCCGTGCAAGAACGCGTACGTCAGCAGCTGCCACGGCATGAAACTGGCGCCAGGCGAGAACGCATCGAACCCGTTGGAGATCGGCCACAGCATCAGTGACGACAGCGCCGCATCGGAGGGCAGCAGGCCGGCACCCAGGTCGCCCAACGCCCACTGCAACAGGAACACGCCGATATTGGCGATCAACAGCGCTTTGGTGACGGGCGGCAGTTTGGGCAGCATGGCAGCATCCTTTGGAATGCCAACCATCATAACGGCAAGCTTATGAAGGCCCCCACACGGCCGCGTCCAGCCGCTGCGCGGCGCTGGCACGACGAACACGCCCACGCTCCACCTGCACCCCTTCTGCGCGCAGGCGCCGGCATTGCTCGCGATAGCCCGACGAGCCTTCCGGCAACGCGATCCGGCCATCGCTCCGCAGTACACGGTGCCACGGCAGCTGCGGGTCGTCGTTACCGCTGAGTACGCGTGCCACCAGCCGCGCGCGGCCCGGAAGGCCCGCGCGCGTCGCGACGTCGCCGTAGCCGGCCACCTCGCCGGAAGGGATCGCACGGATCACTGCGAGGATGCGCAGCCGGGCCTGCTCGCCGGAAGGCACCGCGGCGTCGGACACACCACGCGCCGTTGGCTTGGCTGCCGTATCGGTCGTCGGTTGGCGAGGCTTCGACATCAGGCAAGGCGCCAGTCAAGGGATCACAAACCCCTCTCCTGCCGGGAGAGGGCTCAACGCGCTGCTTGGCTCCAGCAGCACATCACTCAATGCATCAACACGATCTCTTCGGACGAGGTGGGATGAATCGCCACGGTTTCGTCGAAGTCGCGCTTGGTCGCGCCCATCTTCACCGCCACCGCAAACCCCTGCAGCATTTCGTCGGCGCTTTCGCCCAGCAGGTGCACGCCGACCACACGCTCTTGGTCACCCACGCAGACCAGCTTGAACAGGCTGCGTTGCGGCGCATCGGCCAGCGCGTGCAGCATCGGACGGAAGTTACTGCGATAAATGCGCACCTGGCTGCCGTGCCGTGCGCGCGCCTGCTCTTCGGTCAGCCCGACCTGCCCGAGCGGCGGATGCGAGAACACCACGCTCGGCACGCCGTCGTAGTCCATGCGCGCATCCGGCTGATTGCCAAACAGGCGATCCATCAGCTTGCGTCCGGCTGCGATCGCCACCGGCGTCAGCCCTACCTTGCCGGCGACATCGCCAATGGCATGGATGTTGGGCACCGTCGTGGTCTGGCCCTCGTCCACCACCACCTCGCCCTTGTCGCCCAGCGTCACACCGACGGTGTCCAGGCCAAGCCCGGCCGTGTTGGCGCGCCGCCCCACGGCGAAGAACACCTTGTCGAACACCTCGTTGCCCTGCTCGCTGGTGTGCGCCGGATGCCCTTGCACACGCAACCGCCCTTCCTGATCGCGCTGCAGACCGGTGGTGGTAAAGCCGAAATGCAAACGCACCCCCAGATGGCGCAGGTTGTCGGCCAGTTGCAACGTCAGTTCGGCATCGAAGCGCTCCAGCAAGCGAGCGCCCTGGACGAACAGGTGCACGCGGCTGCCGAGCGCCTGCAACAACCCGGCGATTTCCACCGCGATATAACCGCCACCGACAATGGCCACCTGCGCAGGCGCATGACAGAGATTGAAGAAGTCATCGGAGACCTCTCCGTGTTCGGCGCCGGGTACGCCGGGGCGCGCTGGATGCGCACCGGTGGCAATCACGATGTGCTCGGCTGTCACCGTCACGCCATCGCCGCCCATGAGGGTGTGGCGGTCGTGCAGGACGCCGCGCTGTGGGATCAGCACCACCCCGTCCTCGTCGAGACGGCGGCGGTAACTTGCATGAATGTTGGCGATGTAGCCCTGCCGGTGCGTCACCAACTCCTGCCACGCCAAGGTCGGGCGTGGCACATCGAAGCCGAGTGCGCTCGCCAGTTCGATCTTGCCGGCCAGATCGGCCGCCAGCCACATCGCCTTCTTCGGCACACAGCCGAGATTGACGCAGGTGCCACCCAGCTCGTTCGGCTCCATGATCGCAACACGCGCGCCGTATTTCGCTGCACGAAACGCGGCGGCCAGTCCGCCGGAACCGCCACCGAGAATCACCACATCGTAGTCGTAACGCATGCTCATGCAGGACGCCCCGCGCGGTAAGGGTGCAGGCTCCGCGCAGGTGCGCGGCGCGTCATCGGATCGGCCATTCTTTGTCTGCTTGCAGTGCTGATACTGCCGCCGAGCATGCCACGCCCGGCTGCGAGCCAGACGTGAGGACGTCCCGGCACCAACACATCGACGCGCGCGCTGCCTTGCGCGCTAGCGCACGCCGCGCCGCATCGGCGGCGCATGCAGATAGGTCACGCTGCGCCACAGCCATTCCATCGGCCCGAAGCGGAACCAGCGCAGCCACAGGCGACTCAACACGACCTGCACTACAACCACCGCCAGCGCAAACGGCAGTTGCCACACGCGCGGCAACTGTTCGAAATACCCCAGCCCGTAACCGTAGAAGATCCACGTACAAACCACCGATTGCATCAGGTAGTTGGTCAGCGCCATGCGTCCGGCAGGCGCAAGCCATGCCAGGTGCGGCGCCAGGCGCACCACCCACGCCGCATACCCCAGGCTCATCAGCGGGCCGGCAATCAGCGACAAGGCGGCGGCGCCCGACAGGCGCAGGTCCAGACGCGCAGGATCCATCCACGGCTCCAGCATGTAACTCGCCAGCATCACCCCCAGCCCCAAGGGCAACACGCCATAACGCAAGGTCTGGAACAGACGCGGGAAGCGCTCCGGTGCGGCGATGGCGCCGCTGCGCACAAACCAGCTACCGAACAGAAACATCCCCAGCATCGCCGGGCCATTGATGCTCAGCCCGGTCATCGCCTGCTGCGTGTCATGCCAGCGTTGCAGCGTGGCCTGCAGATAGGTGCCGCTGCCGAAGGCCGCACGTTGCGCCTGCACGTTTGCCAGCGCCTGTCGCGCTGCATCGACCGTGGCGGCATTCCAATCCGCTGCAGCTGCCGGATCGAGCTGAGTCAACATGCCCACCAGCCCGTACAACAGCATCAATCCAGGGGCACACAGATAGACCAGCCCGGCAAGCCACGGCAGCGTCGCCGTCGGCACCGAGCGTGCCGTCAGTAACAGCAGTGCCAGCAATGCGTAGGTCACCAGAATGTCGCCGGACCACAGCAGCACTGCATGGGCCAGCCCGATCGCCAGCAACCCGAGCGTGCGCCGCAAATACATGCCCAGGAACGGGCGCCCGGCCTGCTCGGCGCGTTGCGCCATCACCGCAAAGCCCATGCCGAACAACAGCGAGAACAGCGTGTAGAACTTGCCCTGCACGAAGATGTAGATCAACGCATCGGCCACCCGGTCGGCGCCGTGCCAGTGCGGCTCCACGCCGGTGACCGCCAGATCGAGCGGGCCGACAAAGGCTTCGATGTTCATCAGCAGGATGCCCAACAGCGCAAAGCCGCGCAGCACGTCCAGCACGACGATGCGCTCGGTCGCAGCAATGGGCAGCAGAAGATCGCGTGTGGTCATGTTGGCTCGGATAGCAGGGCGCGGCGCTCGCAAGGGACAGAATGCAAACAGCCCGCCGAGGGGCGGGCCGTCTACACGACACAGCAACGATGCAACGTCGCCGACGAAACATCCAGCGAGCGGGCCGTCAGACGAACACGAAAGGCGCTTGGGAATCGGCACACACACCGCACATGCCGATGCCCCGCACTGCTCGCACCCGTCTGCCGGCGACAAGGACATGTTCACGCCTGCGCAGATGGGTGACTAAAAACAGAGCGAGTGGTCGTCACCCTGTTGCGGACGGCGCGCTTACAACCGGAGTGTCCGCATGATGCATGCCGATTCCGGGCATCGGCGCGCCCGTCTGACGGCTGCGTCGTGGTCTTGTCGGCCGCGCTTAGTGGTGATGGCCGCCTTCGCCATGCACATGCCCGTGGTCGCGCTCTTCCTGGGTGGCTTCACGCACCTCGATGATCTCCACGTCGAAGTGCAGATCCTTGCCGGCCATCGGATGGTTGAGATCGACGTCGACCACACTCATGCCGACCTTCTGCACCGTCACTGCGCGCGGGCCGAAATTGGTCTGCAACACCACCTGCGTGCCCGGGACCAGCTTGGTGGCGCCGAAGTGCTTCTTGGGCACGCGCTGGCTCAGGCCTTCGCGGTATTCGCCATAGGCTTCGTCGGCCTTGACGTCCACGCCGAAGCTCTCGCCGGCCTCCTTGTCCATCATGGCCGCTTCCAGACCGGGAATGATGTTGCCGTGGCCAACCATGATCGCCAACGGGTCACGCTCCTTGGAGCTCTCGATCGGCTCCTGGCCAATCTCCGAAACGGTGTAGTGGAAGCGGACGACGCTGTCTTTTTCGATCTTCATGCCTGACTCTGAATAGGCTGCCCGGTGGCAGACGGTGGAGGACGGCTTGTCGGCCGCCGGGTGCGCCGCCATCATGGCGACCTTTCGAACCGCCCATTATCCCGGCTCCATGCATATCACGCCAGTTTCCGCCGCTCCCGCCCGTCGTGCAGCGACCAGCCTGTTGCTGGGGCTGCTCCTGCTGCTGGGCGGTTGCGCGCAAGCGCCGGTCCGCCGCCCCGCCGCCCCGTCGCCAGCGGCGCGGGTATGGCCGCAGGTGCCTGCGTCGAACCCGGCCGCCGCCAACAACATCCTGATGCGTGCGTTGGGTCTGGTCGGCACGCCGTACCGCTTCGGTGGCAACACGCCCGAAACCGGCTTCGACTGCAGCGGGTTGGTCACGTATGTCTATAAAGACGTGCTGGCATTGTCGCTGCCACGTACCTCGCGCGAATTGGCTGCGGTGCAGGGCCCGAAAATTCCTCCGGAGAAATTGGCGACCGGCGATCTGGTGTTCTTCGGTTCAAGCGGCAACGTGACCCATGTCGGCATTTATGTCGGTGAAGGCCGCTTCGTACATGCCCCCAACACCGGCGGTACCGTCCGCCTGGATTTCCTGGATGGCGCCTACTGGCGTGACCATTATTCAGGTTCAAAACGCGTATTACTTTGAAATGTGACGTGCATCACAAGTAATAAAACGGAAATTTAACCTTTTTTGAACTTCATGATTCTTTCACCAAGGCATCATCCCGCATCGACAGCAGAATTGTGATTCCCGCGTGACGAACGACGAACAGATCAAAACTGGCGCCGCACCGCTTCCGCATCGGAAACCGCTCGGCCTGCTATGCGCCACCGCTCTCTGGTTAGCTGCCCTTCCCGCCCTGGCGCAGACCGCTAACGGCGTGCCACCCGCTCCGCAGACGACCACGCCAGACAGCGCCGTCGCCGCCGAGAAAGCCGCAACCCGCAGCCGCGCCGACGCCGCTGCCACCGCAACACTGGCCGCCCTGCTTCCGCATCTGGCCGCCAACGACGCCATTCCGCTGATGGACCGCTCGGCGATGTTCGCCGGTGACCTCAGCCGCCTGCTGGCCAATTACGACGTTTCGCAGAGCGCAGTCAATGCCGCTCAGAACGCCGTTGCCGACAGCCGTGTGCAAGTGATCCTGCAACGCGCCATGGCTTTGCTCGGCACCCCGTACGTGTGGGGCGGCGAATCCACCGAAGGGTTCGATTGCAGCGGCTTGGTTGGCTACGTGTTCAAGACCGCCCTCGGCATCGACCTGCCGCGCGTCTCGCGCGACATCGCCCGCGACGAGTCGGCCGAACTGATCAAGGACCCGAGCGCGCTCAAGGCCGGCGACCTGGTGTTCTTCGGCAAGCGCGGTCGCATCGACCACGTGGGCCTGGTAGTCGGCGACGGCAAGTTCCTGCATGCGCCCAGCCGCGGCAAGGACGTGCGCGTGGATTCGCTGGCCAGCGGTTACTGGAGCGAAAAGTTCATCCAGGCGCGCCGGGTGCTCTGATCTGGTGACCGATTCAACTGCATGACAGACGAAGGCCGCGGCGATCCCGCGGCCTTTTTTGTGGTCCATGGGCTTGCGCGATCAACGCGCAACATCGGCCTTGTAATGCGCCATGGTGTCCTCGATGCCCTTGCTCAGTTCCATCACCTTGAGCGCGTACTCGGCCAGACGCTGATCTTCCGGGGTGTCGGGCTGCCATGAAGGAACCTCCACCGCTGAGACACCATCGGGGTCCATCGCCACGAACACGATGATGCAATGCGTGCACAGGCGCGCGTCGCCGCCCATCGGGCTGCGCGCCCGCACATCGATGGCGAAATGCATGCTGGTGCGCCCGGTGTAGACCAGCTTGGCCGACACCGCGACCAGATCGCCGATCCGCACCGGCGCCACGAAGCGAATGCCGCCCACTGCCACAGTGACGCAGTAATGCCCGCTCCAGCCACTGGCTGCGGCAAATCCCACCTGGTCGATCCACTTCATCACCACCCCGCCATGCACCTTGCCGCCGAAGTTGACGTCGCTGGGCTCGGCCAGAAAACGAAATGTCAGATCACGTTGTTGGCCAATCACTGCACGCTCTCGCAAGGAAATGAGCTGAAAGTGTGCCATGCGCGTGTGTTGAAGGGATCTGCCTCGCGCACTAGGATGCGCTCACGGAAAGCACGTCCCTGCGCCGGCCTTGCAGGTCTCTCATGCCCGCCGCACCTGATTACCAGACTTACACGCACCGGAGGCGTGCGTCTCGGGCCTTGGTGCGCAATCGCCTGCTTCAGGCTAGCCGGATCGTCATCGACCACCGGTGCACGGACAGGTGGCACATCTGCAGCAACGCGCGTACACGCGCTAGCGAAAGTCACTTACTCTCGGCATCCGGGCAAGGCCGCCCGCAGCAGGAAGCAGCGCGTCATGTCGGACCGAAGACGATTCACCATCGAGCATGCGCGGCGGCATCTGGAACGCGACGGTTGGCCGCGCTTGCAGATGAGCGCCATCGTGTTGATCACGGCGACAGGCGGGCTGCTGGCCTCGTTCCTGCTGCGCAATGCTGGCGTCGATGCGATGGCGGTGCGCTACACGATGGCGACGCTGGTCGCCTATGGCCTGTTCCTGCTGCTGATGTGGGCATGGGTACGCTGGCGCAACGACGTAGACGGCGAACTGGCGGGCGACTGCGTCGACCTCGGCAGCAGCGCGGCGCAAGACACCTCGGGATGGGCCGGCCACGGCGGCAACTCCGCCGGCGCGAGTCGTTCCGGCACGTGGAGCGCGCCATCCGTCACTTCGGATGTTTCCGGCCACGGCGCACTCCCCGACTTCGTCGATGGCGAAGCCGGACTGCCGATCTTGGCGATCTTGGCAGTGCTGGCCGCCGCCGCAGTCGCAATCGTTGCTGCCGCTTGGGTGGTGTGGTCGGCGCCAGTCTTGATGGCCGAGCTTCTGGTAGACGCGGCGCTGGCAGGTGGGCTGTATCGACGCATGCGCGGCGTGCAGGCGCAAGGCTGGTGGTGGTTGTGCGTTCGCCACACGCTATGGCCGCTGATCGGCGTGCTGACGTTCGTTATCGTGGTCGGCGCGTTCGCGCAGCACAAGGCGCCGCAAGCAACGACGTTGATGGAGGCCATCCAAGGGCGATGACCCCGCCGGGTTACCGTCCCTGGTTGTCCTGCTTGCGAAGACACAACCATGGAAAATGCGGCTGGCGCAGCTTGAGCATGCGGCGCACACGCGCACGCAGACGACGCGGATCGAACAGCCATTGCACTGCAAACGCATCGAAGGCGGCGTAGGTGTGCTGGTGATATTGCCCGGCCAATGCCGGCATGCCCAGACCGGTGAAGTAGCGCAGGCTGCGTGCAGCGCTTTGGTCGGCACGTTGCCGGTCTGGATACAGCGGGCTGTCGAGGATGTGCAACTCGCCGCCGTCGCGCAGCTGCGCAAGCAGGCGGCGCATCAGCGCAGCAGGATCCGCGAAATACTGGATGCACGCCGGCACCACGATGACGTCGAAGACAGCGTGCGGCAGCGCAAAGGTCTGGATATCGGCAGCGACAAAGCTCAGCCGTTGGTCGTGACCGAAGACGCGCGCGGCCTGCGTGAGCTCGGTGCGATTGACGTCGATGCCGCACACGTCGCGCTGCAGCGATTGCGCCAGCAGCTGCGATAACCAGCCGTTGCCGCACCCCAGTTCCAGAATGGCGCCCTCGCCGGCGCGTGCTTGCAGGTGCTGTACCAGCAACCTGCTGGACAGCGCGCGCACCTGCCATTCCAGGCTGGTACCGAGCTTGCCGCTGGGGCGCGGCAGGCTGCGGACCTGCGCATCGGTATACAACCGGCCTTCCTTGCGCCGCACGTCCAGATAGCGATCCTCGAACGGATCTTCGGCAAGCGTGCGTTGAACGAACACGCCATCGACGCTGTCCAGCGCAGGTAGTTGCGCCAGGCACTCACGCAACACGGGCAATCCAGCCGTCATGCGTTGCGCTCAGCGCAGCGGCTTGGCGTTGTCGGCGGGCGGATCTTCCAGCCCCACGTTGGTGGATGCCGATTCGTAGACCTCCTTGTCGAGCAGGCCGGTTTCCTTTGCCACCAGCACCGGCACCAGCATCTGCCCGGTCACGTTGGTCATGGTGCGCATCATGTCGAGGATGCGGTCGATGGCGTACAGGTACCCGATCACTTCCAGCGGCAGGTTGGCTGCGCTCAACACCACCGTGGCCATGATCACCGCAGTGCCTGGCACGCCGGCGGTGCCGAAGCTGCCGAGCACCGAGGCGATCAACACCACGAAGTATTGATTGGCGGTCAATGGCACGCCGGTGTATTGGGCAATGAACACCGCACACAAGGCCGGGAAGATCGCGCCGCAGCCATCCATCTTGATGCTGGCGCCCAGCGGCACCGCGAACGCGGCGTAGTCCTTGCTGACGCCCAGGTTATGCGTGATCGAGCGCATCGCCACCGGCATCGCCGCAAAGCTCGACGAACTGACGAACGCCACCTGCATGCCGGGCGCGGCGCCGCGGAAGAACTTCCACGGATTCAATCCGTGCAACAGCAACAGGCTGCTGTAGACCACCACGATATGGATCGCGCAGGCCACATACAGCGCCAGCACGAAATTGCCGAATGGCAGCAGCTTCTCGAAGCCATAGCTGCCGACCAGGCCGGCGATCAGCCCGAAGGTGCCCAGCGGGGTCATCTCCAGCACGAAGCGCGTCACCTGGATCATGATGTCGCTCAGCTGCCCGGTGAGCTTGCGCGCCTCGGCCACCCGCTCGCCGAGCTTGACCATCGCAAAGCCCAGCAGCGCGGCGAAAAAGATCACCGGCAGGATCGACCCGCGCCCGGCCGCCAGCACGGTTTCGCCGGCCGCGTTGGTCTTGGTGCCGATACCGGTCAGTGCGTAGAACGGGTTGGAGGGCACCACGTCCAGCAGCACCTGGATCGGGCTGGGCACATCGCGTGGTTTCCAGGCCGAGTCCACGCTCAAGCTGAAATGACCGGCGCCCGGTTGCATCAAGGTGCCGACAGCCAGGCCCACGCCCACCGCCAATGCCGCGGTGATGACGAACCATAGAAACGTGCGCCCACCGAGCGCGGCGACCGATTTTTGCCCGTGCAGCGAGGAGATCGCATTGATCACCGCGAAGAACACCAACGGGATCGCGATCATCTTGATCAGGGTGACGTACAGATCGCCGAGTGGGCCGAACCACACATCGGCCGCCGGGCCCATGGCCCAGCCGGCCAGCGCGCCGAGCACGAAGCCGGCCACCACGCGTTGCCAGAACGGAATGCGCAACCAGGCCGAGACCACTGTCATGCGTCGAATCATCCGGGGGGGAAGTGCATGCACCATAGCCCAGGCCCGCGCTGCCCGCGAGGCCACGGCTGGAACAGCGGTGTGTCATCTGTGTGACGCCAGGCATCCCGGCATAATGCGCGTTGATTCAGTCACGAGTTAGATGCCGATGCGTTATCGCCTGCCTGCCCTCGCCGCCCTGACCACGCTGTGCGTGGCCGCCTGCGCCGCCACCACCGGCACCTCCGCATCGGCACCCGCCGGCGTGCGCGTGGAGGTGCCGCAAGTGACGCACCCTGCGGGCGAGACGCCGCAGTGGTGGTATCGCTCGGGCGCGGCGCGTGCAGCCGGCAATGGCGCCATGGCCGGCCGGGCGCGCAACGTGATCCTGTTCCTGGGCGACGGCATGAGCCTGACCACGGTGGCCGCAGCGCGCATTCTCGATGGCCAGCGCAAGGGCGGGCCGGGCGAAGAGAACCTGTTGTCGTGGGAGCAGTTCCCCGCGACTGCCTTCAGCAAGACCTACAACACCGATTCGCAGACACCGGATTCGGCCGGCACCATGACCGCGATCACCACCGGCGTGAAGTCGCACATGGGCGCGATCGGCGTCAGCAGCGGCAACCGCAGCGACTGCGCCGACAGCCTGGGCAAGGGGCTGCTGAGCTGGCTGCAACTGGCCGACAGCGCCGGCATGGCCACCGGTGTGGTCACCACCACCCGCCTCACCCACGCCACCCCGGCGGCGACGTATGCGCATTCGACGGAGCGCAACTGGGAAAACGATACCGACCTGCCGGAGTCCGCTCGTGCGGCCGGCTGCCAGGACATCGCCCAGCAACTGCTGTCGACCGCGCGCTACGGCCGCGGCCCGCAGGTGGTACTGGGCGGTGGGCGCAGCCAGTTCCAGACCGTGCAGGAGCGCGACCCGGAATACGACGACAAGGTGGGCCTGCGCCTGGACGGCCGCGATCTGGTCGCCGAGTGGAAACAGGCGCACCCGCAGGGCGCCTACGTCTGGAACGCGCAGCAGTTGCACGCGGCCGCCGGCGCACCCGCGCTGCTGGGCCTGTTCGAGCCGGACCACATGCAGTTCGATCACGACCGCAACCGCACGCCCGAGGGCGAGCCGAGCCTGACCGAGATGACCCGCACCGCGATCCAGTCGCTGTCGCGCGACCCCAATGGCTTCGTGCTGATGGTCGAAGGCGGCCGCATCGATCACGCCAACCACGCCGGCAATGCCTACCGCGCACTGGACGAAACCGTCTCGCTGTCCGATGCGGTGCGCACCGCCGTGCAGACCGCGCCGCCGGACACGTTGATCATCGTCACCGCCGACCATTCGCATACGCTCAACTTCGTCGGCTACCCGGTACGCGGCAACCCGATCCTGGGCAAGGTGCGCGGCACCGGCGGCGAAGAGGGCGACCGCACCCAACTGGCCACCGACATCACCGGCCAGCCCTACACCACGCTGAGCTACGCCAATGGCCCCGGCTACACCGGCGCCAGCAATGCGCAACCGGCCGGCCCCAAGAAATACCCGCACGAACCCAGCAGCAACGAGCCGGCCCACGGCCGCCCCGACCTGACCCATGTCGACACCGAAGCGCCCAGCTATATGCAGGAATCGCTGGTGCCGACCAAGTCCGAGAGCCACGGCGGCGAAGACGTCGGCATCTGGGCGACCGGCCCGGGCAGCGCGGCGTTTCGCGGCACGCTGGAAGAGAACGTGATCTACCACGTCATCGTCCAGGCCACCCCGCGCCTGCGTCAGCGCCTGTGCAAGGCCGGTAACTGCGACAGCGCCGGCGTGCCGGTCCAACTGCCGGCAGCGGACGCGTTCGTGGCCGACACGACGGCCGCCGCTGCCAAATGATCCGATCGCCGAAGCGGCCCCGGATGCCGCGATGGGCAGCCTTGGCGTTGCTCACGTTGGCGGCGGTGGTCATTGCGCCCTCAGGATGGGCGCAGGACGAGGCAGTTTGCCGACTGGGCGATCCGAATGCCGATCATGCCATCGTGCCCGGCTGCAGCGTCGGCAGCGACGGGCGTCTGCGGCTGTCGTCGCACGTAGCGCAACAGCTGCGCTTCGATGCCGACGGCCTGTCCGTCCTTCTGGTCAAGGACCAGTATTACTACGTGCGCGCCGACGGCAGCAGCCTGCCGGTGATCCTGTCGGACAACGGCCCGGACGCTTTCACCGAAGGTCTCACCCGCGGCGTCTTCCACGGCCGTATCGGCTTCTACGATCTGCGGCTGCGCGAAGTGGTCCCGCCGGTCCATGGCTACGCCTGGCCGTTCGCCAACGGCGTGGCCCGGGTCTGCGACGGCTGCCGCCCGGGCACGCCCGACATCAACGGATACACACCGATGCAGGGCGGGCGCTGGTACTACATCGACCGCCGCAACCGCGAGGTAGCGCAGCCGCAGCATTGAGTCAGACCACGGCAAGGGCGATCAGCCGCCCCGCTAACGCGGCGATCCCGATGTCCCGGTGCATGCGCGTGGCCGTCGCCGGGCGGGGCGGCAACGGCCGGCGATCGCAGTGTCCTGCGACAGTAGAACGGCGGCCGCCCTCTGGACGGGGCGGCGCAGCGCCGATGCGCTTCGCTGCCACCGTGCCAGCCTCTAAAGTAGTGCGATGACCACCCGCTCCCATCCCGCACCGCAGTGCGAGGTAACCGCCGCCCTGCCCGAGCCTGCGCCGGCCGCCGTGCTGGTCGGCTTCAGCGGCGGGCTGGATTCCAGCGTGCTGCTGCATGCGCTGGCGCAACAGCCGCATTACCGGCGTGCCGGGCTGCGCGCGGTCCACGTCCACCACGGTCTGCATGCCGACGCCGACGCCTGGGCCGCGCACTGCACCGCGTTTTGCGCTGCGCTGTCGCTCCCGTTGCAGGTTCTGCACGTACAGGTACCTCGCGACAGCGGCGACGGGCTGGAGGCAGCGGCGCGACAGGCGCGCCGCGCAGCCTTCGCCCAGGCGCTGGCCGCCGACGAATGGCTGGCGCTGGCGCAGCACCGCGACGACCAGGCCGAAACCCTGCTGTTGCGCGCGCTGCGTGCCTCCGGCCCGGACGGGCTGGCGGCGATGCGGCCATTGCGCGACTTCGGCCACGCCCAGCTGTGGCGTCCCCTGCTGGCGCTGCCGCGCAGCGCATTGCAGGCGTACGCGCAGCGGCACGCACTTCGCTGGATCGAAGACCCAAGCAACGCCGACCCCGGCTTCGACCGCAACTTCCTGCGCCTGCAGGTGCTGCCGCTGCTGCGCCAGCGCTGGCCGCACGCCGCCGACGCGCTGGCGCGCAGCGCGCAGCTGTGCGCCGATGCGAGCGACCTGCTGCTACACGAAGATCTGGCGCTGCTGCCCGGCCTGCTGACCAGCGACGGCGCGCTGGACCTGCGGCGGCTGCGCACCCAACCGGCCACACGCAGACCGCGGCTACTGCGCGCCTGGGTCAGCGCAGCGGGCGCGCCGCCGCTGCCCGCGCACGGCGTCGCCGCGCTGGACACCGAGATCGCCAACGACGCGCCGGACCGGAATACCCGTTTTGCCTGGCAGCAGGTCGAAGTACGCCGTTGGCGGCAATGCCTGTTCCTGCATCGCCCGTGTGCGGAATGGCCAGCGCAGTGGCAAGCGCAATGGGATGGGCAAACTCCGCTTGCGCTGCCCGATGGCGCGCAGTTGCGGCTGCATGGCAGCCCCGGCCTGCGGTTTGCGCAGCCGCTGCTGGTGCGCGCGCGCCAGGGCGGCGAACGCATCGTGCTGCCGCAACGTAGCCATTCGCACCAGCTCAAACACCTGTTGCAGGCATTGGACCTGCCGCCGTGGCAGCGGCAACGCCTGCCAATCCTATGCACGCACGACACGGTGCTCGCCGCTGGCGATCGCGTCGTCTCGGCCAGCTTGCACGCCTGGCTGCAGCACAACCACGCGCGCCTGGAATGGTGCAGCGGCACCTAGGCGAATTCATTGACCCACCTGCGTGCGCGCCGCACACTTTAGTCATGGTCAAGAAATCATCGAACGAAACATCCCCGGTTGCCCGCTTCGAACAGTCGCTGGAAGAACTCGAACAGCTGGTGCAGAAGATGGAAGTGGGCGAGCTGAGCCTGGAGCAATCGCTCACCGCCTACGAGCGCGGCATCGGCTTGTACCGCGATTGCCAGCAGGCGCTGGAACAGGCCGAGCTGCGCGTGCGGATGCTGAGCGATCCTGCACGTCCCGAGCTTGCCGAAGCCTTCGAACCGCCGTCGCTGGACGGCGGCTGAGGTGAGTTCCGCGCTGCTGGACCACTGGATCGCCCGCACCGAACGCAGCCTGGACGCCTGTCTGCCGAGCCCGGTGCTGGCGCCACAGCGGCTGCACGCCGCGATGCGTCACGCGGTGCTCGGTGGTGGCAAGCGCATGCGGCCGCTGTTGGTGTACGCCACCGGCACGCTGTTCGGCGCCGAGGAAGAGCGCCTGGATACGCCGGCAGTGGCGGTGGAGCTGATCCACGCCTATTCGCTGGTGCACGACGACCTGCCGGCGATGGACGACGACGCGCTGCGTCGCGGCCAGCCCACCGTGCACATCGCCTTCGACGAAGCCACTGCAATCCTGGCCGGCGATGCCTTGCAGACGCGCGCGTTCGAGCTGTTGGCCAGCGCACCGGCAAGCGCCGAGCTGCGTGTCGGCTGGTTACAGAGCCTGGCCACGGCCGCCGGCGCCGCCGGCATGTGCGGCGGTCAGGCGCTGGATATCGATGCCACCGGTCAGCTGCAATCGCTCGCCGATCTGCAACGCATGCATGCGCTCAAGACCGGTGCGCTGATCCGCGCTGCGGTGCGCATGGGCGCGCTGACCGGCGGCGCCGCACCCGCCGATCAGCAGCGCCTGGACGACTTTGCCGATGCCTTGGGCCTGGCCTTCCAGGTGCGCGACGACATCCTGGACGTGGAATCGAGCTCGGCACAGCTGGGCAAGACCGTCGGCAAGGACGCGGCGCAATCCAAGTCCACCTACCCGGCCCTGCTCGGCATGCACGGTGCCAAGGCGAAATTGGCCGAGTTGGCGACGCGCATGCACGACGTGCTGCAGCCTTACGGCCCACCCGGCGACACCCTGGCGACGCTAGGCCGGTTTGCGGTGGACCGCGCGCACTAGAGCACTGCGTTCGTTCAAGCGACCGCGCCGCCGGTACCGCCGCGCGGCGCCTCTGGTGCTGGCGCCCTCCGCCAGACCCACGCCCAGTCACCAGCGCATGCGCAGTCATCGGCCGGCATGGGTAGAGCCGTGCGCGCCATGATCATCGCGCCGGTAGGCAGACACAGGGCACCGACACCGATCCGCGCACGAACGACCGATCACGCCAGCGCAGCCCGCAGCCACGGCGGCCAATGTCGCAGGAACCGATGGACAGGACACGGCCGCTCCCGTGCTGCCAGCGGACTCGCATCGCACGCTCTCGTACGCCTCGGCAACGGCGTCGTTCAAACGATCGCAGCCGCCGGTTGCGCACAGCGTGCGCCAGTGCACGGCGCGAGCGTTGAGCGCCCTTACGCAAGCGACGTACCGCGTCACAAAATGAAACTTCTCTTTACGTAACTTTTCACACAGGAATTTATGCGGATGGCTTGCAAAGCGTGAACGGATACGCAAATTTCAGCTGAATTGTCATCATCCGTGTCCGCATTTGTCATTCAGTGACCATGAACAGGTCAAATGCGGCATCAATTGGCTCTCTTGTTGCGTCTGTTCACTCTGCCTAGGTTGACGTGTCCGCGTTCGCGGACATCCCCCGACCTCATGGAGAGTCACTGGTGAAGAACGTTTTTTTCGCATCGTTTGCAGCAGGCACGCTGGCCGTTGTTGGCGTGCTCGGATCGGCGCAGGCGCAGTCCGCGCGCGGCCCGGTTCCGTTGACCATCGAACTGGCACCGGTTGCCGATCAGGCCGGGCGACACCAGGGCAAGATCGCGGTGACTGTCACCAATAACGGCAGCCAGATCGCCCGCGTGCCGACCTATCAGCTGCCGCTGCAGTCGCTGGACAACGGCATCCTGGAAGTGAGCCGTGACGGCGCGCCGGTGGCCTACACCGGACGTCTGGTCAAGCGCGGCCTGCCCAAAGCGGCCGACTTCACCATCCTCAAGCCCGGCCAGAGCGTGCAGGGCGAGGTCGATCTGGCGGGCGCTTACGACCTGTCCACGAGCGGCAACTACACCATCCAGGTACGTTCGTCGCTGCAATACGCCTCACTGGCCGACGGCAGCCTGATGAAAGCGGCCAACGGACAGCCGGCCGTGGCCACCAGCACCCCGCTCACCGTCTGGCTGGACGGCGCACGTCGTGGCGTACAGCGCCAGCTCGCAGTCGGCCCGACCGCCGTGGTCAACGGCATCAACTACCTCAACTGCAGCACCACCCGCACCAACCAGGCCGCCAGTGCCGTCACTGCCGCACGCAACTACTCGCAGAACGCGCGTACCTACCTCAACGGCGGCAGCACCGGCGCGCGCTACACCACCTGGTTCGGCGCCTACAACGCCTCGCGCTACAGCCGGGTCAGCTCCAACTTCGTCAATATCGACAACGCGCTGGACCAGAACAACGGCCAGCTGACGATCAACTGCAGCTGCGAAGCGGATCTGGCGGACGCCTTCGCCTACGTCTATCCGAACCAGCCGTACGAGATCCATGTCTGCAACGCGTTCTGGAGTGCGTCGACAACCGGCACCGACTCCAAGGCCGGCACGCTGGTGCACGAGACCAGCCACTTCACCGTGGTGGCCGGCACGCAGGACCGCGTCTATGGTCAGTCCGGCGCGCGCAGCCTGGCGATCAGCAACCCGGCCCAGGCGATCACCAACGCCGACAGCCACGAGTACTTCGCCGAGAACACCCCGGCGCAGAACTGATCGCGTCATCGCTTGAAACGACAAAGGCCCGGCAGCGATGCCGGGCCTTTGCGTTACGCGGCCGGATTACTTGATCAGGCGCAGCGTGAACGGATAGCGGTAATGCTCGCCGTTATTGGCCTTGACCGCGGCCATGATGCACAGCACCAGGTTGGCGACCCACACCAGCGTCGGCACAAAGAACAGAATGCCGAACGACACCATGGCCAGGATCACCGCAGCCACGTACGCGATGATCACCGTGATCTGGAAATTCAGCGCTTCCTTGGCCTGATCGGTGGCGAACGGCTTGGACGGGCTGGCGTCCTTGCTGATCAGCCAGATCACCAGGGCGCCGATGACCGAGGTCAGAATGCCGAGCAGATGCGCGGCCAGCGCCAGGGTGCGCTCCTCCGACGGCGTGCTGGTGCCGGTCGGCGGCGGCGGCGGTGCGGTGTGTGTCTCGAAGTCGCTCATCCTGTCTTCCATGCATGGGTGTGGTGCGGCCGACTATAACAACGATTCAGGCTACGACCAGTGCAGGAAGACATGGTCTGGTTTGAGTCACCTACCACGGGCGATAGCACGCATCCTCCGTTTAGGCGATGACGCCAGCGAGAGTGTTGCGGCATGGCGCAGCGGTGTCGGGTTCGACCCGTTGTCGCTGCGACCTGGACAGGCACCCGCCGTGCGGCTGGGGCGGGGACGCGCTCGGCTGGCCGAACGCCCAGGCGGCGTTGCCACATCGCCCCGCCCAGCCCGCAGCCCGCCGACCATGCCCGTCAGGCATGGCAGACCTCAGACGGGGTCGCCGGTTCAGCTATCGCCGGCCACGGTCATGCGGTTGATCAGCACCGAGCCGATCTTGACGTGCGAGCGCGGGTCCACATCGTTACCGACCGCCTCGATGCCGGCGAACATCTCGCGCAGGTTGCCGGCGATGGTCAGGCCATCGACCGGATAGGCGATCGCACCGTTTTCGATCCAGAACCCACCCGCACCGCGCGAATAATCGCCGGTCACCGGATTGACGCCGTTGCCCATCAGCTCGGTGACCAGCAGACCGCGCGACATGCCGCCGATCAGCGCGGTCAGATCGCCCGCGTTGGCAGTGACCTGCAGGTTGTGCACGCCACCGGCGTTGGCGGTGGTCTGCAGGCCCAGCTTGCGCGCCGAGTAGCTGCCCAGCACATACCGCTGCAGCACGCCGTCGCTGATCAGTGCCGAACGCCGCGTGGCCACGCCTTCACCATCGAACGCGGCCGAGCGCAGGCCGCGCCGCAGATGCGGCAGCTCTTCGATGTTGAACCAGTCCGGGAACAACGTGGTGCCGACACTGTCGAGCAGGAAACTGGCGCGGCGATACAACGCGCCACCGGAGACGGCGCCGAGCAGGTGGCCGACCAGCGAACGCGCCACTTCCGGCGCGAACAGCACCGGCAATTGGCCGGTCGGCAACGACCGCGGTTGCAGACGTGCCAGGGTGCGTTCGGCGGCATGGCGGCCGATCGCGTCTGGCGCTTCCAGGTCTTCGCGTGCCAGCGCGCTGCTGTACCAGCCGTCGCGCTGCATGCCGTCGCCCTGGCCGGCGATCAGCGCGCAGCTGATCGAATGATGGGTACCGCGCTCGCGGCCGATGAAGCCATGCGAGTTGGCGTACACCGACAGACTGAGCCCGGTGCTGGCGGAGGCGCCGTCGGAATTGCTGATCCGGGCATCGGCGTCGCGGCCGGCGGTCTCGCAGGCCAGCGCCAGGTCCACCGCCGTGTCGGCGTCCAGCGCCCAGGGGTGCCAGCTGTCCAGCTCGGGGAAGTCGCGCGCCATCAGCTCCGGGTCGGCCAGGCCGGCGGCCACGTCGTCTTCGGTATAGCGCGCAATCGCGCAGGCCTGCGCGACAGTGGACTCCAGGCTGGAATCCTGCAGATCGGCGGTGCTCGCGCTGCCCTTGCGCTTGCCGAAGTACACCGTCACCGCAATGCCGCGGTCGCGGGTGGATTCGACCGTTTCCACATCGCCCAGGCGCACATTGACGTCCAGGCCGCGCTCTTCGCTGCAGCTCACTTCGGCCTGGGTGGCGCCGGCCGCACGGGCGCGCTCGAGCAGGCGTTGCGAGATATCGGTCAGTGCATCCAGGCGCTGCAGGCTGTCGTCGGTGACACGGGTTTCGGAGGAGAGTGCGTTCAATGCTTTATCCTTTGGATGCGGATCCGTCCGCGAAAGCCCGGCCATCATGGCCGGACTGTCTGAATTTGGATGCGGATCCTTCCGCAGAAAGCTCGGCCATCCATGGCCGCAGTGTCTGAATTTGGTGCGGAGTCTTCCGCCGGAGTCCGGCCGTTCGTGGCCGGAAATTTAACTAACCAAGTTTCGGGATGTAGTGGCAATGCGCGGACGCGATGAAGATACCGGTGAATTTCGTGGCGCCAGCCGCAGCCAGCAACGGCGCGAGGCGCTGGAAATTTTCGACCTGGGCGAAAAGCTGGTGGCGCTCACCCCGGCGCAGCTGGCCAAGTTGCCGGTGCCCGAGTCGTTGATCCCGCATATCGAAGAGAGCAAGCGCATCACCTCGCATATCGCGCACAAGCGGCAGCTGGCGTTTCTGGCCAAGCACATGCGCCGCGAGGACGACGACACGCTGGCAGCGATCCGCGATGCGCTGGATGCCAACAGCGACACCGCGCGCCGCGAAGTGGCCGCGATCCACCGCGTCGAGCGCTGGCGCGAGCGCCTGCTCGCCGAAGGCGACGTCGCGCTGGCCGAACTGCTGGAAGCCTACCCGGCCGCCGATCGCCAGCAACTGCGTCAGCTGGTGCGCAACGCGATCCACGAACGCGCCAAGAACAAACCCCCGCGCGCCTACCGCGAGCTGTTCCAGGTGCTGAGAGAGCTGTCTCAGGAGCCGGGATTGGAGAGTGGGGATTCGGGATTGGAAGACGGCGAACCGGCGTCGGACGGCGACGAATAGGGATCGGCCCGATCCATCAAACCAGGCAACGGCCATCCCAGCCGTTGCGATTCCCCGATCCCGATTCCCGAATCCCCTCCGCTGCACCGGCAAACCGCAAACGCCCGACGCACTGCTCCGCGCCCCTGCCGTTGCGATTCCCCGATCCCGATTCCCGATTTCCCTCCGCTGAACCGGCAAACCGCAAACGCCCGACGCACTGCTCTGCGCCCCTGCCGTTGCGATTCCCCAATCCCGATTCCCGAATCCCCTCCGCTGAACCGGCAAACCGCAAACGCCCGGCGCACTGCTCTGCGCCCCTGCCGTTGCGATTCCCCAATCCCGATTCCCGATTCCCCGCATCTCAGGCCTGCGTTCCGCCAACCGTAATACCGTCGATCAACAGCGACGGCTGGCCGACGCCGACCGGCACGCTCTGCCCGTCCTTGCCGCACACGCCCACGCCTTCGTCCAGCGCCAGGTCATTGCCGATCATGCGCACCTTCTGCATGGTTTCCGGGCCGTTGCCGATCAGCGTGGCGCCCTTCACCGGGGCGGTGACCTTGCCGTCTTCGATCAGGTAGGCCTCGGTGGCCGAGAACACGTACTTGCCGCTGGTGATGTCGACCTGGCCGCCGCCGAAGTTGACCGCGTAGATGCCCTTTTTCACCGAGCGGATCATCTCCTGCGGGTCGTGCTGGCCGGCGCGCATGTAGGTGTTGGTCATGCGCGGCATGGTCAGGTGCGCGAACGATTCGCGGCGGCCGTTGCCGGTCGGCGCCACGCCCATCAGGCGCGCGTTGTGGGTGTCCTGCATGTAGCCGACCAGCACGCCGTCTTCGATCAACGTGGTGCACTGCGTCTGCGTGCCCTCGTCGTCGATGTTGAGCGAGCCGCGGCGGCCGTCCAGGGTGCCGTCGTCGACGATGGTCACGCCCGGTGAGGCCACGCGCTCGCCGATACGGCCGGCGTAGACGCTGGTGCCCTTGCGATTGAAGTCGCCCTCCAGGCCGTGGCCGACCGCCTCGTGCAGCAGCACGCCGGGCCAGCCCGGGCCGAGCACCACCGGCATGACGCCTGCCGGCGCGGGGATGGCATCCAGATTGACCAGCGCCTGGCGCAGCGCTTCGCGCGCAAAACCTTCCGGGCGGCCGTCGGCGAACAATTCGGCGTAGCCATAACGACCACCGCCGCCGGAATAACCGGATTCGCGCCGCCCGCCGTGTTCGACGATCACCTGCACGTTCAAGCGCACCAGCGGGCGCACGTCGGCCGCCAGCACGCCATCGCTGCGGGCGATCAGCACCGTGTCCACGCCGCCGGACAGGCTCACCATCACCTGCTTGACGCGCGGGTCGGCGGCGCGCACGTACTGGTCGATGCGGCGCAGCAGCTCGACCTTGGTCGCGCTGTCCATGTCGTCGATCGGATCGGTGGCCGGATACAAGGCGCGGCCGCCGCCGCGCACCAGCGTGCGGGTGGATTGCGCGCCGCCGTCGCGCGAGATCGCGCGCGCGGACTGCGCCGCTTCCAACAGCGCTTCGCGCTGGATGTCGTCGGAGTAGGCGAAGCCGGTCTTTTCGCCGGAGATCGCGCGCACGCCGACGCCTTGTTCGATGGAATGCGCACCGTCCTTGACGATGCCGTCTTCCACGCTCCAGCTCTCGCGCCGCGAATGCTGGAAATACAGGTCGCCGAAGTCGATGCCCGGGCCCAGCAGGGCGCCGAAGGTGCGGTCGAGATGGCCGGTATCCAGGCCGGAGGGAAGCAGCAGCCGGGTTTCGGCCAGAGTGAGAGCGTTATCGGTCATGCAGTCAGGATGGGGCCCGCGCGCCGGGGAGACAAGTCGTTCGGCTGAACATGCCGCACGGCTATCATCGCGGGCCCATCGCCACGCCGACGCCCGCGCATGAAGCTCACTGCCCACGTCCTGGATGGCCACACGCTGGACATCCGCCCCGCCCCGCACGAGCGCGACTGGATGGACGCCACCGACCAACGTTATGCCTACCGCTGCCTGCCGCTGGCGATCGCCAACACGCATGGCTGGGAGCTGCTGTGCCAGGCCGGTTTCGAGGCCAGCTGGAACGGCAGCGATGGTCTGGATGCCATCCAGATCGCCGCCGATGTCGGCAGCGCATCACCGGCGATCAGCCATTTCGGCTACGGCGTGCTGACCTTCCACGTGCCGTGCCTGTTTCGTACCGACGCAGGCATGGATTTGTTCGTCACCGGGCCCTTGAACCGACCAAAGGATGGCATCGGCGCGCTGAGCGGCATGGTCGAAACCGACTGGAGCCCTTACAGCTTCACCATGAACTGGAAGTTCACCCGGCCCGGGCGGGTGCGCTTCGACGCAGGCGAGCCGTTCTGCCATCTGTTCCCGTTGCCGCGACAGCTGATCGAACAGGTGCAGCCGCAGTGGAAGCCCTTGTCCGAGGCGCCGGAACTGGCGCAGCAACATGCCGACTGGACGCGCAGCCGCGCCCGTTTTCTCGACGAGCTGCCGGATGCGCAATCGGCGGCGGCCCGCGAAAAATGGCAGCGCGGCTATTTTCGCGGTGTGGCTGGCGCGGATCGGCCACCCGTGCAGGGCCACCGCGCGCGCCTACGGCTGCCGATGTTCACGCGCGCCGACAGCGACGGCGACGGTCCGGTCGGTTGAGTCCATCAGCGCATCAGCGCACCCGGCACTCGATGCAGCGGGCCGACTGCCCGCACGAGGTGGAGAAGAGACGAAGTGGAGAACGCAGAGACCCGCCATCTGCGCGCAGCGTAGACGGCGTCCCCGCCACACACACGATTGAACGCGTCAGCGTGGCGATGCGCCCGATCTGGCTGGCCTGGCCGTCGGCGCCCCCGGTGCGGACGGCTTGCTCGGCGCACGTTCGCGCGCTTCGCGTTCCACCACATCCACCTGCGGATCCTTCCACGGCCCGGTGACGTGGTAGGTCTTGGCGCCAATCGCGCCCAGCGGTTTGCCGAGCACCGCATTGGCGGCCGCGCCCACCGCCGCGCCGACCGGCCCACCGGCCACCGCACCGACCACGGTCAGCAGATTGCCGGCCTTGGGGTTCACGTCCACGGTCTGGTCGAAGGTCTGGGCACGCAGGTCGGTCTGTCCGCGAATGCTGATGTCGGCGGCCGGGCCTTCGATGCGGATGGCATCGGTACGCGCGAAGCCGCCGCCAAAGCGGACCTCGCCGTCCAGCTTGTTGAAGGCCAGGCCCTTGGAGAAGAAGTCGCGGAAGTCGAACATCAGCCGACGCGGCAACTGCGCCACGCTGAGCAGGCCGAGCACCCGGCCGGCGCCGGGGTCCACTTCCAGCAACTGGCCGTTGCGCACGTCGACCGTGAGGTTGCCGTCCAGCGAGCCAAGCGCAAAGCCGGTCGGCGAACCCTGCCAGCCGGCATTGAGTTCCAGTTGGCCTTCGCCGCCGCGCAGCTGGCCGCCCAGGGTGAGGTTCTGCAACAGGTTGCCGAGGTTGCGGCTGTCCACCCGCGCCGACAGCCGGGTGCTGGCGGCATCGCCCTTGCCCCGCCAGGCGCCGGTCAGGCCGATGTTCTGGTCGTTGGAGCGCAATTGCAGCTGATCCACCTGCATGCCGTCGGTGAGCCGGCTGCTGCGTAACGTGGCCGTGCCCAGGGTCATCTTGCCGACCTGCAGGTCGTCGATATCCAACGCCAGCGGTGGAATCGACACCGGATCGAATTCGGCCACTGCACGCCGCGCCGGCTCCGGCAAGGCGCCGGCCAGCGGGTCGCCGGGTTCGGGCGCGGCCGGTTCGGCCGGTGCGGCCACCGGTTGCCAATGCACGGTGGCGAGCTTGCCCTGCACCACCGCGCCATCGGCATTGGGCACGCTGAGCTGGCCGGCGAGCGATGGGCCGTCCAAGGTCACCGCCACCGCATCGCGGGTGGGGCGCAGGCGCAGGCGCGTCTGCGGGAAGACGCCGCCGATCATCAGCAGCTTGTCCACCTGCACGTCCACCTGCTGCAGCGGTACCGCGTCCTTTTTCGGAATTGCCGGCTGGCCCGGCAGCGGCGGCATGTCCGGGACGTTGCCGCCACGCGCAAGGCCGATCCACTCGATCGCATCCAGCGAGGTGGTGCGGCCGACGACCACCAGTCCATTGGCCGGCGGACGCTCGGTCACGGTGTCGGTGCCCATCACCACGCGCACGCCGGTCTGGTTGCCCTGGCTGCTGGCCTTGAGCGCGACCAGCTTGCCGAACGCCACGTCGATATCGCCATCGCCGACCGGCAACGCGACCTTGACCCGCGTGTCCAAGGGCTGGGCGGCGGCCTTGTCCAGCGGCGCCGGCAGATCCAGGGTGGTGCCGATCAGTTCCGAGCGCAGACTCAGCAGCGCCTGCGCATCGGCTTGCCCCGGACGCGGCAGCGGTACATCCACCCCCACCTGCCAGGGCGCACTGCCATGCACGTACGGGCGCAGCCACTCCATCTGCGGGGCGCGGTCGAACAACTCACTGGCATCCAGGGTGGCGCCGAAGCGCGCTTCGAAGGCTTGCAGCGGGTCCTGCACGAAGTCGCCCGCGCGCAACGACAGATCACCGATGCGGCCCTGGTGCTGCACGCTCAGGTGCTCGGCAGCGAAACCGGTATCGCGGTACTCGGCCTGGCCGCTGACCTGGTCGAAGGCCAGATTCCAGCGCGCATCGGCCAGCTTGGCGCCCTGCAACGCCACCGTGCCCTGCAGATGGCCGCCCACGCCGTGCGTGCGCAACGGCCGCAGTAAATCGAAGCTCACCGTCGCCGGGCCGGACACCGCGATATTGCGCAGCGTGTCGCCATAGCGGCGCTCCAACGGACTCTTGCGCAGCATGCCCAGCAGTTGCGCGGCGTCGGCCTGGGTGGAAGCACGCACGTACAGCTCGGAGGTGGCGAAGCTGGGAATGCCGGCGTCCAGGGTGGCGATCGGCGCACCTGCCAGCTCGCCCTTGCCCTGCAACGAGAATCCGTTGCCGATGAAGCGCAGGTCGGCCTGTACCTGCTCCATCGCCGGCCACTCCGGATTGAAGCGGATCACGCCGTCGCGGATCTGCCCGAACGCTTCGAAGCGGCCGTCGTTGTGGTCGAACGGCCAGTCGTCCAGGTCGCCGCTGACCAGGCCGGTACCGCCGGTGACGACACCGCCGGCCACCGCCATGTCCAGCCAGTCGATCGCCGCCTTGCTCATCTTGGAGCGGATCCAGAACGTGCGCGCCACCGGCAAGGCGACATCGTCCAGTTGCGCGGCCAGCTGGATGCGCGGGCGGCTGCCATCGTTCTGGAACCACAACCCGCCGCGGACATTGGCGCCGTAGTCCTTGGCCTGTACACGCAGCGCTGGCGTGGCCACCTGCCAGCCGGCCCCCTCGCGCCAGCCGACGATCCGGCCGGCCAGTTGCACCTCGTGCACCACGCCGAAGCCGGTCGGCCAGTCGAACCGCAACGTGGCGTCCGGCGCGGTCTCCAGCTCGACCGCCTGCGCATCGCCATCGATCCGGCCGCGCAGGCCGCTGATGCCCGGCGAGTTGCCCACCGGCAGAAAGCCCAGCTCTTCGACCCGGCCCTGCACCCGCACCGCGCCGCCCTGCTCGCCTGCAACCTGCAGATCGCTCACCCGCACGTGCGGCCTGGACAGGCTCAGCCAGCGCCGCAGGCCAGGCGACAACCGCTCGCTCAGGGCCGCCGCGGCGATCAAGCCGGAAACGTCCATCTTCTGCGCCACCACCGCATAGCGGCGCCCACCGGCAATGCTCAGTCCGTCCAGCTGCTGCAGCTTGGCCGCCTGGCCCAGCCGCAGCAGCGGCGCATCCAGCCGCCAACCGCCGTCGATGGTCTGCCAGCGCGCACGCGCCTGCAGCCGTTCCCAGACCAGTGTGCGGCGCGCGGTCTCCTCCGGCAGCGCCGTACCGGACAAGCGCACTTGCTGCAGGTCGGCATCCACGGTGACCGCCGCGATGCGGCGCGCACGCAGCTGCGCCCACGCCTGCAGGCGTCCGCCACCGCCGTCCACGCGCATGCCGCCGAATTGCAGCAACGATGTCCATGCCGACAGATCGGCCGGGTCGGCCTGCGCGTAGGCATGGCCGTCGCCGCTGTCGCGATCGAACTCCAGCACGGTGGTCAACGGCGCACGCTGCAAATCGATCCAGCTGCGGCTGCCCACCTTCACCGTCGAGCCGCTGACGCGCAGGCGCAGGTCGATGCGCGGCAGCGTGGTGTCCAGCCCGATCGACGGGGCGATCACGTGCAAGCGCGCCTCGGCGACCTGGATCTCGCCAAGCCGGCGCAGCGACTCCAACGGGTCGGACCGCTGCCCGGCCGGCAGGCCCTGCACCGACCACACGCCGTCATCGCTACGTTGCAGCGTCAGCGCCAATCCGCGCAGGCGCACTTCGGTCAGCGAATGGCCGGGCAACAGGCCGGCATACATCGCCAGCAGGATTTCGGCCTGGCCCACGCGCACCTCGCCATGCGGGCCGATGCGCAAGCCATCCAACCGCAACAACGGACCGCGCCGGGTCCACTCGGTCTGCAGGCGATCGAAGGCGATCGGTTGGCCGGCGCGCGCGCTCAGCCACGCGGCGACCTGCTGCGGCCGCTGCTCGGCCAACGGCAGCGCCTGGCTGGCCGCACCCACCAGCAACGCGATCGCCACCAGCGCAAGCGCGGCGGCGGTGATCGCATAGCGGCGAAACAGACGGAGACGACGGCGCAGCGGGGTGGGCATCAGGGGCGGGGATTGGGCATTGGAGATTGGGGATTCGTCAAAGCAAGGCCGCACACGGTGCCTTCAAGCGCCATTATCGGACCACGCCACGCTACCAGAGCCGGCTTTGACCAATCCCGAATCCCGACTCCCTAATCCCGAACTCACAGCAGCACCACATCGAACTGCTCCTGCAGATACTGGTCGTCGGACTGGAAGCGGATGCTCTTGCCCAGGAATTCTTCCAGTTCGGCCACCGCTGCGGATTCTTCGTCGGTGATGCGGGCGACCACCTTCGACGAGGCGATCACCAGCAGCCGCGCGGCATCGAACTGGCGCACCGCACGGGTGATCTCGCGGAAGATCTCGTAGGTCACCGTTTCGGCGGTCTTGATGGTGCCGCGCCCGCTGCACTGGCCGCAGGTTTCCGACAACTGCCGTTCCAGGCTTTCGACGGTGCGCTTGCGGGTCATCTCCACCAGGCCCAGCGGCGAGAACTCGTAGACCGTGGTCTTGGCGTGGTCGCGCGCCAGCGCCTTCTCCAACGTGCGCAGCACCTGGCGGCGGTGCTCGGCATCGTCCATGTCGATGAAGTCGATGATGATGATCCCGCCCAGGTTGCGCAGCCGCAGCTGCCGCGCCACCGCCTGCGCGGCTTCCAGGTTGGTGCGGAACACGGTTTCTTCGAGATTGCGCTGACCGACGAACGAGCCGGTGTTGACGTCGATGGTGGTCATCGCTTCGGTCTGGTCGATCACCAGGTAGCCACCGGACTTGAGCGGCACCTGCTTGTTCAACGCGCGGCCGATCTCGTCCTCGACCCCGTACAGGTCGAAGATCGGCCGGTCGCCGGTGTACAGCTCCAGCCGCTCGGCCAGCACCGGCATGTACTTGGCCACGAACGCCTGCAGCTGCACGAAGGTCTCGTTGGAATCGACCTTGACCTTCTCCACGTCCTTGCGGATCAGGTCGCGCACCGCCCGCAACGGCAGGCTGAGGTCTTCGTAGATGATGCTGCACGGTGGCGCTTCGCGGCCGCGCCGCTCGACCACGGTCCAGACCCGCGACAGATAGGCGATGTCCTCGGCCAGCGCCTCGGCCGGCTGGCCTTCGGCGTTGGTGCGGATGATGTAGCCGAAGCCACCGTGCTGGGCGGAGACCTCGCTGACGATGGTCTTCAGGCGCAGCCGCTCGGCCTCGTCCTCGATCCGCGCCGACACCCCGACGATCTTGGACTGCGGCAGCAGCACCAGATAACGCGAGGGAATGCTGATCTGGGTGGTCAACCGCGCGCCCTTGGTGCCGATCGGGTCCTTGACCACCTGCACCACGATGTCCTGCCCGTCGCGCAGCAGCTCCACGATCGGCACCGAGGCAGCCGGCGGCGGCGGAATCGGGGTCTCTTCGGTATCCACCACGCTGGCCGGCGCCGGCGCCGGACGCACCACGTCGTTGGCGTGCAGGAACGCCGCGCGCTCCAGGCCCAGCTCGACGAACGCCGCCTGCATGCCGGGCATCACCCGCTGCACCTTGCCCTTGTAGATATTGCCGACCACGCCGCGGCGCCAGCCGCGCTCGATATGCAGCTCCTGCAACATGCCGTTCTCGATCACCGCCACGCGGGTTTCGCGCGGGGTGACGTTGACCAAGATCTCTTCCGACATCAATGCGCTCCGAAGGCTGTGAGCAACTGCGAGGTGTGATGCAGCGGCAATCCCATCACGCCGGAATAGCTGCCGGACAAATGGCTGATAAAACGTTCTGCGCGCCCCTGGATCGCATAGGCACCGGCCTTGCCCATGGGCTCGCCACAGGCCGCGTACGCAGTGATCTGCGCGTCATCGAGCGTATCGAAGGTCACCTCCGACACCACCAATGCCTGCGCCGGGGCGCGCTGTGCGCAGACTAGAACCACCGCCGTGAGTACCTGGTGGGTGCGCCCGGACAACACGCGCAGCATCGCGATCGCATCGTCGACATCGACCGGCTTGCCGAACACCCGCTCGCCCAGCACGACCTCGGTATCGGAGCCCAGCACGATCGCGCCGGGGTCGCGGGCCTGCACCTGCGCCAAGCCGGCGCGCGCCTTGTCCAGCGCGACGCGTTGTACGTAGTGCGCGGGCGATTCGTCGGCTGCGCGCAACTCGGGCACGTCCAGTTGCAAGGTCTGGAAAGGCACATCCAGGCGTTGCAGGAGTTCTTGTCGGCGCGGCGACCGGGAGGCGAGATAGAGCATCCGACCAGCATACCCGTTGCCTGTGCTCGCCCGCTTGCTTGCGCGGGCGACAGTGGTCGCGCTTGACTCACAAGCTGTTCATCGCGCTCACAACACGCTCGCCGCACAGACCAGGAGATCTTATGCGACCCACCCTCATGCCATTGTTGCTGGCCCTGTCCATCGCTGCCGGAACCGCCATGACCGCCCACGCCCAGACCGCTCCGAGTTACACCATTCCCAACGACGGCACCCTGCTCAACGTGTCGGCCGAGGCGGAAGCCAAGCGCGTGCCCGACATCGCCACACTGTCTGCCGGGGTGGTCACGCAGGCGGCCGACGGCAATGCCGCCATGCGCCAGAACGCCGAGCGGATGAGCAAGGTCATGGCCGCCGTGAAGGCCGCCGGCATCGCCGACAAGGACGTGCAGACCAGCGGCATCAACCTCAGTCCGCAGTACACCTACAAGGAAAACGAAGCGCCCAAGATCAACGGCTACCAGGCCAGCAACACGGTCAGCCTGAAGGTGCGCGACATCACCCGCCTGGGCAAGGTACTCGACGCCCTGGTCGCCCAGGGCGCCAACGACATCAACGGCCCGAGCTTTTCGATCGACCAGCCCGAACCGGTCTACGACGAAGCCCGCGTGGCCGCACTGAAGAAGGCCCAGGCCCGCGCCGAAACCTACGCCAAGTCACTGGGTCTGAAGGTGCGCCGCATCGTCAGCATCTCCGAAGGCCACAGCGGTGGTGGCGTGCGCCCGATGATGATGGCCGCCTCGCTGCGCTCGGCCAAGGCCGAAATGGATACGCCGGTTGCGCCGGGCGAAACCACGCTGTCGATCAACCTGGAGGTGACCTTCGAACTGGGGCGTTGATCGCCTCGCTCGCTGCGGCGACGTTTCAGACTGCCCTCTTCGGGGGCAGTTTTTTTTGCGCGCACGCAACGGACGTGGCGTCCGCCTTGCCGCTCGGCACGAGCTCATCGACAAGCGCCGGGCGCTCGCACTCTGCGGATCGGCCCGAGCCGATGCATGCGCCGGCGCCATGCCCGGCACTGCGAAATCGCTTGTGCCCCCGCCTGGGTCGCGGTAAACCTACGCTACCGGATGGAGTACTGCGTCCGGGTCGCGTTGGTCCTTTCCGCAGTTCCGTTCAGGAGGTGGATGATGGTTCGCACGCAGTCTCAGGTTTCTTTCCGCCCCACCGGCATTGACGCCTCGCGCGTTCTGGCAATGAGCACAGCGGTGGCCTTGCACTTGCTGGCCGGCGGTCTGTTGTTGATTCCGCTCTCGTACCGGTCGATTCCGCAGCCTCCCACGCCGAAAGAACGCTGGGTCATGCCCATCACCGTGCCGACGCCCCCTGTGCCGACACCGGTCTTTCCGATCGAGGTGAAGTTCACGCCGCCGACCACCGTGCCGGTGCAGCTGCAAGCGCCGGTGGTCAGTCAGCCGGCGGTGGTCGATAGCGCATCGCTTGCCCTGCCTGCGGTTGCCGACGCCGCGCCGGACAGCGCACCGGCCATTTCCGCACCCAGCGCGCCGGTCGAGGCAGGCCAGCTGCACTACCTGAGCTCACCGGCACCGAGTTATCCGGTGGCCGCATTGCGTGCCGAACAGCAAGGCACGGTGCTGCTGCGCGTGCTGGTCGCCACCGACGGCCGCCCGACCGAGGTCAACGTGCAGACCAGCAGCGGTCATCGCGCCCTCGATCTGGCGGCACGTAACCAGGTCCTGCGTCACTGGCGTTTCCAGCCGGCGATGCAGAACGGCCAGGCCGTGCAGGCGTATGGCCTGGTGCCGGTGAGCTTTTCGTTGAACTGAGCGCGATACGCGAATGCGGCGATTCGGCATGCGGGTCGCCGCATTCGAGCGTGACGCAGAGAGCGCCGACGATCTGCGTTTACACCAGACGACTCTTGGCTTGGGGGAAACGCCGACGACGGCGTGACGCCACAGGAGCGCGACCCCGGCTGCAGCGCGGCGCGTGTTCAACATGGGGATTGCACTGTCGGTGCAACGCCGCAATCGCCACGACCGGTAGAGCAGTCAGCATCTTGCAACCCTTGGAGGCGCGTGGCCGGCGAGCAGGGCGCGCAGACGTCTGTCATCGCGGCTTCGAGGATTCCACCGCCGCATGATGACGGCCAGCGCCGCAGTGGATGCAACTGCGTACGCGGTGCGCACCACTGACGCGCGGTGAAACTTACGCGCGGTGATACGGATGATTGGCCAGCATCGCCGCAGCGCGATACAGCTGCTCGGCGACGATCAGCCGCACCAGCATGTGCGGCAAGGTGAGTGGTCCGATCGACCAGCTTTCGCTGGCGGTTTTCAGCACATCGGACGCGTGACCTTCGGGGCCGCCGATCAGAAACGCCAGATCGCGGCCCTGCCCGCGCCAATATTCCATGCGCTGGGCCAGCTGTTCGGAACTGAGCGGGCGCCCTGGCACGTCGAGCGCGACCACATGCGCATTCTTGGGTAGCGCGGCGAGCACGCGGCGGCCTTCGTCGTCGATGGCGCGTTGCGCATCGCGGCCCTTGCCGCGCAGGCCCGGTTCGATCTCGACCAGCTCCAGCGGCATCCAGTGCGAGAGACGTTTCTGATATTCGGCGAAGCCCTGCGCCACCCAGGCCGGTGCGCGCTCGCCGGTAGCGATGAGTCGGCATTTCATCGCCACATGATATCCGCGTCACAGCCTCGGCAGTCCGTAGCGATTTGCCGTTGTGTGTCATCGCGTGGTTACAGCCGGCAATTAGTGTCACCCAACCACCCAGCCACGCAGGAGTCGTTCGATGCCGATTTTCGATCCCGCCCGCCGCCAGGTCCTCAAGGGCAGCGCCGCCGTCATGGCCGCCGGCGCCCTTGGCAGCTTGAGTGCGCTGCAATCACGCCAGGCACAGGCTGCAACCACCTCCTCGCCGCTGCAGCTTGCGCCGGTGCCCAGCCGCTACGGCCCGCTCGCGCCGGTGGCCGATCAGAGCACCGGGCTGCCGTTGCTGCAGCTGCCGCGCGGTTTCAGCTACCGCTCGTTCGGCTGGAGCGGCGATCGCATGGACGATGGCCAGCCCTGCCCCGACCGGCACGACGGCATGGCCGTGGTCGGCCTGCGGCGTCCGGATTGGCGCCCGGGCAGCGACCCGCTGCGCGGCCTGGAATACGTGCTGATCCGCAACCACGAACGCGGCGCCACCACGCCGCTGCGCGCGCCGGCCATGTACGACACCGGCATCGTCAGCGGCAGCCAGCAGGCCGGCGGCGGCACCACCACCTTGAGTTATGGCAGGCGCGGCTGGGGCAGCCTGGAGCCCAGCCTGGGCGGTACGTTGGTCAACTGCGCCGGCGGCCCCACCCCGTGGGGTACCTGGCTGAGCTGCGAAGAGATCAAGTCCGATGCGGTCTCCAGCACCGGTCACAAACATGGCTACGTGTTCGAAGTGGACCCGGACAGCCATCGCACCACCGGGCGTCCGCTGGTCGGCCTGGGCCGCTTCAGCCACGAGGCAGTGGCGATCGATCCGCGCACCGGCATCGTCTATCTCACCGAAGACGACCGCAACAAGGCCGGGCTGTATCGCTTCATTCCCAACGATCGTCGCGGCCGCAACGGCTCGCTGGAGAACGGCGGCCGGCTGCAGGCCGCGCGCGTGCGCGGGCAGCGCAACGCCGATCTCACGGTCGCCAGCATCGGTCAGCAGTTTCAGCTGGAGTGGGTGGATATCACCGAGCCCGATCTGGACAGCATCGTCGCACCGACCGGCTTCCCGGATATCGGCGCCAACGACACCTTGAGCGGGCCGTTTGCGCAGGCCTGGGCCGACGGTGCGCTGCGCATGAGCCGTGGCGAAGGTATCTGGTACAGCTACGGCAAGCTCTTCATCGTCGACACCAGCACCGGCGTGGATGCGCAGGGTCGCCGCGGTTACGGCAATGGCGCGGTGTGGGTGCTGGACCTGTTCACCCAGCGCCTGAGCGCGCTGTTCGTCAGCGGCAATCAGCTTGCGGCGCATAACCCGGACAACGTCACCGTCAGCGCGCGCGGCGGCGTGGTGTTGTGCGAAGACGGCGGCGAGAGTCCGGACGAATACGGTCCCGGTGCGCGACTGCTCGGACTCACCCGCAGCGGCGAATCGTTCTATCTGGCCAAGAACAACGTGCAACTCACCTCGCAGCAGATCGCCGATGCCGGCAAGACCATTGCCGAAGGCGATTACCGCGATACCGAGTTCTGCGGCGCGTGCTGGGATCCGCTGGCGCGCACCTTGTTCGTCAACATCCAGACACCGGGCATCACCCTGGCGATCACCGGGCCTTGGGAACGCGGGCCGTTGTAGGCGAGGTGCAGGAAAGCAGGCTTCAGGAAGACGCCAGCGGCGTAAGCCCGCCGCAATGATCGCCAGAGCCATGCGCGGCCGGACGGAGCAGGTGTCCGTCCGGCCGCCTCTTGAGGCGGCTGACGACATGCCGCACGCCAATGACACTGTATGAACACCTCGCACGCAGCTGCGGCGACGGCCCCCTAAGGCGTCTTGCGCGCGGCGCGCATGAACGCTGCGCACAGACTGCAGCCAGACGGATTCGTGGCGCGCGGTAGACGGCGATTGCGCTGCCCCGGGGCTGCCCGCCGATTCCGCGCAGCGCGCCGAGAACGCGGCGCGTCAACGCGCCCCGGATGGACGTGGCGCGCGTGGCGATTGCGGTATCCAGGTGCGTCCGTTCCAGGCAACGCGCCTGCGCATGTCGTGATCGCGCGACCGGCATGTCCATTGCTTGCGGAACGCGGAACAACTCACGCCGCGCGGCTCGTTTGCCGGCTGGCCTGCCAACTCACCGGAGAACTCGACACTCCGCGCGGGCAGCAACGCAAAACACAGCAAGCACCGCGGCCTGCCAGCTGGACGCGCGTGTCAGAACCAGGGCGCGTCGGGCATACTGGCCATGGCGCGTTGCAGCTTCAACCAGCGCTTGAGCGATTGCGGATCTTGCAGCTCGCGCAGGTCGTGACGCGCGTGGATCACCTCGTCCTCGATCTCGCGCTTGAGTTGCGCCATCAATCTGCTGAGCCGTTCGGGCTTGGGGCGCGTCTGTAGATCCAACCCGTATTCGGCACAGAAGTTCTCCGACTGCTGCAGTACCTGTTGCTGAAGATCCTTGCACTGCCGATCCAGCTCGCGGTTATAGTCCTGCAGCCGCGCCGCGCTCATCGCATTCACGCCTTGCGCGTCCAACAAACCGATTTCGGCCTGCAATTCGAGCAAGCCCAGCAGATCGCCAGCCTTGTAGGCGGCATTGAGCCGCTGCATGAGGAGGGTGCGCGAGGCGTGGTCGTCGGCGTCCTTGGCACGGTCCGGGTGCAGGTTGCCGGCCAGCTTGCGATACAACTCGCGCAGTGGTGGCGGTTCGGTACTTTCGACACCCGCTTTTTTCTCGGCACGCTTGCGACGTTGCGTGTGGCGTTGCTGCTGCTGCGCATGTTCCTGCTCCAACCGCTCGCTGACGCGCGCGTAGAGCTCTTCGGGCGAGTCGACGCCATCCAGTTCGTCGGCATCCAGCCCGTAGGCCTGGCCGAGAATCTGCTTTATCAGCGCATCGGATTCGGAAACGTCCTGATCGTAGCCGACTGCGCTATGGCGGTCGTATATCGGCCGCAGCGCGTCATGTCCGGCCTCGATCAGCGGGCCGGCGATATCGCATAGCAACTCGGACAGAAATTCGCGATCGGCCTTGCCCAGTTTGACCGTGGCGTGCGCGCGATCGAGCTCTTCGACCAGCGCGATATCGGCGGCGCGGCGATGGTCGAGCAAGGGCTGCAGTTCGCTGTGGTAATGCTCGCGCCACTGCGTAAGCGCCACCTGCCAGGCCTGCAATTCGCAGCGATGACGTTCCAGATCGCGCAGCAAGCGGTCGAAGCGCTTGCGTGCCGGCGACAGCGGCGCCCCGGAGGCCAGCGCAGGTTGGCTGCGCAGTTGCTGCAGCGCCTGCGAGGCAGGCGCATCGGTCGCGGGTCGGGCCTTGCGCGGCATACCCGGCTCACTCACTCTTCAGGATCGGCATCTGCATCGTCCGGACGCTGGTCGCCAACGGTCCACAGCCGCTCCAGCGCATAGAACTCGCGCACGCGCGGCAGCATCACATGCACCACCACGTCGCCCAGGTCCACCAGCACCCACTCGGCCTCGCGCTCGCCTTCCACGCCCAGCGGCATCACGTCCAGGCGCTTGGCGAACTTGACCACCTCTTCGGCGATCGACTTCACATGGCGGGTCGAGGTGCCCGAGGCGACCACCATGTAATCGCAGACGCTGGACTTGCCGCGCACATCGATCTCGACCACGTCCTTGGCTTTCAGTTCCTCGACGGCTTCGCGCACGGTGGCCAACAGGTCCGGCACGGACGGCGGCGGATTCGGAATGGAGGTCTTGATGACTTGAGCTTGGGTGGTCAAAGCGGGCAACTCGATGGAATTGGCGTGAATTATAGGCCGGTCCGGCCGGATGCGTGTTCAGTTAACCGGGCACGTGGCCATACAGGTGTGCGTGCGCGATGAAAGCCGCCACCGGCGGCGGTACCAGCGCTTGCCAGGCACCCCTGTCGGCAATGCGCGCGCGCACCGCGCTGGCCGATTCGCTGCGCAGCGGTTGATGCAGTCGCCACAGGCGGCCGGCCGGCGTGGTGCCCAGTTCGCCCGCGCTGGCCGCCCACCGGCCCTGCACCGCCTCGGCCAGCTGCGGCGCGTCGGCCAGGTCCAGCGCGATGCCCGGACGCGCGGCGATGACGAAGTGCGCCAGGGCGAACAGCGCTTCCCACTCATGCCAGTGGCTCAACCCGACGAAGGCATCGGCGCCGAGCAGCCAGGCGATCGGTGTGGTTGGGCCGAGTTCGGCACGCAGTTCGCGCAAGGTCTCGACGGTGTAGGACGGCGCGCTGTCATGGCTGGCGCGTTGCAGTTCGCGGGTGTCCAGCAGCAGCCCGGCGGTATCGGCCAGCGCCAGTTCCAGCATGCGCGCGCGTTGCGCGGCGGTGGCGCCGGGCGCGGGGCGATGCGGCGGGTCGGCGGCCGGCACCAGATGCACCAGCGCGCCGAGTTCGTCGCGCGCGGCGCAGGCGATGGCGAGGTGGCCCAGGTGGATCGGGTCGAAGGTGCCGCCGTAGTAGACGTGGAGCCGGGAGTCGGGAATCGGGATTGGGGATTCGGAAGAGCGAGGGTTCAGCGCTGCGGAGCGGGAACCGATGAGCGGCGAGGTGGGAGCCGCGCTGCTGAAGGTGGCCGCAGGTGCGGCCTGGCCGGGTGTTGCGCTGTGTCGGGAGGCGGAGCGCGCGTGGCGGTTGGCGGAGGCGTGGTCTCCGGGGGCGGCATCGCCGGCTTTCACGCCAGCAATCTCACCGCGCGGGCTTCGGCCACGGCCACCAGCAGGCGTTCCAGGCCGACCCAGGGGTCGCCGTCGGCGCGGCCCTTGGCCATGCGATCGACCCGCGAGGCTTCGGCGACAAAGCGTTCCCAGCGACGCGGCTCGGGGTGGCGTTGCAACGCGCGCTTGAACGGCGCCTGGCGCGATTCCCAGATGCCTTGCGATTTCATTTCGGCAGCGAGGTTGCCCCCGTTGGCCTGCACCTTCGCCAGCGATGCGGTGCGTAGCAGTTCCTTGATGAGGATCGGCATCAGCGCGGCCACCGCCTCGCCCTCGGCACGCAGGCCGGCGAGCATGCGGATCACGGCGGCCGGCTGCCCGGAGAACGTCGTCTCTGCCAGACGGAACACGTCGTAGCGTGCGGCATCGGCGACCAGCGATTCCATCGCCTCCAGGTCCAGCACCTTGCCGTCGGCCAGCAGCACCAGCTTGTCGATTTCCTGCGCGGCGGCCAGCAGGTTGCCTTCCACCCGCTCGCTCAGGCGCTGCACGGCGGCAGCATCCGCACGCAGGCCCTGGCTGCGCAGGCGGCGCTCGATCCAGTCCGACAGCTCATGCGGTTTGATCGCCCAGGCCACCGAAATGGTGCCGATGCGGCCGATCGCCTCGGCCCACTTGCCCTGATGCGCCTTGCTCCAGTCGTTGGCGGTGATCAGCAGCACCACATCCGGCGGCGGGTTGGCGCAGAACCGGGTGATGACCTCGGCGCCGTCCTTGCCCGGCTTGCCGCTGGGCAGGCGCACCTCGACCAGCCGGCGCGGGCTGAACAGGCTCGGCGCGTTGAAGGTGGCGTCCAGTTGGTTCCAGTCGAACTCGCGGCCATCGGCGTCGAACACTTCACGCTCGCTGATGCCTTCGGCACGCGCGCGTGCACGCACGGCATCGGCTGCTTCCAGTACGCGTAGCGTCTCTGGACCGGCTATCAGGTAAGCCGGCTGTAACGGCTGGCTGGACTGACCGGCAAGCTGCTCGGGGCGAAGTTCCATGACTGCGAAAGCGCGCGACGCTTAGTTGTTCGACGACGACTGCGATGCAGGCGGCAACGCGGCGGGCACGCTCGATTCAGGCGGTGTCGTTGGCTGCGCAGGCGGCGTCTCGGCTGGCGGCAGCGGCGCACTCGGCGTGCTTTCCAGGGTTTCGCCGCGTTCCAGACGGGCGCGCACTACGCTGTCGATACGACGCAGGATCGAGGCCGACATGTCCTTGCGCAATTCGTCGGCAAGGATTTCGCGCTCGGTCGCGGTACCGGTGGCATCGACCGGCGGGGAGACGTAATCGCGCGACAGCTCGATCACCTGCTGCGGCACCAGCACCGAGCCATTGGCGGTGGTGACCGAGAAGATCGCCGCGTAACGCAGGCTGTATTCCTGCGCACGGCCCTGGCTGTCGATGGCGATCGGCAGATCGCCCCAACGCTCGGACAACACCTGCACCTGCGCAAAGCCGGTCTTGGCATCCTCGTCGGCCAGGGTGGCGCCAGAGGCCTTGAGGCCGCGCCGCAGCAGCTTGGCCAGTTCGCTGTACTGCACCGCAGACTGCACTTTCACCGCCGGTGTATCGGGCGGCAACGCCAGCGAATTACGCAGATGGAATCCGCAGGCGGTGAGGCTCGACACAAGCACGAGGGAGGTAGCGAAGGCAGTAGGGAATCGAATCATGGGCACAGTCTGGATGAGCGCCCCGGCGGCGGCAACAGGCGGCTAGCCTGCCCGACACCGCGTGAACGGGGCTTGAGAGCGCCGCAGTAAAACTGCGGCGGCCGGTGATGACAAACGCGTCGCCACGCGCCAGTGAAATGAATCGGCAAGAACGACCGCAGTCCCCTTGCCTGCGCGCCAGTGCAGGAATTACCTGAAACTGCCGCATCAACCTAACCTACGCACCGCTACGCCGATCCGGCGAACTACCCGAAACGGCGGCTGCGACCCGACCAATCAGAACCAATCACCCCGCCACGATATTCACGATCTTGCCGGGCACGATGATGATCTTGCGCACGCTCAGTCCTTCCAGGAACTTGGCGGCGTTCGGCTCGGCCTGGGCCAGCGCTTCGATCTGCTCGCGTCCGGCATCGGCAGCCACCTCGATGGTGCCGCGCAGCTTGCCGTTGATCTGCACCGCCAGGGTCAGCGCATCGCGCACCAGCGCGGCGGCATCGACCTGCGGAAACGCCACGTTTTCCAGCAGCGTCTCGCCACGGCCCAGCACCTGCCACAGCGCGTGGCTGGCATGCGGGGTGATCGGATTGAGCAACAGCACCATCGCTTCCAGCGCTTCCTGCCGCACCGCCCTGCCCTGGTCGCTGGCGTCGTCGAACTTGGCCAGCGCGTTGGACAACTCCATCACCGCGGCAATGGCGGTGTTGAAGCTGTGGCGGCGGCCGTAGTCGTCGCTGACCTTGCCGATGGTCTCGTGGGTCTTGCGGCGGATCGCCTTCTGCTCGGCGCTCAGCGCGGCGGCATCCAATGCAGCGGCAGCGCCTTCGCCCACATGCTTGTGCACCTGCACCCACAGCCGGCGCATGAAGCGCGCCATGCCATCGACGCCGGCCTCGTTCCACTCCAGCGACTGCTCCGGCGGTGCGGCGAACATCGAGAACAGGCGCACGGTGTCGGCGCCGTACTTGGCCACCATCGACTGCGGGTCCACGCCGTTGTTCTTGGACTTGGACATCTTCTCGGTGCCGCCGATATGCACCGGCTGGCCGTCGGCGATCAACACCGCGCCGGTGACGCGGCCGCGCTCATCGCGCTGGATTTCGACATCGGCCGGATTGATCCAGTCCTTGCCGCCGTTGTCGGCATCGCGATAGAAGGTGTCGGCGATGACCATGCCCTGGGTGAGCAGGTTGGTCACCGGCTCGTCGCTGTCCACCAGCCGCGCGTCGCGCATGAGCTTGTGATAGAAGCGGAAGTACATCAGGTGCAGGATCGCGTGCTCGATGCCGCCCACGTACAGGTCGGCCGGCATCCAGTAATTGGCGCGGCGGTCGACCATGTCGCGGGCATTGGGGCTGGTGTAGCGCGCCACGTACCAGCTCGACTCCATGAAGGTGTCGAAGGTGTCGGTCTCGCGCTCGGCCGGGCCGCCGCACTCCGGGCAGGTGGTCTGGCGCCAGCTCGGGTCGGTCTTGATCGGCGAACCGGTACCTGCAAATTCCACGTTCTCCGGCAGCACCACCGGCAACTGGTCTTCCGGCACCGGCACCGCGCCGCACTTGGCGCAGTAAATCACCGGAATCGGGCAGCCCCAGTAGCGCTGGCGGCTCACGCCCCAGTCGCGCAGGCGGTAATTGATCCGGCGCTGGCCCTGGCCCTTGCGCTCGAAGCGCTCGGCCAAGGCCTCGAACGCGCCACCGAAATCCAGCCCGTCGAACTCGGCCGAATTGATCAGTTCCAGCGGGCGGCTCTTGTCGGTGTACCAGTCGCGCCACTCGGTGGCGTCCCAGCGCTGCTCGTCGTCGTTGCGCGGCTCGCGCAGCTTGACCACCTGCACGATCGGCAGGGCGTACTTGTTGGCGAACTCGAAATCGCGCTGGTCGTGGCCCGGCACCGCCATCACCGCACCGGTGCCGTAGCCCATCAGCACGAAGTTGGCCACCCACACCGGCACCTGTTCGCCGCTGATCGGATGCACCGCGGTCAGGCCGGTGGCCATGCCGCGTTTTTCCTGGGTTTCCAGTTCGGCTTCGGAGACGCCGCCGTGCTTGAGCGTTTCCAGCAGCGCGGCCAGCTCCGGGTTGGATTTGGCCGCATGCAGCGCCAGCGGGTGCTCGGCGGCGATCGACACGAAGGTCACGCCCATCAGCGTGTCCGGGCGGGTGGTGAACACACGCAGCGGATCCAGCGCAGCGCCGTTGGTGTCGCGCACGTCGAACTGGATCTCCAGCCCTTCCGAGCGGCCGATCCAGTTGCGCTGCATGGTCTTGACCGAATCCGGCCAGCCGTCCAGCTGGTCCAGGCCGTCGAGCAGTTCCTGCGCGTAATCGGTGATGCGCAGGAACCACTGCGGAATCTCGCGTTTTTCGACCAATGCACCGGAGCGCCAGCCGCGGCCGTCGATGACCTGCTCGTTGGCCAGCACGGTCTGGTCGATCGGGTCCCAGTTCACCACCGCGTTACGGCGATAGGCCAGGCCCTTGCGCATCAGCCGGGTGAACATGCGCTGCTCGTGCACGTAATACTCGGGCGTGCAGGTGGCGAACTCGCGCGACCAGTCGATGGCGTAGCCCAGCGACTTGAGCTGACCGCGCATGTGTTCGATATTGGCATAGGTCCACTTGGCCGGCGCGGTCTTGTTCTTGATCGCGGCGTTTTCCGCCGGCAACCCGAATGCGTCCCAGCCCATCGGCTGCATCACGTTGTGGCCGGTCATGCGCTTGTAGCGGCTGACCACATCGGAGATGGTGTAGTTGCGCACATGGCCCATGTGCAGCGCACCGGACGGGTACGGCAGCATCGACAGGCAATAGAACTTGGGTTTCTCCGAGTTCTCGTCGACCTGGAAGGCGCGGGTGGCATCCCAGAACTGCTGGGCGGAAGTTTCGACCTGCTGCGGGTCGTAGGCGTTCGGTTCGACGGTGGACATTGGGAGCGGATGCTCGGGCGGTGCAAAGCGGAACAGGGTACCGCAGTGCGGCAGGCGCTCCAAACCGCAGACTCAGCCGGGCGCCCTGGCCGGCCAGCGCCAGGCGGCCACCGCCAGCCAGCCGACCCAGGCCAGAAACGCCAGGCGCTGGGCGATCGCCTGCCGCAACAGCCCCGGCGGGCCGAACGCCAGTACCGCCACCAGCAACCCGGCGCCCAGGCTCAGCCAGGCCAGCGCGCGGGTGCCGGGCTGGTTGAGCAGCGCGGCGGCGATCAGCAACATGCCGGGAACGAACGCCACCGCCCACAGCAACCAGGCGCTGGCATGGGCCTGACTGGCACGGCCATCCAGGTCGGCAGGATCCAGCGGCAACGCGCCCATGCCGACAAAGGCCAACCCGGCCAGCACGATCAACTGCCCGCCCACGCGCAAGCCCCAACCCGACTTGGCCGGCATGCGCGCCAGCAGGCTGACCCCGGTGGCCATGCCAAGCGCACCCACCATCACGAACGCCAGCAGGTTGAAGCCCAACGCATGCGGAACGCCGTCTGCGCCCAGCAGCGCCACCGGATGGCTGGCCTGCAGATAGCCGGGCAGCGCCACGCCGAAACCGGCCACCGCCAGCACGAACACGGTCGCTGCGATCAGCCCCAGGTAACGCTGGGCGCCCTCGATACTTGCCATCGTCTTGCTCCGACACGGGGCGCACGCTGCGCCGCCAGGACGCGGCATTGTCGTGCCGGGCGCGCGCGGCGTGAACCCCTGGCCTGGTGATGCTGGCCTGGTGATGGCTGGCCTGGCTGTGGCCAGTCGCAGCATGGTCGGCCTGGTCATGCGCGAGTTGGTGGCAGCAGCCCGTGCCCGTTGGCCTGGGCCTAGGCCTGGCAACCTTGTGTCGGCCGGGTTTGCCACCATTACGTCCCACTGTTGCCGTCATCTCTTCAGGAAGCCCATGTCCGACAAGCCGCACGTATTCGATGCCACCACCGACACCTTCGAGACCGAGGTCCTGCAGAAATCGTTGACGACACCGGTACTGGTGGACTTCTGGGCCACCTGGTGCGGTCCGTGCAAGTCGCTGACGCCGATCCTGGAAAAGCTCGCCGCCGACTACAACGGCGCGTTCGAGCTGGCCAAGGTCGATGTCGACAAGGAGCAGCAGATCGCCGCCGCCTTCCAGATCCGCTCGGTCCCCACCGTGTTCCTGGTCAAGGGCGGCGAGCTGGTCGATGGCTTCCCCGGCGCGATGCCGGAAGGCCAGGTGCGCGAATTCCTGACCCAGCACGGCGTGCTGCCGGCGGAGCCGCAGGTGGCCGAAGAGCTCCCGCCAGCACCGCTCGACCCGCAGGCGCAGGCTGCCGCACTGCGCGAGGCGATCGCTGCCGAGCCGGACAAGGACGAACTCAAGCTGGATCTGGCGCTGGCGCTGCTCAAGATCGGCGACACGGTCGAGGCCGAGCAGCTGATCGATGCCCTGCCCGCCAACCTCGCCACCGACGACCGCGCGGTGCGCGCCAAGGCGCGCCTGAGCTTTGCCAACGTGCTGAAGGACGCGCCGGATGCCGATGCCCTGCAAGCCACCGTGGCCGCCAATGGCGCCGATCTGCGTGCGCGCCATCTGCTCGGCGTGCGCCACCTGCTCGACGGCAACGACGAGGCCGCGCTGGAGCAGTTCCTGGAAATGCTGCGGCAGGACCGCAGCTTCGACGACAACCTGCCGCGCCGCAGCCTGATCGACGCGTTCCGCGTCATCGAAGACGAGGACCTGGTCGGCCGCTACCGCCGCAAGATGTCGGCGCTGGTGTTCTAGAGCCGCCGGCAAGATGGCGTAAGCGGTCGTCGGGTGCGTGCGGACGGCGCGCCCGGAACCGAAATCCACGCGGAGCACCTGCCGCTCCCGAGCACCGGCCGCGCCCGCCTGACGCCTGCGCAGTTGTCTTGTCAGCCGCTCTTCAGCGGCTTGGGCGATCGGGCATCCGACCCGGCGGAGGTCGAGCCGGATTGCGACAAGGCGGCCAGGACTATCGGGCACCCCGCTGCAGTCGTGCGCGCTCGATGGCCTGCGCGGCTCGCTTCGGCGCCGTGCGGGGTTGTCCCAACGCGACGCGGGCCACTGCGACGGACACGGTTCGCTCCGGAACTGCGCCAATGACCGGCGCACAAAGCGCATAAAAGCAGAGAAAAACGCTGCGATATCGACCTGCAGCGCACACACGACTTCTGGCAAACAGGCCGACACTGGCGGCCCGCCCGCCATCCATACGCATGCGAATGTTATGCTGCGCACCCGCCCTGCCATGGAACCTGGCCGCATGCGCGCTTCACTGTTCAAGCTCGGCATCAACCTGTGGCCGCCCTACCTGTTCGCCGGTATCCACGTCACCGTGTTGTCGGCCGATTACCGCTACGCACGCGTGGAGCTGCGGCAGCGCCCGTGGAACCGTAACTACGTCGGCACCCATTTCGGCGGCAGCCTGTTCGCGATGACCGACCCGTTCTGGATGCTGCTGACCATGCAGAACCTGGGGCGCGACTACTACGTGTGGGACAAGGCCGGCAGCATCGAGTTCGTCAAGCCCGGACGCGGCACGGTGAGCGCGGATTTCGTCATCGAAGACAGCGTTCTGGCCGAATTGCGCGATGCCACCGCCGGCGGCGAAAAATATCTGCGCTGGTTCGAAAACGAGGTACACAACCGCGATGGCGAGGTCGTCGCGCGCGTGCGCAAGCAGCTGTACGTCAAGCGCAAACCGGCACGCTGAGCATGTCGCGGGCCATGTGCTTTGAGGCGAGTGCAAAGCGGCCAGTGGCGCGCTGCCACAAGGCGAGCGCGTTCCAGCCTGGCCTGGGCAACGCGCACAGCGCAGTCTCGGCGCGCCATGGGCCACGTCCCCGCGGACGACAGGCCTGCTGCCGGGTGTGACCCATTCACTGGTCGGCATCTGCGCTGTGTCTGTTGGTCCCGCTGTTCCGCAACGACCACGGCGCCACCGATCACTACACCACCCGCACGTGCCTAACAGCCAGTAAGCGCGCAGCGGCTGCAAGCGACGGACTGACATCACCATGCCGGCGCACGCTGCCGGCGTTGCGATATGCGCACACGCGCTTTGCGTCCAGGCGCGTGGTCGGCAAGAATCGGGTCTTTCCTCCGCTGGCCGCTTTCATGCTTCTGCGCACCGTTGCTTCTGCCTGCCTGCTCGCCCTGGTGTTCCCCGCTGCAGCCGACGCGGCCTATCGCAGTCCGCAACAGATCCTGGAGGCATCGCCGCCCAGCGACTGGCGCGTGCTCGACCCGGACCGCGCGCTGTACATGGAACTCGATGGCGGGCGGGTCGTCATCGAACTGGCGCCGCAGTTCGCGCCCGCGCACGTGGACAACATCCGCACGCTGGCGCATGAGCGCTTCTGGGACGGACTCAGCATCTATCGGTCGCAGGACAACTTCGTGGTGCAGTTCGGCGACCCCGATGGCGAAACCCCGGCCAAGGCCAAGTCGCTAGGGTCGGCCAAGACCCATCTACCTGCCGAATTCGAACGCCCGTCGCAGGGCCTGAACTTCCAGCGCCTGCCCGACAGCGATGGCTGGGCGGCGCAGGTGGGCTTTGTCGATGGCTTCCCGGTCGGGCGCGACAACGCCAGCGGCAAGACCTGGCTTGCGCATTGCTACGGCACGCTGGGCGCCGGCCGCAACAACGACGAAGACAGCAGCATCGGCGCCGAGCTGTATGTGGTCACCGGGCAGTCGCCACGCCAGCTGGACCGCAACATCACCGTGGTCGGCCGGGTGGTCAAGGGCATGGAGTTACTCAGCGTGATTCCGCGCGGGCCGGAGCCGATGGGCTTTTATGAAGACACAGCGCAACGCACACCGATCCGCGCGATTCGCCTGGCCAGCGAAGTGCCGCTGCCCGAGCGCACGCCCTTGCAGCTGTTGCGCACCGACAGCCAGACCTTCCGCGATGTGGCCGAAGCGCGGCGCAATCGCAAGGACGATTTCTACAAACGCCCGGCCGGGCATATCGATCTGTGCAATGTACCGTTGCCGGTGCGGGCGCCGCCGGCTGGTTGATTCGGGATTCGGGATTCGGGATTCGGGATTCGGGATTCGGGATTCGGGAATCGGGAATCGGGAATCGGAAAAGCAGCGCCGGGCTCTGACATTTCGGACCTGCGAGCATGCTTGGTCCATTGCGTCATTGAAATTGGATGCATGGTCCTCCGAGGCTCAGCATATCCCGCAGCGTGCGGCGGTGATGGCGCGGCTGCCAGAGACCTTGCGATTGACCTCGGTGCCGGATACCACTAGCGTCGCAGCCACACCAGCGCACTACGGACGCTTCATGCTCGCGCGCCCCCTCTATGCCTTGCTCGCGACCCTCGCTCTGGGCGCATGCGCCCACACGGCCGCCACCCCAGCCCCGGCAACCGTCACGGAGACATCTGCCATGAGTTCCTCATCAGATTCCGCAGTCACTCCCGCTGGCAGCGAACCCAGCGGACCGATACGAACGGCAGAAGATGCACTCACCCGCATGCTTGCCTTGATTCAAGCAATTCACCAACTGGACGATCTGACGCCTGACTACCTGCAGTACAAAATGGGGGTTCCGGTGACGCGTGCGGCAGCTGATGCCAAGCGCTATGGTGCCAGTGCTCCGCTTACAAGTGAGTGGGGTTACAGCTTTGGCATGGACCAGACGCCTACTGCGGGGCGTTGGTTCGAGTTCACGTTTATTCCAGCGCAAGCGGGTGCTTCCCCCCCGATGACGGAGATCTGCAGGATCGATTTCGATACGTTTACCAAGAAGCTGGAAAACATCGGGTTTGTACGTCAACGAAACATAGTGGAAGACGGGCGATGGATGAGTGACTTCTTCAGCCGCCCAGGCATGCGCGTGGAGGTGTTTCCACGAGGTGAGGCTGATGCACCGCCGGAGAGGCCGGAGCACCACTGCGTTGAATGGATCTACATTCGTTAATCCAAGGAACGGCCATGCCATTGAGTCCACAGGCGCAAGCTATTGTTGATGACTTCGGGCACCAGCCAGGCGTAGCCCCCGAACATGTCATCAATCTGCAGGGTGTGCTAGCCGCATCGCCCGTTCTGCTTGACCAATTCAATGATGCGGTTGCCAAGCAACGCGTACTCAGTCTAAAACCTCTGACTGATCCGAATGCAGGCGGGACGTTCACGCCGGATGAGCGTTCCATCCGACTACCGCTGTCCAGGCTGTCCAATGGGCATGGTGGCAAGTTGCTTGATTCCGGTGACATGACGTTTGTGCTGGGGCATGAACTGCAGCACGCCATGTACAGCCCAACCGCAGCTGTCTCCCGTAAGGCGTTCGAAACCGCTGCGGCGCAGATAGCCAAGACCACGCACGATTATTCGGACGCAGCGGAGAAGGTTTTATCAAGCAACCGTTTAGATGAAGCAGTGCAGAAATTGCAGGCTGGAATGCAACCGTCAGCAGGGTAAAGCAAGCAAAGCCGGATGCCTCCCTGGAAGATATTTTTCGGGAAGCACCCGGCCGTATGCACGACTTCATTGATCGAACTGACGGAATGCCGCAATTCAATTACGCGCTCAAGTCCAACCTTACCTTGAACGCAGATATGACGATGCCCGTCACTCCTGCCAATGTCGAGGCAATGGGGGCAAATTTCTTCGACAAGGATGCCAAAAGCACCCGTATCGGCCACGCGGGTCAGTCCGACTACGCCAACCACTACGGTCCGTGGGTGGTTGGAACAGCTGCCATCTAAGAGCGTCACTACAACAAGTCAAAGCCCTGCGAGCCAGAGCAGCCAATGATCCTGGACATGCAGCGCTTGGGATTAAAGGAAGAAATCCTGGAGCGCAACGGCATCGATCTGGGCAGCAATACCCGTTCCATGCCTTACCTCGACAGCAGCACGCAGCCACCGACGCCCGGCCTGTTCCAGCACAGCAAGACGACGCACCTGCACGTGTCGCCTATCACTGCGCGCGAACTGGAACAGCAGCTGCGGGAGCGCGATCCGCAGTCGCCAGGGCAGTCAGCCCAGCTTCTCCCGTCAGACCCAGGCCATGCCGATCACCCGTTGTACCAACAGATCAGAGATGGGGTGCAAAAGCTCGATGCCCAGCATGACAGGGAGTGGGATGCATCAAGCCAGCGCATGACGGCCAGCCTGCTTGCGCTGGCAAAAGAGGAAGGGCTGTCGCGGGTGGATCATGTCGTGCTCAACAACCCAACAGCTCAGTTGGCCGGCAGCGAGAAGGTCTTCGTCGTCCAGGGGGCTCTCAATGACCCGGCACACCAGCGTGCACACATGCCGACCGTGGACGCCGTGCAGGCGCCAGAGAGCCAGTCGTTCGATCGCCTGCAAGCGATCAACCAGACTCAGGCCCAGACGCGCGAACAGCAGCAGGCGCTGGAGCAGTCGCAGCAAGCCGTTACCCAGGCCTGTCCGTCGATGACGCGCTGAGGTTCAACAGAAGAACACAGTTGCGTGCTGCCTTGGACGGACAGCGCCGCGTAGACAGTGTCTTCGTCTCTCGCAAGGACCTTGACAACAAACGCATGCACTACATCCGTGCGTACAACAAAGATCCCAGACACTCCACATGGATCTACTCCGATCCAACGCGACGCATCACCTCCGATGCGTCGGATTCAGTGCACCAGCACGCTTGCCTGGCGCACCTGTTCAGCGGGCGCGCTGACTGAAAGCCACGCTGCCCAGGATCAACACCGCGGCCACCAACATGGTCCAGGTCAACGGTTCGCCAAGCAGCGACCACGCCAGCAGCGCGCCGAACACCGGCACCAGATAGGTCACCGTGGACGCACGCGCCGGGCCGATGCGCTGGATCAAACGGTAATACATCAAGAACGCCAACCCGGTGCACACCACGCCCAGCGCGGTGGCGCAGGCCCAAGCTACCGGCGGCACCGGTGTGGTCGGCCACTGCCACCAGGCCAGCGGCGCCAGCAGCAAGGCGCTGCAACCCAGCGTGGATGCCGCCGATGCGGCCGGTGGCAAATCGCCCATGTGGCGCTTCACCAGGTTGTAGCCGATGCCGTACAGCAGCGATGCCGTGGCACCGGCGAGCGCGGCCGGCCCCACGCTCAACCCGGCCGACTTGCCGGTGGCCAATACCAGCACGCCGATGAAGCCGACCAGCAGCGCCAGCGCACGACGCGTGCCGATGCGTTCGCCGAAAAACAGGAATGCGATCAATGCCGTGAACAACACCGTCATCGCATTGCAGATCGCACCCACCGCCGCCGGCGCGTGCTGCGCGCCCCAGGCGAACAGCAGGAACGGCAGTGCGGAGTTGAGCACGCCGATCGCCGCCAGCATCGGCCAGCGATGCAGTGGGAAGCGTCCGCGTGCCAGCCACAGGAATGGCATCAGCACCAAGGCGCCCAACGCCAGGCGGATTTCCACCAACACCACGGTGCCGAACATCGGTGCGGCCACGCGCATGAATAAGAACGAGCAGCCCCAGACAATGCCGAGAAACCCCAGTTCCAGCGGGGTGCGCCAGTCGCGCGGTGCAACGGCCGGTTGCATCGCCGGTTGCGCGCTCATTGCACTGCCTGCGCAGCGTGCCGTGATGCGTTGAAACCGCGCAGGACACCAACAGGCAAGCAAGCGGACATGGCACGATCATCGCTAAGGGGTGATGCAGCATCGGCGGCAATGGCGGGCGTCACAAGCGCGTAATATCAGGGTGAGCCACAAATTTCATTCATGCCTCGATGAATCTGCGCCCCACCCTGCTGCCCGCGCTGGGCGTGTTTGCCGCCGCCGCACGCCATCAAAATTTCGCGCATGCCGCCGAAGAGCTGCACCTCACTGCCAGTGCGGTCAGCCACCATGTGCGCAAGCTGGAAGCGCTGCTTGGGGTCATCCTGTTCCAGCGCTTGCCGCGCGGGGTCAAACTCACCGCCGAAGGCCGGCAACTGGCCGATGCCGCCAGCGCCGCATTGGCCGAGATCGCCGCAGTGGCCGGCAACCTGCATCCGCGCGAAGACGCCATCCCGCTGCGCGTGACCACGCTGCGCTCGCTGTCGTATTGCTGGCTGTTGCCACGGCTGCCGCGCTTTTGTCGCGCGCATCCGCATATCCGCATGGATCTGCAATCGGACAGCGCGTTCTCACGCTTCGAAGAAGGTGGCCCGGAGGTGGGCATTCGCTACGGCCAGGGCGCGTGGCCGGGATTGACCTCGCATCATCTGATGGACGACGACTTGTTTCCGGTGGCCTCGCCGTCCTTGCCGGAAGTGGCCGCCTTGCGTACGCCGGCGCAGATCGCGCAATTGCCCTTGTTGAGCGACCTGTCCCCGCAAGGGTGGCGCGACTGGTTTCGTGCCGCCCAGGTGCGTGGCATCACGCCGCCGCCGATGCATACCTTCAACGACAGCACCGACGCGATGCGCGCTGCGGTCTATGGTCTGGGCGCGGTGCTGGCGCGCAAGCACATCGCGCAGCCCTACCTGCAACGCTACGAATTGGTGCGCCTGCCTGGACCAACGCTCAAGGCACGCTACGCCTACTACATCGTGCACCCCAGCCACCGCGTCCCCAGCCCTGCAGCAACGGCGTTCATCGACTGGCTCAAACGCGAAGCACTGGACGAACGTACCCCGATGCCGGCACTGCCGGCCGAGCTGCGCACTTTGCAGGAAGGGGCGGATGAGGGCGCGAGCGAAGCCCGATGACGTTTGGGCGCACGTGGGCTTCGCGTCCGTAATCTCTCCCGGCGGAAGCGGAGGCTTTTGATCGACTGAGCGCAGCTGCTTGGCCACTGCCTTCTCCCGCCTGCGGGAGAAGGTGCCCCAGAGGGGCGGATGCGGGCGCGCGCAAAGCCCGATGAAGTTTGGGAGCACAAGGACTTCGCGTCCGTACCCTCTCCCCACTCCCTCTCCCGGCGGAACAGGGGCATTGAAGCAGGCCGCTCCACCAGGCGGCGCAAACGACTTGACAACCCACCCAAGCAAGATCATTAATTAGCTAATTCGTTAATTAGCTAAAACCTCTCCATGTCCATCGATCGCATCTTCGAAGCCCTTGCCTCGCGGCCGCGCCGGGAAATCCTGGCCTATCTGTCCGCGCAGGAGCTGACCGCCGGGCAGATCGGCGAACGCTTTGCAATGAGCGCGCCCGCCATTTCGCGTCACCTGTCGGTGCTGGCCGCAGCGGGCCTGGTCAGCAGCGAGCGACGCGGCCAGTTCGTGGTGTATCGGCTAACCCCCGACAACATGGTCAACACCCTCAGCGGGTTCGCGTTCGAGGTCTGCCCCACGGCCGGGCCGCTGCAACGCGAATCGCGCAAGCTGGCCAAGAAAGCCGGCTGACCCTGCCGTACTCTCCTGCCGTAAGGACTCGTCATGGACCAGCAACGGATCGTCGCAGAAACCAGTTTCCCCCGCGTGTCGCTGCCCTCCCATAGCGGCGGCCGGCCGGTGGAAGTCATGCTGATCGCGCAACTCGACCCCGGCGCAGGCGATAGCCTGATCGCGCAGGCCGGCGAGCGCCAGCGGCAGCATCCGTCCCATCACGATGCGCTGGACGAGCCATCCGCGCAGCTGTCGGCGCCGGACTTCGGCCATGACGACCCGGCCTCGCTGTTTTCGTTCTCGGTGGGTCCACAAGGTCATCCCTTTCACTGCCATGCCGGCAATCGCGTGGTCACTGCAATCACCGGCAGCGGCGGTGCGCAGCTGCGCTTCTGCACCGCCTCGCTGCAACAGCTGGAGCAGGATCCGCACGTGTTCTTGCGCACGTTGCACCATGTGGATCTGCCCGGCGACAGCTTGTTCACCGTGCGCTTCGGTGGCGGCACCTGGCACCAGTTCGCGCCTGCGCAAGACAATGCGCCGCACTCGGCGTTCTTCGCGTTGTCCTGTCACCCGGACGAGACCGGCGGCGCCCTGAGCGCTGCACAGCAGGCGCTGGTCGGCCAGGGCCAGGCCACCATCGCCAGTTTGACCGAGCTGCTGCCGGCGTCGGTCACCGCGCTGCTGCAAGCGGCGCCGTTGCGCGCCGCCGATGTGCCCACGGTCTGGCTGTCGTTCCATGTCAAACCGCAGAGCTGGCAGCAACGTGCGTGTAGCCGCATGCGTCGCTGGAGCGGGCGCTTGCGCCAGTTGCTTTCCCGCACCCAGCGCCCCGGCTTTGTCGCCACCAGCGTGGCGCCGCTGCGTCTGCGCACATTGCAGACGCTGCCGGCCGATGCGCTGCTGCGCGAGCAGTTTCATCGCGACGTGCATTTCGAAGATGCTCATCAGCTGCGCCTGGACACCCGCCAACTGCGCACCGACAGCTTGCACGGCGTGCTGTGCGATCTGCTGCAGGCCTTCGTCGATCAGCCACCCGGTACGGTGAGCGGCTTGATGCGCCTGCGCAATCTGCTGGTCAAGCCGCTGGGGCTGCGTACCTCGCACCTGGGGTGCCCGGTCTCGTCCCTGCTCGACCCCAACGCCAAGCAGTTGTTTGCCGGCCGTTTTCCGGTGCTGGCACAGCGTAGCGATGCCGATGGGCAACAGGTGCAGATCGTGCTGGGCGCCGATGACAAGCATCTGCGCTTCCGTTCGTCGATTGCGCTGCGGCGTGTGAACGACCACGAGATCGAGCTGACCACGGCCACGCGGGTGTCGTGCCGCAACTGGTTCGGTCGTGTGTACATGGCATCCATCCACCACGTTCACCACCACTACGTCATGCCCACCATGCTGCGTGCCGCAGTGCAACGCATGCGACATGCCGAACAGGTCGCGCCTGAAGCGGGGCTGGCACAGTCGGTATGACTGCGCGCACGCACCATCACCTCGTTTTGTCCTGTCGATGCCTAGGCTTTAGCTCCCCAATCCCTAGGACACGTCCATGCCTACTCTTCGCATGCGTATCACCGGCACCGACGACGACGCGCGTGCCATCGCCAATCTGTTGCAGAGCATCGACGGCATCGAGCACGTCGAAGAGGTCGATGATCTGATGCCGCACCTGGATGACGACGATTCCAGCTCGGCCGGTCTGTCCGACGACGAAGGTCCGGGCAGCCACGAGTTCGAAGTGGAGGCCGGCAACGAAGCGACCGCACAAAAGGTGCGCGACGCGGTGCAGGAACTGGCGCTGCAGCTGGACGTATTCGTGGAATACGAGTTCGACGAGGGCTAAGCGCAACGGCGCCACTGCGTTGGCATGGGTGCATGCAGTCGCTGCCTTGCTGCCTCGCTGCCAGGCAGATCTCCACGGTCGCAGCGTCGCTGCGCCGCCTGTTTTCGCAAGGCGGCAGCGGCATCCAACGCCTGCGACATTCGCCTTCGAACACCGAGCGGCTGACCGGTATTGCCGGCCAGCCGCTCGGTAGTTCAGGGCATCCTGCGTCGACGCGCGCGCCAGCGCCACGCCTGCAACAGCAGCCAGCCGGCGATCAGCGCCAATACCGAAACCGGCAGCAACGCTGCAACCGCGCGAATGACGAAGGCCACGCTGGAAGAAAGATCCTGGCCGAACTCGGCCGCCGCTTCGGCGATCTCTCCCCTGCCCTGCTCGCCGCTCGTGCTGCGGAAGTTAAGCGTCAGCAACTGGGTGCGAATACGGCGCTGTTGTTGCGCCGCCTGTTGTTGCGTCTGTTGCGATTCTGCCTCGATCTCGGCAAGACGCTTGGACAACGCCAACAGATCGGTCACTGCCAGATCGCGGCGCTGCTGCAATTCCAGCAGGCGCGCATGTTCTTTTTGCAGCCGCGCCTGGGCTAGCCCGGTATCGGCAATCTGCTGCGCCAGATCTTCGGCGCGGGTGCTGCGTGCGGCAACATCGCCATCCTGTCCGCCCAGTTGCACCAACGACTCGATTCCCTCCGGCACCACACGCACGCTCACGCTGCCGCTGGCGTTGCGCCCACCTTCCTGCTCGACCGACAACAACGTGCAAGTGCCGACCTGCTCGCTTTGGCATGCATTCCGCACCGCAGCGATGCGCTCGGCGATCTGGCCGGCAGGCAGTTCGATACGCACGTCATGCTCATAGGCCAGCGCATTGCCTGCAGACGCCGAGAGCTGTGGTACTGCTGGTAATGCAGGTAATGGTGCCGGTGCCGGCGCCGCGCCGCCGCCATCGGCGGCCATGTCCGCGTGCTGTCGCCCGCAACCGCCCAGTGCCAGCCCAAGCAGCAGCAATGCCGCATACCGCTTCACGTCCCGCCGGATCGGCTGCCTGCCTTGTTCGCATACGTCGTGCATGGTGGTCCTCCTTGGAAAGCCGTCACTCCAGGTGAGTGACGGAGAAAACAGAGCGATACAGCCGCAGAATGGATGTGTGCGGCGCACGTGCCATCGGCATGGGCGAGCCCTATGTCAGGATTCTGCCACGGACCGCATCGGCCTGACCGCGCCCATCGGCTGACTGCATCGCCCGAAAGCGCGTCACCACCGTTGAACGGCATGCATTGATGCTCGGCAGTGCGTGGCCTGCACCAGGCCTGGCCGGAAGAGACGGGCGCGGCGCGCAACCCAGCCACGGCGGCGCGCCATCGCCCGCTCGGCCCAAGGCCACCGCGCGCCTTTGACCGATGGCAGGTGCGGACAGAGGCGCAGATGCCTATGCTGGTGGATTGTTTCCATCAGGATCCACGATGCGTCAACGCCTGCTCGTCCTCGCCCTGCTCGCCGGTCTCAGTGCCTGCCAGCAACAGCCCGAATCACCGCGCGCCAGCAGCGCCGATGCCAGCAGCCAGAAGGCGCAGACGCCGGACGCACGCTTTGCGGACCTGTCCAGGCGCGCCCTGGACACCTGGATGCAGCTGTCGCCGGTCACCGCCACCCAGACAGGCGACCACCGCTTCGATACGCAGATCGACGACCTCAGCACCGCCGGGCGCCAGCGCAGCCTGGATGCCGGCAAGAAGCTGCTGGCCGACCTGGATGCGATCGACGTCGCCACGCTGTCGCGCGAGAACCAGGTCGATGCCGCCATCCTGCGTAACCAGCTGCAATCGGAAATCTGGAACACCGAGGTATTGCAGAGCTGGGCGTGGGATCCGCAGGTCTACAACGGCCTGGCAGGCAGCGCGCTGTACGGACTGATGGCGCGCGACTTCGCACCGTTGCCCGAGCGCCTGACCTCGGCCACCCAGCGCATGGAAAAGATTCCCGGCATCTTTGCGCAGGCGCGCGCGAACCTGGACCCGGCACGCGTGCCGAAAATCCATGCCGAGACCGTGGCCAAGCAGAACAAGGGCATCCTCAGCATCGTCGACACGTTCATCGCGCCCAATATCGCCCAGCTCGGGCCGATTGAAGCGGCGCGCGCGCAGGCGGCCATCGACAACCTGCGCAAGGCCGTGACCGAACAGCAGACCTGGCTGGACACCGTGCTGGTGCCCAATGCCAAGGGCGATTTCCGTATCGGTGCGGAAAAGTACGACCAGAAGCTGAAATTCGCGCTGCTGTCCTCGCTGTCGCGCGCCGACATCAAGCAACGTGCCGAATCCGAACTCAAGCGCGTGCGCAGCGAGATGTACGGCATCGCGCGCACGGTGCTCAAGGACACGCCCGGCGCACCGAAACTGCCCGCTGCCCCCAACGACGATCAGCAGCAGGCTGCGATCGAGGCGGCGCTGGAACTGGCCTATGCCGAGAAGCCGGCCCGCGACAAGGTGGTCGATGCCGCCAAGGCTGCGCTGGCGCAATCCACCGAATTCGTGCGGCAGAAGGATCTGATGACGCTGCCCGATTCGCCGGTGGACATCATCCTGATGCCGGAATTCCAGCGTGGCGTGGCGGTGGCCTATTGCGATTCGCCCGGCCCGCTCGACAAGAACCTCAAGACCTTCTACGCGGTGTCGCCGATTCCCGACGATTGGAACGACAAACAGGTCGATTCGTTCCTGCGTGAATACAACACCCGCATGATCCAGCTGCTGAGCATCCACGAGGGCACGCCGGGCCATTACCTGGAAGGCTGGCACTCGGCCAAGTTCCCCTCCACGCTGCGTGCGGTGCTGCGCTCGGGCATGTTCGCCGAGGGCTGGGCGGTGTACACCGAACGCATGATGCAGGAACAGGGCTATCTGGATAACGACCCGCTGTTCCACCTGGTGCAGCTCAAGTTCTACCTGCGCACCATTGCCAACGCCATCCTCGACCAGGGCGTGCAGGTGGACGGCTGGGACCGCGACAAGGCGATGCACCTGATGACCCACGACACCTTCCAGCAGGAAAGCGAAGCCTCAGGCAAGTGGGTGCGTGCGCAGCTGTCGTCGGCACAGCTGCCGACATACTTCGTCGGCGTGCAGGAACATCTGGATACGCGCAAGGCGGTGCAAGAGAAGCTGGGCAAGGACTTCAACCTGAAGGCCTACCACGACCAGATGCTGTCCTACGGTGCGCCGCCGGTGCGCTTTGCGCGCGAACTGATGCTGGATCAGCCGATCAAGTGATCGATCCTTCTCGCGCGTGCGGGAGAGCGGGCTACTGCGGCGTTTGATGCATCCCCCCTTCTCCCGCACGCGGGAGAAGGTGCCCCGCAGGGGCGGATGAGGGCGCGAGCGAAGCCTGGTGTACTAAACACATACGCACCAGGCTTCGCCGCACCCGCACCCCAACCCCTCTCCCGCACGCGGGAGAGGGGCTAGATGTCGACTTCCTACGCCCGCGTGCGACCGCCCTTCTCTCGCATGCGGGCACTCGCGCATCGTCCCCCTCATCCATCCGCCGCAACGAACCCTCCGGTTTGCCGCGCCCACAAGCGTGCATATAGCCCGCCCTGTGCGATCAGTTGCGCATGCGTTCCCGTTTCCACGATGCGACCGGCATCCATCACCACTAATCTGTCCATGCGCGCGATGGTGGAGAGGCGGTGCGCGATCGCGATGACGGTCTTGTTGCCCATCAATGCGTCCAGGCTGTCCTGGATCGCCGCTTCCACTTCCGAATCCAGCGCCGAGGTGGCCTCGTCCAGGATCAGGATCGGCGCGTCCTTCAGCAGCACGCGCGCGATGGCGATGCGCTGACGCTGTCCGCCGGACAGCTTGACCCCACGTTCGCCCACATAGGCATCGAACCCGCGCCGGCCTTCGCCATCGACCAGCGTCTCGATGAAGCCTTCCGCGCGTGCCTTGCGTACGGCGTCCATGACCTGCGCGTCGCTGGCCTGTGGGCGGCCATACAGCAGGTTCTCGCGGATCGAGCGATGCAACAACGAGGTGTCCTGGGTGACCAGGCCGATCTGGCCGCGCAGGCTTTCCTGCGTGACCTGCGCGATGTCCTGCCCATCGATGAGAATGCGGCCCTGCTCCAGGTCGTACAGCCGCAACAACACGTTGACCAGGGTTGACTTGCCCGCGCCCGATGGCCCCACCAGGCCGATCTTCTCGCCTGCGCGCACCTGCAGATCCAGCCCGGCGATCACGCCCCCGCGTTTGCCGTAATGGAAATGGATGTGTTCGAACTGCACCTGGCCGCGCGTCACCTGCAGCGGCACCGCATCCGGGGTGTCCTGCACGTGCACCGGCTGGGAAATGGTCTGCATGCCGTCCTGCACGCTGCCGATGTCTTCGAAGATGCCGTTGACCGTCCACATGATCCAGCCGGACATGTTGTGGATGCGGATCACCAGCCCGGTCGCCAGCGTGATCGCGCCCACGCTGATCTGCCCGCGGTTCCACAGCCACAGCGACAACGCGCAGGTGCCTACGATGAGGAAACCGTTGGCCACCGCAATGGCGGTATCCATCGCGGTGGTCACGCGCGTCTGCCGGCGATGTTTCACCGCCAGCTCGTCGATCGCATCGCGCACATAGGCTTGTTCGTGGCCGGCATGCGCGAACAGCTTGAGCGTGGAGATATTGGTGTAGCCATCGACGATGCGGCCGGTGGCCTTGGAGCGCGCATCCGATGCGACCCACGCGCGCGCCTTCATGCGCGGCACGAAGAACGCCATCAGCGCCACATACACCACCAGCCAGAGCAGCAGCGGCGCCATCAACCAGGGGTCGGCCTGCGCAAACAGCCACAGCGCGCTGCCGGTGTAGACCACGATGTACCAGAGCGCATCGACCATCTGCACCGCCGATTCGCGCAGCGAGGTGCCGGTCTGCATCACGCGGTTGGCGATACGCCCGGCAAAGTCGTTGTTGAAAAAGCCCAGGCTCTGCCGCACCACGTAGTTGTGCATCAACCAGCGCGAGCGATTGCTCAAGCCCGGCACGATCGCCTGGTTGACCAACAGATTGTGCAGGCCGGTGAACAGGGGCCGCGCCACCAGCGTGATCGCCGCCATCCACGCCAATTCGCTGGCATGACGACGGAAGAAGTCCGGTCCCGGTCGCTCGGCCAGCATGTCCACGATGCGACCGAGGAAGTCGAACATCGCCACTTCCACCAGCGCCAGCAACAGCCCAGCGATCAAGGTAGCCAGCAAAATCGGCCACAACGGCCGCAAATAATGCAGATAGAACCGCCATACGCTACGCGGCGGCATGTCCCGCTCGATGGGCGGGAAAACATCGATCAGGGATTCGAACCAGCGGAACATTGCAGACACTTTGTAAAACCGGGCGATCAGGCTAGCCGATCGGGCGTCAGACTGCTGTGGCGCCGCTGACAGGGCGCCTGCACGATTGTGCGGCCGATACGCGTGGAAGCGATGCGCGCAACAACCGCAAGACCGTCACAGTGACCCGCCACAACCAGGCTCATGGCGCTAACCCGACTATCCGAGGACGACACGGCGCTGAGGCCAACGCGCCCGATGCATCAGGCAGCTGGCGGCGCTGACCCACCGCCCGCCCTCGTCCATCCGACGGTTGGCCGCCCCCTGTGCGACGCGGCCAACCGCAAGTCGCAACCAGACAGCCAGGTGCATGCAGCCGGCGCGGACCAGCACCGCACTGGGAATACATGCCGATTCCGGACGCAGGCCACGTGCGCGTGACGGTGCGCGCAGTGATTGCCGTCACGCGCTGTTACGCGCGGACACGCGCAAGCAGGCGATTGACCTCGGCCAGATCGAACTGGCCCGGATCGAAGCGCCCACCCAAGGTGGCCAGCTCCTGCACGTGTTGCGCATGATCCGGGTCGGCGATGATCTGCAGCAATGTCTGGTAGTGCGCAATTCCCTCGCTGTTTTCCGGCGGGCAGGCATTGGCACCGTCCACGCAACGGGCCACACGCACGTCCGCATCCGGCGGCAGGATCGCCTCGACCTGGATGCGATGCTGCCAGCCAGCGCCGGCGCCGTAGAAATAGTCGAACCACTCCAGCTCGCCCACCGCACTTTCCACGGTGACGCGGGCGGCATGCTTGAGCCGTGGCCGGTCCGGCATGTCCAAACCGGACTCACCATAGCGGCCGCCGCCCAGGTCGAATTCGTAAGGATGCGCACCGTTCCAGCCCATCACCGGCTGCAACACCCGATGCAGCGTGGCCAGGCGCAGCGCCCCCGTCACCAATACGCGACGCCAGATCAACGGCGCGCTATGCACCAGCGCCACATGCAGCTGGTACACCGACGCGGGCGCGGGCACCACCTGCTGTGCGGCTTTCTTTTTTGCCTTGGTCATCGTGTCTTGGTCGTCTATCGCAGTCGCCAGTATGGCGCGAGCAGCCTGCGCCTGCATCGCGGTGACATTGTCAGGCGCCAACGACGCGGAAGGCCTGCCCACACCATCGCCGCCTGCAGCGCGATGCGGTATGCCGCTGGAGCGGTGATGGACGATGCCGCAGACCGTAGCGCCAGCAGCATCCAGCACACGCCACAGAACGCCCTCGCCGGCCCGGCCTCACGCAGCACCAGCGCCACGACCCGGCAAGCGCAGGCCGAACAGCAGGTCGTACAGGATCGGAATCAACCCCAGCGTCACCAAGGTGCCCAAGGCCAGGCCACCGATCATGGTGATCGCCATACCGGTCCACAGCGGGCCGGCAAACAGCATCAGCGGGATCAAGCCGACGATGCAGGTGAGCTTGGTCATCACGATCGGGCGCAGGCGCTTGACCGCTGCGGCAACCACCGCCTCGCGGCGCGGCAGGCCATCGGCCAGCTCGGCCTCGATGCGTTCCAGCAGCAGCACTGCGTTGTTGACGATGATGCCGGCCAGCGCCAGCAAGCCGAAGGTGGCCATGAAGCCGAACGGATACCCGGTGATCACCAACGCCAATGCTGCACCGATCAACACGAACGGCACCGCCGACAGCACGATCAACACCTTGCGGAACGAGTTGAACTGCCACACGAACAGCAGCAGGATCGCGCCCAGTGCGTGCGGCATGTAGTGCAGCAGGGCCTGATTGGCCTCGGCAGAATCCTCCAGCTCGCCACCGATCTCCAGCCGATAGCCGGGCGGCAGCTTGAGCGCGGCCATCGGTGCCGACATCCGCTCGACGATGTCGGTCGCGGTCAAGCCTGGATTGCGTGCGGTCACGGTGATCGCACGGCTCAGGTTGCGCCGCTGGATCGCCGAAGGCTCGCTATCGCGCAGCACCGTGGCGACCGCCGCCAACGGCACCGGCGCACCACCGGCCTGCGGATACACCCAGGTGTCGCCCGGTGTGCCGTCGGCGGCACGCTCCTGCGCACTGCCACGCAACACGATCGCCACCGAGCTGCCATCATCGCGCAGCAACGAGGCGTCCACACCGCTGTAGCGGGCCTGCAGCGCCTGCGCGACGTCCTCGCTGCTCACGCCGGCACGCCGCGCCTTGAGCTGGTCCACCTGCACCACATAGCGTGGAATGCGCGCCTGCCAGTCGTCCTGCACATCCACGGTGCCCGGCACGGCGCGCAGCGCCTTTGCAATGGCAGCGGCACTACTGCGCAGCACCGCCTCATCGGGACCGACCACGCGATACACCGCCATGCCGGCTTCGGTCGCGCCCAGCGAAAACCGCTTCGGTTCGGCGCTTACCGTGGGGAAATGGCTGCGCACCTGCGCACGTGCACGTGCAATCACCGCATCGATGTCGGTGCCAGGGCGCACGCTCACGGTGAAATACGCCATGTTGGCCGCAGGCAGTGGGGGATTCAGGCCCAGCACGATGCGCGGGCCACCGTCGGCGACATAACCGATGCTGTCCACCACCTCCGGGTTGACCCGGCGATCGGCCAACCAGCGACTCAGCTCACTCACCGTGCGCAGGGTTTCACGCGCATCGCTGCCTGCCTGCAAGGTCACCGGCATCTGGAACTGCAGACGATCGGACTTGGGCAGAAAATCGTAGGGAATCGACACCAGCACCGTGACCGCCACCGCCAGCATCACCACCATCCCGGCGATGAACAGCGCCTTGTGCATCAGCACGCGCTCGATGACGCGGCGGTAGCCACGATAGAACCGCGACGACGCCTGGTCGCTGCCGTGCGCGACGTGCGCCTTGGCGAAATACAGGCACAACAGCGGCGTCACCGTGATGCTGAGCAACCACGAACCCAGCAAGGTCACGCCGAGCACGGTCGCCAGCGAGCGCAGATATTCATTGGTGCTGGTCTGGCCGAAGAAAAACGGCGAGAACGCCAGCACGATCACCAACGAGGAGGTCAGCAACGGGGTGGCCAGGGTGCGGCCGGCAGCGATGCAGGCCTGACGTCGCTCTTCCCCGGCAACCAGACGGCGCTCGATGTCTTCGGCAATCACAATGCCGTTGTCCACCAGCAAGCCGAGCGCCAGGATGATCGCCGCGATCGACACCGTCTGCAGCTCCACGCTCAGCACACGCATGACGATCAGCGAGGCGAAGATGGTCAACGGCACGATCGCGCCGACGATCAAGCCGGTGCGCCAGCCCAGGAACAGCATCACCACCGCCATCACGATGACAATCGTCTCGCCCATGACGTGGTGCATCCTGCCCATCTCGCGCTCGACCACGTCGGCCTGGAACGTGACCACATGCTGCGCGAACCCTGCGGGCAACTGGTGCGCGGTCTCCTCCAGTTTGGCGCGCAGCGTTTTTCCGAAGTCGGCGATGTTGCTGCCGGGCTTCATCGCCACCGACACCACCACCGCCGGCTGGCCCTGGTAGATGGCCGCGCGTTCCGGTGGGTCGGCCGGCATCACCTGCACCTGCGCCAGCGTGCCCAATGGCACCTCGCGCACACCATTGGCGTTGGGTGTCGGCAAGGTCAGCAACAGGTTCTGCAACTGCGCAGGCGTGCGTATCTCACCGGAGGTCGCAACCGTCATCGCCAGCCCCGACACTGTGGCCTGCCCGCCGGAGGCCACCACATTCTGCGACCGCAACTGCGCCATCACGCTGGCCGGACTCAGGCCGGTGGCCAGCAGCCGCGCGCGATCGAACGACACATACACGCGCTCGTCCTGCAGCCCGTACAGCACCACCTGCTCCACGCCGGGCAAGGTGTACAGCTGCTCGCGCATGCGCCGCAGCGGCGCACGCATCTCGCTCATCGAAAAGCCCGGCGCCGTGACCGCAATCGAGGCCACCGACACCCGGCCGAAGTCGTCGTCGATCGACGGCCCGAGCGTACCCGCGGGCAGTTGCGCACCGGCCTCGGTCGCCTTGGCGCGCACGCGCTGCCACAACGCCGGCAGATCCTGCACATCGTCATAGGCGGTCAGCTGCACGATCGCGCTGCCGGGCCGCACCGTGGTCACGATGCGCTTGATGCCTGCCAGTTCGCGCAAGCGCTCTTCGATCGGGCGCGCCAGCAAGGTTTCCACCTGCTGGCTGGGCATGCCCGGAAACGACACCGACACGACGGTATCGCGGACGGTGACCGACGGCTCTTCCTGCGAAGGAAAGCCGAGAAACGCCACGATGCCGCCCACCAGAATCAGCACTGCCGCAAACAACGTCAGCCGGCTCGACGTCATCGCCATCCGGGTCAGCATCATGGCGACTGCACTCCGCCCAGCTGCGTTTGCGCCTGAAACGGCATCACCGGCTGACCATCGATCAAGAAGCCCACGCCCGCGCTGACCACCTGTTCGCCTGCCTGCAACCCGCGCTGAACCTGGATCCGGCCGCCGACGATCGACCCCAGCTCGACCGCGCGCTCGACCACGATCCGTTGTGCCGGCCGATAGACGAACACGCTGGCCTGTTGGCGATTGAGCCTGGGCAATACCGCAGACAGCGGCACGCTGGGCGCGCCTGCGGCATGCGCAGGCAACTGCAGCAAGACGCTGTCGCCACTGCGCAACCCTTGCGGCGCGCGCGCCACCTCAAGGATTGCCAGCGCGGTGGCGCCGTTATCCAGCCGGCTGGACACGCTGCGCAGGCGCAACGTCAACGGCGCACCGGGCTGGCCCGCCAGCGTGGCCTGCACGGTTTGCCCAGGCGTCAGCCCGGCGGCGGCAACCGGCGGCAGATTGGCGAGCAATTGCAGATGCGCCTGCCCTTCGAGCTGCAACACCGCCTGCCCCGCCGCCACATCGGCCTGCGGTTGCTGCAGGCGTGCGACCACACTGCCGTCGAACGGTGCGCGCAACTCGCCCAGGCGCGATGCGCGTCGCGCCAGCGCCAGGTCGGCCGTTGCCACCTGCAGCTGCGCGCCGGCCGCATCCGCCGCCGCGCGTGCAGCGGTCAGCGTGGCCGCAGAGCTGGCGCCATCGTCGAACAGGGTTTGCTGCTGGCGCAGTTGCAGCTGCCGCTCGCCAGACTGGGCCATCGCCGCACGCAGGTTTGCCTCGGCCTGCTGCTGGCGCAACTGGATCGGTTCTGCATCCAGACGCGCCAGTACCTGTCCTTTCTGCACGCGATCGCCTACATCCACCAGCAAGGCGGCGATGCGTCCGCCGCTCTCGAATGCCAACTCGGCGCGTTGTTCCTGACGCACCATCGCCGGCACCTGCAACCATCCGTCGTGACCGGCACCGAAGCGTTCCAGCTTGACCGCCCGCGGTGTCTCGGCAAGCGGTGCATCCGGCTGGCTGCAGCCGGCCAGCACGAGCACCAGGCTGCACCACGCCATGCTGCGAAAAAATTGCTTCATCACGCTCTCCCCTGCCAGGCGCCGCTCAGCGGCTATAGGTCACTGCAAACGTGCCGCCGACGAAACTGCGGCGTGCAACCAACGGGCTGTCCTCGGCGTTGTCGGCATAACGCGTTCCAGTCACGCCCACCGTGGTGGCCCAGTGATCGCCCAGCGAATGCGTCCAGCTGCTCCCGACCGCAGCGGCGTACACACCCGAGCCGGCATTGAAGCCTTGCAAGCGCGTGCGCGCTGCCTGCACATCGGTGACACCGAAATACGCCTGATTGAAACGACGGTCACCGGCATGCACGTCGAGATCCAACGTCACCGTGTCGCTGGCGCTGTGCAGCAGGGTGAACTCCACCCCGGCGCGATAGCGGTTGCGCCGCGCGTCGTCCTTGAGCGCAAATTCGGCTTCCGCGTTGACGTTGACGTACGGGGTGATCCGCTGCATCACCAGCGTGCGCGCCGTGACCGATCCCGGCACATCGCCCATGCCGGCCAACACCCGCGAACCCGGACGCCAATCGCTGTCGCGTTGCAGCCGGCCCAGGTCGTAATACACCGATTGCGACACATAGAAGCCGGAATTGCTCTGGAATTGCAGACCCGCGCCACGCGCGGTATCGAAGAACATCATGCCGCGCTGGACCACCAGCACCGGGTTGGCCTGCACGCGGGCGCGCTCGGCGCCGGCATAGCGCGGTGCCGCAACCGCTGCTGCGCCCACGGTGATATCGGTATGGTCGCCCAACAGCCGCGAGCGACCGGTCAGATCGGTCTGCGCGTGCGCAAGGCACGGCAGCAACAGGCTGGAAGCGAGCAGGCAAACGTGCAGGGTGGCGTGACGACGCAGTTGCGTGGAACACACAATGGCCATGAAAATCTCCGTCAGCGATCAAGAAAGGGATGGCAGGCAAACGCCGTAGAACGCCTGAAACAGCGCGATCCGGCTCAGCACGCGTTGGCGTGCGGTGGTCAGGTAGTCCAGTTGCGCCTGCGTCGTGCGCAGGCGCTCGGTCAACAGCGTGGTGCGATCTTCCAGGCCTGCGTCCACACGCCTGGCCATCCGCGTCACGCGTAACTGCTCACGCTCGGCTTGCGCATGCGCACGTGGTTCGGAGTCGGCCAAGGTGGCGTGTGCGTCGAGCGCATCGGCAACCTCGCGGAAGGCGGATTGAATCGCCTGCTCGTACGCCGCGACATCGGCACGCTGGCGCACCTGCGCCAGCGCAAGATTGGCGCGGTTGCGGCCGCCATCGAACAACGGCAGGTTCAATTGCGGGCTGAAGCTCCACATGCCGTGGCCAGCAGAAAACAGGCCATGCAAGCCGTCGCTGGCGGTGCCCACGCTGCTGCTCAAGGTGATCGACGGAAAGAACGCAGCGCGCGCGGCGCCAATATCGGCGTTTGCCGCGCGCAACTCCAGTTCCGCTTGCTGGATATCCGGGCGTTGCAGCAGCAACGACGAATCCAGCGCACGCCATGCGGTGCTGGGCGTGTCTGCGGCAATCAGGCTCTGCAGATCGCCGGGCACCGGCGCGCTGTCGTAGCCGGCCAGCAACTGCAGCGCACGCAACGCCGCCGCGTGGTCGTCGCCCCCCTGCAATGCCGCGACATGGGCCTGATCGGCCTGATGCTGCTGACTATCGCGCTGGTCGCGTGCCATCAGCCCGACCTGGTATTGCTGCTGTGCCATCGCCAGCAGCGCAGTGCTGTCGGCATCCAGTGCTTGCAGTTGCTGCAGCGCCTGGGCGCTTGCCCGTTCGGCGACATAGGCGCGCAGCACCTCGGCAATCAGCGCGCCACGCGCCGCATCGCGCCCATGGGTGCTGGCCAGATAACGCTGCCGCGCCGCCTCGGACATCGCCTGCAGCTTGCCGAAGAAATCCAGCTCGACATTGCCGATGCCGGCGTTGGCGACGACCAGATCCTGTTGGTAGCGCGCGTCCAGGGCCGGATCGTCGAAACGCTGCCGCTGCTGTTGTGCGCTCACGCCGATGGTTGGCACACGCGCCGCCCGCTCGATGCGGTAGTGCGCCCGTGCCTGCTCCACCTGCAAGGCGGCGCGACGGAAGTCGCTGTTGTGCGCCAAGGTGCGTTGCACCAGCGGCTGCAGATCGCGATCCGGCGCGAATGTCTGCAGAAATACGCGTTCCTGCAGATTCAGCTCGATAGCCGCCGGCGTGTTCGGTGCCGCTGCGGCCACCGCCTGCTGGCTGCCGAAGGTCCCCGGCACAGTCACCACCGGTCGCTGATAGGTGGGCGTCAATGAACAGCCGCCCAGCAACACGGCGAGTGCTACAAAACGCAGGGCGCGGGAACAACGATGCGCGGTCATTTGTGGAATCATGGTGTCGGAGCACACGAGCCAATCTCGACCGACATCCTCGACCTGCAGCGTCCAGGTTGTTTTCGGGAATTGTCCAGATTTGATCGAGACGACAGGGCAACACGCCATGACAGGCAAAAAGGTTCTGCTGGTGGAAGACGATGCGGACAGCGCCAGCATCCTGGATGCCTATCTGCGCCGCGACGGCTTCGAGGTGGCCATCGCCGGCGACGGCGAGCGGGCGATTCAATTGCATGGCCAATGGGCGCCGGATCTGGTGCTGCTGGACGTGATGCTGCCCAAGCTCAGCGGCATCGACGTGCTATCGGCGATCCGCCGCACCAGCGACACACCGGTGATCATGGTGACCGCCATCGGCGACGAACCGGAGAAACTCGGTGCACTGCGCTATGGCGCCGACGATTACGTGGTCAAGCCGTACAGCCCCAAGGAAGTGGTCGCGCGCGTGCATGCGGTACTGCGCCGAAGCGTGGTGGTGCGTGCGCCGGGCGAGCCGTTGCGGCACGGCCGCCTGAGCGTGGACCTGGCTGCAGTGGTGGCCACCGTGCAGGACGCGACCGGCGATCAGCTGGCACTCGATCTGACCCCGACCGAATTCAACCTGCTCGCCATCCTGCTCAAGACGCCGTTCAAGGCCTTCACCCGCAGCGAATTGCTCGACGCCTGCCTGCCCGACAGCGATGCACTGGAACGGGTGGTGGATTCACACATCCACAACCTGCGCCGCAAGCTCGAAGTACACGGCATTACCGGCGTACTGGTCACCGTGCGTGCGGTGGGATATCGCTTTCAATGACGGCCCTGCGCCGCTTCGACGCGTGGCGGCGGCAGGCGCCGCTGTGGATATGGGTCGGCCTGCGGATGAGCGCGTTGGCAGTGGTGACCGTGGTGGTGATCGCCTTCGGCATGTGGTGCTATTTCAATCTGCGCGACAGCCTGATCCTGGGCAAGCTGCCAGCGGCTGCACGCGCCGAAATCGAACAACTGCGCGAACAGCCCGTTGCCAACCAGGCACGTCTATGGCAACTGTTTCAGCAGTACTACGATGTGGAAAATTTTCTGCCAGGGCTCGCCAACCCGGATTGGTGGATGCTGGGCGCCATGGTGACCGTTTCCATCCCGGTCATCGTGCTCTTCGGCCTGCTCGCATCGCGTCCGTTGTCGCGGCAATTCTCCCAGGTGGCCAATGCTGCCCATCGGGTCAGCGACGGTGATTTCGGCGCACGCGCGCAAGTGGTGTCCGGCGCGCCCGACGAGCTCACCGCATTGGCGGACGACTTCAACGCCATGAGCGGCAAACTGCAGCAGTACGAACGCGAACTGCGCGAATCCAGCGCGATGCTGGCGCACGAATTACGCACCCCGCTCAACGCAGCGATGGGCCGAGTGCAAGGCATGCTGGACGAGGTGTTTCCGAGCGACCCAGAACAGTTGCGGCTGGTGCATCGCCAGCTGGAACAGATCAATCGCCTGATCGGCGACCTGCACCTGGTCTCGCTGGCGCGCGCCGGCCAGTTGGTGCTGGCGCCGGATAGCGTCGATCTGCACGCGTTGATTGCCGAGCGGGTGGAATGGGCCGGCCCGACGATCCACGAGCTGCAGATGACGGTCACCGTTCCGGCGCCGTCCGGGCAACGCGTGCGCGCCGACCGTCATCGGCTGGGCCAGGTCTTTTCCATCCTGATCGACAACGCGCTGCGTTACGCTGCCGCAGGCAAGCTGCTGGAGATCGAGGTGCACCGCGAGGGCGCCAGCGTGCGGATCACCCTCGGCGACCGCGGCCCCGGCGTGGAGCCTGCACACCTGCCGCATCTGCTGGACCGCTTCTGGCGCGCAGACAGTTCACGCGCGCGGCATTCCGGCGGCAGCGGCCTGGGCCTGGCGATCGCCTCGGCCATCTGCCAGGCGCACGATGGCCGCCTGGTGCTGAGCAATCGTCCCGACGGCGGATTGCTGGCCAGCGTGCAATTGCCACTGTCGCCCTGACCTAGCGTCCAGCGCCAGAACGTGCCTGGCGATCGACGCCGGTGCGCGCCGTCAGTGCCGCTGCAGGCTCGGCACCGCATCGGTCACGTTGGCGTGGCGACGCATGATCCAGTTGAACAGCGGCGTGGCCATCAGCGTCGACAGGATCGCCATCAGCACCAGTACCGAGAACAGGCCCTGCTCGATCACCCCGGCCTGCAAGCCGATGTTGATGATGATCAGTTCCATCAGGCCACGCGCATTCATCAGCGAACCGATCGCCATCGCGTCGCGGTTGTTCTCACCGGTCGCACGTGCGGCGGCCCAGCAGGCCACGCCCTTGCCGATGAACGACGCGGCCAGGATGGCCACGCCAGCCAGCATGATCTGCGGCTGCAGCAACACGCTCAGCTGGGTCTTCAAACCCGAATAGGTGAAGAACATCGGCAGCAAGAACACCACCACGAACGGCTGCATCATCGCGCGCAGTTTGTCGGTCAATGCGCCCTTGGGCAGGCATGTGCCAAGCAGGAAGCCGCCGAACACCGCATGGATGCCGATCGCATCCATCATCCAGGCGCTGAGGCAGAACAGCATCAGGATCACCGCCAGTACACCGTTGCCGAGCGGTTGATCCGGCACCACATGATCGGCCAGACGGCGCAGCAGATGACGGCCGACGAACAGCATGAACAACGCATAGGCAACGCCGCCGCCGATGGCCAGATACGCACTGCCCCAACTGCCACCGAAACTGGCCAGCACCACGGCCAGGATGCACCACGCTGCTGCATCGTCGAACGCACCGGCGGTCAATGCCAAGGTGCCCAACGGACTATTGGTCAGGCCGCGCTCGTGGATGATGCGCGCCAGCATCGGGAACGCGGTGATGGCAATCGCCGCGCCCAGGAACAGCGAGGCTTCCATCAACTTGGCCTTCTCCGAGAACAGGCCATCGACGTTGATCAGCCACGGACACATGGCAAACGCCAACGCGAACGGCACCGCGATCCCTGCCAGCGAAACGCTCATTGCACTGCGATAGCGCGCGCGGAAATGATCGCCACGGAAGTCGGTACCGACCAGGAACATGTACAGGCCAACGCCGAATTGCGCGAACACATACAGCACGTCCATGGTCTGCTTGGGAAACAGCGCCGCCTGTACATCCGGCAGCAAGAGGCCGAACAACGACGGGCCCAGCGCCACGCCGGCGATCATCTCGCCCACCACCTGCGGCTGCCCGACGCGCTTGGCCAACAGGCCCACCACACGGCAGATCAGCAGGATCACCGCCGCTTGCAGAAAAAAGTAGACCGACATGTGTGGAGTGGTCATGCGTGCGACAACATCCTCGAAAAGTGCGCGGATCATAACCAGCCGTGCCGGTGCGCGATAGCTACAGGTAAGCGCCGCAGGGACACGGCGCATGTGGCAGAGGCGACGCATGCCGGATCAGACGGCCCCGACAGGAACCACATGCGTGACCTGCCCGCTCGGGCATGCGCCGCGCCACCGAACGCGAACGACGTCATCCGCCTCGATCGCGCCGGCCGCACGTCCCGGCCGCTCACCCGACGCCACCATCCGCAGCACGCGCGGCACGGTGGCGACCGATCAGGGACGCATCACTTCTTCGCCGCCTGCTCCGCCACCACCGGCGTCAGCACCAGATCCTGAAAGTCGAAGCTGAAATCGGTCAGTGGCGAGACCGCCTGCATGCGCATCTCACGCACCGCGCCATCCGGGGTCAGCGTGAAATTGACGAACGCATCGGCATTCAAGGAGCGGTCGTCCCAACGCACGATGAAGCTGTCGTGCTGCCAATGCTCCAGCGTGCCGACCAATTGCGCGGTCTTGGCGAACTGCAGCCGCAGGCGCTTGCCGTCCTGACGGATCACCACATCGCCGTACCACGGGTCGCGATAGGTAGCCGCATAGCTGCGCAACGGCAACGACGGTGTGGAGCGCGCCATGCGTGCGTCCAGGTGTTTCTTCCAGCTGGCATCGGCATCGCCGTCGGCCTTGTCCACCGCCTTCGCATAGGCCGCGGTCCAGTCGGTGGCAGGCACCTGCAAGAACGCATCCAGCACCTGCAAGGTCACCGCATTGAAGGCCGCACCGACTTCCTGGTTGGTCAGCACCACCACGCCCAGCTTCTGGTCGGGCACCAGCGTCAGCCGCGACACCATGCCGGGCCAGCCGCCGGTGTGCCACACCAGCCGATGGCCGCGATAATCGCTCAGGCTCCAGCCTTCGCCGTAGCCGGCGAAGTTGGGGCGTGCTGCCTGCAGCTCCGGCACCGCTGGGTCGGCAATCGCGATCGGCGTGATCATCGACCACATTTCCTGCTGCCGTTTGGTACTGAACAGCGGTGTGCCATCGGGCAAGATGCCGCCGGCCAATTGCACGTTCATCCACAGCGCCATGTCGTGCGCGCTGGAATAGATGCCGCCGGCACCGGAGTTGTTGGACCAGGTCAGCGGCGCGACCGTGCGCAGCTCGGTGAAGTCGTACTTGGCATGGCCCACCGCCGCGTTGTCGCCGGGCTGCAGATGGTCCGCATTGAAACGCGTGCCGCGCATGCCGACCGGGGCGAAGATGCGTTGCTGCAGAAACGCCGCATACGTCTGCCCGGAGACCTGCTCGATCACCTTCTGCGCCACCGCGTACAGGATATTGTCGTAGGCGTAGCGATCGCGGAAACCGCCCTTCAACGGGACCTTGGCAAGACGCTGCACCACTTCGTCGGTGCTGTAGCTGGTGGTCGGCCAGAACAGCAGATCGCCTGCGCCCAGACTCAAGCCGCTGCGGTGCGCCAGCAGATCGCGCACGCGCATTTCGCCACTGACATACGGGTCGGACATGCGGAACCACGGCAAGTGATCGATGACCTTGTCGTCGAGCGAGAGCTTGCCTTCATCGGCCAGGATCGACAGCGACGCAGCAGTGAACGCCTTGGTGTTGGAGGCGATGGCGAACAGCGTATCGGCCTGCACCGGTGCAGGCTTGCCGCTCTCGCGCACGCCATAGCCGCGTTCCAGCACCACCTGGCCATCCTTGACGATGGCCACCGCAAGGCCGGGCACATCGAACTGTTTGCGCACGCGTTCCATCTGCGCATCGAACTGCTGCATGCCGGCGGGCAGCTCCGCCGCCTGCGTTGTCGTCACCAGGGTCGCCAGCATCAGCGCGCCTCCACTCAGCCATCGGTTCAAGGTCACTGCCAGATCCTCATGTGCTTGATCAATTCGATCCGCCGGCGCTGTCCAGCGACAGCGACAGCGGGGACACCAGCACGCCGTTGGCGTCGGCGTACAGCCAATGACCGGGCACGAACGCCACGCCGGCAAAATTCACCGGCACATCCACCTCGCCCAGATCGCGCCGCTCGGTCCGGCGTGGGCAGGCAGCCAGCGCCAGGATGCCAAGCGGCAACGTGGCCAGAATCTCCACGTCGCGCACGCAGCCGTGAATCAGCACGCCGGCCCAGCCATTGGCCACCGCCTGCATGGCGATCTGATCGCCCAGCAGCGCATGCTTCAACGAGCCCTGTCCGTCCACCACCAGCACGCGCCCGGCGCCTGGTGTGGAGGCCAGCTCGCGCACGCGCGAGTTGTCTTCGAAGCAGCGCACCGTGCAGATCGGCCCGGAGAACGCGGCGCGCCCGCCGAACGGGCGGAACAGCGGCTCGGCGATGGTCGCCTCGGGAAAGCGGTCACACAGATCGGGCGTGGTCCAGGTCATCGATGTGGTCTCGGGTGGCTGGCGCCCATGGTAGCCGGCTGCGGCGCGCATGGTTCGCCTGGCGGTGGTGCGGGGTTCCAAGCACTCGGGAACCCGCACGAGACCGCCACTGGCCTGCACGGCACGGCACGGCGCATCGTCCCGACGGGCGGCCTGGGCCGGTCGGCGCAGGAATGCCGCAGATACGATGCGCTCGGCATCGCGTGGGCGTCGCGGCGCTTGCCGCTCGGCCAGCCCGCGGCGCGTATGTGGCATTGGGATGCATGGTGTTGGCATAGAAATGGTGTGTGCCGATGCTGGTTCAATGCAATTCCGGGGCAACGACGCTGCTGCGGTGGCGATGGCAACCACCTCCATGCGTGGCGCGCTTGTACTGGGTGATGCGTCACCGCGAGGCGTGGCACCGTCAGCGCTGACCGCCGATCTCGGCGACGCAATCCAACGATGCGCGGTCCCCGCTGCCGTTGCCCCGCTGTCACACTCCCATCAAACAGGCGTGCGCACCCTGATGACCGTCTTCACCCCATTCGATGCCGATCGCAAGCGCGGCCGATCGGCATGCTTCCACCTTATCGAGTGCCACGGCAATGACTGATCTGTTCGCTTCCGCATCGCCAGTGCTCGACGGCATCCATGTCGGCATCGGCGGCTGGGTGTATGCGCCATGGCGCGCCGGAATGTTCTATCCGCAAGGCCTGGTGCAGCGCCGCGAGCTCGCATACGCAAGCCGCCATGTCACCGCGATCGAAATCAACGGCACGTATTACGGCGCGCAGAAACCGACCACGTATGCGAAGTGGCGCGATGAGGTGCCACCCGGATTCGTGTTTTCCGCCAAGGCGCCGCGTCGCATCACCCAGTCGCGCAAATTGGCCGGCACCCGGACGCAGGTGGAGGATTTCATTGCCGGCATCGTCGAGCTCGGCGACACGCTCGGACCGCTGGTGTGGCAGTTCGAGCAAGGGCATCGGTTGCAGGCAGACGATCTGCACGACTTTTTGTCGCTGCTCCCCAGACGCGCGGGCACGCATGCGCTGCGCCATGTGCTGGAAATCCGCGACCACGAGGCGGTCGATGCATCGCTGCTCGGCCTGGTGCGTCATCACCGGGTAGCCACCGTGTTCACCGACTCGGAGGTGCACCCCTCGTTTGCCGACCTCTCCACCGATTTCGTGTATGCGCGCCTGATGCGCAGCCAGGCGCGCCTGCATGCCGGCTACACGGCGCCGGCGTTGGCACGCTGGGCCGAACGCGTCCATGCCTGGCGGCGCGGCGAGGATGCCGCCGATCTGCCGCACATCGATGCCACAACGCAGACCACCCGCATGCCGCGCGAGGTGTTCGTGTTTTTCATCAGTGCCGCGAAAGAGCGCAACCCGGCCGCCGCGATGGCCCTGCTGCAGACCTTGGACGCGCGGTAGTGCTGTTGCCTGGGCGTTGACCCCAGGCATGGCTGCGCAGTGTCGCCAGCACTGCGCCAACCGCGCCGACGTGTCGGACGACAGCCGATGGCCGCTGCAGAACACGCGTGCACGATGCTGGTTGCCAACGGTAGGGCAGTGGCGCGCATCCAGGCTTTTTGGCGACAATGGCCTATGCCCATGACCGACCTGCGCAAGGCGCAACTGCAAATCCATTTCTGTGTCCTGCTGTGGGGAATCACGGCGATCCTGGGCAAGCTGATTACGCTGCAGGCATTGCCGCTGGTGTGGTGGCGCATGTTGATCGTGGTGGTGGCGCTGGCCTTGGTGCCACGCGTGTGGCGCGGGCTGCGCAGCTTGTCCGCGCGGGTGGTGCTGGGTTATTGCGGCATCGGCGCACTGGTGGCGCTGCACTGGCTCACCTTCTACGGCGCGATCAAGCTGGCCAATGCCTCGGTGGCAGCCACCTGCCTCGCATTGGCGCCGGTGTTCACTGCGGTGATCGAACCGTGGGTGACGCAACGCCCGTTCCGCCCGCGCGAACTGCTGTTCGGGCTTGCGGTCTTGCCGGGCGTGGCGCTGGTGGTGGGGGGAGTACCCGACGGCATGCGCGCCGGTGTGGTGGTCGGTGCGATTTCTGCCGTGTTCGTCGGGCTGTTCGGCTCACTCAACAAACGCATGGTGACCCACGCCGACCCGCTCACCGTCACCGCACTGGAACTGGGCGCCGGCACGCTGACCCTGACCCTGCTGGCACCGGCCATGCCGTTGCTGCTGCCATCGCTGCACGGCGACCTGCTGACCATTCCCAGCCTGCACGACGGCATCCTGCTACTCGCACTGTCGCTGGCCTGCACCTTGCTCCCGTTCGCATTGGCGCTGGTGGCGCTGCGCCACCTCAGCGCGTACTCGGTGCAGCTGGTGACCAATCTGGAACCGGTCTACGCCATCGTGATGGCGATCGCCCTGCTAGGCGAACAACGTGAGCTGACGCTGCAGTTCTATCTCGGGGTGACGATCATTCTCGGCGCGGTGTTCCTGCACCCGGTGCTGGAACGACGACGCAAGATCGTGCACCCGGAACTGCTTGGCACCGCCGAGGCGAAAAACATCGTCGAGTAAGCCGCACGGCACCTCACAACAGCCGCTGATGCGCCCGGCAGGATGGCCGGCGGCAAGCGGGATCGCTACGCGTTCCGCTCGCATGCGGCCCTACTGCAGCGCCACCACCTGATCGCGCCCACCTCGCTTGGCCGCGTACAGCGCCTGGTCGGCACGTTTGATCACCGCATCCACGCTTTCCTGCGGATGCAGCGTGGCCACGCCGATACTCACCGTGACCGGCAATGCACTCACCATCACCGCCACGCTCCGGCGCAGGGACTCGCAGTGCACCCGCGCCTGCAGCAAGTCCACATTGGGGAGCAGCAGCATGAACTCCTCACCGCCATAACGCGCGATCGTGCCGGTGCCGGCCACCTGCGCACGCAGCAGCGCCGACAGCTCGCGCAACACCACATCGCCCTGGTCGTGCCCATGCAGGTCGTTGACGGTCTTGAAATGATCGACGTCCAGCAACGCCACCGACAACGGCTGACCGGCGGCACGGGTCTGCTCGGTGGCTGCCGCCAGCGCAACCGAAAACGCCCTGCGGTTGGGCAGGCCGGTCAATGGATCGGTCCGGGTCTGCTCGACCAGGTCGGCATTCAATGCATCCATGGCCGCGTAGTAGCCGGCCATCTGCTGCTCGTACCAATCGCGTTCCTGCAGTTGCTGACGCAGTCGCTTGCCGGCCAGGCGCAACTCCAGCAGATGCGCGGCCTGCCGCGACAACGCCTGCAAGGCGGTGCGCTGTTCGTCGCGCAGATGCGCCGGGGTCTGGTCGAATACGCAGAGCGAACCCAGCGCCATGCCCGCGCTGGTGATCAGGGGCGCACCGGCATAGAAGCGCACGCCGGCGCTGCCGGTGACCATCGGGTTGTCGTGAAAGCGCGGGTCGAGCAAGGTGTCGTCGACCATCAACACTTCATCCGGGCGCAGGATCGCATGCGCGCAGAACGAGATGTCGCGCGGCGCCTCGCCGCGTGGCGCGCCATGCGCAGACTTGAACCACTGGCGTTCTTCGTCCACCAGCACCACCGCCGCCATCTGCGTCTCGCACAGGGTGGATGCGATCATGGTCAGATCGTCGAATGCGCGCTCGGCCGGCGAATCCAGCACCTCGTATTGACGCAACGCCGCCAGCCGCTCGGCCTCGTTGCCCGGCAATTCCGGTTTGATCACCCTGCCCGCCCCCTGCTGGCTGTTTGCGGCAGAAGTATGCGCGAGCCGTCCGGCCCGGACTATCGGGATAGCCCGGACGGCACCACGCGCCATGTCGCCTACGTTCAGCCACGTGTGGGCGCGGTTGCTACCAGTCGGTGCGCTGCGGCAGCAGGCCGCGCAGTTCCGCATCGCTGAGATTGCGCCATTGCCCCGGCTTGAGCGCAGCCAATTTGATGTTGTCGATCCGCACCCGGCGCAACTGCGTCACGCGATAGCCGAACTCGGCCGCCATCAGGCGGATCTGCCGATTCAGGCCCTGCTCCAGCACGATGCGGAAGCCGAATTTTGCAATGCGCGCGGTGCGGCACGGCAGCGTGGTCTCGTTGTGGATGCGCACGCCGCGCGCCATGCCGCGCAGGAATTCGTCGGTGACCGGCTTGTTGACCGCGACCAGATATTCCTTCTGGTGGCGGTTTTCCGCACGCAGGATCTCATTGACGATGTTGCCGTTGCTGGTCATCAGGATCAGCCCCTCGGACTCCTTGTCGAGCCGGCCGACCGGAAAGATGCGCTGCTCGTGGCCGACGAATTCGACGATATTGCCCTTGACCGAACTCTCGGTGGTGCAGGTGATGCCCACCGGCTTGTTGAGCGCGATATAGACATGCTTGCGCCCGCCGGGCTTGCTGGCAGCGCGCGTGCGCAGCGGCTGGCCGTCCACCAGCACGGTGTCTTCCTCGCCCACCACCGCACCGGTACCGGCAGGCACGCCATTGACGGTGACGCGGCGTTCGCCGATCAGACGATCGGCCTCGCGGCGTGAGCAGAAGCCGGTTTCGGCGATGTATTTGTTGAGTCGGGTTGTCATGCGCCGATTATCGGCGATCGCGCGGGATCGCGCTTACCGGGCCGGGCACACCATGGCCGCCGCAGCCGGCTGCGCTCGGAGCGCGCACCGCAATCGTGGCGCTGACACTTCGCCCGAGCACCGCCGCTGGCCGCTGGCCGCTGGCAGCATCGGCGGCGGTGTCGATCACCGCGCTATCGCGATACCGCCAGCAACGCCAACGAGGGCTGCAGCAGATCGTCCAATGGACACGGCCGATGCAGGCTGAAGCCCTGCACCTGGCCGACCCCGGCCTCGCGCAGGCTGGGGATATCGGCCTCGGACTCCACACCTTCGGCCACCACCTCGATCCCCAGCGCCAGGCCCACCTGTGCGATCGAATGCACCGCCGCGCGGTCCACCGCGTCACGCGCGTAGTTGCGCAGGAAGCCGCAATCGATCTTCAACACGTCCACGGTGAATTGCTTGAGATAGCCGAACGAGGCAAGGCCGCTGCCGAAATCGTCCAGCGCCACATGGCAGCCGCGCGCGCGCACGCTCTGCACGAAACGCCGCGCATGTTCCAGGTCGCCGATGACGGCGGTCTCGGTGATTTCCAGGCATAACTTGGGCACCAGCAGCGGATAGCGGTCGAACAAGCCGCAGACCACGTCGAGAAAATCTGGCTGCGCGATCGATTGTGCGGACAGATTGACGTGGCACAGATCCAGCGCCGCCACGTGCAGCGGGTTGCCGGCCAGCTGCGCACACAGGCGTTCCAGCACATGCACATCGACCATGCGCCCCAGGCCATAGCGCTCCACTGCCGGCAGAAATTCGCCAGGGCTCAGCACGCATCCATCGCGTGCGCGCAGGCGCACCAGTACCTCGTATTGCAGCCGCCCGGGGTCGCTCAACACCTGGATCTTCTGCGCATACAGCAGCAAGCGGTCTTCGGCGATGGCCTCTTGCACCGCGCTGATCCAGCCACCGTCGTGGCGCCGATGGGCCAGCGCCAGATCGTGCTCGCCGAAGCAGCGAATGCGGTTGCGCCCCTCTTCTTTGGCTGCGTGGCAGGCCAGATCGGCGGCGGTCATCAGCACGTTGACATCGCTGGCGCCCTGGCGGATTTCCACCACGCCAAAGCTGCAGCTGGGCGTCAGCGGCCGCCCGCCCTGATGGCTCCACGGCTGCCCGAGCACGCCATGCATGCCCTCCAGCAGCGCCTGCGCCTGCGCCAGGTCGGTATTGGCCAGCAGAATCGCAAACTCGTCGCCGCCCAGCCGTCCCAGCCAGTCGCCCGGACGCAGCTGCATGGTGATCACATCGGCGAAATGGCAGAGGAACTTGTCGCCCACCGCGTGCCCGAAGGTGTCGTTGACCAGCTTGAAATGATCCAGATCGACGAAGCACAGCGCATGGCACAGCTGCGGCGATTGCGGCGGCTCGAGCAGACACCGCAGCCGGCGTTCGATTTCGTGGCGGTTGATCAGCCCGGTCAGGGCATCGTGGCGTGCGTGGAAGGCCACTTCGTCGGCCAGTTCGTGCGCCTGTGACACATCTTCGATCACCGCCAGTACCAGCGTCGGCTCTTCTGCGCCGGGCTCCACCAGCGAGGCGCTCCAGCGTCCCCACATCACCTCGCCGTCGGCACGCAGAAAACGCAACTCGGCCGATTGCAGCAACTTCGGCCAATCGATCACCCCCCGGCTATCCAGCGCGATGTCGTCCGGGTACATCACCTCGGCCAGCGTGCAGTCCTGCAGCTCTCCGGGGCGGTAACGCAGGATGTTGGCCATCGAGGCATTGGCATCGAGCACGCGGCCGTGCAGGTCGAACTTGACCATGCCCAGCGCCGCCTGTTGAAACGCGGTGCGGAAGCGGCCTTCGTGCGAGAGCAGATAATCGCGGATGCGGCGCATCGCCAGCACGCAGGTGGCCAGCACCAGCAGCAAGGTGACCAGGCTGAAGACCACCATCACATCGTGCAGCAAGCGCGCACAGCGGGTGAGCAACAGCAGAAACTGGTCGGCATCGCGGCGCATGCGTCCGTCCAGCAGACGCAGTTCGTCGCGCAGGGCCTGCAGCGCGCGCGGATCCGGGTGGCCGGTCGCGTGCACGGATGCGGCGCGGTCGGCCAGGCCGCTCAGGTGCAGGATATCGGCGTCGCTGTCCTTCCACAGCACGATCGCTTCGCCAAGGAACGGAAGCTCTTGCCCATAGCGATACAAGCGCACCATGTGCGGCATGTCCTCCCGGGCATTGCCGCCGGCGGCCAGGCCTGCGTAGACCGTCGCCCAATCGATCGCGGGCCGTTCGATGGCCACGCGGGCCGAGCGATCGCCCAGCGGCACGTCCAGCGCCCGGCAGGCCGCCTGCAGATCGGCCGTCTCGCCGCTGCCAAGGTACCGCTCAAGCCAGTACACCGCGCCCTGCTGGGCATTGGACCAGCGGCTCTGGCCGACGATCCAGGCGGTGGACCCGGACTGGATTTCGATCACCAGTGCCAAGATCACCGTCATGCTGACAGCCATGCCGATCAGCAATGCCAGGGGAAGTGTGAGCCAGCCACGCACCGTCTGCATGGTCTGCCCACCGCTGATGCTGCGTGCTGCCTGCGCCATTGTCATGCCCCCGACCGCCCCTATGCGATTCAGGCGCCCAGTGGGTGCCTGAAGCCAGTAGCGGCCGCGACGGGAGAGTCTGTATGCCTGAGTGCGCGCGCCGCGCACGCGCGCGCTGCCCGTTAGCATGGCTGACGGGCGGCCGCATGGAACGACTCAAGACTGACGGGAGGGTCGGTTATTGCTATGCGTATTTACGCATATCCTTTGCGCGCCGGCTGCGCGCCTCACGCCGCGCAGCCGATCTGTCAGACGTGCTTACTCGCCGCGCGGCTTGGGCGGACCCTTGCGATGCGGTGCGCCGGGACGGTCCATCGGTCGATTCGGACCGTTCGGGCGACCGGACGGCTTGCCGCTACGCGGAAAGCGCGGCTTGGACGGCGATGCGGCCGCCTCGCCTGCTTCCAGCTTGCGCATGTTGAGCTGCTGGCCGGACACCCAGACTTTCTTCAGGTGCGTCAGCAACTCGCGCGGCATGTCGGCCGGCAGGTCCAGAATGGAATAGTCGTCCTGGATATCGATACGGCCGATGTATCGGCTTTCCAGACCGGCTTCGTTGGCGATCGCGCCGACGATATTGGCCGGCTTCACGCCGTGGGTGTGGCCTACTTCGATGCGGTAGCTCTCCATGCCGAACTCCGGCTCGCCACGCGGGCCAACCGGGTCGCGACGCGGACGCTCGGTGCCAGCGCCGTCATCGGCAAACGCCGGACGCTCGGCACGCGGCGGGCGGGCAGCACGCTCGCCATCGGCACGCGGGCCACGCTCGAACTTCGGCTCGAAGCGCGGGCGCTCGGAACGCTCGCCGCGATCGCTGCGCTCGCGCGGAGCGAATTCCTCGCGCGCGCCACGCACCGGCGGGGTCAGCAGGAACGGCGAATCGCCCTGCAACAGCTTGGCCATTGCTGCGGCGATATCGATCGCCGGCACGTTGTTCTCGCTTTCGTAGCGCTGCAGCAGATCGCGGTACATCTCGATCTGGCCACCGGCCAGGGTCTCGGTGATGCGGGTCATGAAACGCGCCACGCGGGTGTCGTTGACCGCATCCACGCTCGGCAGCTGCATCTCTTCGATCGGCTGCCGGGTGGCGCGCTCGATCGAACGCAGCATGCCCTTCTCGCGCGGGGTAACGAACAGGATCGCGTCGCCGCTGCGGCCGGCACGGCCGGTGCGGCCGATGCGGTGCACGTAGCTTTCGGTGTCGTACGGAATGTCGTAGTTCAGCACATGGCTGACGCGTTCCACGTCCAGGCCGCGCGCGGCCACATCGGTGGCGACCAGGATGTCGAGCTTGCCGTCCTTGAGCTGGGCGATGGTCTTCTCGCGGGCGGCCTGCTGCATGTCGCCGTTGATGGCGGCAGCGGCCAGACCGCGCGCCTGCAGCTTCTGCGCCAGCTCTTCGGTGGCGGCCTTGGTGCGCGCGAAGATGATCATGCCGTCGAACGGCTCGACCTCGAGAATGCGGGTCAACGCGTCCAGCTTGTGCAGGCCGCTCACCCACCAGTAGCGCTGGCGGATATTGGCCGAGGTAGTGGTCTTGGCCGCGATGGTGACTTCGGCCGGATCCTTCAGATAGGTCTGCGCGATGCGGCGGATCGCCGGCGGCATGGTCGCGGAGAACAGCGCCACCTGGCGCTTCTCCGGCAACTTCTTCAGCACCGCTTCGACGTCGTCGATAAAGCCCATGCGCAGCATTTCGTCGGCTTCGTCCAGCACCAGCGTCTTGAGCTGGGACAGGTCGAGCGTGCCGCGATCCAGGTGATCGATCACGCGGCCGGGAGTCCCGACCACCACATGCACGCCGCGCTTGAGGGCACTCAGCTGCTGGGCGTAGGGCTGGCCGCCGTAGACCGGCAGCACGCGGAAGCCGGGAATGGCTTCGGCATATTTCTGGAACGCCTCGGCGACCTGGATGGCCAGCTCGCGGGTCGGGGCCAGCACCAGCGCCTGCGGCTTGAGCTGATTGAGGTCGGCATTGGACAGCACCGGCAGCGCGAACGCAGCGGTCTTGCCGGTGCCGGTCTGGGCCTGGCCGAGCACGTCGCGGCCGGCCAGCAGCGCGGGAATGGTGGCGGCCTGGATCGGCGAAGGCGACTCGTAACCGACGGCGGCAACCGCCTTCATCACAGCGTCTGAGAGGCCGAGGTCTGCAAACAGCAGCGGCGCGGGAGATTCTTGGGTCATTGGGTAACTCCGGAGGCGCCGCACGGAGCCGGCAGGCGCAAAGCAGCATAGTGTGCGCTCTCAGCCCCCCTGCTGTCGAAATTTTCGTGACAGTCCGTTCAGCTTGTGAGGATTCGCCCGCTGCGGCGAATCATCTCTTCGACCCGTGTCACCCACCCACCCGGCCGGAGCCATGTCCCTGGAAACAGACCTGCACACCCGCTTCAACGCCTTGCTGCAGCAGCACCGCGGCATCGTGCTGAAGGTCGCGGCCAGCTACTGCTGGAACCCGGACGACCGCGCCGAGCTGGCGCAAGACATCACCGTGCAGTTATGGCGCGCGTTTCCCGGCTACGACGCCGGCCGGCGGTTCTCCACGTGGATGTACCGCATCGCCTTGAACGTGGCGATCAGCGATCTGCGCGGCCGCAGCCGCACGCCGCACGACCCGCTTCCGCTGGAGGCGGTGGCCGAGAGCATCGCCGACCCGCTGGCGCGCGACCCGGCGCACGAACAGCAAGTCGCCGCGCTCCATGCCTTCATCGCGCAACTCCCGCACTTGGAACGTGCATTGATGCTGCTGTACCTGGACGCCCACAGCTACCGCGAGATCGGCGAGGTGCTCGGCATCAGCGAGACCAACGTCGCAACGAAACTCAGCCGTCTGAAAGCGCGCATCCGCGCCGAACTCTGACCCCACTCCGCCAAAGGAACACGCCATGGAACTTGACGATATGCACCGCGCCTGGCAGTCGATGCAACAGCGCCTGGACCACCACGCCGCGTTGACCACTGAGCTCATTGGCGAGGTGCGCGGGTATACAACGCGCGTCAGCCTGCGTCCGCTGTGGATCGGCCAATCCGCGCACCTGCTGTGCGCCATCGCGCTGAGCATCGCGATCGCACGCAGCTGGCTTGCGCACACCGACCAGGCTGCGGCCGTCATCGGCGGGGTGCTGCTGCAGCTGTGGTGTAGTGCGCTGGCAATCTCTGCGATACGTCAGCTGCACTGGGTGTCGCAACTGGACTTCGCCGGGCCGCTGCTGCGCACACAGCAAGCGCTTGCCCAACTCCGACGTTGGCGCACACGCGTGGTCCCGTGGCTGGGTGTGGCGTTCTGGGTGCTGTGGGTTGCGGTGGCAGACATGCTATGGCGCACGCTCACCGGTCTGACCCTGCCCTACGACTGGCTGGCGATCAATCTACTGGTAGGCATCGTGGGCGGCATCGGCACCTGGCTCGGCTATCGACGGCTGCAGCGCACGCGCCATCCGTGGCTGGAGCGCATCGACAACGCACACGCCGGACGCGGCGTCATGCGTGCCGAAAGCATGCTGGACGACATTGCACGCTTTGGCCTCGAATAAACTCGCCGTCGCCGCATTGCGCCACACCGCACAGTGGATGCGGCTAACACGCCTGCGTAGCGCTGCTGTCACCATTCCAACCGCAGGTGATGCCTTTGGGGCAGTGGTGTTGTCGGCTGCGACAGGCGGATAATCACCGTCTTCCTGTCACCGAGCGCACCATGCAATTTCTGGAATTCGACCTGGACGGCGAGTACATCGAACTCAACCAGTTGCTCAAGCTGGCCGGCATTGCCGACAGCGGCGGCCAGGGCAAGGCGATCGTCGCCAGTGGCGCGGTCAGCGTGGATGGCGTGCAGGAACTGCGCAAGACCGCCAAGATCCGCCCCGGCCAGCTGGTGCAACTGGACGATGTGGAAATCCGCGTGCTGGCGCTGGACCCTGATGCGGAGCCTGCAGAATGAGCGTGGTGCAGATCAGCTGGCGCAACAACGCGCCCTCGGCCGAAGATCCGGACCACGATGTCTATATTTTTTCGATCGATGCCGAGTCGGCGACGCCGTTCTGGTTCGAGCAATCGATTCGTGGCGGCCACGCCGAGCGCGGCGGTTGCAGCATGCTGGCCTTGCACGAGCTGGAAGGCTGGCAAGGCGGCTGGCGCGCAGACGTGACCAAAGCCGGCTGCGCCTGGGTGATTCCGTTACTGGAAGAAGCCTTGCGCAGTGGCGATGCGCGCACCGCGACCGATGCGATTCTTGCGCGGGTGAACGCGCCGGCCTGAGTGCTGCGTGCCTGCGTGCTGCGTGCCTGACTGTAGCGCGCCCGATGACAACCGGCCCGATGAAAGCCGATCTGATCGAGCCCGCCCAATGGCCGCATGCGCCCCGAACGAGCGAATGACCGCATTGCTCGACCGCGCGTTGAACAGTGCTGCAAGCCACGAAATGCTGCGCACAGGCCGCCACCAGCGGATAGGCATGCCGGCTGCCGTCCTGTTGCATCGGGCCAGGCTGCTGTTCAACTGCTTCTGACACTGCCGCATTGAAGTCCGTCTGGCACATCGCCAGCAGCGCCTCCACCTGTGGCGGTGGCAAAACGTCAGCACCGCACCGGCACGATTGCCATGCACCGACAACGATGCGCGCAGTAGAACCAACCTGCCATGCGCCCTTGATCAGGATGACGCACTGCGCACGCATGGCATGCGCAGACCGTCATGCGTCACCAGCCCAACAGTGCGCGCACCAGCTTGATGATGCCCCAGAACGACACCACCCAGATCGCGCTACGCAGGTAGGGAATGCCTGCCGCATAGACCGGCACATAGGCCAGCCGCGCCCATAGGTACAGCTGCACACCGAGCGCGGTATCGGCATTGGTACGCCCGGCAACACTCACCGCCAGCACGGCGGCAGCGAAGATCGGAAAGGTTTCCAGATAGTTGCGGAACGCACGATCCAGCCGCGCCGCCACGCCGGTCAACGGCTTGGCCTGCCCATCGCGTGCACCGGCATTCCACTTGGTGCCGCGCTGGGCGGTCATGCTGGCCGAGGCGGCCAGCAGTTGCACCAGACCGAGCACCATGGCCCAGCCCAACATCTGCAGTTCGATTGTCAATTCCACGCCATTCTCCTGGTCGGCCGACGCGTCACTTGACCGACGCACGCAGGCTGTAGCCGGCGAGCCGCCAGGTCTTGTCCTCATCCAGGCGGAACGACACCAGCTCACGCACCGGCTGCTGCGCCTTGGCAAAGCGGGTCGGGAAGCTGACGTTGATGTACAGGCCTTCGGGCACCTGCGCGCCGGGGCCGTACTTGACCCGCGTCACCGAGCCCTGTCCGCGCCCGACCACCGCACCGAGGCGTGCGCGCTCGGCGCCGATCTGGCTGACGAACACGTCGCGCTTGACCGCCGTCTTGGCAACCTTGGAGGCGCCATCCCATAGCGATGCCACCTGGTTGGCATCGACCATCTGCGCCACCCGCAGCGCAGCCTGGGTCATCTCGGTGTTCTGCTTGATCAGCTGTGCCTGCTGCGCAGGGTTGGCGGGCGGAGCCTGCGTCGCCGCGGCAGCCGCCGGACGTGCGGCGGTCTGCGGCTGTTGCGCAAGAACCAGCGAGGGAGCCAACAAAAGTGCGGCAAACAGACAGGGACGGAGCATGGGGCGGATGACCTTATGCGTAGCAGACGGATGGGAACCACCACACAACGTGTGGCAGGCACGGCAGTCTAGAACCAGGCGCGTGCAAAACAAGCCAACACGGCAGAAAGCCTCAGACCTCGCCGCCGGGTGGCACCGCCGCGACGCTGCGCGGTCGCCACAACCGCCAACTCACCCACAACGCGCGCGCGGTCGCGGCGATCAAGGCCAGCAGGCTCAGCCACACCGCCAACGTCGCCGGCCATTGCACGTGCTGGGCTGCGGCGATTATCTGCAACACCTCGGCCACGCCGAACCCCACCACCACCAACACGGCAGATGGTAGATACGCCAACGCAATGCCTTTCGTCTTCCCAAGCATGTCGCCCCCCGGCTCCGTTTACATGCGGCGAACATAGGCAGCAGGCGGTGCGGTGCGCGTGAAGTTCATCCCTCGCCCTGCGCCGGGTCCGGGACCGGTTCAGCAGCCGACTCGGCTGCCGGCGCTGGTGCTGGCGTCCCGGCCGCCGCCTCGGACGTCGGTGCGGCGGCGGCCGGCAGCGCGGCAGCGTCGGTTTCGGCCAGCGGGCTTTCTTCCGGGCAGGCCGCATCCGGAAACCCGAAGCGCTGCTTCAAGGCCAGACCACAGGCATTGACCGTTTCCAGATCGGCACCCTCGCCCTTGCATTTCTGATCGAACGCGACCAGAAACGCGTCCTTGCGGCGCACGAAGGCATCGCCGCACTTGCGCATCTGGCGGATGCGTTCCAGATCGTCCTGCACCGCATTGGTGCCATCCAGGCCGTACTCGCGCAGTTCCTCCACCGTGAGCAGACGCAAGCTGCGATTGGGCACGGTCATCATCAGATCGGCCACGGCCACCGCCACGCCGTTGCGCTCCAGATAATCCTTGACGTTGCCGTAGACCTCGCGCAGTTCCCGGTTGAGTTCCGCGCGCGAGGTGGCCTTGGAACTGATCCGCATCATGCGGTGGATGCCGACCTTGCCGGCCACCAGGCGGTTGTCGCCGGCCGCCAGTACGAACACGCAGGCGCTGTGGCAGATCGAGCCTTCGCGCACCCAGATGGTCCAGTTGGATTCGCCGATCACATCGCCGGCGCGGATCGCCGCTTCCACCTGCCCGCCACTGGAATCCAGGTCGAGGATGCGATGCGGCAGACGCAGTTGCTCGGCCACTTCCGCCAGCCGCCACACCAGCGCGGCGAAGCCGGCATTGATCTTGCCGGCGTAACGCACCCGCAGCAGGCCGGTGTCGCGGCACGGCGCGAGTGCGGCTTCCACGCTGGCCCGATCCAGCGCCGGCAGCAACGTGCCATCGCCCACCTCGGCGCTGTAATCGGTCGCGCAGCTGATCCAGGCCTTGCCGGACTCCAGCTCGGCCTGCGGCCAGCCGGCCTCGCCGGCCTGCGCACGTGGCTGCCGCGGCGGCGGCGTCACCGGCTCGGGCGTATCCACCGACACCATGTGGTCGCCATCTCCCGCCTGCCCGGCACCGGTTTGCTGCGCTGCGGTGGCGTCGGCCGAGGTGCCGGTGCGCTCGCATGCGACCAGCAGCAACACACACGACAGGGAGAGGCAGAGCAATTTCGGCATGAGGTGGCATGGCCGCGACAAAGATCGCGTGCAGTCTATGGCTGAATGGGTCGATGGTTTGACCCTGCCATGAACACGCAGGCCTGTCGCAGTGCTGTCCGAAAACGGCCAGCCGCTTGCGGGACGAGCGCATAGACTGGTGCCATGCAGCCCGCCACGCCCGACCGACTCCAATGCGACCGCGCCCGGTTGGCGCGCGATGCGCGCTTCGACGGATTGTTCTTCACCGCCGTGCGCAGCACCGGCATCTATTGCCGTCCGGTGTGCCCGGCGCCGCCACCCAAACCGGACAATGTCAGCTACTACGCCACTGCAGCGGCGGCCAGTGCGGCCGGTTATCGGCCGTGCCTGCGCTGCCGGCCGGAGTTGTCGCCGCAGGCGCAGCAGCATCTGGGCGAAGAAAGCGTGCAGCGCGCATTGGCGATGATCAGCGATGGCCTGCTGCAGGAGCAGCCGGTGCAGACGCTGGCCGATGCGGTGGGGTTGAGCGCGCGGCAACTGCAGCGCCAATTCGTGCGACAGCTCGGCGCCACGCCGATCCAGGTGCACGGCACCCGTCGGCTGCTATTGGCCAAGCAGCTGCTCACCGAGACTGCCTTGCCGGTCACCGAGGTCGCACTGGCGGCTGGCTTCAACAGTTTGCGGCGTTTCAATACGGCATTTCTGGATGGCTGCGGGATGCCGCCGTCGGCATTGCGCAAGCAGCGCGTCGAGGTGCCCGGCGGCGAGTTGACCTTGCGCCTGGGCTATCGTCCGCCGCTGGATCTGCCTGCGATGCTGGCCTTCCTGCAGCGGCGTGCGATTCCCGGCATCGAGCAGGTCGACGCTGGCAGCTACCGCCGGGTGATCGGCACGCCGGGCAAGGCGACGCTGATCCACGTCAGCGCCGCGCCGCAGCGCGCAGAGTTGTTGCTGCGCATCGGAGCGACCGACCCGCGCCAGATTCCGCAGATCGTGCGGCGGGTGCGCCGGTTGTTCGATCTGGATGCGGATCTGCAGGCCGTGCATGCCACGCTCGCACAGGAGCCACTGCTGGCTGAAGCAGTCCAACGCCTCCCCGGCCTGCGCGTACCCGGTGGCTGGGACGGATTTGAAGTGGCCGTGCGCGCGGTGCTGGGCCAGCAGATCAGCGTGGCCGGTGCGGCGACGCTGGCCGCACGTCTGGTCGATCGCCACGGTGGCCAGCATGCCGACATGCCGCCCGGATTGGATCGCAGCTTTCCAACGCCTGCACAACTGGCCGACGCCCCGCTGGAACAGCTCGGGCTTCCGCGTGCACGCGCCGCCACACTACGCGCGCTGGCACTGGCCTGTGCGCAAGGACGGCTGCATTTCGGTGCCGGCCAGCGCCTGCCCGATTTCATCGCCGCCTGCACTGCGTTACCCGGCATCGGTCCGTGGACCGCGCAGTACGTGGCGATGCGCGCGCTATCGCACCCGGATGCATTTCCGGCCGGCGACCTGATTCTGCAGCAAGTGCTCGGCACGCCGCAGCGCCTGAGCGAGCGCGCCACCGAAGCACGTTCGCAGGCATGGCGGCCATGGCGCGCCTATGCCGTGCTGCACCTGTGGCATCTGGCCAACGATCGCAAGGACACCCGCGCATGAGCACATTGCAGTACGACACATTCCCGTCGCCGATCGGCGCACTCACCGTGGCCGCCGACCACAACGGCGTGCAGCACATCCTGTTCGCGCAGAACCGCTACGATGCGCCCGGTCGCGCACACTGGACGCATGATCCCGACGCGCCGCTGGTGCACGAAGCGCGCACGCAATTGCTCGACTATCTGCACGGCGGGCGACGTCGTTTCGATCTGCCGCTGGCACCGACCGGCACCCCGTTTCAGCTGCAGGTCTGGCACACGCTGGCGCAGATTCCGTTCGGGCAGACCTGGAGCTATGCGCAGCTTGCGCATGCCGTTGGCCGGCCCGCCGCCAGCCGCGCGGTGGGTGCCGCAAATGGCCGCAATCCGCTGCCGATCGTGCTGCCGTGCCATCGCGTGATCGGCGCCAATGGCGCGTTGACCGGCTTCGGTGGCGGCCTGCCGACCAAGCAGGCGTTGCTGCAACTGGAAGGCTGGTCGCCACGCCAGTGCGCGCGCGCCGACGACCTGTTCGCCACCGTTGCGGCAACGCATACGCCCTGACTTCGCGACGTCACTGCCACGCCGTAAACTGGCGCCATGATCGATCGACGCGTTGTGTTCACCGCAGCAGCCATTGCCCTGCTCGCAGCCTGTAGTTCCCGGTCCCCGTCACGCAGCGCGCAACCGCAGTTGCCGGCAACATCGGTATCGACTGCCGCTGCGCCCAGTAGCGCGCCGCATGCATTGCTGCTGATTTCCATCGACGGCCTGCGCGCCGACATGCTCGATCGCGGCATCACGCCCCACCTGTCGCAGCTGGCGCGCGATGGCGTGCGTGCGCGCTGGATGACGCCGTCGTATCCGTCGCTGACCTTCCCCAATCACTACACCCTGGTCACCGGCTTGCGCCCGGATCACCACGGCATCGTGCACAACAGCATGCGCGATGCGGAGCTGGGCGGTTTCTGGCTGAGCAAGCGGGATGCGGTGACCGATGCGCGATGGTGGGGCGGCCAGCCGGTCTGGGTGGGCGTGGAAAATGCCGGAATGCACGCGGCCACCTGGTCGTGGCCGGGCAGCGAGGCGGCCATCCAGGGCGTGCGCCCGACGCATTGGCGCCATTACGAAGAAGGCGTCGCCATGGACGCGCGCGTGGACACCGTCCGGTCCTGGCTCAAGCGCTCCGGTGCCGAGGCCAACCGCCTGGTCACGCTGTATTTCGAACACGTGGACGAGGCCGGGCACGACCACGGCCCGGAATCACGCGAGTACGCCGACAGCGTACGCGCCGTCGATGGCGCCATCGGCCGCCTGCTGGCCGGCATGCAGCGCGACGGCACGCGCGAGCGCACCAACATCATCGTGGTGTCCGACCACGGCATGGCCGAAGTGCCACCAGGGCATGCGATCAGCGTGGAAGACATCGCACCGCCGGGCCTTGCCACCGCCACCACCGACGGACAGGTGATCGGGTTCGAGCCCAAGCCGGGCCAGCAGGCCCGCGCCGACGCCACCCTGCTCGGTGCGCATGCGCACTACGACTGCTGGCGCAAGACCGCGTTGCCGGCGCGCTGGCATTACGGCACGCACCCGCGTATTGCGCCGATCGTGTGCCAGATGCACGAAGGCTGGGATGCGCTGTTCCCCGACAAACTGGCCAAGCGCGCACACGCGGGCATGCGCGGTTCGCACGGCTTCGACCCGGCCCTGCCCTCGATGCGCGCGGTGTTCCTGGCGCAAGGTCCGGATCTGGCGCAGCACACGACCTTGCCCGGCTTCGACAATGTAGACGTGTACGCGTTGATGACACGGCTGCTGGGCATTGCCGCCGCGCCCAACGACGGCAACCCGGCCACCTTGCTGCCGGCCTTGCGCGCGCCGCCGGCCGATACGCACTGAACCCGGCGCGGATCCACGCAATCCGCTCTGCCGCGTGTCTCATGGCCCGGATCGATCGTCGGGCAACCACATAGCGACCGACTCGCGGACATAAAAAAACGCGGCGCAAGCGCCGCGTTTCGGTGTCGCGAAGTGGGCTGGGATCAGCCGGCCTTGGCAACGGTCTTCTTGGCAACGGCCTTCTTGGCCGGCGCCTTGACCACGCCCTTCTTGGCAACCGGGGCAGCTGCACCCACGACAACCTTGCTCACCGCGTGCAAACGCGAATTGCCGTAGCTGGAATTGTAGCGCTTGCCCTTGGCGGTCTTGCGGTCACCCTTACCCATGTTCGTCGACTCCTGAATGTGAATACAAAATCCCCGTGCTGGCACGGGTCTGGCGAGGTTTACGCCGGCGGCGCCCTCGCGCAAGGCCGGCAAGCCTATCACGTCGGCCCCGGCCAGCGCAGCTTGGCGAGCCCGGCAGCGCTGTAGGGGGCGTACGAACCTTGTGCAGCAACAGCGAACGACCGGCAGCGCTGACCGCCACGCAGGCGCTTGCCTGGTGAGGGGTTAGTGCGCGCAGTTGGCGTCGTGCACGTGCACATGCCCGTGGTTCAAGCGCAGATTGACCAGGTGGGCGATACCCACCAGCGCCCCGCCCAGTGTCATCACCACTGCGTGCGGCACCACCGAGTGATGCAACGGGTCATACAACAGGCCAACCCACAGCAACGCCAGACCCGGCAGCAGCAGCGCCAGCGCATGCAACGCCTTGTGCCGGCGATAGCCCAGCACCAGGCTGAAAAGGCCCAGCAAGGTCACGAACACCACGATCGCCAGCTCCACGCCGTCGCCCAGCCAGAACGACAGGCCCAGCGAGGGGGCCAGGGCCAGTACCAGCGGCAATACCGCGCAGTGCACGGCGCACAGCAGCGAACCGGTCGCGCCGAAGCGATCGAGCAGGTGACGAAGGGACGGTAGAGGCATGACTTCCAGCAGGTGCTCACAACGACGTGGAATAATATAACATATTCCTCACTTCAGACCTGTGCCACTGCGTTGCGCAGTGCAGGTCTTGTCCTCGGCGCAGGCGAACTGCGCCTTATCATTGATACAAAGTAACAATTACAGAGTCAGGCCCGCCATGCATTCTCGCCTCGTTTCGTCGTTCCGCCGCACCACCCTCTCGCTGGCATTGACCAGTCTGCTGACCCCTGCCCTGGCAATGGCCGAGGACGCGCCGGCAGCTGCCGACCCGCAGACGCCGCCCAGTTCGGACACGCGTCACGACGCCACCCATTCCAGCGGTCGCCACGTGAAAGACCTGGACAAGGTGGTGGTCACCGCCAGCCCGTTGCGCGATGCGGCCGGCGAGTTGAGCCGCCCGGTCGAAGTGCTGGCCGGCGAACGTCTGGACGAAGTGCGTAGCGAGAGCCTGGGCGAAACCGTGTCCAGCCTGCCCGGCGTACAGAGTTCCAATTTCGGCCCCGGCGTTGGCCGGCCGATCATCCGCGGCCTGGACGGCCCGCGCGTGGCGGTGCTGCGCGATGGCCTGTCCACCCAGGACGTGTCCACGGTCAGCCAGGATCACTCGCCGGCGATCGAACCGTTCCTGGCCAACCAGATCGAAGTGCTGAAGGGTCCGTCGACATTGCTCTACGGCTCCGGCGCGATCGGCGGCGTGGTCAACGTGGTCGACGGGCGCATCGCCGAAACCCCGGTGGACGGCTTCAGCGGCCGCGCCGAAGTGCGCTTCGATGGCGGCGACAAGGACGGCAACACCGACATGTTCCGCGTCGATGCCGGCAATGGCAGCGGCCTGTCGATCCACGCAGACGGCGTGTATCGCAACCAGAACAACTACGACACACCGGAAGGCCCGCAAGCCAACTCGTGGATCGATTCCAAGGTGGGCTCGGTCGGCGCCTCGCTGTCCGGCGACTGGGGCTTCGTCGGCCTGTCGGCCTCGCGTTTCCGCGACAACTACGGCAATCCTGGCGAACCGGGCGACCTGTCGATCGGCGAGCGCGGGGTGTCGTTGAAGCTGCAGCAGGACCGCTACGACCTCAAGGGCGGGCTCACCGATCCGTGGGGCGAGGGTAGCGCGCTGCGTTACAGCTTGGGCCACACCGATTACGCGCATACCGAGTTCGAAGGCGAGGAAGTCGGCACCGTGTTCACCAAGCGCGCCAACGAAGGCCGCGTGGAAGCCTCCTTCACCTTCGGCGGCGGTTGGCAGACCGCGTTCGGCCTGCAGGGCAGCGACACCACCTTCCAGGCAGTGGGCGAAGAATCCTTCGTGCCCAAGACCGACACCCGCTCGCTCGGCGTGTTCGGCGTTGCGCGCAACAGCTGGGACCGCGTCACTGCCGAAGTCGGCGCGCGCGTGGACAAGGTCAAGTACACCACCGACATCGGCGTGGACCGCGACTTCACCCCCACCAGTTTCTCGCTCAGCAGCGGCTTCCGCTTCAACGAACAATGGCGTTTGACCGCCAACCTCGACCACGCCGAACGCGCGCCGGCCGAAGAAGAACTGTTCGCCAATGGCCCGCACATCGCCACCCTCGCCTTCGAGATCGGCGATGCCGACCTGAAGACCGAAAAGGCCAACCAGGCCGAGCTGGGCCTGAACTTCCAGAACGAGTGGGTGGATGCCAAGGTGGCGGCGTACTACAACCGCTACAACGACTTCGTCTACATCGTCGATACCGGCAACCAGTGGTTCAACGAGGAAGACAACGACTTCCTGCCGATCCGTCAATGGACGCAGAACGATGCGGTCTTCCATGGCTTCGAGGGCGAGGCCACGTTCCATCTGGCCAACAACGACACCGGCGCCTGGGATCTGCGCGTGTTCGGCGATACCGTGCGGGCGCGCCTGAAGGAGGGCGGCAACCTGCCGCGCATCGCACCGGGCCGCGTCGGCGCGCAGATGCGCTGGAATGCAGATGCATGGCGTGCCTCGCTCGGCGCCACCCGCACCATGAAGCAGGACAAGGTGGCAGTGAACGAAACCGCCACCGACGGCTATACGTTCGTCGATGCGCATCTGGCCTACCACGTGGATCGCGGCAGCAATGCGTGGGAAGTGTTCCTGGACGGCAACAACCTGACCAATCAGGACGCACGCGTGCACACCTCCTTCCTCAAGGACGATGTGATGCTTCCCGGCCGCAGCGCCTCGTTCGGCGTGCGCATGTTCTTCTGACGGCGCTCTCTCTCCCGCCGTCATAAGCGAGGCCGCCTTCGGGCGGCCTCGTCATTTTTGGCGGCAGGCCTGCCGGCATCGGCGCAGGGCAACGAACCACCTAGCGGCGCTGCGAACGCAGCGGGACGACGCAAGATGCATGGATGTTGGCGCAGACGACCTCGTCGGTCTCTTTTCACAAGGCACCTCGGCAGGCAATCGCATCACTGCGCATCCTGCGCACGACCATCGCAGTCGGTGTGGCGCGCCGCCCCGGATGCGAAGCAGGTCAACGCACCACGATGCGTTCTGCCTATCGCCATTCAATGGATCGCAACATATCGCGGCGAATCCTGTGCCGAAACCGTCGCATCGCGTGCGTGGATCGGCATGCCATGCAGAAACTGTGCAAAAGGTCACGCGAGTGTCGCCCGACGCTTGGCTTGCGAGCGCGGATTGCACCATCTTTAATCGGTGCAGCATCGATCGACAGGCATTACCAGCGTCGGCTGTGCGAACGCGCACTTGGGGGGAACCGACAGATGACCCGTTCGCATCCATCAGCGGTTCGGGCAGACGCGCTTCACTGGTTCTTTGGCAATGGACAGACATGGACCCTACTGCATGCTTTGCGCGTTTTTTCTGTTGCACGCAGCGTGCGCTCTCGCCTTGCACCGACGGCATGTTTTCGGCGTTGCTCGAGCGGACGTGATGCGCGCGGCCACTGCCGCGCGGATCTACTTTCAACTCCTGCTGGCTCTTCTGCTTCCGGCTCGATAGGCAAGGCCCGAATGTGTTGAGGCAGTTGCACCGACCGATCGCCTGATCGGCCGGAAGTGGGGACTGCGTCGTATCGCTCGTGCCTATCCTCTGACTGGAATCAAACGGAATGAACTGTTTTCGCAGGCACCCTCTCGCGCTCTTGATCGGTACCCTACTGATCACCGGGGCACCACTGTCGGCAGGGGCCGCCACACCGGCGGCCTCTGCCACCGCCACCGCCGCTTCCAAGGACAAGGCCGGCGATCCGCTGCTGCGCTACCAATGGCATCTTTCCAACCAAGGACAGGCGGTGATCAGCGACAGCCGCCCGGTACCCGGTGTGGATATGGACGTGGACATCCTGCATTCCTTGCAAATCCGTGGCCACGGCGTACGCGTCGGCATCGTGGACGACGGCCTGGAACTGCGCCACGAAGATCTGGCCGACAACGTCTTGCCGAACGGCTCGCACAACTTCGGCGATGGCTCGCACGACACCACTCCAATCGACTCCGGCAACGGCCATGGCACCTCGGTGGCTGGGATCATCGGGGCGGTCGGCTGGAACGGGCGGGGCGGACGCGGCGTCGCGCCGGAAGCACTGCTGGCCGGATTCGATCTGCTCGCGCGCGATTCGTCCGACACCGATGCAAACATCCGCTACGCATGGGGCGACGGACCGGAGGCGCGCAACATCGATATCTTCAACAACAGTTGGGGTGCTCTTGCGTACAACTACGTGGACATGCCCAGAGAGGATCAGCGCTCCTGGGAAGCATTGATGGCCTCGACCCGCAATGGCCTGGGCGGCATCTATGTCAAGGCCGCAGGCAACGGCTTCAATTCTGTGTTGACCACTGACGACAAGGGCAACACTGTCGATATATGCGGTGCCGCCACGCGCGCGTTGAATGTCGGCTGCTCACAGGCCAACACCGATCCAACGAACAACCTCATCGGCATCATCGTGGTCGGTGCCATCAATGCGAAAGGGGTGCGCTCGTCTTACTCCTCCAGCGGCTCAGCGCTATGGGTCTCGGGAATCGGCGGAGAATTCGGGTTTCAGAGCAAGTTTTTTCCTGGTCTCGATGAGCCGGGCATCTACGATCCGGCGATCGTCACCACCGACCTGACCGGCTGCAGCGCCGGGGCAAATTTGGACGGTGTCCTGCCCGTCAACGCACTGGATACCAGTGCATCCAAGATCGACGCGTCGTGCAACTACACCGCGCTCATGAATGGCACTTCCTCAGCGACTCCAACGGTCTCCGGCGTTGCGGCGCTGATATTGGGTGCCAACCCGGGCCTGAGCGCCCGCGATGTCAAATACATCCTGGCCACCACCGCACGCCAGATCGATCCTTACCAGCCGCGCGCGACGTATCAAGGCAGCGTGATCGACCCGGGCTGGATCACCAACGCGGCCGGACACCGCTTCAGCAACTGGTACGGCTTCGGACTGGCCGATGCCGCGGCAGCGGTGTACAAGGCCGGCAACTTCACTCCGCTGCCGCCGATGCGCGATACGCAATGGATCGCGTCCACCGATGCACCCAGCCAGATCGGCGGGCCGGCAAGGCCAGGCACGTTGCGCATCCGCATCGAGCAGGCGATGAAGATAGAAGCGGTGCAGTTGTCGCTGCGATCGGCGCATCTGACACCGAGCAATCTGCGCGTGGTACTCGTCTCGCCCAGCGGCACCCGCAGCGTGGTGGCCACGCCGTTCTCGGTCCTGGACCCGGCGGCCTATGCCAAGACCGGCTTCTATATCGATCTCACCTCCAGCAATGCCTTTCTGGACGAAACCTCACGCGGCATCTGGACACTGGAAGTCACCGACATGAGCGAACCCGGCAAGACCGCCGCGCTCAAGACCTTCAATCTTCGCATCGTGGGGCACTGACATGAAGATCGCTCTTGTTGTTTCCCTGTTGCTGGGCTGCAGCGCTGCGAGCGGCATTGCGCATGCAGCGCAAGCGGCCGACCCGCAGACCCTGTCGGCGGCGGCCACCGGCGCACGCTTCCGCTCCGGGACCGAGACATTCCGCATGTTGCCCGCCACGGTCATCACGCAGAAGATATCCGCCGTCGATGCCAAGCCGAGATCGGGGCCTTCCGGCGTGGCGCGTGCGGGGTCTGCCACGCCGTCGCCGGGCGGCAAGGTGCTCGCACGCATCGGCAACTTCCTGGTGGTGCTCGACCCGCCTGTCAGCGCGGCCCGCAGTCAAACCGCCACGCCAGAACGCACGCTCGCTGCCGCGGTGAACGAGCGCAACGACCGGGTCGTGCTGGTCAGGCCGCAGGTGAAGCTGACCGGCACCACGCCTGCCACGGCAACCGCGCTGGCCGGAAGGACCGGCGGCAACATCGTCTACGCCTCCCGGGTGGACGGCAGCGCGGTGATCGCCTACGACTCGATCGAGCAGGCACAACGCGCTGCGACCCAGCTGCAGGGCAGCAACGGCATTACGCAGGCATCGCTGGTGGTGATGCAGTCAGTCAGGCAGCCGATGTGACACCCGACGGCCGCAGGCAGACACCTGCGACCGTCGTCTCTGGCGCGCTGTCATCGGCGCCATCACCGCAGTTTTTCTTCTGATGAGGGGACATGATGATTTTTTCCTCGCAGCGCTCCGCGCTGTCGTCTGCGCTGCTGCTGGCACTGTGCCTGTGTACCGGTGCGGCCAGTTCGGACAAGGTAGCCGCGCAACCCGCTGTAGGCGTCGCGGTCAAGCAGAAAACGCAAGGCGACGATCCGCTGTTCCGCTACCAATGGCATCTACTCAACCAAGGCCAGCCGGTGTTCGGCGACGAACGTCCGCTGCCCGGCGTGGACATGGATGTGGATATCCTGCACGCGCAGGGCATCCGCGGCGCAGGCGTCAACGTGGCGGTGGTCGATAACGGACTGGAGATTGCGCACCCGGATCTTGTCGACAACATCCTGCGCAACGGTTCGCACAACTTCTTGAACGGTTCCAACGACCCCACTCCGCCAGCGAGCGACATCGACGGCGATCATGGCACCGCAGTGGCAGGCATCATCGCTGCGCGGGGATGGAACGGCATCGGCGGGCGCGGCGTTGCACCGGAAGCGAAACTGGCCGGCTTCAACGCCAGCGACACCACCGATGGCAGCACCCAGTACGTCAACACCCGCTATTCCTGGGGCGATGGGCCCGAAGCCCGCGTGATGGATGTCTTCAACAACAGCTTCGGGGTCTCGGCTGCGTTCTACCAATACAGCGACACCGACGAACAACGCTCGCTGGAACGGCTGATGCAGGCCCAGCGTGGCGGCAAGGGCGGCATATACGTCAAATCGGCGGGCAATGATTTCACCACGCTGTTGGATGTGGATGCACAGGGCAAGCTGATCGATCGCTGCAGCGACCAGACCCGGCAGCTCGGCGTTGCCTGCAGCACGGCCAATATCGACAACTTCAACAGCCTGTCGACCATGATCGTAGTCGGTGCGGTCAACGCCAACGGGGTGCGCGCCAGTTACTCATCGCCCGGGTCTGCACTGTGGGTATCCGGGCTCTCCGGCGAATTTGGATTCCAACGCAGGTTCGACCCACATCCGGAGACCTTCAAGGCGTCGTACGGGCTGCTCAATGCAACCAGCCCGCAGCCGTTCTATTCGCCAGCGATCGTCACCACCGATTTGAGCGGCTGCAAAGCCGGCAACAATCGCGACCGCACGCGCGCAATGCAGAATGCGCTGGACAGCAGCAAGTCCAAGATCGATGCATCGTGCAACTACACCGCACGGATGAACGGCACCTCGGCTTCGGCCCCTACCGTCGCAGGCGTTGCGGCGTTGATGCTGAGTGCCAACCCGCAGCTGACCCTGCGCGACGTCAAATACATCCTGGCGACCACTGCGGTGCAGGTCGACCCCAAGCAGCCAAAGGTGTTCTACAACGGCAGCGTGATCGAGCCAGGCTGGATCACCAACGCGGCCGGACATCATTTCAGCAACTGGTATGGGTTCGGCCTGGTGGACGGAGCCGCCGCAGTGGAACGCGCCGTGCATTTCACCTCGCTGCCGGCGATGAAAGACACCCAGTGGACGGTCTACGACGGCAAAAGCAGCACCATCGGCGGTGCCGGGTCACCTGCAAGATTGTCGATCGACATCAGCCAGTCCTTCAAGGTGGAAAGCGTGCAGCTCTACTTCTCTGGCACGCACAAGGATCCTCGCAACCTGCGCACCGTGCTGGTCTCGCCCAGCGGCACCCGCAGCACCGTGATGACGCCGTTTTCCACGCTCGACAAGAGCGACGAAGGCTTGGTGGTGTTCCTGACGTCGAGCAATGCCTTCCTGGACGAACCCTCGGCCGGACGCTGGACCCTTGAGGTGGACGACATGCTTGCCGACAACGGCAAGGAACAATTGACGGAATTCGAAATGCGCGTGGTGGGCCACTGACATGAAGACATCTCTGATCGCCCTGCTGGGTGTCGTTGCAGCCAGTGTTTGCGCGCCCGCCTCGGCACAAGTGTTCGATAGCGCACGCCTGCGCGCTGCCGCGACCGGGCAAACGGTTGTAGTGGGTCGTGCCAGTTTCCGGCTGATTCCCGGTGCGGTGGTCCGCGTGGCCGACACGGCGCGCGCCGCTGGGCGCACGGCGTCGCTGCAAAGCACGCAAACCAGCGCGGATGCGCCGTTAGCGCGCTTCGATCGCTACGCCGTCTATCTCGACAGCGCGAGCGCCGCACGCACCGCAGCGCTCACGGAACAACCGGCGACTGTCGCGGCAGCGCTGGAAACGCGTAGCGGCCAGCTGGCACTGCTTGGCGCCTCGATTAAATTGTTCGACACCACCCCTGCCATCGCGCGTGCGCTCGCAACGCGCACTGGCGGCAAGCTGGTCTATGCATCGGCCATCGATGGCAGCGCGATGATCGGCTACGACTCGGTGGCAACTGCCCTGAAAAACTGTGCGCAATTGCAGGGCAGCGAGGGCGTTGGAGCGATCAAGCCCGACGTGATTCCGCGCGCGGCACGGCCGTTGTGATGCGGCTGCGGTGATGCACGCCACGCTGTCACCATCGGGGGGGCAGCGCGGCGCAATGACGCAGCCCGCGTTACACCGGCAGCGGGCTACGTTCGGCGAAGTGTCCACGCCAGTACGGGTAATACGGATACGGTGGCTCCACCGCGCTCACCGCATCCAGACGTGCGCGTTGCTCGGCGGTCAACGACCAACCGACTGCGCCCAGGTTCTGGCGCAACTGGGTTTCATCGCGCGCGCCGATCAGCACCGTGCTCACGGTGGGCCGTTGCAGCAGCCAGTTGATCGCGATCTGCGGCACGCTGCGGCCGGTTTCTTCGGCAATCGCATCGAGTACATCGACGAGCGCGAACAGGCGTTCGTCGCTGATGGCCGGACCGGCGGCCGCAGTGGCATGCAGACGGCTGTTGTCCGGTAGCGGTTCGCCCCGGCGCACCTTGCCGGTCAGCCGCCCCCAGCCCAACGGGCTCCACACCACCGCACCCACGCCCTGATCGATGCCCAGCGGCATCAGTTCCCACTCGTAATCGCGCCCGGCCAGCGAGTAATAGGTCTGGTTGGCGACGAAGCGGCTCCAGCCCTGTGCGTCGGCCACCGCCAGCGACTTCATCAACTGCCAGCCGGCGTAGTTGGATGCGCCCAGGTAGCGCACCTTGCCGGCGCGGACCAGGTCATCGAGCGTGGATAGCGTTTCTTCCATCGGCGTCATCGCATCGAAGGCATGCAGCTGCAGCAGGTCGATATAGTCGGTGCGCAGCCGTCGCAACGACGCATCCACTGCACGCAGTAAACGGAAGCGCGAAGCACCTGCGTCGTTGGGTCCATCTCCGAGCCGCAAGCCGGTCTTGGTCGACAGGATCACCTGATCGCGGCGGCCCTGCAGCGCCTGGCCGAGCACATCCTCAGAGGCGCCATCGGAATACACATCGGCGGTATCGAACAGCGTGAGGCCCGCCTCCAGGCAAAGATCGATCATGCGCCGTGCCTGCGCCACATCGGTATTGCCCCATGCGGAAAACAGCGGCCCCTTGCCGCCGAAGGTGCCGGCGCCCAAACCGAGCACCGGCACTTTGAAGCCGGAACGACCGAGAAAACGTGTATCCATCGCACTACTCCGTGAAGCCGAAAGAAACTGGGCGCGCAGTGCCGGTCAATCCGACAGTGCGCGACGCCAAGCGCAAACACCCGCTCGCCGAAGACCTGCACCGATCGCGCAGATCTGGTGAGCGCCTGCGGTAACTGCACACGCCACGCGTGAGGCCGCGAATCAACCGGGCTGCACGCACACGCCCGGCGCGACGGCACCACGACGATGCAGATGCACACTCCACAGCGCGATGCCCAGACCGACGACGGTCAGCAGTGCGGCAACCCATGGTGTGGCCACCAGGCCGGCGCGCGTGGCGATCACCACACCGCCCAGCCAGGCGCCCAGGGCATTGCCCAGATTGAACGCGGCGATATTGAGGCTGGAGGCCAGGTTCTGGCCGGCCCCGCGCGCATACTCGAGTACGCGCAATTGCAACGGCGCCACGGTGGCGAAGGCGGCCACGCCCAACAATCCGACGCACACCACCATCGCAGTCTTGTGATGCAACACAACGCCCATCGCAGCGAGCACCACCACCAACGCCGCCAGGCTGCCCAGCAAGGCGGCAGTGGGACGCCGGTCGGCCAGGCGGCCGCCGAGCAGATTGCCGACGATCATGCCCACCCCGAAGACCAGCAACACCGGCGACACCGCCGCCTGCGCAAACCCGGTGACATCCACCAGCAACGGCTGGATATAGGTAAACACTGCGAACACGCCGGCGTAGCCCACCACCGTCATCGCCAGGGCCAACACCACTTGCGCGCGCCCCAGCACCGCCACTTCCAGCCGCCATGACACCGGCGCGGCAGCGCCTGCGCTCGCCGGTACCCACAGCGCGACTGCCGCCGTGGCGAACACGCCAATCACCGCCACCGCCCAGAAGGTAGCCCGCCAGCCCAATTGCAGACCCAGCCACGCACCGGCCGGCACGCCCAGCAGAGTCGCCACGGTCAGCCCGGCGAACATCAGCGAAATCGCCGAAGCGCGGCGCTCGGCCGGGACCAGCGAGGTCGCCACCACTGCGCCCACGCCGAAGAAGGTGCCGTGGGCGAGTGAGGTCAGCACACGCGCGACCATCAGGCTGGTGTAGCCCGATGCCAGCGCGCAGGCCACATTGCCCAGGGTGAAGATCGCCATCAAGCCGACCAGCACGGCCTTGCGCGGCAGCCGCGCAGTGGCCAGCGTCAGCACCGGCGCACCGACGAACACCCCCAGCGCATAGCCGCTGATCAGCAGGCCGGCGGCACTGAGCGACACCCCCAGATCGGTGGCCACCTGCTGCAGCAGCCCCATGATGACGAACTCGGTGGTGCCGATGCCGAAGGCACCGATGGTCAGCGCCAGCAACGCCGGAGGAAAGCGGGAAACACGTGCGGAAGCAGACATGGGCGTGGACCAGGGGAAACTGCGCACAGGCTGCGCCGCGACGTCTTACGCAAAAACCCCTGCTATCCTGATTCACTATCAATCAATCATTGAGAATCGCATGGACCGCCTCGGCGATATCGCCTTGTTCCTGCGCGTGCTCGATCTGGGCTCGATCACTGCCGGTGCGCGCAGCCTGGACCTTTCGGTAGCGGTCGCCAGTCAGCGCCTGCAGCGGCTGGAACGCGATCTGGGCGTGCGCCTGCTGCACCGGACCACGCGTCGGCTGCACCCGACCGCCGAAGGCCAGCAACTGGCCGAGCGCGGCCGGGTGCTGGTGGAAGACCTGGAGGCATTGACCGACGACCTGCGCGAAAGCGCGCACGACGTCGGCGGCATCTTGCGCATGACCCTGTCGGCCTCGTTCGGGCGGCAATACGTCTCGCCGTTGTTGCCCGAATTCCAGGCCCGCCATCCGCGTGTGCGCATCAGCGCGCATCTGAGCGACGACCTGGTGGACCTGGTCAAACAGGGCTTCGACCTGGCGATCCGCATCGGCCCGCTGGACGACTCCGGGCTGGTGGCGCGGCGTATCGCCGACAACCGCCGCACCCTCGCCGCCTCACCCGACTATCTGCAGCGTCACGGCACTCCACGCACGCCGGACGACCTGGCCCGGCATGCTGGCGTACTGCTGATGGGCCGCGATGGCCGCCAGGATGTGTGGACATTGCAAGCCCCGGACGGTGGCCTGGTGCGCGTGCGCATGCAAAGCCGCTTCGAAAGCAACTTCGGCGAACTGGTGCGCGATGCAGTGGTCGCCGGCCAAGGCATCGCGCTGCATTCGTACTGGCATATCGCCGAGGAACTGCGCAGTGGTCGGCTGGTCGAAGTCATGCCCGACTACCCCCCGCCCACCTCGCAGATCAGCGCGGTGATGCCGGCACGCCGACTGCAACCGCCGCGCGTGCGGGCATTTGTGGAGTTCTTGCTGGAACGCCTGGGCGAGGTGCCGCCGTGGGAATTGGACGCTTAGAGCGGCCAACAAAACCTGGCGAGCGCCTGTCAGTGAGTGCAGTGGTTTTGTCGGTCGTATCTTGGTGGATGCCGTCAGAAGTCCAGATCAAACACTGAGTGGGTCGAATGCGCGGTGCCCTCACCGCTCGCGGGACACGCCGTGAATCCATCCCTGGAGGCTCGGTGGCGGCATCCATGCCGCCACACGGTCCCGCAAGCGGCGAGGACACCGCGCCAGACAGTTTCATGGCTGTTTTTTTGAAAGCCATGCGCACCGACACTCTCCACTGGTCCTTGCCTGCCCAGCGTCGCGGGACCTTACGCGGCATGGATGCCGCGTAAGCGCTTACAAGGACGTCCTTGCAGCGTGTCCCGCGATGGTGGCGGGCAAGGACCCTGCAGCCAGGCAGCAGATCAGCGGGCGTGAAGTCGTTTTGTTAGCCGCTGTTAGATCCTGGGCGCGCACCTGGACGCGCAACGCGTACGCGATGCGCTTCCAGAATCGGTGCCATCCATCTGCGCGGCGACAGCGCAGTGCAACGCACCGGGCGGTCAATGGCAAGCGACGCTGAACACCTGTGCCAACGCGGCTGCATCGACGACCATGTCTCTGTCACTGCTGCGCGACGTGTGCGCCCCCGGTTTTATCCGTCACCCACGCGGAACAACCGGGCGCCTGGCGTATCGGATGCGGCTCGGGCACCTGAGCCCGGACCGTCACTTCGCCCCGCGTTGCAGGCGCCGGTGCAGGCTGCGACGCTGCGGCTCACTCAGCAGGTGTCCATGCGTGGTCAACAGCCCGATGATCTGCTGATGCGCCTGCTGCGTGCGTCGCGCGAGTTCGGCGGTGGCGGCCACTTCGATCGCTTTCCAGTCCTCTGCATGTGTCGGTATGGAATTGAGTGAGCGTTTTGCGGGCATGATGCGATGCAGGCGCGAGAGTGGCCACCATGATACGGCGGCAGTGTGAGCGCCTTATCAGGGCCGGGACGGCCACCGCCGCAGCCGGTGCGCGCGCCCACCGCAGACAGCGGCGACCCGGCACGGTCGGGCACGGCGCGTCACTGCATGCCGTGGGCACCACCTGCGGCCTTGTACGATCACGCCGACCGCGGCAATGCCGCAGCGCGTTTCTGGCAAGTCCCCAGGCCGCCACTCACAGAGCTGACCGACATTCTGCTGCGTCACGCGCCTGCCGATGGTCTGCGTGTGCACGAAGCACGCCGGCTGATGGTGGCCGACGCGCTCAATGCCGCCGATGCCGGCTTCCGCGTCGGTTACGAGAGTGCCTCGCAGTTCAGCCGCGACTACGCATGCATCCTGGGTGGATCACCGACACGCGACACGCAGCGGCTGCGCGCCATTGCGCAGGAGGCAGCGCTGACGTGGCGACGCAGGACCTGGATACGCACACGTTGCACGCCAACATCGGGCGGCGACTACAACTACGGCTTCTGCGCACGCATCTGCGCGCGCCAGCGATCCGGGTGCACAGGCAACATGATGCTTTACCTACGATGCGGCAGAACCGATGCAGTGGAAGCTGGGGTGAGCAGCTGCATGGAGCCCAGCGACTCCAGCACGCCGAAGGCTTCAAGCACATGCCGAATCGCCGCACGCTCGTCGTCGAACTCGCACTGCGCTTAGCGACGGCCACGCTCCTGGACGTACACCGCGTAACCGGCGGCAGTGCGGATGCAATACCAACCGTCGAAGGTGTTGCTGGACCAGTGCAGCCAGCCGTTATCGGCATCGAAACCGCGTAGGCGCGCGGCCAGGCCAGGCCAGGCTGCAGCTCCCACAGTGCGTCAAAGCGCGAGAGGTCTCCCGCCAGCCGGGTCGCAATCAATCCATGCAGATAGTCGCAGATCATCATGCGCGCACGGGCGGCAAGCTTTGGCACCGGTGCCAGGTATCCATGAAGTGACACCTCACGCCCGTCACGGCGCGGCAGATCGCCGCCTCGCCCACCGTTGCCTCACTCCGCCGCGTATTGCGCATCGCTGACCGGTTCCAGCCAGGCGACCGGCGAGCCGTCCTGCGCTTCGGCAATGGCGATATGCGACATCGCCACCGTCGCGTTCGCACCATGCCAATGCTTGACGCCCGGCGGAATCCACACGATGTCGCCCGGACGTATCTCCTGCGCCGGCTTGCCCCATTCCTGCACGCGCCCGGCGCCGGCGGTGACGATCAGGGTCTGACCCAGCGGATGGGTGTGCCACGCAGTACGCGCGCCCGGCTCGAAGCTCACCGTGGCGCCGCCCACCCGCGCCGGGGCGTCGGTCTGAAATGGCGCATCGATACGTACCCTGCCGGTGAAATACTCGGCCGGACCCACTGCCGAGGCGGCGCCACCGGCCTTGCTCACCCGGATCAACTGGGTGGATGGGCCACCAGGCTCGGCGGTAGCCATCATCGACAACGACATTGCAGTTGCGAACAGATGCATTGCGGCACTCCCGGTTCAAGTAGGTGCACTCTAGCGCGCCTGCACACCGGCATTCCCCTGCAATCGCGCATCCACCTAGAAACACGGCACATCACGGCGATAGCGCGGTCTGCAACCTGCTGTTGCCATTGAAGCCATCACCCAGATGCGCGCAGGAACAGCGCGGCCACTCCGGCGGCATATGCGCCCTGCTGCATCGACGCAGAGTGCGATGCATCGCCGCGCACCACCGCGTTGAACGGCAAACCGGTCATCAGGCCGAAAAAAACTGACCGCCGCATCCGGCACGTTGTCGATGACCGACGCACCCTGCTCCAGTTCGCGCCCAAGGGAGTCAGTTGATGCAGGTCAGAACCGAAGAAAAGCGCGACGCCATCGTGCAGGCGGCAAGCGAGGTGTTTCTCGAACTGGAATTCGAAGGCGCCTCGATGTCGCAGATCGCCGCCCGCGTGGGCGGCTCCAAGCGCACGCTGTACGGGTACTTCCCGTCCAAGGAAGAGCTGTTCGTGGCGTTTGCCAAGGACATGTCCGACCGTTATTTCGACCCGCTGCTCAGTGCGCTTTCGCAAAGCAGCGGCCCCATTGCCGAGGCCCTGCAGCGCTTCGGCGAGGACGTCCTCATCTTCTTGTGCGCACCGCCCAACATCACCAGTTGGCAGACCATCATCGGTGTATCCGGCAGATCAGACGTCGGCGCGCTGTTTTTCAGCGCCGGTCAACAAGAAGGCATGCAGCGCTTCGCCGAATACCTGCAGACGCAAGTGGACTACGGCCTGCTCCACTGCGACGACACCCTGCTGGCCGCCCACCAGTTCGCCGCCCTGATCGAAGCCGAAACCCTGATGCCCTGCCTGTTCGGCGCGCTCAAAAATCCATCGCCGGAGTATCTGCGCGACGCAACCCGGCGCGCGTTGAAGCTGTTTTTGGTGGCGTATGGAAGCAGGACCATCGCCACGGCGTGATGCGCGGTCGTGTTTGATACCTTGGGTAAGCGATGAGTCGCTACCGACCTCACTGATGCGCGTGCCGAGCACTCGTGTACGCGCGCGATGTTCGAGGCTTTGTTGGTCTGACCACAACAGCGCATTTGTCTGCAGCAGATTGCTGCGTCTGCGCACTGCCTGCAACTAAGAGCGGCTAACAAAACGACTTCGCGTCAGCCTACTGCAGGCCCACTATCTGCGGCCTGGCTGCAGGGCCCTTGCCCGCCCACCGTCGCGGGACACGCCGCAAGGACGTCCTTGTAAGCGCTTACGCGGCATCCATGCCGCGTAAGGTCCCGCGACGGTGGGCAGGCAAGGACCACTCGCGATGGTCGGTGTGCAGCGTTTTAAAGAAAGCTACCGATCGACACTCTGGTGCGGTGCCCTCGCCGCTCGCGGGACCGTGTGGCGGCATGGATGCCGCCACCGAGCCTACATGGACGTACTTGCGGCGTGTCCCGCGAGCGGTGAGGGCACCGCGCATTCGACCCACTCAGTGTTTGATCTGGACTTCTGACGGCATCCACCAAGATACGGCCGACAAAACCACTGCACTCACTGACAAGCGCTCGCTCGCCAGGTTTTGTTAGCTGCTCTAAGTGAACCGCCCTGCACTTGCCTGGCGATCCTTACTCTGTCACGGCGCACTTGGCGCACAAGCCATGCACTTCCAGCGTCTGCGCCTGCGGCTGGAAACCCAGCGCCTTGGCGCGGGCTTCCAGTTGCGCCACCACCTCGCGGTCTTCCAGTTCCACCGCGCTATGGCAGCGGTCGCAGATCAGGAAGGGCACCGAGTGCTGGGCGCTGTTGGGGTGATGGCAGGCGACGAAGGCGTTGACCGATTCGAGCTTGTGCACGAAGCCATTGGCCATCAAAAAATCCAGCGCGCGGTACACCGTGGGCGGGGCGTCGGCGCCGACGCCCTTGCCTTCGCGCACCCAGTCCAGCAGTTCGTAGGCCTTGACCGGCTTGCCGGCGTCGGCGATCAGCCGCAAGACATTGGCGCGGATCGGCGTCAGCCGCAGGCCGCGTTCGCTGCACGCGCGCTCCACCGCGCGCACGAAACCGTTGGCATCGTCGACGTGGTGATGCGGTGCAGTGCAGGCGTGTTCGTTGGTTTTCATCACAGGCTCCGGCGGTCAGCCCGCTCCTATCTTGATGAGTGCCGCATCGATGCGTTTCAAGGCACCCTCGCGTCCGGCCAGATACACCGTCTGCGAAATGTCCGGGCTGACCTGGGTGCCGGTAATGGCCACGCGCAGCGGCTGGGCGACCTTGCCCATGCCCAGTTCCAGCGCGGCGGCAGCGTCGTGCAGCGCCGCCGACACACTCTCCACGCTCCACTCGCTCAGCGCAGCGAGCAGTTCGCGCGCCTTGCCCAGCGGCACTTCCGCACCCAGTTTCAGGTGCTTGATCACCGCCGCCTCGTCGTAGCTTTCCAGCGGCTGGTACCAGACCACGGCTTTTTCGGCCATTTCCTTCAAGGTCTGCACGCGCTCGCGCAAGGCCACCACCACGTCGGCGGGAGCCGGGCCGGCGGCGACGTCGATGCCGAGCCGGGCGAGCTGGTATTCCAGCTGCGGGGCGATGCTGGCCGGGTCGTCGGTCTTGAGGTAGTGCTGGTTGACCCAGCCCAGCTTGGCCATGTCCAGCCGCGCGGCCTTGGAGTTGACGTCCTTGACGTCGAACAGGTCGAGCAATTCCTGCCGGCTGAACAACTCCTGGTCGCCGTGCGACCAGCCCAGACGGGCCAGGTAATTGATCAGCGCGTGCGGCAGATAGCCGGCGTCCTTGTACTGCATCACATCGGCGGCGCCGGTGCGCTTGGACAGCTTGGCGCCCTGCTCGTCCAGGATCATCGGCATGTGCGCGAACTTCGGCACTGGCGCGCCCAGCGCCTCATAGATATTGATCTGGCGCGGGGTGTTGTTGATGTGGTCGTCGCCACGGATCACCTCGGTGATGCCCATGTCCCAGTCGTCCACCACCACCGCGAAGTTGTAGGTGGGGAAGCCGTCCGGGCGGAAGATCACCATGTCGTCGAGCTCGCTGTTGGCGATCTCGATGACGCCCTTGATCAGGTCGTCGAACACCACCGTGCCGGCTTGCGGATTCTTGAAGCGGATCACCCGGTTGGGGTCGTCGCGGTACGGCAGGTTCTGCTCACGGGCGGCGCCGTTGTAGCGTGGTTTTTCCTGCCTGGCCATCGCGGCCTCGCGCATGGCGTCGAGTTCTTCGCGGGTTTCGTAGGCGTAATAGGCCTTGCCCTGCGCCAGCAGCTGCTCGGCGACCTCCTGGTAGCGGGCCACGCGCTGGGTCTGGTAGATCGGGCCTTCGTCATAGCCCAGGCCCAACCACTCCATCGCTTCCAGGATGGCGTCGATGGCCTCCTGGGTGCTGCGCTCACGGTCGGTGTCTTCGATGCGCAGCACGAATTGCCCGCCGCGATGACGTGCCTCCAGCCAGCAATACAGGGCGGTGCGGGCGCCGCCGATATGCAGGTAACCGGTGGGGCTGGGAGCAAAGCGGGTGCGGCAGGTCATGGAGCGCTCGGCGGAACGGGTGTCGGCCGATTTTACCCCGGGCAGCGCAGACCTGCCCGCTTGCAGCTCAGCGATTGCGCAACAGGTCGCCGTAGACCACACAGTCATCGCCGCTGCGCGCCGGGCCGGGCGCGTCGTACAGCACCAGCCAGGCGGGCGTATTGCCGGCCAACTGCCTGGGCAGGTTGCAGATCGCCTCGGCGCGGTCGCTGTCGGTGCCGTGCGGCAACACCGCCGATTCCAGCAACTCGTGCTGAAAGCGCACCGGCGCCCGATTGGCGGCCAGCACTGCGCGCGCGCCCGGCCATTTGAACAGGCGGATTTCACCGTTGAGCACCATGGTCGGGCCGGCCAGCAGGTACAGATCGTCGCCGGAATAGTGCAGGTCGCGGATGCCCAGACCGCCCAGTTGCAGGAAGTGCTTGCGCAACAGCGTGCCGTCTTCGTCCAGCGGCACCAGGCGTAGATGGTCGCCATGCGCCTGGACCTGGATTTCCAGCATCGCCGACCAACCGCGCAGCACCGGCCCGCGCAGGCCAAGTAGCAGGCGCTGGCCGTCCACCACGATGCCTTCGATGTCGAAGCCGTTGTCCTTGCCGGGGATCTTCAGGAACGGGCCGAAATGCGGGTCGTCGGCCAGCAGCTCGGTAAGCTGGTTGTGCTTGGCATCGCCCTTGAGCCGCAGTGCGCGACGGCCGTCGGCCGCTTCGCGCACCAGGTGCGGCGTGCCGTCGGCAGCCTGCTCGATCGGCAGGCAGGCCAGCAGGCGGCGGTTGGCATCGAGTTTGAGCTTGGTCAGGCGCTTGGCGTTTTCGGCATCGTCGCGTCCCGGCTTGGCGTTCTTGCGCTTGAGCCCATGCGAGCCGATCACCCACAAATACCCGTCCGACAGCGCCATGCCTTCCAGATCCGCCTCCTCGGCGGCCTCGCCCGGCAGGTCCAGCAACTCGGCCAGCGCAAAGCTGCGCCCTTCGCCGAAGCGCAGCGTCTCGCGCTGCACGGGGGCGAGCTTGCGCAAGCGGTCCACTGCGCAGGCCTCATCGCCGGCCACCCACAGCCAGTCGTCGGTAAATGCAGCGCCGGACAGGTTGCTGTGCACCAGCGCGCCAGGCGCGAATTCGAGACGGACGCTATGCGGAATCAGGGTTTTCTTGGCCATGGGAACCTGGTGGGTGGCGTTGCTGGGGACACACGAAGTGGCGAACAAACAGTGGCCTGGCAAGCGCGTGGCGCGCAGTGCTCGGCCGGGCGCGAAGGGGGTGACGCGCACCGCAGTGTAAGAGCGATGGATGGATGCCGCAGCGCGCGCCCACCGCGCCTGCCTGGAAGTGAGCGTTGGCCGCGCTAGGTCAATCGAACGCGGCCAGCTTGGCACGCGTCACCGCGGCAGCCAACTGTCCAGGCCAATCGCGGTCGTTGGCGACCTGCGCGTGGGCGCGGCTGGCCTCGAAGGCGTCGAAGTCCAGCTCCGCGTAGGCCCACACGGCGTCGCCCTGGGTCTGCGCCAGCACGCCATCGGCCGGGAAACCGACATCCATCGGCGCGAACACCGCCGCTTCGCCGGTATTGACGTCCAGCGCCGGGCTCCAGGGCGCTTCCCCAGCGGTGACCGATTGCGCGACGAACACGCGATTTTCCAGCGCCCGCGCCAGGCAGCCGATGCGCACCCGCATCGCCCCGGCGGCGGTGTCGGTGCAACTGGGCACGATCAACAAGCGCGCGCCGGCCTCGTATTGCGCACGTACCGGCAGCGGAAATTCGCTGTCGTAGCAGATTGCAATGGCCGCGCGGATGCCGTCCAGGTCGAACACCTTCACCGTATCGCCCGGCACGATCAACCCGGTGGCCTTTTCGAAACCTGTGAGCTGCAATTTGTCCTGCCAGCCGTGCAGGCCGTCAGGCGTGAACCAGTCGCTGCGATTGCGGTAACGGCCCTGCCCCAGGTCCAGCAGAAAACTACCGGCAATCAGATGCACCCGATGTTGGCGCGCGAGGCCGGCAAACAACCCCAGCCACGGCGTGCGTAGCGCCTGGATCGCTGCCAGCGATTCGGGCAGACCGGCAGAAACCTGCGTGGCGAACGTCGCGCCCAGTTCCAGCGCCAGATACTCCGGCAACACCACCACACGTGCCCCGGCAGTGGCGGCCTCGCTCACCAACGCGGACTGGCGTGCAGCGAACGCGGCGAAATCGGCGGGCTTGCCGATCGGATATTTGGCGACGGCGATTTTCATCTGGCGGCCTTGTGATGATCGAGCGATGAGGCGACGTGGGTCGGTCACGACGACAACGCGCGCGTCCACACGCGCAAACTGTGGTCGATCTGCCCGTGTTGCAACTCCGCCCAGGCCAGTTGCACGCGCATGTCCGGTTGCGGCGCATACCCGCGCTTACGCCAGAACACGTCGTTGGGCCGAGCGTCGGCCGGCTTGCGTGGATCGTCTTGCGCACGCTCCACCGCGCAAAACGCCGTGAGCGAAAACCGACCCAGCGCACGTGCATGCGCTTCGCGCCGGTCGAAGAAGGCATGCCCGATGCCCTGCCCGCGATACGCCGGCAACAACACCGATTCGCCGAAATAAAACACGCTGGCCGGGTCGATGCCGGCCGCGCGAAACGGCGCATGGAAGGCCTCGCTGTCGTCGAGCAGCGGCAGGCCGGTGGAGGCACCGATCACCGCATCGCCATCGCGCGCCAGCACGAACACGCTGTCCGGCGAGGCCGCATAGGCGGCCAGGTAGGCGCGCTCGTACTCGCTATCGCCTGCATACAGATACGGCCAGGCGCAAAATACGCTGATGCGCAGCTGCGCCACCGCATCCAGATGCGGCAGCACGTCGGTGCCGCGTACCGTCTCGACAATCAGGGATGAGCCAGTCATACGCGCCATGGTAAGCCAGCCGGGCGCGGTGGCGATGACATGCGTCAGCGCAGCCAACCGTCCTTGCGTCGGTCCACCGCAGCGGGTTGCTGCCACAGCAACCACACTTCCGCATCTGCACAGGCCAGCAGCACGCCAAGCAGGGCATCGGTGCTGCGGGCCCAGTAAGTGCCGTTGCTCAAACGCTGCCAGGGGCCGTAGCTGCGCGTCCTCGGTGTGCCAGCCAGCGCGGCCTCGCTCTGCTGCGCCGCCTGCAAGCATCCGGCGTCGCCCATGCGTAGCGCCTGCGCGGTCTCGGCCTGCAAACGCAGACCGATCACACCGCGACGCCAGTCGTGACGGATTGGCAAGGCCGACAACGGCGAACGTTCCCAGCCGTGCGGCAACGCTGCCGGAAGCAGCGCCACCGTGTCGATCCCGGCGGGCAGCAAGCGCTGCACCCGCCGGAGTACCTGTGCGTGAGCGAGCATCCCGATCTCAGCGCAGACTGTTGCCAAGCTCGTACCAATCGACCTTACGCGTCACCCACATGATGCTGGCCAGGATGCCGAACAGCAGCAGCGACCCCATCAGCAGCGAGTTGTCTTCGGAGATCAGCAGGCTATAGAGCACGCCATACAACGCCGTCAGCATCACCGAGAATCCTGCCGCGCGCGCCCAGCTACGCAATACACCGGACAGATAGAAGAACTGCAGGCCGATACAGGCCGCGGCCGACACCAGATACGCCTGCCAGAACGCGATGTGCTCGGAAAGGCTCAGCAGCAGCAGGAAGAAGATTGCCAGCGCCAGACCCACCAGCAGATATTGCAGGGGATGGATCGGCAAACGTTTGATCAGTTCGAACAACACGAATGCCACAAAGGTCAGCACCACGAACAGGATGCCGTACTTGCTGGCCCGGTCGGCCTGGGTATACACGTCCACCGGGTCGACCAACCGCACTTCCAGCGTATCCAGCGACGACTGGCCGGACTGCAACTGCAGTTGCGCATCGCCGCGCACCTGCTGCAGCGTATCGACCGAGACCTGGCCCGACTGCAACTGCGATTGGGCACTGGTGGCCAGCGACGACAACGACCAGCTCGCCTCGAAACCGCGCTCGCTGATGGTCGGCGCATTCGGCAGGAAGCGCCCGCCGAACGAGGGATGCGGCCAGGCCGAGCGCAGCGCGATGTCGTTGCTGTCGCCGATGGGTGCGATCGCCAGGCTGCGGGTGCCATCCAGCACGAACGTCATTTCCACCGTTTTACCCTCGCTCACCTTGCCGGCCAGCGGGTCGGCCAGTGGCTGCAGGTCGGCATGGATGCCGGGCGAGCGTCCCGCCAGGCCACCTGCCCCGCTCTCCAATTTCAGCTCACGGCCATCCGCGCGCAGGCTCGGCGTGCCGACCAGACCGCGCACGTCGGAGATGCCGACCGCCAGATGCGGCTGCCCATAGCTGCGCCCCTCCACGGCCGGATAGTCGAGTGGATCGAACCCGGCCTTGAGCGTTGCCTTCCACGAATACACCTGCACCCGGAACAAGCCGATCTTGCGCTCGGACGGGATCAACTCGCCGCTCAGGGTGAGCGTGCGCGGGGTCTGCAGCAACTGGCCGTTGTGCTTTCGCCACACCTTGTGCGGCTTGCCTTCCTCGTCGGGCTCGCTGACCTGCACATCCTGGGTATACGGCAGCACCCGCACCGGTGCGATGAACTGCTGCTCACCGGCCTTGCTTTGCGCCACGCGCTCCACGGCCTGGTTGCGATATTGCACGCGGTCCTGCACGGTGCTGCGGATCAGCAGTAACGGGATCATCAGCAACAGGACCAGTGCGCCCATGGTGGCGAACCGTAATAACAGTTTCAGGGATTTCATCGGCCTTCCTCAGTCTGGGAGGTGGCCAGGATGCGAGGCGCCGGTGTCGGGGGTTTGAGGCGAACTTGAAGCGAATGTGAAGTGAGCGACCGACATGAGCGGCGACCGCCACTGTGACGTGGTGAGGGAATCCGGTTGTCACACGTCGAAAGTGCAACACAGGCCCGAGACAGGCTTCCGTTTCATCGACAGTACTTCGCACCACCGCCGCGCGCTTCGCCGCCAGGCGCAACGATGCGGATGCAGTTGCGTACTGCAGGGCCATACCTTCGTTTTTTGTCTTGTTTTGATCGCGGCTTTCTCAGCCCGTCGTTTTCCGATGTGTTTATTCAACTTCGCGCGTGCCGTACCGGGCATCGTTCAGTCCGCGTAACCGCTTGCCGGCCCTGATTCCAGAAGTGCGCACGACTGCATTCCTCATCTAGCCTGGAGTTTGTTTCCATGAACAAGCAACGTTCGCTCGCCCTCTGTCTGCTCTCTGCCCTGAGCCTGTCCTCCGCTGTCGCGCAGGCGGCCGTGCATGGGATGGGTCTGAAAGCTTCGCCGCTGATGCAACCGGTCACCCCGTTGTTCGGAACCGCGAGCGCCGCCAAATCCCTTCCCGCCAGCGTGGACCTGACTGCCTGGGCGATCACGCCAGGCGATCAGGGCCAGGTGGGGTCATGTGCGTCGTGGGCAACCGCCCACACCCTGACCGGCTGGTATGCCAACGCCGGCAAACAGGCGCAAACCCGCTTCGCCCCGATGTATCTCTATACCCAGGTCAACGATGGCGTCGATGAGGGGTCCACGCTGGAAGCGCCGCTGGACGTCGCGCTGGCCCAGGGCATCGACACTGAACAGCATTACTCCTGGGGCAACTACAACTGGAAGAATCCACCCACCGCCGCCGACCGCGCCAACGCTGCCAAAAACCGCACGCCGTACAGCAAGTACACCGTGCTCTATTCATCAAGCGACGGCAACGGCGGACGCGCCTTGATCGAACAAATCAAACTTGCGCTGGCCGCATCCACGCCGGTGGCCATCGGCTTCTATGTCCGGCAGGGTTTTGAAGAACTCACACCCCAGAACCAGGTCGACTACGACATCAAGACGCCCATCCTGGGCGGGCACGCGGTGGTCGCGCTGGGTTACGACAGCGAAGGGCTGATTGTCGAGAACAGCTGGGGCACCGAGTGGGGCAACAAGGGCTTTGGCAAGCTGTCCTGGTCGGTGGTCGCCAAGGACGTCATCGGGGCCGACGTGGTGCACTAGGACACCGCGGATGCGCACCGCAATGCGCGGCTGACACCGATGCGGCATGTGCCCTGGCGCATGCCGCATCGGCAGCACCGCAATGCTGCCGCACTGGGCAGTGGGCAGCGGGTCTTTCGCACACCGCCTGCAGCGTCGTTTAGCGGGCGGGCAGGCGCAGGGTTGCGATCGCCCCCCCGCCGTCGCGATTGCCTAACGCGACTTCACCGCCGTGCAGGCGCGCGACTTCGCGCACGAACGGCAGGCCGAGCCCGGAACTGCGTTGTCCGGTCTGTGGGCGGGCCAGCGAATAGAAACGCTCGAACACCCGTTCCAGCGCGTAGTCCGGCACGCCGCTGCCGCGGTCGTGCACCGATAGCTGCACCTGCCCTTGCTGGATCTGCGCTCGCAACTGGATGGTGCTGCCTTGCGGTGAAAACGCGATGGCATTTTCCAGCAAGTTGATCAGCGCCTGGCGCAGCAGGAATCCATCGCCCAGCACGTACTGCTCGCGCGCCTTGTCGGATGCCGCGTCGCCTTCCAGCAGTACGCCGGCCGCCGCCGCGCGCGGCAATACTGCGTCCATTGCGGCCTGCAGCAGGCCGGCCACCGCGATGCGCTCGCGCGTCTGCAGCCAGCCGTGCTGTTCGACCTCGGCCAGCGCCAGTAGCTTGTCGATGGTTTCGGTCAGCCGCTGCTCCTGCGCACGGATGCTGGCGACGAAGTGCTGGCGATCGGCTTCCGGCAGTGGCTCGCTCAACAATTCGGACGCCCCACGAATCGCCGCCAGCGGGCTCTTCATTTCGTGCGTCAGCGACTGCACGTACTGCTCCACGTAGGCCTTGCCTTCCAGCTTGCGGCGCATGGTTTCCAACGCCTGGCCCAGATCGCCGATCTCATCGCCGCGCGGTTTGGGCGGCGGCACCGGAATGCCCGAACTCACCGCCTGCGCATAGCGATTGAGCCGGCCGATGCCACGCATCAGCCACCAGGTCATGCCGATACCGATCAAGGCGGAAATGCCGATCAACCAGGCGCCGCGCTGCAGGATGTTGCGCTGGCTGGCTTCGATGAACGGGTCGATGCTGCGATTGGGCTGGGCCAGGGTGAGTACCCCGATCAACCTGGTCGGCGCGTCCGGCGCGTAGATCGGCGCGGCCACGTGCATCACCGTGGCGGTCGGGTCGCCGTCGACCTCGGGGCTGGAACGCGCGCCATATTCGCCGCGCAAGGTGCGATAGACATCGTTCCAGCGCGAGTTGTCGCGGCCCACGTCGCGGCCCAGCGAATCGAACACCACGACGCCACGCGCATCGGTGACGGTGACGCGGTAATCCACATTGCCCTTGCGGAACCGCCACACCCAGGCCTTGGGGTCGCGCCGCTGCGCCTGCGCCACGTTGCGCGCAAAGCTGCCGGTGGCGATCTTGCCGGCGGCCAGCTCGCCACTGGCCATTTCCGCCAGCACGTTGGCCGCGTCCACCAGCGTGGATTCCATCGCCTGGCGCACCCCGGGTTTGACCTCGTTGACGAACACCCGCATCACGAAGAACGCGGCCAGCCCGACGATCAGGAAGAAGCCCAGAAATAGCTTGAGACCGAGCCGCATGTCAGCGGCTGGCCTCGATCACGCCACAGTGCCCGCAGCGGCAATGGCCACTGCGCGGAGGCAGGCAATCGCCAGCCGCAGGCCGACGGCGCGAACGCAGCAGCGCAATTCCTGCTGCCAGACACGCCCTCCTTGCGCCGGCCAGGTGCCTGTGGTCGCCGCGCTCAACCATGCCTATAGCTCCAGCGCATAGCCAAGGCCCCGATGGGTGCGGATCGGATCGGCCGGTACGCCGGCCTGGCGCAACTTGCCGCGCAGTGTCTTGATATGGGTGTCGACAGTGCGGTCGGCGCTGTCGGCGCTGGCATCCCAACCGCGATCCATCAGCTGCGCGCGGCTGAGGATCGCACCAGGACGTTGCAACAAGGCCGACAGCAGCGCGTATTCGTAGCGTGTCAGCGGCAGCAGCGCATCGCCATAACGGATGCGGCTACCTTCGCGGTCGATCGCAAACGCCCCCTGCGGCTGCCACCCCTGCTCGGCCACCTGGGCCACGCTGCGCCGGCGCAGGCGCGCACGCACCCGCGCCACCAGCTCGCGCGGGGAGAACGGTTTGGCCATGTAATCGTCGGCGCCCAGTTCCAGACCGAGCACGCGGTCGATCTCGTCGTTGCGGGCAGTCAGAAAGATCACCGGCACGTCGCTGAAACCGCGCAGCGTGCGGCACACCTCGAAGCCGTTGATATCCGGCAAGCCTACGTCCAGCACCACCACATCGGCCGGGTCGGCGCGCAGCCGCGCCAATGCATCGCGGCCCAGCAGGCAATGCTCGGGCGCATAGCCTTCGCTGCGCAGCGCGTACAGCACGGTATCGGCAATGGCGGCTTCGTCTTCGACGACAAGTACGCGGGCGGGGGTCTCTGACATGCCGCGCAGCATAGCCGCATGCCGGCGTGGCCCATAGCGCGCGCACTGCCAGCGCGCAGCGCACAGGCAAGCGTCGGCAACAGATCGTCGGGGCGGTTGCGCGCGCCCGGCGCCCCGCCCTCAAGACCATGCCGCCGCTGCATGCCGCCACGCCGCGCACCCGCGCGCAGCGCAAACGGCCGCGCACGCTCTACACTTCCCGGATGAACTATCGCCACGCCTTCCATGCCGGCAACCATGCCGACGTGCTCAAGCACATCGCCTTGCTGGCGCTGATCGACACCCTCAAGCGCAAGGACACCCCGTTCTTCGTGCTCGACACCCACGCCGGGCGCGGGCGCTACCAGCTCGGCGGCGAGGAGAGCCGCAAGACCAACGAGGCCGATGCCGGGGTGATGCGGCTGATGGCCGAGTCGACCCTGCCCGAGGTGATCGAGCGCTATCTGCGCGCAGTACAGGCCGACAACCACACCGTCGTCCGCCCGGCTACGCCCGGCCAAAAGCCGGCGCGCCCCACCGCCGGCATCCAGATCAATCATTACCCCGGCTCGCCGTTGCTGGCCGCGCAAGCGCTGCGCGAACAGGACCGCATGGCGTTCTGCGAGCTGCAGCCGGAAGAAGCCGAAGCGCTGAAGCGCCTGTTCGCCAAGGACAGCCGCGTGCGCGTGCATGCCGGCGATGGCTACGAGGCGATTCGTGCCTTCGTCCCCCCGCGCGCGGGCGAGACCAAGATCGGACGCGGGCTGGTGCTGATCGATCCACCTTACGAAGCGCAGGAAGCCGAATACCCGCAGGTCATCCACAGCGTGCGCGAGACCCTGGCGCGCTGGCCGCAGGCGATCTGCATGGTGTGGTACCCGATCAAGCTGCGCCGCAGCCTGCAGCCGTTCATGCGCAAGGCGGCCACGCTGCCGGCCAAGTCGGTGCTGGTGGCCGAGCTGCAGGTGCGCCCGGACGACTCGCCGCTACGCCTGACCGGCAGCGGGCTGTTGATCGTCAATGCGCCGTGGCAGTTCGACCAGGTGCTGGCGCCCGCGCTGCCGGCGCTGAAGCAGCATCTCGGCGAAGCCGGCGCCTCGACCCGGCTGGAGTGGTTGCGCCAGGACGGATAAGCCGGCGTGTCCGGCCGCTCCGGTCCCAGGGCGCGCACAACACCCGCCCTGCACGCCACCGGCCGCGTCCTTGCGGGAATTGGCCGTCAGCGCCCCCCCCCCCCCACGCCCGCAACGGCCGTCGTGGCGCGACCAAGCCGGCCCGGATCACGCGCTGCCGGTGACGCCCGCAGCAACGCACCTGAACCGGTCTGACGGAGCTGGCGAACACTGACGCATACTCACGACTGGATCACGGTCTCGCTCGGTAGAGTGAGGTGAGAAGCACTGCCACCTTTCACATGACCCCTGGCGGCGCACCGGATTCGTTCACGGTTGTGCGCCGGGCGGGTGCCAGAATCTTCCGATCTTCAAGGAACACCGGTCATGGCCATTCGTAATCGCATGCCTCCGTGGCATGAAAACTTCAGTCTGCCCAATGGCCGCACCCTTCTGCTCCGCCCGATCCGTCCCGAGGACGGTCCGCCGTTGCAGGGGGCTTTCAGCCTGTTGGGGCCGGAGGAAATCCGCGCGCGCTTCGTGCGCTCTTCCGCCGAAATCACCCCGGAGATGGTGCAGCGCCTGACCCATCCCAATCCCAAGAGCGAAATCGTGCTGGTTGCCGCCGAGCAATTGCCGCCGGGCGAAGCCCTGGTGGGCGCAGTGGCGCGTGCCGCATTGGTCCCGGGCACCCGCCAGGCCGAGTACACCATCCTGGTCAGCAGCTTCGTCGCCGGCCAGGGCCTGGGCCGGCAGCTGATGCGCAAGTTGGTGAAGTGGGCGCGCCGCAAATACCTGGACTGCCTGTTCGGCGATGTGCTGCAAAGCAACGTGCCGATGCTGCAGTTGGCCGAGTCGCTGGGCTTCAAGCCGCAGCCGCATCCGGATTCGCCGGAGCTGGTGCGGATGGTGCTGGAGCTGGATGCCTGATTTGCCGGGATTCGGGATTGGGGATTCGAGATTTGGCTCAGAGCTGCTGATCTATCGCTTGGCTGCAGGGCCCTTGCCAGCCCTCCATCGCGGGACATGCTGCAAGTACGTCCTTGTAGCAACTGTGTTGTTGGAGGGGCTTTGGCCACTCCGTCAGCCGGGCACGGTGGTGCCGGCTGCTG
>NZ_JACHOF010000010.1:67541-135621 GCF_014199765.1 Xanthomonas sp. 3058 | reverse complement strand
TGCTCGTCAGTAAAACGTTTCTTCACGTCCAATCTCCTTCGGGGTAGGGAATTGGACTCCAAACTGGCGTGCTACTCAAAATCGGGGGGACGTCGGCACCGCAGTGCTGGCACCGAAAGCGGCATCTCACCGCGATGCGGGCTGCATGCAGAGCCTCTCGACCGGAGCCGCGGCGCGCCCAGGAGCGCGCTAGCGTCCGATGAATGGCGCCGGGCTTCCACGCAGCGGACCACATCAACGCCGATCGGTATCCGGCTCGGCATGCTGCTTGGCGGTTTCTTCGTTTTCGCCGACATCGCCTTGCGTCTGCGGCGTGGGCAAGCCTTCTTCCTTCATCTCGCCATGGTTGGGGACTTCCGGGCGGTTTTCCATCATCAACGACAAAGCAGCCTTGGCCATCAAATGCGCACTGATCGGCGCGGTGATGAACAGGAACACGGTAATCAGCAATTCGCGTGGCTGCGGGTCCACGCCGAGAAACAGGTGATAACCGACCGAGGCCAGCAGCACGCAGCCCACGCCCAACGTGCTGGCCTTGGTCGGTGCGTGCAAGCGCTTGAAGAAATCGGAGAATTTCACCAGCCCGAACGCGCCGATCAATATGAAGAAGGTGCCGACCAGCAGCAGCGCGCTGAGCAGATACTCGGTCAGGGCGATCATTCGACGATGTCCCGACGCAACACGAATTTACTGAGCACCACGGTGCTGCCGAAGCCCAGCATCGCAATCACCAGTGCCGCCTCGAAGTAGATCGGCGAATCCAGGTACATGCCCAGCAGCATCAGTTCGGCGATGGCGGTGATGGACAGCGTGTCCAGCGCCAGGATGCGATCTGGCACCGTCGGGCCGCGCAGCAAGCGCCACAGCGCCAGCAACATCGCCAGGCCCACCGCGTGCATGCAGAGGACGATGGTCGATTCGATGAACATGTGGCCGGTCATGGAAAGATCTCCATCAGGGGCTTCTCGTAGCGGGCCTTGATCTCGGCGATCAGGGCATCCGGATCGTCCAGGTGCAGCACGTGCACCAATAGAAATTTGCGGTCATCGGACAGCGCTGCCGACACCGTGCCGGGCGTGAGCGTGATCATGCTGGTCAGCGCGGCGATACCGTGGATGTTGGCGATATCCAGCGGCACCCAGATGAAACCGGGATGGATGCGCGACTCCGGGCCGAGCACCTGGCCGGCCACCTTGATGTTGGAGCGCACGATATCGCCGGCGGCCACCAGCAACATGCGCGGCACCGAACGCAGCGAGCCGATGCGTGCGAACTCGCGGTCCAGCCGTGCGGCGAAGATCGGCACCACCACGCCCAGCAGCGCGCCCAGCACCCACTGCTGCGGCCCGAAGCTGTCGCTGAGCAGCAGCCAGAAGATAAACACCGTCACGCTCAACGAGGGCGAGGGCAATAGCCGGCGTCGCAGTGGCATGCGGGCGCTCATGGCTGCCTCCGTTGCGGCGTGGTGGCGCGCACCTGATCCACATACGCAGCGGGATCGCGCAGCTGGGCACCGGCCGCATCGGTGTAGTGCATCAACGGTCCTGCGCCCACCGTCATCGCCACCAGGCCACTGAGCAACAGCAGCGTTGCGGCGGTTTCCACCGGCCGCATGCGGCCACGACGTTGCGGTTGCAGCTCGGGGACATCCTGCACCGCCTCGGGCACGCGCCAGAACAAGCGCACGCCGGCTCGGGTCAGGCCGATCACCACCAGCAGGCTGCTGCCGAGGATGGCGCCCCACACCGGCCCGACCAACCCTTCGGGCACGTGCTGCAACAACGCGGCCTTGGCCAGGAAGCCGGACAACGGCGGCAGGCCGGCGACGGCGACCGCAGCGACCATGAACATCGCGCCGGGCACCCCACGGCGCGGCAATGGCGCGACCACTTCCTTGCGATCGCTGGCGCTGCCGCGTCGACGCCGGATCAGGTCCGACACCATGAACAAGGCGGCGGCCACGAAACTGCTATGCGGCAGGTAATACAGGCCAGCGCCCAACGCGCCGGCATCGTCCAGCGAGAAGGCGATGAACAAGGTCGCCGCCGAAAACACCACCAGATACGACACCATCACCCGTAGCCGCGATGCGGCCATCACCCCGAACGCGGCCATCAACAGCGTGGCGATGCCCAGCCACAGCAGCGCGTGGCGACCGAAGCCCTGCAGCGCGCCGGCACCGGCGCCGAACCAGAGCGCGGACACCCGCAGTGTCGCGTACAGCCCCACCTTGGTCATGATCGCAAACAACGCCGCCACCGCTGCCGGCGCGCGCGAGTAGGTTTCCGGCAACCACAGATACAGCGGCAGCAACGCGGCCTTGCTGCAGAACACCAGCAGCAACAGGCCCAGGCTGGCCTTGGCCAGCGGGACGTCCTGGGCCGGCAATGCGGCGATGCGTTGCGACAGCTCGGCCATGTTCAAGGTGCCGAACACGCCGAACAGCAGGCCCAGTGCGATCAAGAACAAGGTCGACGCACACACGTTGAACACCACGTAATGCAGGCCCACGCGCATCTGCAGCCCACGCCCGCCGCTGAGCAGCAGGCCGTAGGAGGCGATCAGCATCACTTCGAAGAACACGAACAGGTTGAAGATGTCGCCGGTCAGAAATGCACCGTTCAAGCCCATCAACTGGAACTGGAACAGGGCGTGGAAGTGGGGCGCGCGTCGGTCCCAGCCTGCGCATGCATGCAGCAGGCAGGCCGCGCCCAGGATCAAGGTGGTCAACAGCATCCACGCCGACAGGCGGTCGCCCATCAGCACGATGCCGATGCGCGCCGGCCAGTCGCCGAGCAGATACACCAGCACCGTGCCTTCGGCCGCACGCGCAAACAGTGCAATCACCGCCCACGCCAGCAGCAGCATGCTCACCCACGCCACGCTGCGCTGCACGCGCGGGCCATAGCGGCGGTGTTCGACGAACAACGATGCCGACGCGCCCAGCATCGGAATCAGGATCGGCAGGATCAGCAGATGATTCATCGCCGCGCCTCGCGCGTATCCACCCCGGTGGCGGCATCTTCATGCGCATCCACGTGATCGCTGCCGTTGTCGCTGCGGCTGCGGATCGCCAGCACCAGGCTCACTGCGGTCATCGCGAAGGCGATCACGATCGCGGTCAGCACCAGCGCCTGCGGTAACGGGTCGGTGTAGTGCATCAGATCGACCGGTGTGCCCTCGCGCAGCACCGGCGCCTGTCCGCTACGCAGCCGTCCGCCGGCGAAGATCAGCAGGTTGGTCGCGTAGGACAGGAAGGTCATCCCCAGGATCACATCGAAGCTGCGTGCGCGCAGCAACAGGTAGATCGCCAATGCGGTGAGGACGCCGACCGCGCTTGCCACTGCCAATTCCATCAATACTGCTCCGCAGTGCGTGTCGAACGTTGGGTGGGGTCGATCTCGCCGCGCTGCGAGCTGCGCGTACGCGAGGGTTTGATCGTGCCCATCATCGACAGCATCAGCATCGCCGCACCGAACACCACGAGATACACGCCGATATCGAAGCCCAGCGCGCTGGCCAGTTCCAGCTCGCCCAGCAGCGGCAGCGGAATTTCCAGATGCCCGCTGGTCAAGAACGGCAGGCCGAACAGCAGCGACCCGGCGCCACTGACCAGCGCGCACAGCAGGCCGATGCCGATCAGGCGGATGTAGTCGAAGCCGAAGCGCGATTCCACCGAGGCGGTGCCCTGGATCACGTACTGCATCAGCAACGGCACCGCCAGCACCAGGCCGGCGATGAAGCCGCCACCGGGCGCGTTGTGGCCACGCAGAAAGAGGAACAGCGACACCGTCAACGTCAGCGGGAACATGATCTGCGCCAGATCGGCCGGCACCGGCAACTTGATCGGCGGGCCGGGCATGGTGCGCTCCGGCGCCATGCGCGAGCGTCGCAGCAGTGCATGCACCACCAGCCCGGCGATCGCGAACACGGTGATCTCGCCAAAGGTATCGAAGCCGCGGAAATCCACCAGGATCACGTTGACCACGTTGCGCCCGTAGGCTTCCGGCAGCGCACGTTGCAGCAGCTCGCCGGCCACGGTGTGGCTGGGCTGGGTCATCAACGTATAGGTCAATGCGGCAAGCCCGGCGCCGCCAATCACGGCGATGGTGGCATCGCGCATCTTGCGCAGCCGTGCAGGCTCGGGCAGCGAGCGCTCCGGCAGGTAATTCATCGCCAGCAGCATCAGCACCAACGTCACCATCTCCACCAACAGCTGGGTCAATGCAAGATCCGGCGCCGACAGGAACACGAAGGTCATGCTGACCGCCAGGCCGGTGCCGCCCAGCACCAGCACTGCCAGCAGACGCTGCTTGTACAGAAACAGGCTGCCCAGTGCGCAGGCGATCATCAGCAACCACACAATCCAGCCCAGCAGCGGCATCGGAGTGGGCGCAGGCCAGGCCGGCAGGACGCCGCCTTGCACAAACGGCACCAGTGCGACGACCACGGCACTGAGCACCAGCAACATCAGCATGCGTTGCAGATTGCCGTTGGTGACGGCATCGGTCATGCGCGCGGTTGCAGCGAACAGCGCGCGCAGGTTCCAGTGGAACAGCGCCTTGCCTGGCGAGCGGTTCTGGATCGCGTACATATCCAAGGTGCGGCGCAGCGTCATGTACAACAGCGTGCCGCCCACCATGCCGGCGATGCTCATGGCCAGCGGCCAGTTGAAGCCATGCCACAGCGCCAGGCTATAGTCGGGCAAGCGCTCGCCGAGGATGGCGCTTGCACCGGCGCGTAGCACCGGCGCAATCGTCCATGCCGGCACGATGCCGACTGCCACGCACATCAGTACCAGCACTTCCACCGGGATCTTCATCCAGCGCGGCGGTTCGTGCGGCGTGGTGTCCAGATCGCGTGGACCCTCGCCGAAGAAGGTGTCGTGCACGAAACGCAGGCTATAGGCCACCCCGAGCAGGCCGGCCAGCAACGCGGCAATGCTGGCCAGCACCCGCATCGTCTGCGGTGCGTCGGTTTCCAATGCCACGGCGAAGAACATTTCCTTGGACAGGAAGCCGTTGAGCAGCGGAATACCGGCCATTGCCAGCGAGGCGATGATCGCCAACGCACTGGTCATCGGCATCAAACGACGCAGGTTGCCGAGCTTGCGCATGTCGCGCGTGCCGGTCTCGTGGTCGATGATGCCGGCGGCCATGAACAGCGAGGCCTTGAACACTGCGTGGTTGAGGATATGGAACACACCGGCCACCACCGCCATCGGCGTGGACAGCCCGAACAACATCGTGATCAGGCCTAGATGCGAGATGGTGGAGTAGGCCAGCACGCCTTTGAGATCATGCTGGAAGATCGCGTGCCAGGCGCCCAGCAACAAGGTGATCGCCCCGATGCTGGTGACGGTGTAGAAGAAGAAATCGGTGCCGGCCAATGCCGGATGCAGGCGCGCCAGCAGGAACACGCCGGCCTTCACCATCGTGGCCGAATGCAGATATGCCGACACCGGCGTGGGCGCAGCCATCGCGTGCGGCAGCCAGAAATGGAACGGAAACTGTGCGCTCTTGGTAAAGATGCCCAGCAATACCAGGCTCAGGGCATACGGATACAGTGGGCTGGCGCGGATGAGATCGCCGGCGGCCAGCACCGCATCCAGCTGAAAGCTGCCCACGATGCGGCCGATCATCAGCACGCCGCCCAGCAAGGCCAGGCCGCCGCCAGCGGTCAGCACGAATGCCATGCGGGCGCCTTCGCGCGCATCCTTGCGATGCGACCAGAAGCCGATCAACAGGAACGAACTGATGCTGGTGAGCTCCCAGAACACCATCAGCAACAGCAGATTGCCCGACAGCACCATGCCAAGCATCGCGCCCATGAACAGCATGAGGTAGGCAAAGAAGCGCGAGGCGCTGTCGCGTGCGCCCAGGTAGTAATGCGCATACATCACCACCAACGCACCGATGCCCAGCACGAGCAATGCAAACATCCACGCCAAGCCATCGAGTCGCAGCGAGAACATCAAGCCGATCTGCGGCAACCACGCATGCTCGCTGCGGATCACCTCACCGCGCATCACTGCCGGTGTGAGCATCGCCAGAATGACCAAGCCGGCCAACGGCGCGGCCGCAGCCAACCACGCAGTGATCGAACGAGCTGTGCGCCAGCGCAGCGCAATGGCGGCCGCCATTGCAAATGGCAGCGCGAGCAGGATTTCCAGCGAGAAAGGCATGCAGGGAACACAAGATTCGCGAGCAGGCCAGAGAGCTTAACAAACCGTTGACTGACGTCCGTGTCAACGTCGCCGCTACCGACGTGAGCAAATGGCTGCAGCGGCGGCTTCGCGCCCCGGCGTCGCACTCGGTATGCTGCGTCCATCCAGACTGCATCCGTGCCCCGTGACTGTTCCCCATCCTGATCCGTCCACTGCTGTATCTGCGCCACGCGCCCTGGTTTTTGGCGGCAGTGGGCAGATCGGCGAACGCCTGCTGACGCGCCTGCTGAGTCGCGGCTGGCAGGTGACGGCATGGTCGCGCCAGCCGCGTGCCGCGCGTTCCGGGTTGATCTGGCGGCAAGGCGATCTGACCGCGCCAGCCGCAACGGGCGAGGCATGCGAGGTGATCTTCAGCTGCGGCCCGCTGGATCACTTCGCCCGCTGGTACGCCGAAAATCCGGTGCGCGCTCCGCGCATTGTGGCGTTCGGTTCAACCAGCGTGGACGTCAAGGAACATTCGACCGACGCAGCCGAGCGCGATGTGGCCCAGCGGCTCGCACATGCCGAACAAACGCTGTTTTCCGCAGCCCAGGCGCGTGGCGCGACCGCGACGGTGCTGCGTCCGACCCTGGTCTATGGTGCCGGGCGCGACCGCACGCTCACCCAGATCGCCGGGCTGGCCCAACGCACGGGCGCCTTCGTGCTGCCGGCCAACGCCACTGGCCTGCGGCAGCCGGTGCATGTGGACGATCTGGCCAGCGCCGCATTGGCGGTGCTGGCCCAGCCGGCGACGCAGCAGCGCAGTTACGCCGTCGGCGGTGGCGAAGTGCTGGCCTATACGCAGATGGTGGAACGCGTGCTGGCGGCGTTGCCACGACCGGCGCGGTTGTATCAGGTGCCGCCAGGCCTGTTTGGACTTGCCGTCAGCGCTGCGCAGCGGCTGGGGCGCCTGGGCGGGATGAATGCGGCCGCGTTGCAGCGCATGCGCGATGACCTGGTGTTCGACCTGGAGCCGGCACGCCGCGATTTTGGTTATGCGCCGCGCGCGTTCCGTCCGTTACCGGAAGAACTCGGCATCGGTGAGTGAGGCGCGGTGAGCACGCCTACGGTTTGTCGGGGGTGAAACGTCAGGCGTCGAGTGCTCGATGATCGACGTCGATTGGCCGCCGTTTTAACCAGGGCCCTGCGCATTGAGAGCTCCGGATGCGAGCGACGCTTGGAAGGAGCCTGTCAGTACCACGTGCCAGGCGACTTGCCTGACTGGCCGTTGCTGGCCAATTGCACTCAGTAGCGCCAACCCAACTGACGATACAGCTTGGCCAGCACCCAGATCGGGCCGATCAACAGGTAGGTCAGGTCGGTCAGAAAGCTCGGCTTGCGGCCCTCGATCTTGTGGCCGACGAATTGTGCGATCCACGCCAGCACGAATACCGCCGCCCCCAGCGTGAAGACGCCACCCAGCCCGACCTTGTGCTCGATCAACCGGCACAGGCAGCCGAAGAAAAAGAACATCGCCAACATGCCCAGCCCCAGTGGGCGCGACAGTCGGTTGTAGTAGCACCACGCTGCGAACATCGCCAGCGCCGCCCATACCCCGCTATTGAACCAGGTGCCGCCGACCGGAATGCACCACAGCAAGGCCACCACCGACCACAGGATCGCCGGCACCGCCAGGACATGGATCTGCTGGTTGGTGGCGTTTTGATGATCGTCGGAATAACTGGCGAAATAGCGCTCGATCGGGCGCGCGGTGGTGATGCTGTCGGTCATGTTCCCTCCCAGGAATGACCCAAGCATACGCGCGCGGACGGCCGCAGTGACAGCCGGGCCCTTGCCACGCGTCGATCGCGCGGCAAGGGCCGGCAACACCTTAGAGCAGCTAACAAAACCTGGCGAGCGAGCGCCTGTCAGTGAGTGCAGTGGTTTGTCGGTCGTATCTTGGTGGATGCAGTCAGAAGTCCAGATCAAACACTGAGTGGGTCGAATGCGCGGTGCCCTCACCGCTGGCGGGACACGCCGTGAATCCATCCCTGGAGGCTCGGTGGCGGCATCCATGCCGCCACACGGTCCCGCAAGCGGCGAGGACACCGCACCAGAGAGTTAGTCGGTGGCTTTTTTAAAGCCATGCACACCGACACTCTCGACTGGTCCTTGCCCGTCCAGCGTCGTGGGACCTTACGCGGCATGGATGCCGCGTAAGAGCTTACAAGGACGTACTTGCAGCGTGTCCCGCGACGCTGGGCGGGCAAGGGCCCTGCAGCCAAGCCGCAGATAGCCGGCCTGCAGTAGGCTGACGCGAAGTCGTTTTGTTAGCCGCTCTTAGTTGACAGACACCGCGCTCCACGCCGCAGCCACCGCGCGGTACTGCGTGGAGGTACTGCCATACAGGTCGGTGGCAGCACTCAAGGTGGCCCGACGTGCGGCCGCGTAGTTGGTCGAGGACGTCATGTAGACCGTCAGGGCGCGGTACCAGATACGGCTGGCTGCGGCCCGGCCGATCGCGCTCAACGCGGTATTGCCGTTGCACACCAGCCCGGCCGGGGTCACGTTCCAGCTGGTGCCGGCACCGAAACCGCTCGGCACCACCGCACCCTCGGCGAGCAGATAGTAGAAATGGTTGGCAACGCCCGAGCTGTAGTGCACGTTGAGCGAGCCCAGGCTGCTGCTGTAGCAGTCCGGCGAATCGCCGTCCAGGCTGGGCTTGAACATGTAGCGCAACGCCAGCGTACCGGTGCTGTTGCCGGGCACGATCTTCTCGCCGATCAGATAATTGCCCGGCTGCGCGCTGTTGTTGGCGGAGTACTCCACCATCGCACCCATGATGTCGGAGGTGGCTTCGTTCAAACCACCGGACTCGCCCGAGTACACCAGGCGTGCGGTCCGGCTGGTCACGCCATGGGTCATCTCATGCCCGGCCACATCCACCGGCACCAAGGGCGTGAACATGCTGCCGTCGCCATCGCCGAACGTCATGCAGAAGCAGCTGTCCTGCCAGAAGGCATTGTTGTAGCCGTTGCCGTAATGCACGCGGCTACGCGCACCCGCCCCGTCGTTGGCGATGCCGCTGCGCGCATGCGTCGTGCGGAAATAGTCCCAGGTCAGCGCCACGCCGTAATGCGCATCCACCGCCACGGTGACCGCATCGCTGTTGGCACCGTTGCCCCAGGCATTGTCGGCATCGGTGACCAGCGTGCCGCTGCCGGAGGTGCCGTTGCGCATGGTGTAGGTGGCACCGCCGCCGCGGCTCATATCGGTCAATTCATAGCCGCTGCTGCAGCGCGTTGCGGACAAGGCAACGTTGCCGGCATACAGCGAACGCCCGCTGCCGGCGGCGCTGGTACCGCCGCTGCAGACCGTATGCACGGTATCCCAGGATTCGAGAATGCGTTGATTGACCGCATCGACGATGTAATGCATCTCGGTTGGCGTTTGATCGGGTTTGATGCCGCTGTAGATCACGTCATAGACCAGCCGCGGTGCGCCCTGCCGTGCATACAGTGCCAGGCTGGCACGCGGCGCGGCATCGGGCGCCACATCGAACTGCGCACCGGCCACACGCAGTGCAGTGTCGGCATCGATGCCCGGCAGCAGGTTCGGACGCACGCTGGTGTCCATGGTCTGGCTCAGCTGCCGCATCACCCCGCGCCGCGAATGCACCACCACATCGCCGCCGATCACCGGCAGGCCCTGATAGGTACGATCGAAACGGACATGTTCGGTGCCATCGGCATCGACGATGCTGTCGCGCGCGATGAAGGCATCGGCCGACGCACGATTGGCCAGCGCTGCCGCGTTATTTCCCAACAACGATTGCGCACGCGAAACGGCTGCCTCTGCGGAAAGATCCGCAGCATTGGCGACAGCACAGACTGATAGCGCGCAGCAGATCGCCGCGCCCAAGACGTGGAATTGCATGACGACTCTCTCCAGAAAACGTGCAATGCAAAGACCGGCGGCGACGAAGGTCGCAGCAGATCGCGAGTGGCAACTTCAGAGCGATTAACCAAACGACTGCACATCCGCCAGGCATGCGCGACCGATGCGCGGAGTCTGCATGTGCCCCTGGTGCACTCCGATTCCGGGCGTGCCGTCCGCCCCCACCTGACGACTGCTCGCTACGTTTTGTTGGCCGTTCCGAAGTCCCGGCAGACACGCTTGCACAGTCGGTGGTCGTGCAATAAGTAAAATTTACGGATGTGTTTGATTCTGTGCGCCCGGCCACTTCGGGCTGTGGAATGCATCGCAGAGATGCGGATGCTGCGTTACACGCTGGACACCATGCCCCCGCCGTTGCGCAACCCGCTATCACGCGCAAGACGTTGCGTCGGCACGCGATGCGCCGCACTGCGGTATGTGGAGAGGCTGGCGCTCATTGCGCACGCGCGCCGATCGACGAAGACCGCATTGCGCGTGTGCTCCCCATCTGCCTAGCGATGCGCGGGTACAAAAAAGCCGGCCAGACAATCTGGCCGGCTGCGTCGCACGTCGCTGAACTCAGCGGCCGCCGATGGCGACCTTCTGCTGCTCGTCGTGTACCTGTTGCTGTTGCGACTGGCCGGCCAGCAATTGCGCGCTGGTCTGTTCCAGCGTCGGGGCAGGCTGATTCAGATCCACCGCCGCGCGGAAACCCGGCGTGGTCCCCATCACGAACGCCTTGCCGTCCTGCACGGTGACGCTCTGCAGCTTGTCGGCGCTGTCGATTCCGTTCTGCTTTGCCTGCAAGGTCACGTTGGCAGCGGTATCGCTGGAAATCATGCTTGGCAGCTTGCTGCGGATCGCGTTATGCAGCGCATGGTCCGGATGCGAGGCATCGTTCAGCGACGGGCCCTTTGGCGCCGCGACCGGTGCTTCGCCTGCTCTGCTCTGGGTCTGCGCCGGAAGCGCGGACAATGCCGCCTGCGTATTGCGACCCACCACGCCATCGGCCTGCAGCCCGTGCTGCTTCTGGAACGCAAGCACTGCCTCGCGCGTGTTGTCACCGAAGCGGCCATCCTCGGCCAGCCGGTTGCCCTGTGCATCGCGCACGCCGAGACGGTTGAGGTCCTGCTGCAGCGACTGCACTTCGCCTCCGCGAGTTCCGTGCTTCATCAGGTGATGGGAGGCGGTTTCGTTCGAGGACGGGTGAACTGGTGACGCACTAGCGGGTGTGTGAGCGCGTGCTGCAGTTGGCTCGGTCGTGCCATGCAACGGTGCGCGCACCTGGAACTCGGGTTTCGGAGTCAGTGCGCCGACGATGCGCGTCCCGCCGCCGTCCCAATAGCCGCCGGGAGTAATCGTGACCTCGGCAGGTCCCGTGCTGCCTTGCGAGCCGATGAACTGGATATTCCCTTGGGCGTCGTAACCCTTGAAGATGCCGACATGCTGGCCCTGCGATGACGAGAACATCAGGATGTCGCCCTGGTGCAGGGTTCCATTCGGTTTGCGTGCTTCTGCAGCCGAAGTAACATCGAAATGTTCGCGTGCATATGCGGTGGTGTTGGCACCGTTGAACAGTTTGGCGGTCGTGAAGCCGGCAGCGTTTTCGCCGGGCACATCGTATCCGGCGTTCTTCAGCCCACGCCAGACGAAGGCGGAGCAATCCACCCCCAACCGTCCGTCGCCGTCTGCGTCACGCTCCAGCCGGCTGCTGTCGCGGCCCGGGCGCGGATGGTCGGGACGACCGTACTCGTACCTCCGACCTTCGCTCAGGAAATGCTGATACGCCTCGTTGTAGACAGCAGCGCCGGTGGCGGCGGCTGCCACTTGATTGGCCGCAGGTGTGGTTCCGACGGGCGTCGTGGATGACGGCGTCTGGGCCTGTGCCGCTGATGGCGTGTGCGAAGGTTGCTGGGTGGTCGTTACCTCGCCCGCGCGCCAGCCCTCGAAACGCCGAATTCCATCCGCGAGCACCTCGCGTTCGCGTACGCTCATCTGTCCGACGGTTTTTTCGCGCAGATCCACGCCGTGTCGATCGCCCTCGGCAAAGATCGCGGCGGCCTGCTCCTTGTGATGGGTGCGGCCACTGTAATCAGCGGTTGAATAACTTGGCAGCATCTCTTCGACGGTCTTTTCGGCGAAGCGACGCTCCAGTAGCTGGATTTTGGCAGCGCGGCCGGCTTCGTAGCTTTCAAAGACGGCGTTGCCCCATTGATCCAGCCCGACCACGCCCTGATAGCGATTCTGCGCGGCGTCGAGCGCCTGCTCGCGGGTACGTGGGTTATGGACGGTCGTATCGGCACTTCCGGCGAATTCGAATTTGAGGTTGCCGGGATTGTTGTTACGCCACGAGACGGTGCCGCCGGAGCGCGTGATGACGCTGCCGTCATCCATTTCCAGCGTACGCGTCGTGCCTACGCTACTGACCACGCGGGTGATTTTTGGATCCGACATGAGCTGTTCCTTTGCTGAGTGGTTGGTCGAACCTGATGCGTAATAGCTGACTTACAGTCCGTTTGAAAATACGTCGAGTGCATCCGCGCTGACCCATCCCTGCGCGCAACTGCCAACATACTGCCCTGGTGCTGCTACATGGCAGGCATCACCACTTGCGGGCTTTATGCGCTTGATCGGCCTATCGCCATACGTCTTGCACAGCGCATTATTCTTGCACTTTGCAACGCTGTCTGCGGGAATTGCCACGACGTAATAATAAAGTGGGTTCTGTCCTGCGCGGCCGATCGCCTGGACGCAGACGAGCTGGCCCTGTGCCAGGTTGGCGTTTGCCGTCGCGCTGCTGCCTGTCGTGGGCACGGTATTCAGTGCATCCACCCCTTTGGCTTGTGCAACGCCAGCGAAGAAACCCCCATCGCCACAATCGGGCGAAAGCTCTACGTCGTAAAAATCACCGCTATCGACATTGCCTGCAGTGCAGCCTCTCGCCGTCTTTGTATCGGTGCACTTGACGCCGCTGGCTTGTATCAGCGAGGTAAGTGTGTTGTTTATCGCAGGGCTTGCAGGTGCTGGGGTTGCAGCTGATGCCGTAGGCGCGGCTGGCGCGGCTGGCGCGGCGGCAGGTGCGGCAGATTCGCCGGCACTGCAGGCGCTCAGTGCGAGCAATGAACTGGAAAGCATGGCGCTGCGGAACGCGCGCGAGTCGCCGAAAAGTAGACGTGACGGAGCCATTGCGACCTCGTTGGAAAAGAGGCGCGCCATCGCGGCGAGCCTGATGGAGTGGTTTATACGCCAGTACACGCGGCCGGACGTTATAAACTTTCACGCACGGCTGCCAGCTGGTTCCGGCCGCATCTTGGATTCGGTCCAGGCCGCGCCGAGTATGTCGGCGCTCAAGTCATGGCGGCGTCAGTGCGATTCGAAGCCCCCGACAGAGGGGGCGCCAACCCATCAATCAACCGAAATGCCCGCCAGCCGCTGCAGCGCTTCGGCATATTTGGCGCGGGTGCGGTCGATCACTTCGGCCGGCAGCTGCGGGCCGGGGGCGGTCTTGCCCCAGTCCAGGGTTTCCAGATAATCGCGCACGAACTGCTTGTCGTAGCTGGGCGGGCTGGTGCCGAGCTCGTACTGGTCGGCCGGCCAGTAACGCGACGAGTCCGGGGTCAGCATCTCGTCCATGATGTACAGCCGGCCATCGGCGTCGGTGCCGAATTCGAACTTGGTGTCGGCCAGCAAAATGCCGCGTTCGGCGGCAAAGTCCGCGGCGAAGCGGTAGATGCGCAAGGTCGCATCGCGCACGCGCTCGGCCAGTTCCGCGCCGACGGTCTTGACCATCGCGTCGAAGTCGATGTTTTCGTCATGGTCGCCAACGGCGGCCTTGGTCGAGGGGGTAAAGATCGGCTCGGGCAGTTTCTCGGCCTGGCGCAGGCCGTCGGGCAACTCGATGCCGCTGACCTTGCCGGTGCGCTGGTAGTCCTTCCAACCGCTGCCGATCAGATAGCCACGTGCGATGGCTTCCACCGGTACCGGCTTGAGCTTGCGGGTGACCACTGCGCGCCTGGCGTACAAGGCCGGGTCCACGCCCTCGGGCAGCACCTGTTCCACCGTGATGTTCACCAGATGGTTGGGCATCAGGTGTTCGGTCTTGTGGAACCAGAAGTTGGAGACCTGGCAGAGCATCTCGCCCTTGCCGGGGATCGGGTCGGGCAGCACCACGTCGAACGCGGACAGGCGGTCGGTCGCCACCATCAACAGATAATCGCCGGGCGGCGCATCGGCGGGCAGGCGGTCGCGGGGAATGTCGAAGACATCGCGCACCTTGCCACGGTGACGCAACGGCAGGCCGGGTAGATCGGATTGCAACAGCGTGGTCGACACAGGCACTCCTAAGGACGTCGCAATGACGCTGTCCCCGGGACCCGGCGGGCCCGCGGGTGGGCAGCGGGCCGCGTAGTGTACGGCGCTTCGTTGCGGCCCGCAGGATTTATTGGCCGCCGCCGGGCGGGCGCCGTGCAGGGCGTGTCAGCCAGGCCGGGTGGAGGTTCGGGTAAGATCGCCAGCCCGCCTCCCGCCCCGATTGCCCATGTCCTGGTACGGAAAACTGCTCGGCGCACTGGCCGGCGCCTTGCTGTTTCGCGGGGCACCGGTGATGGGCCTGCTGATTGGCCTGGCGATCGGCCATGCGGTGGACGCCGGCTGGTTCAAGCGCCGCGCCGAGAACCCTTACGAAGCGTTGGGGCTGGAGCCGGACGCCACCACCGCCGAGATCGACCTGGCCTATCGCCGGCTGATGTCGCGCTACCACCCGGACAAGGTGGCCAACGCCGAGCCGGAAGCGCGTCGCCAGGCCGAGAAGAAAGCCAGCCAGATCAACGCCGCCTACGACCGGATTCAGCGCTTGCGCAAACGCTGATGGCGTGCCGCGCATCCGGTGGCGGCGCCAGGGGATATGGCGATCTGCGGCAGGATCGGAGTCGGCGCCAGCACCAAGACGCCTGGCCGGGTCACCGGTCAGGCGTCTTGGTCACTCAGGCATCAAGACTCAGAAGCGATACGTCGCAGTCAGACGCACTGCATTCGACGAAAAGTCGGTGTCGGTGCGACGCAGATCGGTGCCGGCCGGATTGACGCGCAGGAACGGGTTGGTCGCCGGTGCGGTGCCCGGCCCCACGCGCACGCGGGTGTCTTCGTCCTGCAGGCGGGTGAACAGGTATTCCACGCCCACCGAGACGTTGTCGCTCAAACGCCGCTGCAGACCGAGGCCGGCCTGATAACCGTCGGCGCTGTCGCCGCCGCTGCCGGTGAAGCTGTTGGCGGTGTTGCTGCTGGAGAAGCTGTGGTCGAACTCGCCACGTGCCACGCCGGCGGTGAAATAAGCCAGGAAGTCGCCTTGCGCGCCGAACGCATAGCCGATCCGGCCGCGCAGCGCGGCGGTGCGGTTGAGCTGGCGGGTGAAGGTATAGAACGCCGGCGTCGTGCTGAAGGCGCTGACGCTGTCGCGCAGGTCGTTGCGGGTGTACTCGGCCACCACGCCATAGACCCAGTTGCCGGCCTGCCAGTCATAACCCAGCCGCGCGCCGTATTCGGCGCCGCCCTTGTCCTTGCTGCAGCCGCTGGCCGGCCTGCTTCCGGCCGCCGCGCCGCCGCAGAACCCGGGCGAAAATGCGTTGGCACCGGTGGCGGTGCTGACCTGGTCGCCGTCGCGGCCGTCCAGATCGGTGTCGAAGCCGAAGCGCCCACCGGAGACGCCGCTGACATCGGCACCGCCGACCGTGGCGCCGATCGAGACACCGGACCAGTCGGCTGGGCCGGTTTGCGCCCAGGCGGACGGGGCAAGGGCCAGCAAAGCAAGTGCAGCGGAGGCGAGCGGGGTGGTCTTCATGCAGTGTCCTTCGCAAAATGGCGCGGTGCGCCGGTCAGGTGCATACGCAGGCCGGGCCGCAACGGATGCACTGGCTTTGCGTGCCTGCGACAATGCGGTTCCCGTTCCTTGACGAGCTACCCATGCAACCGACGGCGATCGCCCCGTCCATCCTGTCCGCCGATTTCGCCCGTCTGGGCGAAGAAGTGAACAACGTCCTGAAAGCCGGCGCCGACTGGGTGCATTTCGACGTGATGGACAACCACTACGTGCCCAACCTCACCATCGGCCCGATGGTGTGCCAGGCGCTGCGCAAGCACGGCATCACCGCGCCGATCGACGTGCACCTGATGGTCGAGCCGGTGGACCGCATCGTGCCGGATTTTGCCGAGGCCGGCGCCACCCTCATCAGCTTCCATCCCGAAGCCAGCCGCCACGTGCACCGCACGATCCAGCTGATCAAGTCGCACGGCTGCCAGGCCGGGCTGGTGCTCAATCCGGCCACGCCGGTGGACATCCTGGACTGGGTGCTGCCCGAGCTGGATCTGGTGCTGGTGATGTCGGTCAATCCCGGTTTCGGCGGGCAGGCCTTCATTCCCTCGGCGCTGGACAAGCTGCGCGCCATCCGCAGCAAGATCGACGCCCTGGGCAAGCCGATCCGGTTGGAGATCGATGGCGGGGTCAAGGCCGACAACATCGGCGCGATTGCCGCAGCCGGCGCCGACACCTTCGTTGCCGGGTCGGCGATCTTCAACGCGCCCGACTATGCGCAGGTGATCGCGCAGATGCGTGCAGCGGTGGCTGCGGTGCGATGAGTGCGCCCGCGCTGCGGATCCGCGCCGCCACGCCCGACGATGCGCCGCTGCTGCACGCGCTGATCACCGCGCTGGCGGTGTACGAACGCGAGCCCGACGCGGTCGAGGCCAGCCCCGAGACGCTGCGCGCCAGCCTGTTCAACGACGGCGCCACCGCGCACGCGCTGATCTGCGAGCAGGACAGCCAGGCAGTGGGATTTGCGGTGTACTTCTTCAATTACTCGACCTGGCTCGGCCGCAACGGCCTGTATCTGGAAGACCTGTTCGTGCGTCCGCAGGCGCGCGGGCAGGGCGCCGGGCTGGCGTTGTTGCGGCACCTGGCGCAATTGGCCGTGCAGCGTGGCTGCGGGCGTTTCGAGTGGTCGGTGCTGGACTGGAATCAGCCGGCCATCGATTTCTACAAGGCGGCCGGCGCGCGTCCGATGGACGGCTGGACCGTGTACCGGCTCGATGGCGAGCGCCTGGCCGCGTTTGCCGCCAGCGCCTGAGCAATCCGCGCCGCCCGGCAAGGACCACGCAAGAAGAAGGCCGCTCCACTGGGAGCGGCCTTCGAGAAAATTGGAGGCTGATCCTGCCTCCGCCCGTCGTCCCTGCTATGGCCTTCTACTCTCCCGGTCATCGATGACATGCCAATGACAGCCCGGCAACGTTGCGTATTCACAATGCAGCTGGCGCCCCGCTGCTAGCCTGCGCCAATCACCCTCACAGCATTGGCAGCGCGCATGGCCCCGCCCCACTGGCGTCTGATCCTCAACGGCAAGTCCACCGACAATCCGGACCTGCGTGAGGCGGTGGGAGCGCTGCGCAAGCGCGGTGTCCGGCTCGATGTGCGGGTCACCTGGGAAGACGGCGATGCCGAGCGCTATGTCGGCGAGGCAGTTGCCGATGGCGTGCACACGGTGGTCGCCGCCGGTGGCGACGGCACGCTGAGCGAAGTGGCCGCCGCGCTGGCGCATCACGCCGCCGATGCCGCCGGGCTGCCGTCGCTGGGCCTGGTGCCGCTGGGGACCGCCAACGATTTCGCCACGGCCGCCAACCTCCCGATCGCGCCGCTGGATGCGCTGGATCTGATTGCCGAGCGCGCTGGGTACCCCATCGACCTGTTGCGGATCGATGCCGAACACGGCCCGCATTGGTGCGCCAATGTCGCCAGTGGCGGCTTCGGCACCCAGGTCACCGTCGAGACCGACGAGGGCTTGAAGAAGATGCTCGGCGGCCTGGCCTACCTGATCACCGGCATGTCGCGGCTGGGCCGGATCGACCCGATCAGCGCCCGCTTCAGCGGCCCGGATTTCAGCTGGGAAGGCGAGTTCATCGCGCTCGGCCTGGGCAACGGCCGTCAGGCCGGCGGTGGCCAGGCGTTGTGCCCGGAAGCGCTGATCGACGACGGCCTGCTCGACGTCACCATCGTGCCGGCGCTCGACGGCGAAGTGGCCGCCACGCTGGGCACGCTGATCACCGGCGGCAAGCAGGCCGCGCTGGAACGCGTGGCGGTGCGCGTGCAGCTGCCGTGGCTGGAAATCGTCTCCCATCAGCCGCTGACCTTGAACCTGGATGGCGAACCGGAAACCTCGCTGCATTTCCGCATTGAATGCGTGCCGGCGCGGTTGCGGATGCATTTGCCCGTGGATTGCCCGTTGCTTGGGGATTGAATGCGGGAATCGGGATTGGGGAATCGCACGGGCGCGAGTGTGCGGCGCTGCGCCTGGTCGTCCCGGTCGGCGGGCGCGTACAGAGATCAATCAGCACGCTAGTCTGGATCGATGGGATCCGGGCATACGAACAGCTGCAGGCCTTATCTCAAGCGCAGCAACGGCCATCGCGCCGCTATGGCCGCGTTCCCTCCGGGCCCGTTGTGGGAGGGCACCGGTCTTGATCGGCTGGCCTGCCGGTCATGCCTCCCCCATCCGCCCTGCGGGCACCTTCCCCCGCACGCGGGAGAAGGGAATCTTGCATTTGTGAGAAGGGACCTCGCAGGTGGGAGAAGGGATGAGAAGGGACTTCGCACGTGTGAGAAGGGAGGTTGCACGCCGGGGGCCAGCGCGTCGCACCGGGGAATCGGAACCTTGCGCTCCGGCGTAGGGACGTCGAGATCGCCTGCGCACTCGCCCCTCTCCCGCGTGCGGGAGCCGGGTTGGGGTGAGGGCCGCCGCCGACATGCATGCCGCCTCCGGAGACCTCGCCCTGCACTGGCGCGCCGCCATGGCTCAGTGGCGGCGCAAACCGTATGCAGCGGCAGGCACGCGCTGCCCGGGTTTGATGCCAGTCACCTCGGGAAACCGCCCCCGACAACGCCCGACCCACCTTCGCAATTCGCACGGCGTTGGCCCCGCGCCTGCTGCCCTGCGCCAGCAGTTGCGCTACAGTAGTTGGGTGTCCCGCCTGACGACTCCACGCTCGTTCTCTTCCGCTCGCCGCTGGTGGCGATGGTGGCCCGTTGCCGTCGTCCGCCCCGTCACAGAGTCCCGGAAGGAAAGTCGTCTTGATCACTGCAGAGCAGTTCCAGCGCCAGGCCGCTGAAGGCCACACCCGTATCCCCGTTGTCCGCGAAGTGCTGTCCGACCTGGACACGCCGCTATCGGTCTATCTGAAGCTCGCCGACGGTGCCTACACCTATCTGTTCGAATCGGTCGAAGGCGGCGAACGCTTCGGGCGCTACTCCATCATCGGCCTGCCGGCGCGGCGGGTATACAGCTTCCGCGGGCATACGCTGGAAATCAGCGAGCATGGCGAAGTGCTGGAAACCCGCGAGGTCGCCGACCCGCTGGCCGAGGTCGACGCCTTGCGTGCCGAGCACTCGGTGCCGCAGCTCGATGGCTTGCCCGGTTTCACCGGCGGGCTGGTCGGCTGGTTCGGCTTCGAATGCATCCAGTACATCGAGCCGCGCCTGGGCAGCGGCGACAAACCCGATGAGTTGGGCACGCCGGACATCCTGCTGATGCTGTCCGAAGAGCTGGCGGTGTTCGACAACCTCAAAGGCCGTTTGTACCTGATCGTGCATGCCGACCCGCGCCAGCCGCAGGCCTATGTGCGTGCCAAGCGGCGTCTGGACGAACTGGCGCATCGCTTGCGTCAGGGGGGCGCGGGGTATCCGCAGGCGCAGATTTCCGATGCGATCGACGAATCGGATTTCCGCTCCTCGTTTACCCGCGAGGAATATCACGCGGTGGTGCGCAAGGCGCAGGAATACGTGCGCGCCGGCGATATTTTCCAGGTGGTGCCATCGCAACGCTTGCGCGTGCCGTTCCGCGCGCGTCCGGTGGATGTGTACCGCGCCTTGCGCGCGCTCAATCCCTCGCCGTACATGTATTTTCTCGATGTCGGCGGCACCCAGGTCGTCGGCTCATCGCCGGAAATCCTGGCGCGGTTGCGCGATGGCGTGGTCACCGTGCGGCCGATCGCCGGCACTCGCCCGCGCGGCGCAACACCGGAACTGGACAAGGCGCTGGAAGAAGAATTGCTGGCCGATCCGAAAGAGCGCGCCGAGCACGTGATGTTGATCGACCTGGGCCGCAACGATGTCGGCCGCGTGGCCGAACCGGGCACGGTCAAGGTGGGCGAGCAGTTTGTGATCGAACGCTATAGCCACGTGATGCACATCGTCAGCGAAGTCACCGGCACGCTCAAGGCCGGCCTGAACTACAGCGACGTGCTGCGCGCCACCTTCCCGGCCGGCACCGTCAGCGGTGCGCCGAAAATCCGCGCGCTGGAAATCATCCGCGAGCTGGAACCGGTCAAGCGCAACGTCTATTCCGGCGCAGTCGGCTATATCGGCTGGCACGGTGATGCCGATACCGCGATTGCGATCCGCACCGCGGTGATCCAGGACGGCTATCTGTACGTGCAAGCCGGCGGCGGCGTGGTGTATGACTCCGATCCCGATCTGGAATGGCAGGAAACCATGAACAAGGGCCGCGCGCTGTTCCGTGCGGTTGCGCAGGCGGCCAAGGGGTTGTGATGGACGGCCAGGGCAACGCTGTGCGCATCAGCTTCCGCAACGACTACAGCGAAGGCGCGCATCCGCGTGTGTTGCAGGCGTTGGTGCAGGCCAGTGCCGAGCAGAATGCCGGCTACGGCACCGATCGCCACACTGCCCGTGCCGTCGCACTGATTCGTACCGCGATCGCGCAAGCGCAGGCCGAGGTGCATCTGCTGGTCGGCGGTACCCAGACCAACCTGATCGCAATCGCCGCGTTTCTGCGCCCGCATCAGGCGGTGATCGCGGTGGAGGCGGGGCACATCGCCACGCACGAAACCGGCGCGATCGAAGCCACCGGCCACAAGGTGCTGACGGTGCCTGCGCTGCACGACAAGCTGACGCCGGCGCTGATCCAGCCGTTGCTGGACGTGCACAGCAACGAGCACATGGTGCAACCGCGCCTGGTCTACATTTCCAACAGCACCGAGAGCGGCACCATCTACACCCGTGCCGAACTCGATGCGTTGTCGCGCTTCTGCCGCGCGCACGAGCTGCTGCTGTATCTGGATGGCGCACGTCTGGGCGCCGCGCTGACCGCCGACGGTAACGATCTGGATCTGCCGACCATTGCCGCGCTGACCGATGCGTTCTACATCGGCGGCACCAAGAATGGCGCTTTGCTCGGCGAAGCTCTGGTCATCGTCAATCCCGCATTGCAGGCGGACTTCCGCTATCTGATCAAGCAGCGCGGCGCGCTGCTGGCCAAGGGCATGGTGTTGGGCGCGCAGTTCGCCACCTTGTTCGAGGATGGCCTGTTCTTCGCGTTGGCCGCGCATGCCAATAGCATGGCGCAGCGCCTGCGCGCGGGATTGCTGGCCGCTGGCGCCGAGTTCACCAGCGACTCGCCGACCAACCAGCAATTCATCGCCGTCAGCGCGCAACGCGCCACACAGCTGGCGCAACGCTACGACTTCGAGCGCTGGGAAGGACGCGCCGATGGCAGCCAGGTGATCCGCTTCGTGACCTCGTGGGCAACCACCGCCGCATCGGTCGATCGTCTATGCGCCGACCTCGCAGCGCTGGTTGCCTCCGAGGCGCAGACCTGACCATTCATCAGGGACGAGCACGATGAAGCGAATCGAACGCTGGATCGTCGCAAGCCTGTTGATGCTGCCGCTTGCTGCAACGACATAGGTCAACAGCCTGCCGTCGCAGCGGCATCTGTGACAGGTGTATTGAACGGCCGATCCTGACCGTTTTTGCGTCGACCTCAACGGCAGCAACACCCATCTGCAGCGGGGCCTGGCACGCAGGTTCGTCCAAGAACATGCTCAGCCCTGCGCGGTTCTCCACGCGCGGTGGCCGGACATCCGCCACGGACGCGGCTCACACAGTGCGTTGCGTCGGCTCAGGCAGCGTGTGACGCATGCAGGCTGTCGTTGGAGAGGCGGCCATCGGCAGACACGGTGCATGCAGCCATCCATTGCCTGGCGTAATCGTAGGCGGCCCTGCGGTCGGCAAAGGCGGCGACAGGCAAGTCGTAGCGATACAGGGTAAGACCGCCAGGCCGTGACACCAGTATCTCGGATGCAAAGCGGCCGTCGTTCGGGGTGATATGTGCGGTGAGCTGGTAGTCGCCCACGTGCCGGATTGACGCCATGCCCAACGGGGATCCTCCTTGATTCGATGGTCGGGTGCGTGCCACGCCGATGGTTGTCGCGTATCGCGTCGTCAAGCCGACGTCGCCCGGTGATTGTGAAGGAAAAGTGCGCATTGGAATATCGGTAAAAGTAGCTAGGACAGTAAGGAGATCCCTCACGCCGGTGCGGTAGTCGCCGGCGAGCAGGCTGTCTGGATATTTAGACGATGCTAAGCGTTGCCCATGTGAGCACGACGTAACGCGCGGTCTTGGCGATCGCCACCAACGGCAGGAACACACGCAGCGGCTCGCGCATGACGCCGGCCGCCAGCGTCAGCGGGTCGCCGATGATCGGCATCCAGCTCAGCAGCAGTGACCATTTGCCGTAGTGGCCATACCAGGTCTGGGCCCGTCGCAAGGCCGCGGCCTTGATCGGAAACCAGCGCTTGCTCTGGAAACGCAGCGCCTCGCGCCCGAGCCACCAATTGATCAGCGAGCCCAGCACATTGCCGAGGCTTGCCGCCGCGACAAGTCCGGCCGGCGAATCGCCGCGCAGCAGCAGCGCAACCAACGCCGTCTCCGATTGGGCGGGGAGCAGGGTGGCCGCGACGAGGGCAAGCACAAAGAGCGACAGATAGGACATTGGCGGGGTTGAGTGGGGGCGCAGTGGCATGGACCGCCGGAGAGCCAGGCGCGTTAACGCGATTGCGCCGTCACGACAATGTGGCATGGCGAGCAGGCCGGTGCACAGCGGCCGTTCTGGCGCTCTGGCAACGCGGCGGATGCTGCGTGCAGTTGATGGACCTGGCGATCAACCCCGCTTCGCGCTACAGGGTTGACCAGTTCAGTGCGGGCGTCGCCTGCGGCGTGGCGATTCGCACGCTGGCAGCGAAACACGATCGGGGCGCTGCCGACAGCTCAAACGTGACGGTCAGGGTGTTCAGCAGCGCATGTCGCCAGCGCAGCCGTCATCGCCGGCGCAACAGTTTTCGGTGAGATAGGCCAACAAGGCATTCATGGCCTGGAAATCGGCGCGATAGCAGATGGTCCTGCCGCGCTGCTCGGCGCTGATCAGCCCTGCGTTGCCGAGCTCCTTGAGGTGGAAAGACAGCGTGGCGCCAGGCAGTGCGAGTTCCTGGGCAATGTCGCCGGCCAATTTTCCGCCGCGGCCTGCCTGCACGAGTAGGCGGAAGACGCGCAGGCGGGTTTCCTGGCCCAGGGCGGACAGGGCTTTGCTTGCACTTTTATTTTCCATAATTCTAGAATAGTAGAATGAAAATGACCGAGCAAGCCGATCTTGCGCTTCCCCATCTCGACCTTGGCCTGGCTCAGGCGCCCGATCTGGACAGGCTGTCGCTGCAAAGCCGACACAAGCCGCGCATCCTCGTCCTGTATGGATCGCTGCGCCCGGAGTCCTATAGCCGCAAACTGGCGTTCGAGTGCGAGCGCTTGCTGCAGCATTTCGGTGCCGAGGTACGGGTGTTCGATCCGGTGGATCTACCGCTGGCCGATGCCGTTGCACCCGAACACCCCAAGGTGCAGGAGTTGCGTAGCGCATCGATCTGGTCCGAGGGTCAGGTGTGGATCAGCCCTGAGCGTCACGGCACCCTGACCGCCGTCTTCAAGAACCAGGTCGATTGGCTGCCGCTGCAGCAGGGCAGCGTGCGGCCAACCCAGGGGCGCACGCTGGCGGTCATGCAGGTCAGCGGTGGCTCGCAGTCCTTCAATGCGGTGAATGCATTGCGGGTGCTCGGGCGCTGGATGCGCATGTTCACCATCCCCAACCAGTCGTCGGTGGCCAAGGCATGGCAGGAATTCGACGACGCCGGACGGATGAAGCCATCGGCCTATTACGACCGCGTGGTCGACGTGCTGGAAGAACTGGTCAAGTTCACCCTGCTCACGCGCGACAGCAGCGACTACCTGGTCGATCGCTACAGCGAGCGTAAGGACAGCACTGCCGCCTCGCGGTTGGCGCAGCAAGCCGGCGCGGTTGCATCGGCGGCGGCAGACACCACCGAGTGACACATCGATCTGGTGGCGCTGCCATCGACCAACGACCAACGACCAACGACGACGACCTGCGGAGCGCGCTTGCATGAAAGCCACGATCTATCACAACCCAGCCTGTGGCACCTCGCGCAACGTGCTTGCGCTGATTCGGCATGTGGGCATCGAGCCTGAGATTGTCGAGTATCTGGCGCACCCGCCAACACGCGAACGTCTGGTCGATCTGATTGCACGCGCCGGTCTGAATGTCCGCGATGCATTGCGCCAGAAGGGCACGCCGTATGCGGAGCTGGGATTGGGCGATGCTGGGCTGAGCGATGCGGCTTTGCTCGACGCGATGCTGGCCCATCCGATTCTGATCAATCGTCCGTTTGTCGAGACCGAGCGCGGCGTGCGTCTATGCCGGCCGTCGGAACAGGTGCTGGAGATCTTGCCGGCAGCAACCGATGCGTTCTGGAAAGAAGACGGTGAGCAGGTACTGGATGCGCGCGGAGAACGCATCATCGACGCGCAGGCGTGAGTGCAAACGGCGCACCGTGCGGCCATGCGCATCGAGTGCTTCAATGGCCCACGAACGCCTCGATATTGCTGACGAGGTTGTGGCGCGTGTAGGGCTTGCTGAGGAAGCTGGTGCGGGGCGGCAATCCCTTGGGTGAATAGCCCAGCCCGGAGGTCAGGATGGCGGGCACCATGTTGCCATCGGCGCGCAGGTAGGCGATCAGCCCATATCCATCCAGCAGTCCAGGCATCTGCAGGTCAGTGAATACGAGTGCGATCGTTGGATAATGATGAATGTGCTCAAGCGCTTCCTGCGCATCCCTGGCGGTGACGACGACGTAACCGCAGTCTGCGAGTAACAAGGTGGCGATCTCGAGGGTGTCGTGATTGTCCTCGACGACGAGAATCAGTTTTTCTTCGATGGAGCGCATAACGCAGGACTTCTAGGAGTACATGCATCACACTACGTTTTTGGTGCGAACAGTACGTGATCGATGTGCAGACTATGAACGGCACGCAGGATTTTCCCGACCATCGTTACCGTCAGGTCGTCGAACTCTCGCTGGATTCCATCAAGGAAATCTCGCTGGATGGACGCGTCAAATTCGTCAATGCGCATGGATTGACGCGCGTGGCGGGTGTGAATGCCGAGTCGGTCGTGGGCAAGCCGTGGGCATCGTTGTGGCCGGAGCGGTTCAGGTCCAGGGTGGAGCAGGCGCTGGCGGCGGCCGCGCAAGGCAAGTCGCAACAGTTCGAAGCCGAATGCATCAATGCCGGGGGACAACACCAGGTGTGGTTGGTATCGACCACGCCGCTACGCGATGCGCATGGTGAAATCGAAGGTGTGCTGGCCGTCAACCGCGACATCACCGAACGTCGGCAATCGCAACAGGCCTTGCGCACGCTCAACCAGACGCTGAACCCGCGTGCGGAGCCGTTGCTCATGCAAGACGATCTGTACGACGTAGCGGGCGTTGCGCAGTCAGGCGTTGCCGGCACTGACTCACGCATTGCGATCGAGCTGGACATCGCACGCGCAGCGCAGCGTCTGGCCGAAACCGTCGCCGAGCGCGCGCAGGAGGGGGAAGCCGTCGGCCAATTGCTGGCAGGCGTCGTCCATGATCTGAACAATGTGCTGCAGACCGCCGCTGCCGCCATCGACGTGGTTCAGTCGCGCACCTCCATCAGCGAGGACGACAGAAAGATTCTGCAGATGGCAGAAGGTGCGTTACAGCAGGGATCGATCATGGCGCAGCGCCTGCTGGGCTTTGCGCGCCATCATCCTTACGCGCCCGAACGTGTGGATCTCAATGTTCTGGTCGCCCGTCTGATGCCGTTGCTGCAACAGGCTGCCGGCACTGCCGTGTCCGTCCACTGGAAGACGACGGCGTCCAACAGCATGGTGCTGGTGGACCCGCACACGCTGGAACGCGCGCTGATGAATCTTGTGATCAATGCACGCGATGTCTGCGGCGAGCACGGCAAGATCGGTATCACGGTAGAAAACCGGACCCATCGCAACGTTGGCCGCGATACCCATCCACGCTGTGGCCATTACGTCACCATCGCGGTCAGGGATAACGGCAGCGGCATTGCGCCCGCCATTCGCGACCAGCTGTTCGATGCGTACTTCACCACCAAGCCGGAGGGCAAGGGCACCGGGCTGGGCTTGGCACAAGTGGATGGCGCCGTCCGGCAGGCCGACGGCTTTGTCGAAGTGGAATCGGAGCCCGGCCAGGGCGCCTGCTTTACCTTGGGATTTCCCGCGCTTTGAAACTCGATGCGGGCCGGTGCGTGCAGTCGCTGCCGGCCGTGTACCTGGGCGATACGGGGCAGACGCTGCGGCACCAGCTATTGATCGCTTTTCAGCAAGCCAGCCCGGTAAGTGTGCATGCGTGCATGCATTGCCGTGCGTAGTGCCGTGCAGCATGCCGGGTCCGGAAGTTGACATCGGTTCGCGCATAGCGATGCAGCGTGATGCCACTTTCGAAGGACACAGGATTCTCCGGTGAAAACAGCGCGGCAACCGGCGTGGTGTGCAGTCAATCGATACCGGCCAATCTGCCGGATCAGTGCAAGGCGCATAAATTCGACGCGCGCAGGATCGGCAGGGAGGCGTGTCCCGGTATATCACGCTGCGATACCGCTTGAACCTATGGCACTGCGAACCGCAGTGCTGCGCGTTGCGGTTCGCAGATGCGTCAAGACGCGGGCGCGTCACAACGATGCCGGCCTGCATGCCTGCAATGCAGGGCCATGCACGTGCGCCGCGTTGTGCCTTGCCCGGTCGCAGCAGCGCGCGTTACCATTGTCGCTCGATCTCCGAATGGCTCCCCGGCTCCATGACACCACCCTGACCCAACGCATCACGCGCTCGCTGCTTTAGCGAAGGTCCAGGTGTTTTTCGTGTTCATGTACTCGTGCCGTGCGTTTTCCGGTACGCGGAGCGGTTTCCAATGTCCAAGTTTTATTCGTTGCGCCAGCAATGGCTCGGCAACGTGCGTGGCGATGTACTCGCCGGCATCGTCGTCGCACTCGCGCTCATTCCCGAAGCAATCGCGTTCTCGATCATCGCCGGTGTCGATCCCAAGGTCGGTCTCTACGCGGCGTTCTGTATTGCCGTGGTGACGTCCATCGCCGGTGGCCGTCCCGCCATGATTTCCGCCGCGACCGGCGCCATGGCGCTATTGATGGTGGATCTGGTCAAGGACCATGGTCTGCAGTATCTGCTGGCAGCCACCATCCTGGCCGGCGTGCTGCAGGTCATCGCTGGTGCCTTGCGACTGGGTGCGTTGATGCGCTTTGTCTCACGTTCGGTGATTACCGGCTTCGTCAACGCGCTGGCGATCCTGATCTTTCTGGCGCAGTTGCCGGAGCTGATCGGCATGCCATGGCCGGTCTACGCCGTGTGCGCTGCGGCCCTGGCCATCATCTACCTGCTGCCACGGCTGACGAGCGCCATTCCCTCGCCATTGGTGGCCATCGTGGTGCTCACCGTGGTCTGCGTGTGCTGGGGCATCGACATACGCACGGTGGGCGATATGGGCCATCTTCCCGATAGTCTGCCGACGTTCTTGCTGCCGGATGTGCCGCTGAGTTGGGACACGCTGCAGATTCTGTTGCCGGTCTCCACCACCTTGGCGGTGGTGGGGTTGCTGGAATCGCTGATGACCGCGCAGATCGTTGAGGACATGACCGATACACCATCGCAACGTAATCGCGAGTGTGCCGGCCAGGGGCTGGCGAACATCGTCGCTGGCTGCTTCGGCGGCATGGCGGGCTGCGCGATGATCGGCCAATCGGTGATCAACGTGACCTCCGGCGGACGCGGGCGGTTGTCGTGCATGGTCGCCGGGGTGGTGTTGTTGCTGATGGTGGTCTATGGCGCCACCTGGGTGAGCCAGATTCCGATGGCGGCGCTGGTGGCGGTGATGATCATGGTCAGCATCGGGACGTTCAGCTGGGGCTCGTTGCGCGATGTACGCCACCATCCCAAGAGCTCGTCGGTGGTGATGATCGGCACCGTGGTGGTGACGGTGTGGACGCATGATCTGGCCAGGGGCGTGCTTGCCGGCGTGCTGCTGTCGGCGCTGTTCTTCGCACGCAAGGTCGGGCGCATGTTGGATGTGCAGGAGGTCGATCGCCAGGATGGTGTGCGTGTGTATGCGGTCCGTGGCCAGGTGTTCTTCGCATCGGCTGGACAATTCGCCACCAGTTTCGATTTTCTGAATCCGCCCACGCAGGTGCTGATCGACCTGACGCACGCCCATTTCTGGGATATCAGTGCGGTGGCTGCGCTGGATCGGGTAGTGCTCAAGTTGAGGGCGCATGGTGCCGAGGTCGAGGTCATCGGCTTGAACGCGGCCAGCGAAACGCTGGTCGATCGGCTCGGCATGCATCGTCGCGAAGGAGCGCGCCTGTCGGTCGGTCATTGACCGTAGCGCGCACGATGCGCTGACGCCATGCGGAACCGTGCGACGTCGTGCCGCTGCCAGTGACGGCAGCGGCCAGCCCGGCGCAGGCGCCGCTTCCAGGCGCCTGCGACCTGGAGGACAATGGGGCATGTCTAGTTCACATTCCTCCCGCAGCACGCTGCGCGCAGCGCTCGCATCGGAGCGGTGGCGGCGGCGGATCACCCTGTGGGGCGGCGCGGTGGCGGTTGCGCTGGTGTCCATCCTGTTCGCCAAGGCCAGCGATGCCGCGTTTTCCTTGTTCCAGCGCATCATCGGCCATTCGCTGTGGTGGGCGTTGTTGCTGACCCCGGGCATCTTCGCGTTGCTGGCGTGGTTGACCAGCGGGGTGCTGCGGCCCACGCGCGGCAGCGGTATCCCGCAGGTGATCGCCGCATTGGAGACACCCGACGACGCCGCATTCCGCAGCACGAATCTGTCGCTGCGCGTATCGGCCGGCAAGTTGCTGCTGACCACGTTGTCGCTGCTGGGCGGCGCTTCGGTCGGGCGTGAGGGTCCCACCGTGCACGTGGGCGCGAGCGTGATGTACACCTTCGGCCGCTGGCTGGGGTTTCGCGATCCGCGCGAGCTCTCGCACTTTCTGCTGGCCGGCGGCGCAGCCGGCATCGCGGCGGCCTTCAACACGCCGCTGGCCGGCATCGTGTTCGCGATCGAAGAACTGAGCGGGCGCTTCGAACATCGCTTCTCCGGCACGCTGTTGGCGGCCGTGATCGTGGGCGGCGTGGTGTCTTTGGGCATCCTGGGCAATTACGTCTACTTCGGAAGGGTGGCCACGTTTCTGCCGCTCGGTCAGGGCTGGTTGGCGATCCTGTTGTGCGGCAGCGTCGCCGGGTTGCTGGGTGGGTTATTCGCGCGTCTGGTGCTGCTCAGCGTGTCCGGCCGCCCGCGTTGGCTGGGAGCGCTGCGCCGGGACCATCCGGTGCTGCTGGCCGCCGGCTGCGGGTTGCTGGTGGTGTCGCTTGCGGCGGTGTTCGGCACTGGCGCCTTCGGAACCGGCTACGAGCAGGCGCGCGGCCTGGTACAGGGGCACGCGACCGTGGGCCATGAGTTCGGCTTGATGAAGCTGCTTGCCAACCTGGCGTCCTATGTCGCGGGAATTCCCGGCGGCCTGTTCTCGCCCGCGCTCGCGGTGGGCGCAGGACTGGGGCACAACCTGTCGGTGTTGATGCCTGGCGTGGACCCGGCCGCATTCGTGGTGCTCGGCATGTGTGCCTACCTCACCGGCGTCACCCAGGCGCCATTGACCTCGGCGGTCATCTCGCTGGAGCTGACCGACACCAGCGGCATGCTGCTGCCGATCCTGGCCACCGTACTGCTGGCACGCGGTGTCTCCGGTCTGGTCTGTCATGTGCCGATCTATCGGGGCCTGGCTGAGCAGTTGACCACCGGGCCCGCGCTGCCGCCTGCCGAAACGCGTCCGGCCGCGCCACCCGCCGCCTGACCAGATCCTCGGGTCGGGCAGCAGGCCGCGTTTCGCAGCGCATGCACCGACGCCAACCGATCGGGTGCGGCAGAGGTGAGCCGCAGCAGGCACGTGCGAAGATAGGCAATCAGTGTTGCCTCCTCCGACCGGCGGCTTGGGTATCAGCGCATTGGCGGGTATGGCTGCAGTTTCTGGGGTTGTCCCCTTTTGGAATACATCGGATACGCCGAACATGCTGTTGATGCTCGATAACTACGACAGTTTCACCTACAACCTCGTGCAGTACCTGCAGGCCTTGGGCGCCGAGGTCACGGTGGTGCGCAACGATGCGATGAGCGTCGACCAGATCGCCGCGCTCAAGCCCGAGCGCATCGTGATCTCGCCTGGCCCCTGCACGCCGAACGAAGCGGGTATCTCGCTGCAGCTGATCGAGCAGTTGGGCCAGACCACGCCGATCCTCGGTGTGTGCCTGGGCCATCAGAGCATTGGCCAGGTCTATGGCGGCGATGTGATCCGCGCCGGCAACATCATGCATGGCAAGACCTCGCCGATCCGCCATCAAGGCAAGGGCGTGTTCGCCGGCCTGCCGGACAGTTACGAGGCCACCCGCTATCACTCGCTGGTGGTGGACAAGACCACCTTGCCGGACGCGCTGGAAGTCACTGCCTGGACCGAGAACCCGGATGGTTCGGTGGAAGAGATCATGGGCCTGCGCCACCGTCAGTTTCCGGTCGAAGGCGTGCAGTTCCACCCCGAGTCGATCCTGACCCAGCACGGGCACGCCTTGCTGAAGAACTTCCTGGAGCGTTGAGCGTGCTGCACGCCGTGCTGGTCGCACGTGTCGCGGCGTCGCTGGATGTCGCCGCCGCATCGGCTGGGTGCGATCGCAGCGTCAGCGATTACCTGTGCTGCGCCTTGCCTGCGTCAACCCCCGGATCACGATGAACATGCCCAACGACAGCGTCCATTTCTACGAACCGGCGCAAGGCCACGGACTGCCGCACGACCCATTCAATGCCATCGTCGGCCCACGGCCGATCGGCTGGATCGGCTCGCGTTCGGCCGACGGCATCGCCAATCTGGCGCCTTACAGCTTCTTCAATGCCTTCAACTACGTGCCGCCGATCGTGGGCTTTGCCAGCATCGGCCGCAAGGACAGTTTGCGCAACATCGAAGCCACTGGCGCGTTCACCTGGAACCTGGCAACGCGTCCGTTGGCCGAGGCGATGAATGCCAGTGCGGCGATGGTGCCGTCGGAGGTCGACGAGTTCGCCCTGGCTGGTTTGCAGATGGCGCCGTCGCGGCTGATCAATGCCCCGCGCGTTGCGGCCAGCCCGGTCAGTTTCGAATGCCGGCTCAGCCAGCTCTTGCCGCTGCAGACCGCAGACGGGCAGGCCATCGAAACCTGGCTGGTGCTGGGCGAAGTGGTGGGCGTGCATCTGGCGCACGCGGCATTGCAGGACGGCATTTACGACCCGTCTGCCGTGCAGACCATCCTGCGCGCGGGCGGTCCGGCAGACTATTTTGAAGTGCAGGCACAGGCGCGCTTCCAGATGCGGCGTCCGGGGCAGTGAGCGTTGTAGATGCCGTCGCATTGCCCTGTGGATGTGCACGCGCGCACCGCTCAGGCTGAGCGCTCCGCATTGCAGCCCCCTTTTTTCTTCGCATTACCACGGTTGCCCCCATGCCCATGACTCCGCAAGAAGCCCTGCAGCGCACCATCGAACACCGCGAAATCTTCCATGACGAAATGGTGGAGTTGATGCGGCAGATCATGCGTGGCGAGGTGTCCGACATGATGGTCGCCGCCATCCTCACCGGGCTGCGGGTCAAGAAGGAAACCATCGGCGAGATTGCCGGCGCGGCAACGGTGATGCGTGAATTCTCGCGGCGCGTGGAGGTGACCGACCATCGTCACATGGTGGACATCGTCGGCACCGGCGGTGATGGCTCGCACACCTTCAATATCTCCACCTGCGCGATGTTCGTGGCCGCCGCTGGCGGCGCCAAGGTCGCCAAGCACGGCAACCGCAGCGTCTCGTCCAAGTCCGGCAGTGCCGACGCGCTGGAAGCGCTGGGCGCGGCGATCGAACTGCAGCCAGCGCAGGTCGCCGCCTCGCTGGCGCAGACCGGGATCGGCTTCATGTACGCCCCGGTGCATCACCCGGCCATGAAAGTGGTGGCGCCGGTGCGCCGCGAAATGGGCGTGCGCACCATCTTCAATATCCTCGGTCCGCTGACCAATCCGGCCGGCTCGCCCAATATCCTGATGGGCGTCTTCCACCCCGATCTGGTCGGCATCCAGGCGCGCGTGCTGCACGAGCTGGGCGCCGAGCGCGCGCTGGTGGTGTGGGGGCGCGATGGCATGGACGAACTCTCGCTCGGTGCCGGCACCCTGGTCGGCGAACTGCGCGATGGCCAGGTGCGCGAATACGAAGTGCATCCGGAAGATTTCGGCATCGCCATGTCGGCCAGTCGCAACCTCAAGGTGGCCGATGCCGCCGAGTCGCGCACGATGCTGCTGCAGGTGCTGGACAACGTGCCCGGCCCGGCGCTGGACATCGTTGCGCTCAACGCCGGCGCAGCCCTTTACGTGTCCGGCGTGTCCGACAGCATCGCCGACGGCGTCGCGCGCGCGCGCGCGGTGCTGGCCGACGGCTCGGCACGCGCCAGATTGGATGCGTATGTCGCGTGTACGCGGGAGTTGGCGGGTCTGGATGGCGCCGAGCGCAGCTGCGTCTGAGCGGGCCATCTGGTGTGACCGCACGCGCGCGGCGCGGCCGTCGGGGGGGCCGGCGACGCGCGATGCGCTGGCTCAACGCGGGTGCCGCGTTGCCCGCGTTCAGCCGCCCGCGCACGCCTTCCGCCTCGGCGGAGATGGTCGGCGCATGGATGGAGCGCTAAGCTGCTGTCCGCAGCGTCTGCCGCACGCGATGACAAGGAGTTTGCGTGGCCAACCGATCCTATCTCTACAGCCTCAGCAACCGGCCAACGGCGTACGACGATCGACCGGAAATGATTTGCGGCCTGTCGGAGTGGCCGTATGACGTGCCGTTCGTATACCGGCTGCTGATGTCGGCCGATCCCCAGCTGTGCGCATCGCTGGTCTCGGACGGTCTGGGCGATGATGACGAAGCGCCGGGCGACGATGACGATGGACACAGCGATGGCGCGCATGCACAGGCTGGCCGGAAGACGCGCCTTTATGCAATCAGCAGCACGTTCGACCCAGGCATGGAACGGTTCCGTCGCTTTGTCGAGATCGTAAAAATTCTCGTCGCAACCGCTGCACCTGCAATGCCCACACCCGCACCTGCACCCGCACCTGCACCTGTGTCTTTCACCGGGCGGCTCAAGCGCATGTTCTCGGCTGCACCGTCCTCCGCTGAACTGGCTGCGCAACCGCCCGGCCCGGCGCCTGCGGCGGTCGAACATCTGCCGAGCTGGCTGGACGAATCGCTGATCTTTCTGGAAGAGCGCAGCGATGATTTCCTGCTGCTGGAAACAGTCGAGCTCGACCTCATGTCGGAGGGCGAGGAGCAGGGACTGCGCGACTGCGTCGAGGCAGAGATCGACAGATGCCGCGCTGTCGGTGCCGCGTTCGCCGCCTTGCCGGCCGACATGCACGACGCTGCGCAGCTCGTGCGCCGCGCTGCGGCGCAACTGCACGCGCCGCCGCTGGATGCGTTCTACGGCTTGCGCTTCGACGACGACTGCGACAGTACCCGGACAGGCGCCACCAAGCACCCGTTGGGCCTGATGAACTGGTCCGAAGACCTGTACTTCGAGGTGATGGACCGCGAGGACTTCGAGGAACGCCGGGCGAACGGTTGAGGTCGGATGCGGTGGCCTTGGCGCCTGGCCGCAACGCCGCAGCAGCGGTCACGGATGGGTTGCCCGACGACTGCGCGCATCGCTCAGTCAATCGACGGCCGAGGCGATCGATGCACGTTGGCCGTCATCATTGGCGACACGGCAAGGCGGCGCTGGTACACATCTGCAACGACGACTGCGTATCGCTCCATGGCGCGCTGCCTTTCCCAGGGCAACCGGCGGTTACCTGGTCCGCTGGATCCGTCTGCTGGATCCTGGATCCTTACCCCGGTCGTCACCGTCTTGGTCGATAATGTCCGCTCATCAGGACACAAACCGCATGAGCGACATCCTCAATACCATCCTTGCCCGCAAGGCCGACGAAGTCGCCGAGCGCAGCGCCCGCGTGCCGCTGGCCGAGCTGATCGCGCGCACTGCCGATCTGCCGCTCACCCGCGGTTTTGCCGCGGCCATGCAGGCCAGCATCGCGGCCGGTGACCCGGCGGTGATCGCCGAAGTGAAGAAGGCCAGCCCGTCCAAGGGCGTGATCCGTCCGGATTTCCATCCGGCCGATATCGCGGTCAGCTACGAATTCGGTGGCGCCAGTTGCCTGTCGGTGCTGACCGACGTGGATTTCTTCCAGGGGTCCGACGCGTATCTGCGGCAGGCGCGCGACGCCTGCACGCTGCCGGTGCTGCGCAAGGATTTCACCGTCGACCCGTACCAGGTCTACGAAGCGCGCGTGCTCGGCGCCGACTGCATCCTGCTGATCGTCTCGGCGCTGGAGGACGCGCAGCTGGCCGATCTGTCCGGCCTGGCCATGCAGATCGGCCTGGATGTGCTGGTGGAAGTGCACGACATCGACGAGCTCGAGCGCGCGGTGCAGGTGCCGGTGCCGATGATCGGCATCAACAACCGCAACCTGCGCACCTTCGACGTGTCGCTGCAGACGACCCTGGACATGCGGGCCGCCGTGCCGCGCGACCGTGTGCTGGTCACCGAGAGCGGCATCGTCACCCCGGCCGATGTGCAGTTGATGCGCGGACACGGTGTGAACGCGTTTCTGGTGGGCGAGACCTTCATGCGTGCACCCGAACCCGGCGAGTCGCTGCGTCAGCTATTCTTCGCGCATGACTGAGTCGTATCCGGCACCGCGCGACGATGCGCCGCTGGTGGTCTTCGATTTCGACCACACGCTTTACGACGGCGATTCCGGTAGCCATCTGTTCGCCTGGTTGATCAAACGCAACCCGTTGCGCCTGCTGGTCGCGCTGCTGGCGTCGCCGCTGCTCGGGCCGATGGTGGCGATGCTGCCGACCCGTCGTCGCGGTGTGTCCGGCTATGTCTGGATCGCCACCTTCGGCCTGCACCGCGCGCGCGAGTTCAACCGCTTCATCGATGCGTACGTGCTCAAGCACGAGGCGCAGATCCGGCAGCGGTTGTTGCCGCACGCATTGAAGGTGTTCACCGAGCACCGCGCGGCAGGAGATCGTGTCGTGGTTGCCACCGGTGCGCCGCCGGAGCTGGCGCGCGCCATTCTCGGCTTCGTGGCACATCAGGACGTGCCGGTGATCGGCAGCCTGGTGGGCCCACGCCTGGGGGCGGTCACCGCGCGCCGTCACTGCCACAACGAAGAGAAGATGCGCATGTTGCGCGAGCGCGGCTACGCCGACATCGCCATCGCGTATTCGGACAGCACCGCCGACCTGCCGCTATTGAAGGCGGCGCGCGCGCCGGTGGTGGTCAATCCCAAGGCCAATCGCGAAGCGTTGTTCCGCCAGGTGCTGCCTGCCGGAACGCCGATCCTCAACTGGGGGTGTCGCGATCGGGGTGGCAAGGCGTTGTAGCGCCTGTTTCCAGGCTGCGGCCGCTGCAAGCACCGCTTTCTTTTGGCTTTGTCCGTGCGATCGCAGTGCGATTGCGTGATTCGGCGCTGATCGAACTCACGCTTCCGCGTGCGCAGATGTCGTGGCTGCGGCCGGTCAAGCCTCCGGCGAGACGCAGCACGCGCCTTGCCATCGCTCGCCAGCACGCCCCGGCTGCATCGACCGCATGCCTTGTTGCATGCGGCGTCAGCAGCGGTTGGTGCGAGAGCCACACCAACCGCAACGGCTAGCGCTTAGCGGGTGCCGTACAGCACGACTGTCTTGCCGCGTGCATGCAGCAGGCCGTCGGCTTGCAGCTTCTTGAGCACGCGCCCGGCCATTTCGCGCGAGCAACCGACCAGGCGTGCCAACTCCTGCCGCGAGACGCGCAGCTGGGTGCCCTGCGGGTGGCTCATCGCTTCCGGCTCCTTGGACAGATCGTGCAGCGTGCGCACGATGCGGTCGGTCACGTCCAGGAACGCCAGGCGGCTGGCTTTCCTTGTGGTGTCGAGCAGCCGCTTGGAGAGCTGAACGCCGATCGCATACAGGATGCGGGGCGCGTCCGGCGACAGGCTGGTCTGAAACAGCTGCTGCAGCCGCTCGTAGCTGATCTCGGCCAACTCGCACTGGGTGCGGGTGCGCAAGATCACCTCGCGGGTATCGGATTCGATGAACAACCCCATCTCGCCGACGAACTCGCCGCTACCGAAGTAGCCCAGCACCAACTCACGATCGTCATCTTCCTCGGCAATGATGCTCACCGAGCCACTGATCACGTAATAGAGGGTGCCAGCCGGGTCTCCTGGCCGGAACACATCGGTCCGGGTCGGATAGCGTCTGCGATGGCTGTGCGCCAGGAAGCGTTCAATCGTGCCCGCGTCCAGCGCCAGCAAAGGGGTAGCGTTACGTACCGTCGTAGTCACAACCGTCGTGTTTCCTGGGCTCATGGTAGTTCCGCGTGTAGTTCCTGAAGCTTAACGGCATGAGTCATGCAAGGTAAACCATTCTGAACGTTGGCATTTCGTTGCTGGGATCTTTGGCTCATAATTGTTTCCTTTCCCGCCTTCCATAAGGACAGACCGACGTGGTCAAGCCGTTGCCTCGCCTGAGGCTACAGGGGTTCAATAACCTCACCAAGGCGTTGAGCTTCAACATCTACGACGTCTGTTACGCGCGCACCGAAGAGGAGCGTCAGCGCTACATCGAATACATCGATGAGCAATACGACGCTGATCGTCTGACGCAGATCCTGACCGATGTGGCCGAGATCATTGGCGCCAACATCCTCAATATCGCACGTCAGGACTACGATCCGCAGGGGGCGTCGGTAACGATCCTCATTTCGGAAGAGCCCGTCATCGATAAGAAGCAGGCCGGCAAGGAGTTGATCTCCGATGCCGTGGTTGCTCATATGGACAAGAGTCATATCACTGTCCATACATATCCGGAAACGCACCCGCAGGAAGGCATCGCCACGTTCCGCGCCGACATCGACGTCGCCACGTGCGGCGTGATCTCGCCGCTGAAGGCGCTGAACTATCTGATCGAGACTCTGGAATCAGACATCGTGATCATGGACTACCGTGTCCGTGGCTTTACCCGCGATGTGAAGGGCAAGAAGCACTACATCGACCACAAGATCAACTCGATCCAGCACTTCCTCGCCAAGAACGTGAAGTCGCGCTACGAGATGATCGATGTCAACGTCTATCAGGAAAATATCTTCCACACCAAGATGCACCTGAAGGACTTCGACCTGGATCAGTACCTGTTCGAAGAGCGCGCCAAGAACCTTTCGTTCAAGGAGCGCATGAAGATCGAAACGTTGCTCAAGCGCGAGATCGAAGAGCTGTTTCACGGTCGTAACCTGAGCGAATAAGCGCAGGGACCAGCTGTTGCGCGCCTGTGTGCAGGCGCGCGAAAGAATCAAGGCGGGACGGCCCGCCACGCGATGACCTCGCGTTCCACAGCCGACGGCGGCCCAGTGTGCAAACACTGGGTCGCTTTTTTTTTGTGCGTTTTTCAAGTGAGGAGTGATGCGATGCCCTGGATCTATCTGCTGCTGGCCGGCCTGTTCGAAATCGGCTTTGCCATGGGCCTGAAGTACAGCGACGGCTTTACCCGCCTGTGGCCGACCGTGCTGACGATCGGCCTGGCGGGCATCAGCCTGTGGTTTCTGACCCAGGCCCTGAAGACCATCCCGGTGGGCACCGGGTACGCGATCTGGACCGGAATCGGCGCGCTGGGCGTCACCATCGCCGGCATCGCGCTGTTCGGCGACAGTGCGTCGTGGTCGCGGCTGGCCTGCATCGGCTTGATCGTTGCCGGTGTGATTGGATTGAAGCTGGTCGGGTAGTTGTGGTCGTGGTCGTGGTCAGTCCCACTGTGTGGGCCTGCCCCCCAAAGTTTGCTGCGCAAACCTTGGGCCCCACGCGTGGTCAATCCCACTGCGTGGGCCTGCCCCCCCCAAAGTTTGCTGCGCAAACCTTGGGCCCCACTCCGTAGCTCCCTATCCCCGCGCCTTCGGCGCGCCCCCTTAACAAAGGGGGCTCTGCTCCAGTTGGGTGTTGCGAGTGCAAGGCCTGGTTTGCTTGGGCGCCGTCAGCCGCCATTCCCATTCCCCATTCCCGGCCGGCTACAGCCGGTAGGCGATGGTCTTCATCAGCTTGGACGCCAGGGCCATGGCGGTGGGGATGGGGGAGGGCAGGATGCGGGCGCCGGCTTGTTCGGCGTGGTCGGCGTGGCGGGCTTCGTCGATCTTCATCACGCGCAGGATCGCGCGGCTACGTTGGTCGATCTCCGGCAGGGTCTCCAGGTGCTCGTCTAGATGGGCTTCGACCTGGCGCTCGGTCTCGACCACGAAGCCCAGGCTCCAGTCGTCGCCGCGCAGCCCGGCCAGGGCACCGAGTGCGTAACTGCCGGCATACCAGACCGGGTTGAGCAGGCTGGGGCGGCTGTCCAGTTCGTGCAGGCGATCGGCGCACCAGGCCAGGTGGTCGGTTTCTTCCTGCGCGGCTTCCAGCAGGTGCTGCTGGGTGTGCGCATCGCGGGCGACGGCGGCCTGGCCGAAGTACAGGCCCTGCGCGCAGACTTCGCCGACATGGTTGATGCGCATCAAGCCGGCGGCATGGCGGCGTTGCTCCGGGTCCAGCGCCACGTCGGGAGTGTCGGCGGCTGGGTTGGGCCGTTCTGCCGGCGGATTGCCGAATACCGTGTCCAGCGCGCGCTGGGCTTCGACCAGCAGCCGGTCGAGCGGGCTGTGCAGTCGGGAAGGAGTGGTATGGGTCATGCCCCGATTCTGGCCTCCGGCCGACCTGCTGCCAACCGCCGATCCGGGCCTGACGGTGCAACTTGCGTCGCAGGAGGGTGTCCCGTACAATCCCGCCTCTTCTGTTTCGCCTTCACAACGCGTGGCAAAGTTCCAGCGGTCATTGCCGCTGCAATCCGCCCGACCACTCAAGAGTTTTCTCATGACTACGTTCACCGCCAAGTCCGAGACCGTCCAGCGCGACTGGTATCTCGTTGACGCCGCCGGCAAGACGCTCGGCCGTCTGTCCACCGAACTGGCTCGCCGTCTGCGCGGCAAGCACAAGCCGGTCTATACCCCTCACGTCGATACTGGCGATTACCTCGTGGTGATCAATGCCGAGAAGATCGTGGTCACGGGTAACAAGCTGAAAGACAAGAAGTATCACCGCTTCACCGGCTACATCGGTAACTTGAAGACCGAGAGCCTGGAGCAGGCGCTGCAGCGCCACCCGGAGCGCGTGATCGAAATCGCCGTCAAGGGCATGCTGCCGAAGGGCCCCCTGGGCCGCACCATGTACCGCAAGCTCAAGGTCTATTCGGGTGCCGAGCATCCGCACGCCGCCCAGCAGCCGCAAGTTCTGGATATCTAATCATGGCTATCACGCAAAACTACGGCACTGGCCGCCGCAAGTCCTCCACCGCTCGCGTGTTCCTGCGCAAGGGTACCGGCAAGATCACCGTCAACGACCGTCCGCTGGACGAGTTCTTTGGCCGTGAGACGGCACGCATGATCGTGCGTCAGCCGCTGGAACTCACCAAGAACACCGAGAGCTTCGACATCCTGGTCACCGCCTCCGGCGGCGGCACCACCGGCCAGGCCGGTGCGATCCGCCTGGGCATCGCCCGCGCGCTGGTCGAGTACGACGAAACCCTGAAGTCCGAGCTGCGCAAGGCTGGCTTCATGACCCGCGACGCCCGCGAAGTCGAGCGTAAGAAGGTCGGTCTGCACAAGGCCCGTCGCGCGACCCAGTTCTCCAAGCGCTGATCCATCGCGTTTGGTGCGTCCCGGTTCGCCGGGGCGCCTGCGTCAAAAGCCCGGTCATGCCGGGCTTTTGTCGTTTTGGGATCTGCAAATGTGGTGCCTGCGATGCTGGTTCGGAGGCAGGTTTTTTCGCCGGGCTTGGCAGCGTTGCAGGCGGCAGATGGGTATCTCGTCGACCGCGTGCGATGGCGATACCCGGCTTGTGCAGCTGTCCAATCACTGAGGTCATTGGCGACGGATGGCGCCCGTAGGTGCGTTATGCATCCGGGGGGCATCTTGCTGCAGCCGCGTTCGTGCCTTCACGCGTTGAGTGGTGGGCAGTGTCAGCAGCGATTCCCGGTTGGCCTTGGGCGGGGATGTTTGCCTCCATCCTTCTTGGCTGGGGGCGGCTGGCAAACGGTCGGGCAACAAAAAAGGCCCGATCGTGAGATCGGACCTTTGGTGTTTGGCTGCCCCGGATGGATTCGAACCACCGATGCCTGAGTCAGAGTCAGGTGCCTTACCGCTTGGCGACGGGGCAATAAAACGGATTGATCCAAGATTATCGCATGCCGGTGAGGGCGTGAATACCTTGGTGGCTATGGGTGGACTCGAACCACCGACCCCAGCATTATGAGTGCTGTGCTCTAACCGGCTGAGCTACATAGCCTAGGGAGCCGGCAATTCTCACGATGCGCCAAGGTGTTGTCAAGTATTTCGTTTTCAGCTTGTGACCCGGGCGTCGCCGTGGCAGAGTCGGTGACAGTAGATTTTCAGGAGTCCGCATCGTGATCGATCCGGACGGCTTCCGGCCAAACGTTGGCATCGTGCTGATGCGGCAGGACGGTCAGGTGTTCTGGGCACGACGTGTGCGCAGGGACGGCTGGCAGTTCCCGCAAGGCGGCATGAACACCGACGAGACCCCCGTTGAAGCCATGTACCGCGAGTTGCGCGAAGAAACCGGGTTGTTGCCCGAGCATGTTCAATTGCTCGGCGCCACGCCTGGATGGTTGCGTTATCGGCTGCCCAGCCGGGCGGTGCGCCGCAACGAACGCCAGGTCTGCATCGGCCAGAAGCAGGTGTGGTTCCTGCTGCAGTTCACCGGCAACGAATCCCATCTCAAGCTCGACCAGACCGACACGCCGGAGTTCGACCATTGGCGCTGGGTGGATTTCTGGTATCCGGTCGAACATGTGGTGATGTTCAAGCGCGGCGTCTACGCGCGTGCACTGCGCCACCTGGCGCCGTTGGCGCAGAATCTGGCCGGGCCTGCCGCTGTCGGGGTGATGCCGGAGCGTGCGCTGGAGGCCTGGTTGCCGGGCAGTAGCGCGGCCGGGCACGACAGTCCGCGCAAGCGGCCACGCAAGCGCAGCGGGCCACGCGCCACCTGGATTAATAATGATTAACGTTTGGAATTGACACCTATTCTCGTTTGCGGTGGAATCAGCACCGGTCCTCTCCGGATCGCCAGCACCCGACCGATACCGTGTACGTCTGCATCTGTAATGGGGTCACCGACCACCAGATCCGCGAAGCGGCCGAAAACGGCTGCGCCAGCCTGGCCGAGCTCACCATGCGCACCGGCTGCGGGTCCAATTGTGGTTCATGTCTTGAGATGGCCGCCGACCTGCTGAGCCAGGCGCACGCCACGCGCGCGCTACCGTTGCCTCTGCTGGGGTTCGCCAGCGCTGCCTGAGGTCCGAGTGGCCTGTCCTGCGCTCTGGGCGATGCCCGGCGCGCTCATGCAGCGGCCGACTACGCGTCCCGCAACTGATCACGATTCGCGTTCCTTCATGCGCCGCGCCAACGCGTTAAAGTGCGGCCGGCTCACTGTCTCGGAGACATCGCATGAAGGGCGATACCAAGGTCATCGAGTACCTCAACAAGGTGCTCTACAACGAACTCACTGCGATCAACCAGTATTTCCTGCATGCCAAGATGCTGAAGAACTGGGGCCTGAAGGAACTGGCCGAGCATGAGTACAAGGAATCCATCGACGAGATGAAGCATGCGGACAAGCTGTCCGACCGCATCCTGTTTCTCGAAGGGCTTCCCAATTTCCAGGCGCTGGGCAAGCTGCGCATCGGCGAGAACCCCACCGAAATGTTTCGCTGCGATCTGGCGCTGGAGCGCGAGGCGGTCGCGGTGTTGCGCGAAGCGGTGGCGTATGCGGAAACCGTCAACGACTACGTGAGCCGCCAGCTGCTGGTGGACATCCTGGAGTCGGAAGAAGAGCACATCGACTGGCTGGAAACCCAGCTGGATCTGGTGGCGCGCATTGGCGAGCCCAATTATCTGCTGACCAAGCTGGATGATTGAGCGCGGCTGATGCCAGAGAGGGCCCGCAGATGGCGTGGCTCTGCTCGGCGTTGATGACACGCGCGCCGAGGTTTTGATTGGGTGCGTGTGTCGGGTACGCGCCGCGTCGCTCGTCCCCTGTCCGCAATCCCTCTCCTGCAGCAAGAGGGGCATGTTCGTGCCGCCCGATCATCTGTTGTAGGCCGAATGCGCGCTGTGCAGGCAGAACGTGTGTGAGGCACGCGACGCCTTGCGTCATTCGTTGAACTTGGCGAGAGAGACACAGGCAGCGCTTCGGCGCCGGGTCAGGGCGCGATGCGCTCAGTTCATCAATTTCTTCCGGGGTGACGGCTCAGCCGGCCGCGCGGCTGGCGGCGCGCAGGCGGGCGACCTGGCCCAGCAAGGCCAGGCGGGCGCGGGCGTATTCGGCGATGACCAGCGCCACCATCACCGAGGGGCGTTCGATGGTGCCGGTGCGTGCGGCCAGTTCGATCCGTCGCGCTGCGTTGGAAAGCGCCTGGGCGCCGACGTTGGCACTGGAGGACTTGAGCGTGTGCGCCAGATCGCGCAGCTGCATGCTGTCGCGGTTGGTGGCCGCAGTTTCCAGCTGTTCGATGATGCCCGGGGCATCCTCCAGGAACAGTTGCAGGATGGTGATGGTGTCGGTGCCCGCCACGTCGTAGAGCTCGTCGATGACGCTGTTGTCCAGGATCGGCAGTGCGCGTGCCTGCTGGACCGTGCTGCTGGCGTTCTCGGGTGCAAGCGGCGCGGCGCTGGTCGGTCCGGGCGATTGCGGCTGGCGCGGCAGCCAGCGCTGCAGGCAGGCGTCGAGTTGTTCGCGTGCGACCGGTTTGGACAGGTAATCGTCCATGCCGGCAGCCAGGCAGCGTTCGCGGTCGCCGGCCATGGCGTTGGCGGTCATCGCCACGATCGGGATCGGGCGGCCGCCGCTTTCGGTTTCCATCGCACGCCAGCGGCGGGTGGCGGCATAGCCGTCGAGCACCGGCATCTGGCAATCCATGAACACCATGTCGTAGCGGGTGGATTCCATGCTGCTCAGCGCGGCTTCGCCGTCGGTGGCGGTGTCGGCCTCGAAGCCCAGCACGGCCAGCAGCTTCTGCGCGACCAGCAGATTCACCGGGTTGTCCTCGACCAGCAGGATGCGCGCCTCGCGGGAATTGGTCGGTGGTGCCGGCGGCGGCTCGGGAATCATCGCCGAGGCCAGCATGGGCGCCACGGCGGGCTTGGGATCGGGCGGCAGCACCAGCGTGCGCAGGGTATCGTCCGGGCTCTGGCGCGGCGCCATGCTGGCGTTGTCCTGCAACTCGGACGGCACCGGCTCTTCGCCGTAGAGCCAGATCAGCCGCGCGCTGACGAGATCCTCCGGGCGCGCCAGTGCGCGATGCACGGCGCGCGCGCTGTAGCGCAGGGTGTCGTAGTCGGCGATGACGCAGCCAAAGCCCTCGGTGTCGCTGTGGCGGCGCAGGCGTTCCAGCGCCTCCTGGGTGGTTTCCATCAGCACGTGCGACAGGCCCCAGCTGTCGAGCAGATGTTTGAGGCGTTGCGACAGGCGTGCATCGGAACTGATCACCATCACCCGTTCGGCATCGCCACCGGTGTTCTGCTGCAGGTCGCCGATCACCTTGAGCAACGGAATTTCGAACCAGAACGTGGCGCCGCGTCCGGGTTCGGACTCCACTCCGATGCGTCCGCCCATCAGGTCGATGATGCGCTTGCAGATTGCCAGTCCCAGCCCGGTGCCACCGTACAGGCGCGTGGTGGAGGCATCGGCCTGGGCGAAGGAACGGAACAGACGCACCTGCTGCTCCGGCGCGATGCCGATGCCGGTATCGCGCACCTGGAAGCGCAACAGATGCTGGGCGCGTGTTTCGCCCAGGCGCCGCAGCTGGACGTCCACGCTGCCGCGTTCGGTGAACTTGATCGCGTTGCCGATCAGGTTGCCAAGCACCTGCCGCAGGCGGACCGGGTCGCCGCGCACCAGCAGGCGTACCGACGGCTCGATGTCCAGGCTCAGCCGCAGTTGGCGACCTTCGGCGGTGCGCTGCAACAGCTGCACGACGCCGTCGAGCAGCTCGCGCAGGTTGAAGGTGGTGGTCTCCAGTTCCAGCTTGTTGGCTTCGAGCTTGGAGTAATCGAGGATGTCGTCGACGATACGCAGCAGTTGCAGTGAGCTACTGGTTGCGGTCTGCAGCATGTCGCGCTGATCCAGGCTGAGTTGACCGCTGGAGATCAGCTCCAGCATCGGAATGATGCCGTTGAGCGGAGTGCGGATTTCGTGGCTCATGGTGGCGAGGAATTCGCCCTTGGCCAGGGTGGCGGCTTCGGCGGCCTGTTTGGCGCGCAGCAGCTGCTGTTCGAGTTCGCCATGGCGTTGCAATTCCTGCTGCAGCCGCGCGTGGGTGGCTTCGGCGTCGTCCAGGCGCTGCGACAGGGCCAGCTGCGCACGCGCATCGCGGTCGCTGGCGATGGCGGCACACACGCCGAACACCCCCGCGAGTGCTGCCGCGCTGGCGGCAACGACGAGCCAGGGGCCGGGAATTGCGCTCCACCACTGCAGGCCTGCGGCCAGCGTTGCGGCAATGGCCGCCAGGGGAGCCAGTGTGCTCCAGGCGCGAAGGCCTCCTGCCCGCGCCGTCACTCAGAGCACCGCGTTCGTGAAGTCGAAGTCCAGTTCCTTGCCGACGGTCTGCACCAGATTGCCCTGGATGAAATCCACCCCGCTCATCCACATCGCCGCGGCAGCCTGCGGGTCTTCGATGCGTTGGCCGATGATCAACAGGCCGCGCTGGTGGGCGACGTTGATCGCGCTGCGCAACTGGTCGCGGATGTCGGCATTGCCATGCGCATCGGCGAAGCGGTTGGCCATGCGCACGAAGCTGAGCGGCAATTGGCTCAGCAGCGCGTTGGCTTCGTCGCCGGGCTCGAACTGGCTGAGGCAGAACTGCACGCCGGCCGGCATCAGCTTGGCGCAGAACTGCTGCACGGTGACGGCGTGGATCAAGGCATCGTCCAGGCGCAGATCGACAATCAGCGATTGCCCGGCCACACCGCGCTCGGCCAGGGCCTGGAGCAGCCAGTCAGCGAAGGCGTCGCGTGCCAACGTGCGTGGCGACTGCGAGACGAACAGCCGCAGCGGCGGGCTGGCGTGCTGGTACAGATGCAGCAGGCCGAGCGCGTGGTCCATCACCTGTTGGTCCAGATCGGCGATGCGCCCGGCCGCTTCGGCAGCGGGAATCACCTGGCCGGCCGACAGCAGCGTGCCATCGCTCTGCCGCAGCCGCAGTAGCACCTGGTATTGCGCGGTGTCGCCGCCGGCTACGGCCACGATCGGTTGATAGGCCAATTCGAGCTGGCCTTCGACCAGACGCAGTTGCTCGCGTTGCTCGGCCTGGCTGGGCGCCAGATACACCTGCACGCCGTCGCTGCGCAGGCGTGCCTGCAAGGCGGTGCGTTCGACCGCTTCCAGCGCGCTGCCGGTGTCGTCGAAGCCCAGGCTCAGCGGTGCCAGGCCGATCGCGCAGCGCACGTGCACCGATTCTTCTTCGCGCACCGGGAAGGCATTGGCCGAGAGCCGTTGACGGATCTCCAATGCGTGCTGTTCCAGCCCGGTTTCGGGCATGTCCACAGCCAGCAGCAGGAAGCTGTTGTCGTTCAAGCGGGCCAGCGGATACGGATGCGCGGCACTGGCCAGGCGATGCCCGGCCTGGCTCATCAGGCGCTCGTAGGCGGCGTAGCCATAGCGTTCGCGCAGACCGAGCGCGCTGGCGATCTCGATGAAGAACAGGCCGCCGGATTGGGTGTGCTTCAGCGCGTCGGCGAGCAATTCCATCACGTGGCTGCGCGTGGGCAGGCCGGTTTCCGGATTGCTGCGCACGCTGACGGGTTCGCCTGCCTGTTGCAGCGCCTGCTGGCGCGCGCGGCGGATACGGTTGGACACTGCGGCGATCAGGTGGCGCGGGCGGATCGGCTTGGTGAGGAAATCATCCGCGCCGCTGTCGAGCACTTCGAACTGACGCTCCGGATCCGGGTCGCCGGTGAGAAACACGATCGGCAGCAGCTGCTGGCCCGGCTGCTGGCGAATCAGGGTGGTCAGGCGGATGCCGTCCAACTCCGGCATGTGCAGGTCCATCAGGATCAGATCCGGGTGGTAGTCCTGGATCGCCTGCGGCACGCTGGCGGCGGTCATTTCGACCTGCGCATGCATGCCGGCGCCATGCAGCACGCTCTGTGCGAACAGCGCCTGCGAGCGGTCGTCTTCGACGATCAGGACGCGATACGGCGCATCGGCTGCCACGTGGTCGCCGTCGTCGCGGGTTTCCGATTGCGCTGCAGGCCTGGGCGATGCGGCCGTGCTGCCCGCATTGTTTCCGTGGGCCACGGCCTGCGGCGGCATGGGCGCAGCAGCGCTTCCCGGCGCGCGGATAATGGCCGCACTCACCGGCGCAGCGTCTTCTGACGCAGCTGCGGTTTCGTCGGCCCAGCGCTGCCAGTAGTCGGCCGGCGGGGTTTCCGCGCGCAGCGGACGATTACGCGTGGCGGTATCGTCACGCGGGGTGAAAGGAACCGGATCTCGGGCGGCCATCGATACTCCCTGCAGTCGCGAACGATTATGCGATGAACTTCACGATAGCGGGGGGCGACGTGCAGCCGGCGTGGTGGCCGAGCGCAGCGGCGCGGCCAGCCGGTGCATACCCCGCCACAGCAGCCGCCAGACCCACCACACCACCAGCGTGGCCAGCAGGCTGGAACCTACCGCCACGCTCAGCGCCAGCCATGGGTGGGCCAGTGCCAGGGCCAGCGACGTGGTGGCGAGGGTGTCTTCTGCCAGCGACGCGATCCAGTTGCTGGCCGGTTCCGGCGAGGTGTTGAGCAATGCGCGGGTGCCGGCCTTGAGGGTGTGGCTGGTCAGCGCCACGCCAGCGCCTGCCGCCAGCGCGCCCGCGCCCAGATTGCCATCGGGCGACAACGTGGCTGCCGCCAGGAATGCGCCAGCCGGCACGCGCGCCAGCGTCTGCAGCAGGTCCCAGCCCGAATCCACGCCGGGGATCTTGTCGGCGAAGAATTCGGCCACCGCCAGCGCACCCGAGGTGCCCAGCACCCACCACGACTGCGCCGGGTGCAGGGCCTGCGGCAGCTCGATCCAGCCGAGCAGGCCGGCCAGGCCGACGCCGAACACGGTGAGGTAGACACGGATGCCGGCCAGCCAGGCCAGCAGGATGCCGATCACGAACAGGTGGGTGTCGCTCATGGCGGTGTTTCCCTGCAAACAATTGCAGAACTATCGGATAACCGTCGGTCCAGCGCCAGCGCGACGGCCGCCGAGGCTCTGGCACACTACGCCGCCCATGACTGCGCCGGCCCGTCCGGACCCGATGCCCATGAGACCGACCGCACGCGTTCAGATCGTCCGCCGCGAAACCGGCGGTGGCGGCTCCAGCAGCCGCTGGCTGTGGATGGGGGCGATCGTCATCGTGTGGTTGGCATCGCTGGGCGGGGTCTGGTGGATGGCCACGCGTCACGCCGCACCGCGTCTGGTCGAGGCCGAATCGGCGCTGCAGCAGGCGCAGCGCGCCCAGGCCCAGCAACGCCGGTTGATCGAGCAGTTGCAGCAGCGGCAGGTCAATCTGGCGATGTCCGACAAGATCAGCCGCGCCGCCAACACCGAGGTGCAGGCCTCGCTGGCCGAGCGCGACGAACAGATCGCCGCACTGCGCGCCGACGTGGCCTTCTACGAGCGGCTGGTGGGCTCGACCGCGCAGCGCAAGGGGCTCAACGCGCACTCGGTGCAGTTCACTGCCGAGCCCGGTGGCACCTGGAATTACAGCGTGGTGCTGACCCAGAACCTCAATCGGGGTGCGATCAGCCAGGGCCAGCTGCGCTTTGCGGTGGAAGGCGTGCGCGCCGGCAAGCTGGTCACGGTGAGCTGGAACGAGCTGCATCAAAAGCCCGATGCCGCCGGGCAGCCGTATTCGTTCCGGTATTTCCAGCAATTGGACGGCAGTGTGATCCTGCCGAAGGATTTCACCCCGCAACGTGTCAAAATCTCCCTGAGCGGCGATGGGGCGCCGGTCAATCAGACATTCGATTGGAAAGTCGCCGGTAATGGCGCGGGGGAGTAGCTCATGTTCGGAAACAAGTCCAACCGTGGTGCGCAGACCGTGGTCGACACCTTGATCGGGCCGCAGGTGATCATTCGCGGCGACCTGATGTTCAGCGGCGGGCTGTATGTGGAAGGCCGCATCCTGGGCAAGGTCATCGCCGAAGAGGGCGCCAGCGCCACCTTGACGGTGGCCGAGCAGGGCTGCATCGAAGGCGAGGTGCGCGCACCGGTGGTGATCATCAACGGGCAACTGACCGGCGACGTGCATGCTGCCGAGCGGGTCGAGCTGGCGCCCAACGCGCGCGTGCAGGGCAATGTGCATTACCAGGTGGTGGAGATGAGCGCCGGTGCGCAGCTCACTGGCCGGCTGATTCATGCCGCCACCGCAGGCGCGACCGCCGCGTTGCCGGCCCCGGATGCCAGCCGCGCCGAGCAGGTCAAGGCCCCGCAGGCCGAGACCGCCGACGCCTGAGTGCGGCGGGTGCGACTGAAGCCCGGCTTCGACGTTGCCCGGACCTGCTTGAAGTGTGGCCGCCTGGCCCCCATGCTGACGCCATGAGCACGCTCGTTTCGCTACCCACCGCCGCCCCGGCACCGGACTACCAGTCCATCGACCGGCCGCTGAACTTTTCGTTGGCCGCCGCCGCCAAGGTGCGCGAGCTGATCCAGGAAGAAGGCAATGCCGACCTGGCATTGCGTGTGTACATTCAGGGCGGCGGCTGCTCCGGCTTCCAGTACGGCTTCGAATTCGACGAGAACCGCGCCGAGGATGACCTGGCCGTGGCCACCGATGGGGTGACCCTGCTGGTCGACCCGCTGAGCCTGCAATACCTGATGGGTGCCGAGGTGGATTACACCGAGAGCCTGACCGGTGCGCAGTTCGTGATCCGCAATCCGAATGCCAAGACCACCTGCGGGTGCGGCAGCAGTTTCAGCGTCTGAGTGCAGTGGAGAGAGCCCGGCGTCTGAACAGGCGCCGTTGCTAGCGTGTTCTCCTGGCGTCACATGGTTGCGGGTGTCGCCGATTATCGGCAGGCTTGCGTCGATGCCAGAGTCTCTTTTTTCAACAGCCGGTTTTGCTTTCGCGCATGCGCCGCTGGATCGTGGCGATCTGCTGCGTGACGATGCCGATGCATTGGCGCGCCTGTGGCCGCAAGGCCGCGTGCTGCTGCTCGATGCCAAGGGCACGGCGTTGGCCGATGCCGAGGGTCAGCCACTGCTGATGGACGGCGCCGCGCTTGGCGAGGTGCCGGAGGCAGCGATTTTTCTGGGCCTGCGCGACAACGTCGGTTGGTTCTGTCTGCTGGCCGAGCAGACCTCTGTGCAGGCAGCGCAGCGCATCGATCTGCGCCAGGCCGCCGCCGACTGTCCGGCCGACGTCGCCACCGCCTTGGCCTATGCACGCGCGATGCTGCATTGGCAGTCGCGTACGCGCTTTTGCGGTGTCTGCGGTGGAGCGATCGCCTTCAGGCGGGCCGGCTTCATCGCCCATTGCACGCAGTGTCAGACCGAGCATTACCCGCGTGTGGATCCGGCGATCATCGTGGCGGTCAGCGATGGCGCGCGCTTGCTGCTGGGGCGTCAGGCACGTTGGGCGCCGGGCCGTTATTCGGTGATTGCCGGATTTGTGGAGCCGGGCGAGTCGCTGGAGCAGACCGTGGCGCGCGAGGTCTACGAAGAAACCCGCGTGCAGGTGCAGGACTGCCGCTATCTGGGCGCGCAGCCGTGGCCGTTTCCGGGCGCGTTGATGCTGGGGTTCACGGCGCGCGCGGCGGCGACCGAGGTGCCGCAGGTCACCGGCGAGCTGGAAGACGCGCGCTGGGTCAGCCATGCCGAGGTCACCGCTGCATTGGCCGGCGAAGGCGACATCGGGCTGCCACCACGAATTTCCATCGCACGCGCGCTGATCGAGCATTGGCATCGCGCGCATGGCTGAGCCTGGCCGACTGCGCCAAAAACGCACAGCCCCGGCCTGCCGGCGTTCGCTCTAGACTCGGCTGAGGAGGCTCGCCCATGTTTACCACCCTGGTTGCTGTCGTGGTCGCACTTGCGCTGGGTCACCTGGTGCCTGCCCAGGTGGCGCGGTTGCGGCGTTTCGAATGGTTTGGCCACTGGCTGCGCCGGCTCGACAGCCACGCGGCTGGGCGCGGCGCGTGGCAGGGACGTTACGGCGTGCTGCTGGCGTTGTTGCCGGCCTTGCTGGTGGTGTTGCTGCTGCAATGGGTACTGGACGACGTCTGGCGCGGCTTCCTGGCCTTGCTGTTCGGCGTGGCGGTGCTGGCCTGGACCTGGGGGCCGCGCGATCTGGACCGCGATGTGGAAGCAGTAATCGACGCCGACGAACCGGGCGCGCGTCGCGACGCGATTGCGCAGTTGCAGGCCGCTGGCGGCAGCGTGCACGAAGACGCGCCCTCGTTGGTGGAAGCGGTGGTGGTCAACGGGCTGCGGCGCTGGTTTGCGGTGCTGTGGTGGTTCCTGCTGCTGGGGCCGTTCGGAGCGGTGCTGTATCGGCTGACCGCGTTGGCGGTGGAAAGCCCGCTGTCGGTGTTGCTGCCGCCGCGCAATCTGGCCGGTGCGCGCTGGTTGCTTGCCGCGCTGGAATGGCCGGTGGCGCAGTTGATCACCGTGTCGATGGCGCTGGTTGGCAATTTCGACACCGTGTTCCGTGCCTGGCGGCAGGCGCATGGCAACCGCTGGTCGCTGGATCCGCATTTTCTGGGTGCGGTGGCGCGTGCCAGCGTCAGTGCCGAGCTACGCGAGGAAGCGCATGACTACACCGATTCGGGTCTGGTGCCGGTGTGGCGCCGCCTGCCGGAAGTGCGCGATGCGATGAGCTTGGTCTGGCGCGTGCTGCTGCTGTGGATGGTGGTGCTGGCGTTGTTGGTGATTGCCGGGTGGGTGCGGTGAGGTCTGATTTGCCCGGTGAGAACAACGATGCTCAGCTAGCAAGCGATTGATTGCGTGTTGGCATCGCAGCACTTTCTACTGGCGCGCTTTAACCTGGAGCCAGCAAGGAGAAGGGTGGCCAAGGCAGGTTCCTTGCCACCCAGAACCCGGGCAGTAGCGCGATCCAAAGCCACGGAGAGCCAGACAATCTGGCCAGCGGCACCAAGCGCTTTGGCTGCCACCCGAGATGCCACAGCAGCACCCACGGGACCAATAGTAATAGTCCGACCGCAAGAGCATTCATCTTGAAGGCTGTGACCACATCGCCATGTGCCAGCGCATGTAAAGCGCGGGTGATGCCACACCCAGCACAGTAGTAACCCGTCAGTGCATGGAAGATGCAGGGCGGGAACGGATTTCCTGGAAGATTTGGATCAAACTTCCAAAAAATCCATAGGCCTGCACCAGCTGCCACTGCAGCTGGTGCGAGCGAAAGTTGGAGCAGGCGCCTGGACACGCTTATCTCGACTGTTCGATCTGCTGCTGCATCTCAAGAATGCGTGCCTTGTAACCATCTACACCAAGGCTGGCGATTGAAACTATCCAAAGAAGTAATCCAAGCACAAAAATGGCGGTGGTGACCCATGCCAATATTTTTGCAGTACTCGACGCCTTGACCGCCCCTGGAATATCGCCCACGTTGAGCAAGGGATTCACCTTCGCCGCAAAGACGATCGCCACGATGCCGGTGATGATGCCCGGAATCGTCCAGCATGAGCAGCAGATCAGAACGCAAAGAACCGTCATCGTGATGGACCAGGCCAGATGATTTCGAATCGGCTGGACGGGTGGCGGCACAGCGGAAGGCTGCGGATGGATCGGCGGTGGGATGGCACTCATGGTGAAGCTCCTTGGGTGGTAAACGACTGCGAACTGATAAGTGAGTGGGGAGGGTTATCGAGTGGGTGCCGCAGCACTGGCGACAATCGAAGGTGTGTGCATACAACGGCCGCACACCCTTAACGATGCGAGTGCCTGCCGCTGGAATGAGCGGCAGCTGCCAATCACGGCAGACGCCTCAGGCGCGATGATGTTGAGCACGACGACTTCCCCCGGTACGACCTGTCGCGTTCGCTAGGCGAGCGCGGCGGCAAAACGTGTGATGACGCACAGGCTACTCGCGGCGCGCGACGGACGCAAAGCCTGCGCCCGCCGGTCTCAGGGGTGATCCTGACGCAGTGCCCGCACGTGCTGTTCGAGCAGTGCGGCCGTTGCCGTGTGACCCGGCACCGCTGCCCCTGCGACGACTTCGATATGGGCGCGCATCCGACGCGGCACGCGCATGCGGCCCAGGCGGCTATCGCGCCGGCTCCACATGCTCGACCACATGCCGCGCAACGCCATCGGAATCACCGGCACCTGGCGGCGCTCCAGGATCTTTTCCACGCCCGATTTGAATGCAGCGATCTCGCCATCCTTGGTCAGTGCGCCTTCGGGGAAGATGCACACCAGCTCGCCGTCGGCCAGCGCGGCATCGATACGGTCGAAGGCCTGCTGCATCAGCGCAGGGTCTTCGCGCGCACCGGCGATCGGGATCGCCTTGGCGGTGCGGAAGATCCAGCGCATCACCGGGATGCGGAAGATCTTGTAGTACATGACAAAGCGCACCGGGCGCGGGATCACCGCCGACAGGATCAGCGCGTCCATGTAGCTGACATGGTTGCACACCAGCAGCGCGGCGCCTTCGTCGGGCACATGGCGGTCGATGTCGCGCGTGCGCAGCCGATACAGCCCGCTCACCAGTACCCAGCTGAGAAAGCGCATCAGGAACTCGGGCACCAGGGTGAAGATCCACAGCGCCACCAGTGTATTGGCCAGCGCCAGGGCCAGGAACACCTGCGGAATGCTCAAACCCGGCAACGGAATGCGCACGCCGAACAGCTCCAGCAGCGGCAACTGCAGCGCGATGCCGATGATGGCGGCGGTGACGATGAACAGCGAGTTCTGGATGTTGAGCCCGGCGATCACGCGCGAGAGTTCGGCCTTGGGCGTGCGGCTCTGGATCAGCGCGAACAACGGCACCACGAACAAACCGGTGAACAGGCCGATGCCGACCAGATCCACGATCAGGCGCACGCTGCCGGGCTGCTGCACGAACTGGCCGATCGACAGATCGCTGACGGGCGCGCCGCCGGGACGCGCGAAGTACAGATCCAGCAAAAAGGCGCTGATACCGAACGCGCCCAGCGGCACCAGGCCGATTTCCACGGTGCGCCCGGACAGCCGTTCGCACAGCAGCGAACCGACGCCGGTGCCGATCGAAAACAGCGCCAGCGCGAACACGTACAGGTCCTGCTGGCCGCCGAGATTGAGCTGCGCGTAGGTCGGCAGCTGCGCGGTCAGCACCGTGCCGACGAACCAGAACCACGACACTCCGAGCACGGCGTTGCGCACCGCCGGCGTGCGCCGGGTCAGACGCATGATCGCACGCGATTCGGGGATCGGATTCCAGTTGATCTTCAGCTCCGGCGCGCCGGCATCGACCTTGGGCACCAGCCGCGCGACCAGGTTGCCGGTCACGGCAATCGCAATGACCGCAGTGGCCGCAGCGACCGGCCCGTGGCTGCCGGCGATCTGGAAGATCAGCCCGCCGAAGATCATGCCGCACAGGATCGAGATCGAAGTGCCCATCTCGACCAGGCCGTTGCCGCCGGTGAGTTCTTCGGGTTTGAGCACCGAAGGCAGGATGGAATATTTCACCGGCCCGAACAGCGTGGACTGCAGGCCGGTGCAGAACAGCGCAACCAGCAGGATCACCATGTTCTCGGTGAGAAAACCCACCGCCGCCAGCGACATGATGGCAATTTCCATCGTGGTGGTGATCACGATGAGTTTCTGTTTTTCCAGCTTCTCGGCGATCTGCCCGGCCAGTGCGGAGAACAAAAAGTACGGCAGGATGAACAATGCCGGGGCCAGATTGGTGTACAGCGTGCGCTGCGCTGCATCGATGCCGAGATAGAACAACAAGCCGATGATGGCCTGCCGATAGACATTGTCGTTGAACGCGCCCAACGCCTGCACGGCGAAGAACGGCAAGAAGCGGCGCTGCCTGAGCAGGGCGAACTGACTGTGACCGGACATGCAGTTTCCTTTGCGAACGCGCGCAGCCTAGCAGGCTTCCACGGTGGGCTGGTGCATGGCCGATGCGCTCAGCGCGGCGCGCGTGCCGATGGCGCGCGGCGCGCGGCCTGGGCGCGCAGCAGCGCCACGAAGGCACGCGCGGCCGGGGTGGGATCGGGCCGCCACACCGCATAGGTCAAAAAGCCGAAGCGCTCTTTCAGCGCGACCGTCACCACCCCGCGCATGGCTGCGGCCATGGTCTGCGGCACGATGCCCACACCCAGGTCGGCGGCGACCAGTTCGCGCACCAGATCGGCATGGGTGACCTCGTATTGCTGGCGCTGCCGCAAGCCGGCCTGCGCGAAGGCCGCATCGACGATGCCGCGCACGCCGGCGCCGGCGATCAGCCCGGCCATCGGTTCGTCGTCCAGCTCGGCCAGCGCCACCCGCTTGCGCGTGGCGAAACGATGGGTGGGCGCAACGATCAATGCCAGGGTTTCCTCGTGCAGCAGCAGACGCTGGTCGGGCACCGCGACCTGCGGGCCGACGCCGACCAGGGCGACATCCAGCCGGCCTTCGCTCAGGTCGTGCAGCAGGGCCTCGCTCATGGCGGTGCGTAGATGCACGTCCACCCGTGCATGCGCGCTGCGAAACGCGCGCAGCAGCGTCGGCAGCTGCACGGTGGTGAGCGAGGAGATCTGCCCCAGCGTGAGCCGGCCGCGCACCGTGCCCAAGGCCTGCGCCATTTCCTCGTGCAGGCGCTCGGCCGCGCGCAAGGTTTCGCGGGCGTTGTGCAGAAATACCTCGCCGGCCGCAGTAGGCCGCACCTGGCGGCTGCCGCGCTCGAACACGCGTGCGCCAAGGGTTTCCTCGATCTTGGCGACCTGGTGGCTGAGCGCCGATTGCACGGTGTTGCAACGGCGCGCGGCGGCGGTAAAGCCGCCTTCCTCGGCCACGGCCACGGCGAATTCGAGTTGGCGCAGGGTCAGCATACGATCTCGAAACGCGATGGAGATGGTGAAAACAATACATTGGAAAGATGCCGTGTCGCTGCCCACACTGCGCCCATTCCTTCAACAGGCACCTGCCATGACCGTCGAACCGATTGCCCACCCGCCATTGCCACGACGGCTGGTGTTGCTGATGGCCGCGGCCACCGGCCTTGCGGTGGCGAGCAACTACTATGCGCAGCCCTTGCTGGAAACGCTGGCGCAGGCGTTCGGGATCCAGGTGCGCAGCGCCGGGGCGGTGGTGACCGCCGCGCAGTTGGCGTACGCAGTGGGGCTGCTGTTGCTGGTGCCGCTGGGCGACCGGCTGGAGCGGCGCAGCCTGATCGTCGGGCTCTTTGTGCTCAGTGCGCTGGGCCTGCTGGTGAGCGCCGCCTCGCACAGCTTCGGCATGTTGCTGGCCGGCACGATTGTCACTGGCGCCAGTTCGGTGGCGGCGCAGATCCTGGTGCCGTTCGCCGCGACCCTGGCCGCCCCGCACGAGCGCGGGCGGGTGATCGGTACGGTGATGAGCGGCTTGTTGCTGGGCATCCTGCTGGCGCGTACCGCCGCCGGGGTGCTGGCCGGTGTTGGCGGCTGGCATACGGTGTACTGGATCGCCTCCGGCTTGCTGCTGGTCACCGCCTGGCTGTTGTGGCGTGGGCTGCCGCGCCATCCGGGCAATGCGCAGTTGTCGTATCCGCAGTTGGTGCGATCGGTGCTGACGCTGCTGCGCGACGATGCAGTGCTACGTTCGCGTGCGGTGCTGGGCGGGCTGATCTTTGCCGGTTTCAGCATGTTCTGGACCACGCTGGCGTTCTTGCTGTCTGGGCCGAGCTATGGCTATGGCACGGCGGTGATCGGGCTGTTCGGGTTGATCGGTGCGGCTGGCGCGCTGGCGGCCAATCGTTCCGGCCATTGGTCCGATCGCGGCCATGGCGATCGGGTCAGCTGGGGCGGGCTGGTGATGTTGCTGCTGTCGTGGGGATTGCTGGCGTGTGCGCCGCAGTCGATCGCGCTGCTGATCGTGGGCGTGCTGCTGCTGGATATCGCGGTGCAAGGCGTGCATATCGCCAATCAGAGCGTGATCTATCAGCGCAATCCGAACGCGCGCAATCGCATCACCTCGGCCTATATCACCTGCTATTTCATCGGCGGTGCGGTGGGTTCGACATTGGGCACGGCGGCGTATGCGCAGGCCGGCTGGAATGGTGTGGTGATCGGTGGTGCGGCGCTGGCTGCAGCGGCGCTGGGGTGGGTGGGCTTGAGTGTGTCGCGCAGCACCTGGAAGTAAGCGCGGCGCGCACGACGAACGACGCGGCGAGCAGGGCGATGGCCTGTGCGCGCAGTGCGCGGCCTCGCCTCGCCTGTCCATGTGGAGGCGGCCGTGGCTGCGCCGCGTCCACGCCGACCGGCAAGGACGCGCTAGGCCTTGTTGATCGTCAACCGTGTGGTGCCCTCGGCCGGCGCGGTGGTGACCGCCAAGGCCGCAGCACGTAGTTTGGGCAGCAAGCGCAGGGTCAACGCCAACTGGTCGCGCAGCAGGCGTTGCTTGGGCGGCAGTTGCACGGCGTGTTGCTCCAGCGCTTCGGCGGTGGCGACTTCTTCGGTTTCATCGTGCACGGGCAGCGGTTGGCGCTCGCGCAAGGCGGTGGCGATTTCGCTCAGCGTGCGCTGCAGGTAGTCGCCGGCCTGCGCGATGGCGGGATCGTGGTCGCCCTCGAGCGCAGCGCGATGTGCCCCCAGTGCAGACAGATAGCCCAGCAAGGTGTTGGACAGCGCCAGGAAGCGGAAGCCGGCATCCAGATTGCGCCGGTAACGGCCCGGTTCGCGCAGCATGTTGGACAGCGCCACCGACAAGGCGGCATCGGCGTTGTGCATGTCGCGCCGCGCGATACGGTAGGGCAGGTCGTCGCGCATGCCGCTGGCGTATTGCTCCAGCACCTGGGCCAGATACCGCGCGCAGCTGGCAAGCACCGTGGCCATCACCTGATTGAGGCGGCGACCCTGCCAGTCGGGCAGGATCAGGAACGAGGCGGCCGCGGCGATGGCGCAGCCGATCACGGTGTCGATCAGGCGCGGCCAGATCAGCACGAAGCCATCGCCGAGCAGGTTGAAGCAGAACAGCGCCATCACCGTGATGCCGGCGGTGGCCAGCATGTAGCGATCGGTGCGGGTGACGAAGAAGATCAGCGCGGCGGCCAGCGCCAGCAGCAATTGCACTTCGGTGCCGGGGAACAGCTGCATCAACGCCCAGGTGGCGACCAGGCCGATCAGGGTGCCGGCGATCCGCTGCACCAGCCGCAGGCGGGTGGCGCCGTAGTTGGGCCGGCACACGAAGACGGTGGTGAGCAGGATCCAGTAGCCGTTGTCGGCATCGATGGACTGCATGATGGCGTAGCCGACCACCAGCGCGATGGCCATGCGCAGGCCGTGGCGGAACAGTACCGAGCCGGGCGTGAGTTGCTGGCCCAGGCGTGCGGCCATTTCGCGCAAGGTGTGTGGCGATGAATCGCGCAGACGGGTGTCCAGATTGTCGCTGGTGGAATCGAATTGCGCCGCTTCCGAGAGCTTGCGTTCGATGCTCTGCAGATTGGTCACCAGCAGTTCCAGCGCACCGAGCAAACGGGCCAGTGCCGGGTCGGCACGCGCGTGCAGATAGTCCAGCGACTGGCGCAGGTCTTCGGTGGCCAGGCGGCTGTGCTCGCCGTAGTCGAACGGCTGGCGCAGCCGGATTGCCTCGCCCAACGCCGCGCAGGCCTTGCCCTGTAGCGCGAGCAGGCGCTGGCAGCGATACAGCACATCGCTGTGGAAGAACGCCTCGGTCAGCGCTTCGTAGGGATAGTGCGAGGAACTGGCGCGCTCGTGGAATTCCTGCGCCATGTAATACAGCCGGAAATACAGACCCGATTGCACCCCCGGCCGTCCCGACCGGCCGAAGCGGCTCATGATCGCGGTCTTGGCGGCGTTGAGCGCGCCAACGACCTTGGCGTTCTGGTCGGCCAGCGCCAGCCGACGCGCATGCAGGTCGCTCTGCCGCACCGGTTCGAACAGGTCGGCCTTGAGCTTGAGATAGCGGCCCAGCTCGAAGAACAACCGCGACAGCCGTTCGCGTACCGGGCGGTTGGCGAACAGGATGGTCCACAGGATCGACAGCACGCCGTACCAGGTGGCCCCGACCAGCAGCAGCGCCGCGCCATGCCAGGCGATCAGCGGGTCATGGCTGCCATGCTGGTCCATGCCGATCATGGCGTAGATCGACAGGGCGACCGTGGCCTGCGCGATGGAGGCGTAGCGCTCGCCCAGCGCGCCGAGCAGGGTCAGCGAAAACGTCGCCAACGCCATGCCGACCACGAACGCCAGCGGATATGGAAACAGCAGCACCACCGCCGCAGCGGCCGCGGCGAAACACAGCAACGACAGCAGCACCGATTTGATGCGACCCAGCCAGTTGTCGTCGGTTTCGGCAATGGCGCTGGCGATCGCGCCCAGGAACAGCGCCGGCACCGCGGTGAGTTGCTGCCAATGCCAGCACACGCCCATCGCCACCGCCAGCGCGATGAACACGCGCAGGCCATAGCTGGCCTTTTCATGGGCCCACAGGCGGCTAAGGCGGGTTTCGAAGGAGGGAGTGGCCACAGTCTCTGTTAGGCAAGGTGCCCGGGCATTATTGCCGCAGGCACGCGCCATCGGGGTGGAGGGCGGCTAATTCTTTGTCAGTAGCCGGCGTTTGTGCGGATTGGAGCCGATTGCGCGACGACGGTGCCTGCACCGCAGCCCAACTGCACCTGCCTGCGCGCAGCCGCGTGAGCTGCGCGTCCGGCCAACTGCACGGGCATGTATCGCGCTTGACGACCTTGCAACCTGTGGTTGCGAGTTTGAACACCGCCTTGTCGGCGACCACCAGTGAGCTGTTGCTCTGTTCGGCTGACAACCAGCGGATGTCCGAGCTTGCCCCCATCCGCCCTTCGGGCACCTTCCCCCGCCGGCGGGGGAAGGACGCGGCTTAGCCCTGCGCCTGCCGCTCGCGGGCGATCGCACGCCAGCCGATATCGCTGCGCTGGAAGGCGTTGGGCCAGTGGATCGGCTGCAGGCCGGCATACGCGGTGCGCTGTGCGTCCTGCACGCTGTCGCCCAAGGCGGCCACGCACAGCACGCGGCCACCGGTGCTGATCACCTCGCCTGCGGCATTGAGCGCCGTGCCGGCGTGGAAGACCTTGGCGCTGGTCGGCACCTGGTCCAGGCCGGTGATGACCTCGCCGGTGACCGGGGTTTCCGGATAGGGCTTGGCCGCGATCACCACGCCCAGCGAGGGGCGCGGATCCCACTGCGCCTGTGCCTTGTCGAGCTTGCCGTCGATGGCCGCGTCGAGCAGATCGACCAGGTCCGACTGCAGGCGCAGCATCACCGGCTGGGTTTCCGGGTCGCCGAAGCGCACGTTGAATTCGATCACCTTGGGCGCGCCGTGCGCATCGATCATCAGCCCGGCGTACAGGAACCCGGTGAACGGCACGCCGTCGGCGATCATGCCTTGCACGGTCGGCTCGACCACCTCGCGCATCACCCGCGCATGCACCTCGGGCGTGACCACCGGGGCCGGCGAGTACGCGCCCATGCCGCCGGTATTGGGGCCGGTGTCGCCATCGCCGACGCGCTTGTGATCCTGGCTGGTGGCCATCGGCAAGGCATGGGTGCCATCGACCATCGAAATGAAGCTGGCTTCTTCGCCGTCGAGGAATTCCTCGATCACCACGCGCGCGCCGGCATCGCCAAACGCATTGCCCGAGAGCATGTCGCGCACCGCCTCTTCGGCTTCGCGCAGCGTCATCGCCACGATCACGCCCTTGCCGGCGGCCAGGCCATCGGCCTTGACCACGATCGGCGCGCCTTTTTCGCGCACATAGGCCAGCGCCGCGTCCACTTCCGTGTGCACCGCGTAATACGCGGTGGGGATGCCGTGGCGGGCCAGGAAATCCTTGGCGAAGGCCTTGCTGCCCTCCAGCTGCGCCGCCTTGGCGGTGGGCCCGAAGATGCGCAGGCCAGCCGCATGGAAGCGGTCGACCACGCCCAGCACCAGCGGCACTTCCGGGCCGACCACGGTGAGCGCGACGGCCTCGCGCTGCGCCAATGCGAGCAGGCCATCGAGATCATCGACCTTGATCGCCACATTGCGGCACTTGGCTTCGGTCGCAGTGCCGGCATTGCCGGGTGCCACCAGCACCTCGCTCACCTGCGCGGACTGCGCGATCTTCCAGGCCAGGGCATGTTCACGGCCGCCGGAGCCGATGACAAGGATTTTCATGTGAGTGCCGAGATTGGGGAGTCGTGATTGGGGATTGGTTGAAGCAAGGCGTGGCTCGGAAACAGCAGAAACCAGAGCGACGTTGCCACTCCCGAATCCCCATTCCCGAATCCCGGCACGTCAGTGCCTGAAATGCCGCACGCCGGTAAACACCATCGCGATGCCATGCTCGTCGGCGGCGGCGATCACCTCGCCATCGCGCATCGAACCGCCCGGCTGGATCACCGCCTGGATGCCGGCGGCGGCGGCGGCGTCGATGCCGTCGCGGAACGGGAAGAACGCATCGGAGGCCATCACCGAGCCGGCCACCGTGAGCTTGGCTTCTTCGGCCTTGAGCGCGGCGATCTTGGCGCTCACCACGCGGCTCATCTGCCCGGCGCCCACACCAATCGTGCGGCTGTCCTTGGCGTAGACAATCGCGTTGGATTTGACGTACTTGGCCACGCGCCAGGCGAACAGCAGATCGCCCAGTTCCGCATCGCTGGGCGCACGCTGGGTGACCACGCTCAATTCGCCCAGCGACATGCCGCGGTTGTCGGACGACTGCATCAGCAGGCCAGAGCCAATGCGCTTGGTGTCGTAGTTGTTGAGGCCGTTGCCGTGCGGGATCTTGAGCACGCGCACGTTGGCTTTCTTGGTCGCGTACTCGAGCGCGCCGGCATCGTAGTCGGGGGCGATCAGTACCTCGACGAACTGGCGGTCGAGAATCGCTTTTGCAGTGGCCGCATCCAGCGTCTTGTTGAAGGCCAGGATGCCGCCGAAGGCACTGGTCGGGTCGGTCGCATAGGCCAGCTCGTAGGCATCACCGCAGGCCGCGCCCACCGCCACGCCACAGGGGTTGGCGTGCTTGACGATCACGCAGGCCGGCGCATCGAACTGACGCACGCATTCCCATGCGGCATCGGCGTCGGCCAGGTTGTTGTAGCTCAGCTCCTTGCCCTGCAACTGCTGGAAGGTGGCCAAGGTGCCCGGCACCGGATACAGGTCGCGGTAGAACGCGCCGGCCTGGTGCGGGTTCTCGCCGTAGCGCAGGTCCATCACCTTGATGAAGTTGGAATTGATCTGCGCCGGGAACGGGCTGCGCGTGGGCACGCTCTCCGCACTGTCGGCCACGGCGGACAGGTAGTTGCTGATCGCCGCGTCGTACTGCGCCACGCGGTTGAACGCGGCCACCGACAGCGCAAAGCGCTTGGCCGCCGACAGCTGCCCGTCGTTGGCATCGAGTTCGGCGAGCAGCTCGGCGTACTGCGCCGGGTCGGTGGCCACCGCCACGCGGGCAAAATTCTTCGCTGCCGAGCGCAGCATCGCCGGGCCGCCGATATCGATGTTTTCCACCGCATCGGCCAGTGTGCAATCGGCCTGGGCGGTCACCGACTCGAACGGATACAGGTTCAGCACCAGCAGGTCGATCGGCGCGATGCCGTGTTCGGCCATCACCGCTTCATCGACGCCGGCGCGGCCGAGCAGGCCGCCGTGCACCAGCGGGTGCAGGGTCTTGACGCGGCCGTCCATCATCTCCGGGAAACCGGTCAGCTCGGCAACGTCGGTGACCGGCAGGCCGGCCTCGCGGATCGCCTTGGCGGTGCCGCCGGTGGACAGCAGCTCGACCTTGCGCGCCACCAGCGCGCGGGCCAGATCGATCAGGCCGGTCTTGTCGGAAACGGAGAGCAGGGCCCGGCGCACGGGCAGGAAATCAGAGGCCATCGGTGGGGGATGTCGTTGCGGGGCAGCCGATATTGTAGGCTGCGCCAGCGCTCGAATGGACTCAATAGACGGCAATGGACGCGACCCCTGCTCTGAAACGACGTTTCCACGCGCCGCTGCGGCCGCTGGCGGGCACGCTCTTTCGCGGCGTCTGCACCGCCCAGCATGACCGCGCGCGACGCAACGACGGTGGTGCGCCATCACGCTGGCGCGAACTGGCCGCTGCCACCGGCCCGCATGCCGGTGCGCATGGCGCTCGATGCACCCCACAGCATCCTGACCCGCGGGTTCGGTCGGACATCGCGGACAGCGCAGCGGGCTGCCCACCTCAACGTACGGCGGTCGCAGCAACCAGGACGCGGCCACACGGCAACCGGAGATGGCGTTGCGCGCGCGCGGGGGTGCTGCCTCGACGGGCAGCAAGGCGTGATTGGCGGGCGCGTTGGTCCAGCATGCCCCGCCTGCGGCCGTGGCAGTTCGCGGGTGTGAGGGGGCAGCTGCTGACATGGGCTGCGGCATCGATCGGCAAGGAGCGCTTGTGACAAATCAACCGGAGTCCGCACGCCTTGATCCGATCGCGGCCACGCCTGCACAACAGGCGTTATGGCAACGGCTGCAGGCATATCGCTTCGGCGATGATGACGCGGCATTGGCGGCGTTCGTCGGTCGCGTCGCCAAGCAGGCGCATTGCAGCGTGACGCAGGCACAGCGGATGGTGGAGGAATACCGCCGCTTCTGTTTTCTGGCCTGCACCGGCACGCAGGATGTCACGCCCAGCCCGTTGATCGACCAGGTCTGGCACACCCACCTCACCGACACCCGTGCGTATTGGCAGCAGTTCTGCCCGCAGGTGCTGCAGACCACCTTGCACCATCAGCCCGGGCGTGCAGGCGCTGACGAGGACATGCGCTTCCAGGCGCAGTACCGGCAGACATTGGAACGCTATCGCCAGCATTTCGGCGAGCCGCCGGCAGCGCTGTGGCCAGCGGCGCGGCAGCCCCCGAGCGCGTCGGTATCGACGCCGTCGCCTGCGCTGGATGCGGAGGCCACCTTGCGTGCAGTGCGTGGCGGTGCCGGTCACGACAGGTGGACGCGCGGGATCGGCACGGTGATGGGATGGGCTGCCGCAACGTTGGTCGTTGCCGCGTTCGGCAGCAACGCCAACACCGGCGTCCTGTCCCCGCTGCACTGGCGGGGAACGCATTTTCTGGCGCTGTTCGTGGTGCTGATCGGCCTGGCATGGTCGGCAGCCGCGCTGCTGCGGCGTTGGGCGCGCGGCGTGGGGGGAGCTTCCAACCAGCACCTGTCCGATGCTGCCGAGGTGGCCTACCTGAGCGGTGGCGACGCCCGCGTGGCCGACCTGTATTTCGCGCAGTTGCTTGCCACCAACGCAGTATTTCTTGAGCGCGATGAAGAGGCGCAGGGGCGCGTGCGGCTGCGCCGCAACGCGGTAGCCACGGTGCCAGCTGCGCTCGCCCCGGCCTTGCAGATCGCAGGCAATGCCGAAGACCCGGTCGTGGCATGGCAGGCGCTACGCGCCTTGGCAGAGCCTGTGCAGCAGCGCGTGGTCGCGAAGGGGCTGTGGCTGGATCCGCGCCATGCGCTGTGGGTGCGCGGGCTCAGCGCGCTCCCGGTTGCAGCGTTGTGGCTACTGGGCGCATGCAAGATCGTGATCGGCCTGCAGGGCGGGTACCCGATCGGTTACCTGCTGGCCCTGATGGTGCTGCTCAGCATGGTGGTGTTGGGGTTCCTGCTGGCGCCGGCGCGCCGCACGTTGGCCGGAGACCAGCAGATCGCCGTGCGCAGAGAGACGGTGAAACCCGACGCTGCGCGCGGCGGCGCCGATCCGAGTCACGTGGTGGCGCTGTATGGCACCGCCGCCTTGCTGGGGACGCCGTGGGAGAGCTACCACACGCTGCGTTCGCCCATGTCCACCACTGGCGACAGCTCGACGACCAGTTGCGGTGGCGGCGGTGACAGTGGCGGCGGCGACAGCGGTGGTGGTGGATGCGGTGGATGCGGGGGAGGGGGCGACTGATGCAACACACACCGCAATTACCGGAACGCCGCCGTCGCTGGGCACGCGCATTGCGCGAACGCGGCGCCACGCCGAATGGTGTGTCATGGGCAGGGATCGCCTTTGCCGCACTGGCCGGTCTGATGTTCTACATCGCCTTGAGCCACCCGGCGCGCGAGGGCGCGGCGCCGTTGTTGCTGGCCTTGCTCGGTTTGCAGGGCCGGTTGTGGTGCAACCGCATGGATGGCGTGCTGGCACGTGAGGCGCGCCTGGTCGGGCGTGCGGGCGAGGTCTACAACGATGCGCCGGATCGCCTGTCCGATGTCGTGGTCTGCATCGGGCTTGGCTATGGCCTGCAGGCCAGCGTGCCGTGGGCGGCGCAACTGGGGTGGGCGGCCGCGTTGTGCTGCGTGGTCACCGCGTATGTGCGCATGCTCGGTCTGGCCTGCGGCACGCCGGAGCCACGCCAGGGGCCGATGACGCGTGTACAGCGCATGCACTGGTTGTCGCTGGTCACCGCGCTGGCCATTCCGGTGCAGTGGCTGGGCCACGCAACGCCTGCGGCGTGGATGCTGGTGGGCGCACTGTGCGTGCTGATCGCCGGCGCATTGGTGACCGCAGTGCTGCGGCTGCGCACGATCGTGCGCGCATTGGAGTGGAGGTGATTGCCGGCCAGCCAGGTGCGGGCTGGCGTTGTGGTCGATCGCCGCATTCACACCGTGGCATGCGGTCGGCGAGGATCCGATAAGCGCCGGGGCCGACTGGTGGTGCCGGCGATCAGCTGCGATCGCGGCATCGACGCCGTGGCCGCATGCGTGAAGGCCACGGTGGCGTGCTCGATCGATTGCATGCGTAACGCGCTCTATCTGTTTGCCGCGCCGTGCTGCCCGCATCACCGCAACCTGGGCACCGTTCCGGGCCTTTAGCGAACACGGAGAAAGTGCAAACGGTGCACTTTCTGAAGGCGGGTATATATCACATGCATTAACTAACGCACTTCTCATTTAATGCATGGATTTTCCGGTGCGGGGTTTCGTCGCATCGGTATTTAAGATGTGCGACGCCAATGCGTCACGAAAACCGATGGGTGCGCGAAACGATTCGAATGTCGCAAGCATTGTCGCAGGACAGAATTCCGACCCGGTCGCATATCGGCAAAAAAAGCCGGCATTCTGGGACGTGGCCCGTTGTTGTTCTTCGGTGATGCGCACCTGGCTTCTCTTGTGGCGACAATGACCTGGCACGGCTGATCCACGATCTGGACTCGCTGATCTGTTTGTTCGACAGGTTCAAAGTCAATGGCGCTCTCGGCGAGGCGTCCCTTCGATATTCGCTGCAACGGCTGTCGCGCAGGAGCCAGCCTTGCCATCACCCCAGCTGCGTCTTGCAGTCACGGCCGTCCATGACCCTGCGATTCAAGCAAGACACCGCAGCGCACGGGCGCCTCGGGGCGTTCGTTGATACCCACCATTGCAGTGCCGGCGCTCGCCTTGCCAACGGGTGGATCTGCCTTGCCATGACGGCTGGATGATCCGTGCCCGCGTTATCGGCGGCAACCAGCGTCGGCTTGCATCGCTGCCCGGAATATCCAGATGAGATCATTCTTATGAATCGTGAAAAAGTCTTGGCGTTACGCACCTGCACCAACAATATGTCCGATCATTGCGGTCTGATCTGGCCACGCACAGGCAGTGTCGAGTGCACGCATTGGCAACCCACCATCAAGCAGGAAAACGGCCTGACCGGCCTGCTGTGGGGGCAGGGTACCAATGCGCATCTGAACATGCATGCCGATGCGCACTGGGTGGTGTGCATGGTGGACACCGCCGACATCATCTGGCTGGGCGAGGAGGGAATGATCAAGTTTCCCCGGGCCGAGGTGGTCTACGCCGGCAACCGTGCAGGCGCCATGCAGTGCATTGCCGCCGGCATCGAGCAGCATGCGCCGCCCCCGCCGGAGCCGCCTGTAGCCGCAGTCATTGCTGCGCAATTCGTTCCCAAGGCAGCACAGGCGCAGTTCACTGCGCCGGCAGTGGAGCAGAGCGGTTATTCCGTGTCACCGACACAGCCACAGCCGCCGCCGCCATTGGCCGGCGCCGGCGGCGTGCAGATGCCGCCGCATCCGCAGGACACGGCGCTCACGCGCGAGATCGCAACCTATGGCAGCACGCTCACCGGTGCCGATCAAAGTCAGCTGATCGCAGGCTATGGAAGCACCGAAACAGCGGGTAATCGTAGCGAGTTGATCGCCGGCTACGGCAGCACCGGTGTGGCCGGATCCGACAGCACTATCGTGGCCGGCTATGGCAGCTCGCAAACGGCCGGTGGCGGAAGCACGCTGACCGCCGGCTACGGCAGCACGCAGACCGCACGCAGCGGCAGCGATCTGACCGCTGGCTACGGCAGTACCGAAACCGCCGGTGCCGACAGCTCGTTGATCGCAGGCTATGGCAGCACCCAGACCTCCGGTGGCGACAGTTCGCTGACTGCCGGCTACGGCAGTACCCAGACGGCGCAGGGCGGCAGCGATCTCACCGCCGGCTATGGCAGCACCGCCACCGCCGGCGCCGATAGCACCTTGATCGCCGGCTACGGCAGTACGCAGACCTCCGGCGGCGAGAGCTCGCTCACCGCCGGCTACGGGAGTACCCAGACCGCGCAGGATGGCAGTGACCTGACGGCTGGGTATGGCAGCACCGGCACTGCCGGTGCCGACAGTTCGTTGATCGCCGGCTACGGCAGTACGCAGACATCGGGCAATGCCAGCTCGCTGACCGCCGGCTATGGCAGCACGCAGACCGCGCGCACCGGTAGCGATCTGACTGCCGGTTACGGCAGCACCTCCACCGCCGGCGCCGACAGCACCTTGATCGCCGGCTACGGCAGCACGCAGACCTCCGGTGGCGACAGCTCCCTGACTGCCGGCTACGGCAGTACGCAAACCGCGCGCAAGGGCAGCGACCTGACCGCTGGTTATGGAAGCACTGCCACCGCCGGTGCCGACAGTACCTTGATCGCCGGCTACGGCAGTACACAGACTTCCGGCGGCGAGAGCTCGCTGACTGCCGGTTACGGCAGTACGCAAACCGCGCGCAAGGGCAGCGATTTGACTGCCGGCTATGGCAGCACCTCGACGGCGGGTGGGGACAGCACGCTGATCGCCGGCTACGGCAGCACGCAGACCTCGGGCAACGCCAGTTCGCTGACTGCCGGCTACGGCAGCACGCAGACCGCCCGCAGCGGCAGCGATCTCACCACCGGCTACGGCAGTACCTCCACGGCCGGTGCCGACAGCACCTTGATCGCCGGCTACGGCAGCACGCAGACCTCCGGCGGCGACAGTTCGCTCACCGCCGGCTATGGGAGTACGCAGACCGCCCGCAGCGGCAGCGACCTCACCACCGGCTATGGCAGCACCTCCACTGCCGGCGCCGACAGCACCTTGATCGCCGGCTACGGCAGCACGCAGACCTCCGGCGGCGACAGTTCGCTCACCGCCGGCTATGGGAGTACGCAGACCGCCCGCA
>NZ_JACHOF010000010.1:0-67444 GCF_014199765.1 Xanthomonas sp. 3058 | reverse complement strand
GCAGCGGCAGCGATCTCACCACCGGCTATGGCAGTACCTCCACGGCCGGTGGCGAGAGCACGCTGATTGCCGGTTACGGCAGCACCCAGACCTCGGGCAACGCCAGTTCGCTCACTGCCGGCTACGGCAGTACGCAAACTGCGCGTAGCGGTAGCGACCTCACCACCGGCTATGGCAGCACTTCCACGGCCGGTGGCGAGAGCACGCTGATTGCCGGGTACGGCAGCACCCAGACCTCGGGCAACGCCAGTTCGCTCACTGCCGGCTACGGCAGCACACAAACCGCGCGTAGCGGCAGCGACCTCACCACCGGCTATGGCAGCACCTCCACTGCCGGTGCCGACAGCACCTTGATTGCCGGCTACGGCAGCACGCAGACCTCCGGCGGCGAAAGCTCGCTCACCGCCGGCTATGGCAGTACCCAGACCGCGCGCAAGGGCAGCGATCTGACCGCAGGTTACGGCAGCACCTCCACTGCCGGTGCCGATAGCACCTTGATCGCTGGGTACGGCAGCACGCAGACCTCCGGTGGCGACAGTTCGCTGACCGCTGGCTATGGCAGCACGCAGACCGCCCGTAGCGGCAGCGATCTCACCGCCGGTTACGGCAGCACCTCCACCGCTGGCTCGGACAGTTCATTGATCGCCGGCTACGGCAGCACGCAGACGGCGGGCTTCAAGAGCATCCTGACCACCGGCTACGGCAGCACCCAGACCGCGCAGGAGGGCAGCGTGCTCACCGCCGGTTATGGCAGCTCCTCCACTGCCGGCTCGGACAGCTCGCTGATCGCCGGCTACGGCAGCACGCAGACGGCGGGTTTCAAAAGCATGCTCACCGCCGGCTACGGCAGCACGCAGACTGCGCAGGAGCGCAGCATGCTCACCACCGGCTACGGCAGCACCTCCACCGCTGGTCACGACAGCACGCTGATCGCCGGCTACGGCAGTACCCAGACGGCCGGTTACAAGAGCATTCTCACCACCGGCTATGGCAGCACCCAGACCGCCCAGGAGAGCAGTTCGCTCATCGCCGGCTACGGCAGTTCATCGATGGCCGGCCCGGACAGTTCGCTCATCGCCGGCTATGGCAGCACCCAGACGGCCGGCTACGACAGTTCACTGACGGCCGGTTACGGCAGCACCCAGACCGCGCAGAGCAGCAGCTGGCTGATCACCGGCTACGGCAGTACCTCCACCGCCAGCTTCCAGAGTTCGCTGATTGCCGGCTATGGCAGCACCCAGACCGCAGGCTACGAGAGCACCCTGACCGCCGGCTACGGCAGCACCCAGACGGCGCAGGAAATCAGCTGGCTCACCACCGGCTACGGCAGTACGCAAACCGCAGGACATGGCAGCATTCTGACCGCCGGCTATGGCAGCAACTCCACCGCCGGTTATGAAAGCATCTTGATCGCCGGCTACGGCAGCACCCAGACCGCCGGCTACGACAGCACCCTCACCGCCGGCTACGGCAGCACGCTGACCGCGCTGGAAAACAGCACGCTCACCGCCGGCTACGGCAGCACCGAAATCGCCGGGTTCTCCAGCACCCTGATCGCCGGCTACGGCAGCAGCCAGACCGCCGGTGGTGACAGCACGCTGACGGCCGGTTACGGCAGCACCTTGACTGCACAGGACAACAGCTCGTTGACCGCCGGCTACGGCAGTACCGAGACCGCAGGCCAAGACAGTTCGCTGATCGCCGGGTATGGCAGCACGTTGACCAGCGGCGTGCGCAGTTCTCTGACGGCCGGCTATGGCAGCAATCAGATCGCAAGCTATGGGAGTTCGTTGATCGCCGGGCACGAAAGCACCCAGATCGCCGGACATCGGAGCATGCTGATCGCCGGCAAACTGAGTTCGCAGACCGCCGGTTCGCGCAGCACGCTGATCGCCGGCATGGGCAGCATCCAGACGGCGGGGGATCGCAGCAAGTTGATCGCCGGTGCCGACAGCACCCAGATCGCCGGCGATCGCAGCAAGCTGTTGGCCGGCCGCAACAGCTACCTCACTGCCGGAGACCGCAGCAAGCTCACCGCAGGCGATGACTGCACGCTGATGGCCGGCGACCGCAGCAAGCTGACGGCCGGCAAGAACAGCATCCTGACCGCCGGAGCCAACAGCAGGTTGATCGGCAGCCTGGGCTCCACCTTGACCGGCGGCGAAGACTCGGTATTGATCTTCCGATGCTGGGACGGCAAGCGCTATACCAACATCATCGCCAAGACCGGCGAGGAAGGGGTCGAGGCCGACACCGCCTACCAGGTCGATGACGACAGGAACGTGGTCGAAAAATTCGATGACCCGTTCGAAGAACCGTTCGATACGATCGTGCTTGAGCATGACGGCGGGCCGGCGTCTGCAGCCGATCATGCGCCCGCCGCGCAATCGCCCCACTGAGCAGGGCGGCGCAGGCACGCCATCGGCGTCGCTGATCCAGGTCTGCGATGGCCAACTGCCGAATGCGGCAGTTGGCCTGACCGGATGCGTTCGACCACGCTGTGCAGCGAACCCGGCGACGGCGCCAGCCCGCGTGGCATCACGCAGGCACGACCAGAAGCGCATCATCACGCGTGCAGCCAACACGCCCACGCTGGGCACGCATCGACAGCGGGACGTGCCCCGGCATGCGCAAGGCACAACCGATCAGAAACGTGGCTCCGGCGAATGGCAGATGCCCTGCGTGCCGGACTGCCAGCGACGCGACACCGCGCCTGCGAGTGCCCGGCTCCGATGCCCGCCCTCAGGTCAGCCCATATTCCTTGAGCTTCTTGCGCAAGGTCGCCCGGTGAATGCCCAGCATCGCCGCCGCGCGGCTCTGGTTGCCCTCGCAGTGGTTGAGCACTTCGACGAACAACGGGATCTCCATCTCGCGCAACACGATTTCGTAGACGTCGTCCGCATCGCTGCCGTCCAGGTCGCGCAGATAACGGCGGACGGACTGGGCCACGTGTTCGCGCAGAGGCGACTTCGGGGCGCCACGACTGGTGTCAGGACGAGAGGGGGCTGCGTTCAAAGGAGGTTCCCAGTGTCACGAAGCCGGGACGCGTGGCCGGCGAGGGGGAGTGAGTCTAGCGCGTGACCTCAAAGGTCGCCACGCCCATGTGGCCATTCGTTGCACGTCGCGTCGGCTCAACGGAACTCGAAACTGAAGGCGGCGGTGCTCGCGGCCGGTTCGCGGACGGAAAACGCCACCTGCACCGCCTGGCCTGGCGCCAGCGTGTCCTGCGCGGCCGGCGGCTGGCCCAGATACTCGTGTGGCGCCAGCACCCGCGTGCCGATCACCCGCCCATCGGCGTCGGACAGCGACAGCTGCAGCCACGGCCAGGCCTGCGCCCAGCGCGCGTCGTTGCGGAAACTGGCCTGCACCTGCAGTGCACCGGGCACGCCCGGCAACGGGCGCACCTCGCGGTTGAGCAGGGTCAGCGCCGCCGGCTCGCGCCACGCCGGCAACGTGCAGCGCAATGCCTGGCAGGCCGCACCGACCAATGGCCGCCAGTGTGCGTTGGCGGCCAAGTGGGCGCGGTCGGCAATGACGATCTGCACGGCAAGCACGCCCAGCAGCCCGAACAACACCGCCCACTGCGTTGCGCTGGCACGTAGCCGCGGGCGGCCGAGACCACGTCTTGCGAAAGCGGGCGCGGCGACGGCCGGCGGCCGTTGCGGAAGGTGCGCTGCGGTCGAGGCGCTGGAGGCGGCGACGGCGCCAGCGACCGTTGCGGTGTTGGCGGACGCGTGTTGCGCCGCGATCCCGGACGCTGCCCCAGCGTGGACGTCGGATGCGTGATCCATGCCGCGCGCGGCAGGAGGCGTGAGCTGAGCCACCGTCGCTGTGGCCGGGCCTGCGGTGTCCGGGGGCAGGCCATCGGCCGGGGCGGCATTGGCAGCCGGGGCGTGATCGGGCTGCTGCGTGCTCGAGGTGGCCGGCGCTGCGTCCATCGCCGTGGCAGCGGCCGCCGGCCGCGGGTGTTCGCTGCCCTGCGTGGCTGCAGCGCGCGGTGGCGCGGGCGACGGCGAAGCATCAGTGGAATCGAGCGACGCCGACGCGTCCAGGCCATCGCGACGGGGCGTGGCGGCATCGATGTGTGGCGGCCTGCCCGCAGGCGTCGCTGGCGCGGCAACGATCGGCGCCAGCGGTGCAGGAGCCGGCTCCTGCGAGGGTGCAGGTGGCAGGTCTGCAGATGTCACCGGCAGCGGCTGTTCCGGCGCGTGGACGGGCGGCACCACCGGCGTTGGAATCAGCGATGGTGCGGCCGGCGTCGCACGCAGGAACGTGGCAAGGGGGCGGCGCGGTGGCGGAGTCTCTGGCATCGGCAGGCGTGCAGCGAGAAGAGCGCTATTCAACCACGTGCACGCCGCTGGGCGAACCCGGGGGGCGCAGCGGCCGCACCCGACACTGCACGCACGCACGCATGCATCGGCCACCGCATGGGTACACCCCAGCCAACGATGCACTCAACGCCGGTTTGCAATCGCCCACCAATCAGACACGCTGCCGTCGATTCCCGATTCCCGATTCCCGATTCCCGATTCCCGAATCCCGAATCCCGAATCCCGAATCCCGAATCCCGAATCCCGAATCCCGAATCAGCGCCTGCGCCGCGTCTTCCCCTCCGCCAGCAATAGATCCAGCAACCCGCTGCGCTGACGCGGTGCCAGCGTGTCGAAACGCGACAGCAGCATGCGTTGCTGGTCGTCCAGGCGGCGATATTGGGCGGGTTCTTCGGCGATGGCCGATACCGGCGGGCCGAACGTGCGCTCACCTCGGCCCGTGGCCAGGTATTCGAAGGCCATGCCGCTGCGCTTGGCCAGCCCGATCAGGTTCTCCACCGACGGCGCGGTGCCTTCGGCCATCTCCCACTGCGCGACCGCGCTGCGCGTCACCCCCAACTCCCCGGCCAGCGCTTCCTGCGTGAGCTTGGTGAGGCTGCGGGCTTCTCGTATTCGCTCGTACAGCTTGCTCACACGGCACCGATGGTGGGGGGACGGGCCGGGAGATATAGCTCTAGAAGCCCTGCTTCATAGTTCGTATTACTTTCATATCGCTCTATGTTTGCGATACTGTCCTGCCGTCAATGACGACAGCATCACAACGAACTCAAGGAGGATGTTCATGGTCGAGCCAGCCACTTCCAAATCCCGTGCCGCGCACTCCGATCCCGCGGCACCAGGGGCTCCACCCACCGCCCCGTGGCCTGCGCATTCGCCATTGGACCCGGGCGTCAGTCGCTTCCACGGCGCGGCGCGCTACCTGGTCTGGCGGCGCAATGCGGACTGGATGGCGGTGCGTGAGGGCATGCATTGGTCAGCGGGACTGGCGCCGCGGAGTTGGGCGCTGCGTTACCGGCACTGGCGGCTGCTGGCTTCGGGCATGCTGTTGTTGGGCCTGGCCGGCGGCGTGACGCTGGCCGGCACGCAGGGGTGGGCGTCCACCGCCTGGGCGGCGCTGCTGCTGGCCGAGCTGGCGTTACGTGTCTATGCCGCCAGACACGCCGGGCGCTGGCGCAACGCGGCCCTGCAGCGCGACGGCTGGCAGGCGGTCACCCGCTTGCGGGCGATCAGCGCGGCCGATGCGTTGACCACCGCGCAGATCCGCGCCGGCCGGCCGGCGCGCTGAGGGTGCAGCGAGTCAGGCGCGGCGCACGCCGTCGATGCGCATCCAGTCTTCGTCGCGTTCGCAGCGCAGTTGCTCAAACCACGGCGCGTAGCGCTGCAGCAACGCGTCCTCCTGGCCGTGCAGGATGCCAGACAGCGCAATCCGCCCGCCCGGCGCCACGCGGGCGGCCAGGGTGTCGGCCAGCGTATCCAGCGCCGAGGCCAGGATGTTGGCCACCACCACCGGGTAGGTCTGCACCGGCTCGTCCTGCGGCAGATGCACGGTCAGTTGCGTCTCCACCGCATTGCGCGCGGCATTGTCGGCGGTGGCCAGCAGCGCCTGCGGGTCGTTGTCCACGCCCACTGCACTGGTCGCGCCCAGCTTCAACGCGGCGACCGCGAGAATGCCGGAGCCGCACCCGAAATCGAGCACGCTGCGGCCCTGCAGCTGGCCGTTGCCAGCCAGGCCGTCCAGCCAGCGCAGGCACAGCGCGGTGGTCGGATGCGTCCCCGAACCGAACGCCAAGCCTGGATCCAGCCGCACCACCGCCGCGTCGGGCGCCTGCGCAGCCTCGGGCAGGTCGTGATTCCACGGCACGATGAAGGTGCGCGTGCCGAATTGCATCGGTTTGAACTGATCCATCCAGGCGCGTTCCCAGTCGTCGTCCTGCACGCTGCGAAACGCCACCTGGCTCCAGTCCAGCCCGGGATCGAACGCTTCCAGCGCGGCCAGCAACACCAGCGCATCGCTGTCGCCATCGAACAGCGCGGTCAGCACCAGCGTGTTCCACAGTGGCGTTTCGCCCACGCCGGGTTCGAGGATGGCGCGCTCGTTGCTGGTATCGGCATCGGCGTCGAGCAGGGTCACCGCCAACGCGCCCACATCGTCCAGCGCATTCTGGAAACGGGGCTGGGTGGCATCGGAGCAGGGCAGGGTCAGTTCAAGAAACGGCATCGTGGCGGCTAGGCAATTCGAAAGCGTGCATCGTAGACCATTCGTGCAGGCGGACTGCTGGGCCGGGGCTTTCTTGCGCTGCGCGTGCCAGTGGGGGGAGTGCCGGGCGGCCACCTCCAGCGCCTGGCGCGAACGTCGATGCGACCCTCGCAGGTCGTCCTGCGCCGTGCGTCCGCGCTGCCGGTTTTCGTCGATGCGGTACCACTGCAGGGGCATCATGCACGCCGAACCACCAGGGCATGCTGCCAGGAGCGTCAGCGCTCATGTCGCCAGGTGTCGCTGGCGAACCTGGCGGCAACGGTGCATCTGTTGCTGCGGCTATCCCGCGTGGTGGTCGGCAACGATCCGCGCCTGCCGTTGGCGGCCAGTTGCAATGACCGATACGTTGTCGGCATGCCGCGCGCCGTCGGCCGTCGCGTAGACGGTAGGGAGAACCCCGTCTTGCGGTGACGAACATGGGGCGGTGGATCGTGCGCGTCGCTGTCGCGTGCATGCCTGCCTATCCGCGCGCGGGAACACACGGTCACATGAAACACGGCGTAATCGGGTTCGTGTTTCAGTGGCATAAAAAAAGCCCGGTTTCCCGGGCTTTTTCGTGACTTGCGGCTTGCGATCAGACCAGCGCGATCGACTTGTTCTTGCGCTCGGCCAGGCGCTTTTCCAGATAGTGAATGTTCTGCCCACCGGCCTGGAAGCCCTTGTCGCGCATGATGCGCTGCTGCAGCGGGATGTTGGTCTTGATGCCATCCACCACCATCTCGCTCAGCGCCACGCGCATGCGCGCGATCGCGGTCTCGCGGTCGGGGCCGTGCACGATCAACTTGCCGATCATCGAGTCGTAGTTCGGCGGCACCTTGTAGCCGGCATAGATGTGCGTATCCACCCGCACACCCGGGCCACCGGGCGGATGGAAGGCAGTGATCAGGCCCGGGTTGGGCATGAAGGTTTCCGGGTCTTCGGCGTTGATGCGGCACTCGATCGCATGTCCGCGCAGCACGATGTCGCTCTGCTTGATGCTGAGCTTGTGGCCGGCGGCGATGCGCAGCTGCTCGCACACCAGGTCGATGCCGGTGATGCGCTCGGTCACCGGGTGCTCCACCTGGATACGCGTGTTCATTTCGATGAAGTAGAAGCGCCCGCCTTCGAACAGGAATTCGAAGGTGCCCGCGCCGCGATAGCCGATGCGGATGCAGGCATCCACGCACACCTTGCCGATCTCGGCGCGCAGTTCTTCGGTGATGCCCGGTGCCGGCGCTTCTTCCACCACCTTCTGGTGGCGGCGCTGCATCGAGCAATCGCGTTCGCCCAGATGGATCGCGCCGCCCTGGCCATCGGCGAGCACCTGGATTTCCACGTGACGTGGATTTTCCAGGAACTTCTCCATGTAGACCTGATCGTTGCTGAAAGCGGCCTTGGCTTCGGACTTGGTGGTTTCGATCGCAGCCTTCAACGCCGCCTCCGAATGCACCACGCGCATGCCGCGTCCACCGCCGCCGCCGGCGGCCTTGATGATGACCGGGTAGCCGATTTCGCGCGCCACCTTGGTGTTGGCGACGATGTCGTCGCCCAGCGGGCCGCCCGAACCGGGCACGCACGGCACGCCGGCGGCCTTCATCGCGCGGATCGCCTCGACCTTGTCGCCCATCAGGCGAATGGTGTCGGCCTTGGGACCAATGAAGATGAAGCCGGATTCTTCCACGCGCTCGGCGAAGTCGGCGTTTTCCGACAGGAAGCCGTAGCCGGGATGGATGGCCTGCGCATCGGTCACCTCGGCCGCGGCGATCAACGCCGGGATGTTGAGGTAACTGTCGCTGGAGGCGGCCGGGCCGATGCACACCGACTCATCGGCCATGGCCACGTGCTTGAGGTTACGGTCGACCGTGGAATGCACCGCGACCGTGCGGATGCCGAGCGTGTGGCACGCGCGCAGGATGCGCAGCGCGATTTCACCTCGGTTGGCGATGACGACTTTATCTAGCATGGGATTGGGGATTCGAAAGTGGGGATTCGTAGAAGGCGCCGGTCTCGCGGACATGTCGCGATTCGTCCAGCGTGCGGATCAATGCATTGAGCTTGGCAAATGTGCGATTCAACAGGTCGAGAATTACCGCATCCGGTGCAGCAAACTGCAGCCGGGTTGCAATCTGCAGTTGGGTGTCCAGCTCCGCCAACGAACCGCGCGCCATCGAGAGGTAGCGCAGGTACTCGGCCGTGGAGCGCCGCGCGGCGCCTTCGGCGATGTTGGACGGAATGCTGATCGCCGCGCGTCGCATTTGTGCCGTCAGTCCAAAGCGTTCGGAATCAGGAAAGTCGTGGCTCAGGCGGTAGATGGTTTCGACAAGCGACATCGCGTCGCGCCATACCGTCAGGCGCTCATGCGGTCGCTCTTGCGAATCCCGAATCACGATTCCCTAATCCCCGCGCTTCAGCCAATCACAAACAACGGCTGATCGAATTCCACCGGCTGGCCGGTTTCGCCGAGGATGGCCACGACGGTGCCGGAGATGTCGGCTTCGATCGGGTTGAACATCTTCATCGCCTCGATGATGGCCAGGGTGTCGCCGGCCTTGACCTGCTGACCGACGGTGACGAAGGCCGGCTTGTCCGGCGAAGGCGAGGTGTAGAACGTGCCGACCATCGGCGCGCGCAGCACGTGGCCTTCCGGCAACGCAGCGGCCTGCTTGGCACCGCCGGTGGAGGCCTCGGTGGGCGACTGCATCGGCATGGTGGCGGCGGCCGGTGCCTGCGCGACGGGGGCCGGCGCGTACTGCTGCATGGGAGCGCTCATCATGGCCGTGCCCTTGGGCACGCGCGCCAGACGCACGCTTTCTTCGCCTTCCTTGATCTCGATTTCGGCGAGATTGGACTCTTCGAGCAGGTCGATCAGTTTCTTGATTTTGCGGAGATCCATACGGGCCTCATAAGGTGAATCGGTGGGGAGTGCCGGTGGGCACCGGCGGGATGGGGTCAGACGCCCGGCGTGGGCGTCGGTGTCGGTGCTGCAGCTCTCATGCGTCGCGCTCCAGGCGCGCGATCACCGCTTCCAGCGCCAGCCGGTAGCTGTCTGCGCCAAAGCCGCTGATCACGCCGTCGGCCTTGTCGCTGAGATAGCTGTGGTGCCGGAACGGCTCGCGCGCATGCGGATTGGACAGGTGGATTTCCACGAACGGCAGACCCACGCCGAGCAGCGCGTCGCGCAGCGCCACCGAGGTGTGGGTGAAGGCGGCCGGGTTGATCAGGATGTAGACCGTACCGTCCTCGCGTGCGGCATGGATGCGCTCCACCAGCACATGCTCGGCATTGGATTGCAGGCAGGCGAGCGTATGCCCGGCCGCCTGCGCGCGGTCGACCAGGGCCGCATCGATCTGCGCCAGCGTGGTGCGCCCGTAGACCTCCGGCTCGCGGGTACCGAGCAGATTGAGGTTGGGGCCATGCAGCAGCAGCAGGTGGGCCATGACATCCAGCAGAGCGGAAAGGCCAGAAGTCTGCGCGATGTGGCCGATGCTGTCCAGATAGGCGAAGTTATGCGTGTTTTAAACGGGCGATTGAAAATGCCCGGTGGTTGCGACCGGTGCGAGTGCTGGTGGGCATCGGGGCAGAACAGGTCCGGTTGCGAAGGTCCTTCGCCTGCCGTGCGTGACGCGGCTGCGCATCGTCATGGAGTCAGACGCGATGCGCTGGGGCGCGGCCACTGGGCGACACGGCCAGGCCGGCAGCGTTGCCGGTCCGGATGCCTGCATCCTCCACTGCTACGCGTCAGGGTTCTGTGCCGCCGGCAGCAGTTCGTCGTTCGCGTCGTTGATCGCGCCACCTCGCGCGATGGTCGACCGTCCGGGTGGCATGCTGGGGCAGTGGGCGAGGTGGAGTGTCGCAAGTCCCGCCGCCAGCGATGCCGCCGGTCGCCGCTGGCGTGTCTGCCGGGACCACAAACGGCAAGCGGATGCTCGCCGTCGGTCGCCGGATCAGCTTGCGCTCCGCAGCGGCAATGCCGCCATGGAAACGACCTAAATCAGGGCAGCGCCATGCGTAGCCTGGGTGTCGTTGCCCGGGTTGGTGTGCCGCCCTCGATGCTGTCGTAGAGCACCACATCCTTGCCCGCATCTCGAAACGCGGCTCACCGCGCTGCCCGCAGCAACGCATCCTCGGTAATCGCATTGGTCAGCACCGTGGGCAGGATCGCCGGCGGTGCGCCTGGGCCGTAGACCACATAGAGCGGCACGCCGACCGCCTGGTGCTGGTCGAGGAAGGTGCTGATGGCCGGGTCGACATTGGTCCAGTCGCCTTTCATGTAGACCGCATCGACGCGGCGCAGCGCGTCGCGGAACTCGGCGCCTCCAAGCACGTTGCGTTCGTTGGCCTTGCAGGTCACGCACCAGTCGGCGGTCATGTTGACGAACACCACGCGATTGTCGGCGCGCAAGCGGTCCAGCAGTTGCGGCGAGAACGTGGCCGCGCCTTCGGTGGCGACAGCCGCCGGCAGGCGCAGGCGGGTAACCGCAACCACCGGCACCAGGGCCAGTACCAGCATCACCGCAGCCAGGCTCATGCCCAGGCGGTGGCTGTTCCAGCGGCTGCGCTCGAAGCACCACAGGCCCAAGGCGAGCAGGGTGGTGCCGACCAGCATCACGGCCAGTGCATCCACGCCGCGCTGCTTGCCCAGCACCCACAGCAGCCAGATCGCGGTGAGATACATCGGGAACGCCAGTACCTGCTTGAGCGTTTCCATCCACGCGCCGGGCGTGGGCAGGCGCCGCGCCAGCGAGGGAATGAAACCGATCAGCAGGAACGGCAGCGCCAGGCCCAGGCCCAGCGCCAGGAACACCAGCATGGCCAGCAGCGCAGGCGCAGTGAACGCATACGCCAGTGCGGTGCCCATGAACGGGGCGATGCAGGGGCTGGCCACCACGCAGGCCAGCACGCCGGTGAAGAAATCGCCCAGCGGACCATTGCGCGCGGCCAGCGACTGGCCGATGCCGCCCAGGTTGCTGCCCAGCGTAAACACACCCGACAGGCTCAGGCCCACCGCGAACATCAGATATGCCAGCGCGGCGACGAACCACGGCTGCTGCAGCTGGAACCCCCAGCCGGCGGCCTGGCCGGCGGCGCGCAAGCCGATCACCAGCCCGCCGACCGCCGCAAACGACACCAGCACGCCGAGCGAATACCAGATCGCGTGGCTGCGCGCGTGGCTGCGGCTTTCGCCGCTGTGCGCCAGGCCCAGCACTTTCAGCGACAGGATCGGCAACACGCAGGGCATCAGGTTCAACACCAGTCCGCCGAGCATCGCCAGCACCAGCATCGCCAGCAGGCCCTGTTCGGTCTGCGGTGGCTGGGTGCGTTGCGGGTTCTCGGCCGAGGCGTCTGCGGCGGGACTGGTGCCGGCGGCGGGCGTTGGCGCAGGCGCGGGTTCGACCGGCGCCTGTCCAGCCGCCAGCGGCGAGATCATCAGCGGTGCGGCCTGCGCCTGGTTCTGCGGCGACACCGTGCCGGCCGGCAATTCCAGTGCCACGCGGCGGGTCATCGGCGGGTAGCAGATGCCGTCGGTCTGGCAGCCCTGGAAGGTGGCCACCAGCGTGACGCGTGCCGGATCGGGGCGCTCGCGCAGCAGCGGCAAGGTGACTTCGGCCTGGTCGAAATACACCACCACATCGCCGAAGTGTTCGTCGCGGTGCGCTTTGCCTTGCGGCCAGCGCGGCAGCCCGGTGCGTACGCCGCTGGCGCCTTCCAGCGCCAGCGAGGTGCGGTCGCGGTAGATGTAATAACCGGGGGCGGGAGTGAAGCGCAGCAGCAGGCTGTTGCCATCGCCGACGATGGCTTCGAAGGTGAATGCCTGCTCGGCGGGCAACGGCAGCGCGTCCACGCCAGCGCCCTGGCCGGCGCTGCCGAACAGGCGCGGGCCTGCCGGTGCGCGTGGCACCAGCGCGCCCAGGTTCTCGCGTTGCGCTGAGGGGGACGCGGCGGTGGGCAGGGTGACGCGCAGTTCGCGGCGTTGCGGCGGGTAGCACACGCCGGCATCGGCGCAGCCCTGGTATTGCACCTGCAGCACGGCGGTCTGCACCCCCGGCTCGGCCTTGCCGGCCAGCGTGGCCTGCAGTTGCTGGCGGTAGGTCTGCACCTGGCCGAAGAACTCGTCGCGCTTGCTCTCGCCTTCCGGCAACGTGAGTTCGCCGGCGGTAAACCCCTGCCCGGATTTGACGCTGATGCGGTGGCGATACAGGTAATAGCCCGGCGCGATCTTCCAGCGCAGCGCGATGCTGTCGCGGCTGGCGGCAGTGGCGCTCAGCGTAAAGGCCTGATCCACCGGCAGCAGGTCGGCTTCGGTGACTGCGGCGCGCGCCGGCAGCGGTGCCACCAGCGTCGGCGCAGCGACGAATAACGGTGCGGCCAGCAGTGCGCAGCGGGCGATCCAGCGGGACAGAGACTTCATGGACGTCAGGATTCCTTGCGGGTTTCGGCCCGGACCCAATCGAGATAGGCCGGCAGCCCGGCGCTGGCTTGGACAGCGACGGCCTCCGGCAGTTCATACGGATGCAGGGCCTGCAGCCGCGCGATGGCGTCGGGCAGGCGATCTTCCCAGGTCTTGATCAGCAGCAGGACTTCCTGGCTGCGCGTGATCGCGCCGTTCCAGCGGTACAGCGACTGCGCGCCGGGCAGCTGGGTGACGCAGGCGGCCAGCCGCGCGTCGAGCAGGGCGTGCGCGATGCGATCGGCACTGTCGGCATCCGGACAGGTGCTGAACAACACATGGAGGGGCGGGGTACTCATCTTAGCGCGGCAGTGTAATCCCCCTGCTCGCGCAGGATCGAGCCGGCATTCCGGAATAGGGCGTTGACTTCGCCCGGCGGTCGTCCCGCCGTCGCTGCAGCTGGGACACCGACGTCGGAGGGGCGAAACGCAGATGCCGATGCTCGGGCGGCCCTGCGCGCGGGCGTGCAAGGTGCGCGAGCAAGCGCGCACGGTGACAACGCTGCAGGCGCGAGGCTGCATGCGCGCGAGGGCAGACGTTGCGCAATGGCCGCGGGCGTTGCGCGACCAGGACGCGGGTGTGATCGTCGCTCAGGCCAGCGGCAGGCGGCCACATTCTCCGGCCCGACGCAGCACGCGCCGGGCCGGGTGAGCTCAGTTGGCCAACTGGCAGCTGGCCGGCTTGGCCGAGGTGAACAGCCCGGAGGTGGCCCATTCGGGGTGGTCGACGAACGGGTTGCGGTTGCCCTGGAAGCTGAAGATCACCTCGTTGCGGGCGCGCTCGGCGTCGTCCGGCGGGTCGGCCTGGTGCCAGGCTAGCAGGGTGGACAGCAGGCCCATGTAGGCCGGCGAGGCGGAGGTCTTGACGATCTTGCTGCGATCGTCGGTGAGCTCCAGGTCTGGCTCGGATTGGCCGGTCGCGGCATCGGCGCCGCCTTCATAGCGGATGGCCATGTACATCACCGCGCGCGCCATGTCGCCCTTGCGCTTGCCCCACACCTCGAAGGTGCCGCCATTGCCGTCGGGCGTGAGCACCCAGTTGGAATTGCCCGGGTAACGCCCGCTGCCGCCGCCACTGCCGTCGTTGACCTCGGTCGCGCGCTCGCCGCAGCCGCTGGTGCAGGTGGCGTAGGGCTTGTTGCCACGGTCGGCGTTGAAGGCGGTGTCGGTCAGATACAGCATGTGGGTGTCGGTGTAAGGCGCGTAAGGCAGGCCCTTGTCGCCGCTGGCGCTGCCGAAGCCCAGCGAATTGGGCCAGGTGTGCTCGCGGTTGTAGGTGAGCCCGCTGCCGGTGCCGGCCCGGTCGCTGCCCTTGGCGTAGCTGCGGTTGCGGTAGGCGTCCAGGATCCGGCCGCTGTTGTTGGGATCCTCGTCGGCCATCTCCAGGATGGTCCAGGTGCTGGTGCCCGAGCCGCTGTACGGATACACGGTGTGGCCCTTGATGACCGTATGCAGCGAGCAGCGCAACTGGCCGGCATTGGCGGTATTGACCCGCGAGTAGTAGCCGGTGCCGCCGCCGCTGGCCGTGGCCACGGTGAAGGCGATGGCCTGGTTGGCGGCCGGGCTCAACCCGCTGGCATCGCGGATGGCGCTGGCAGTGATGGCCAGGCTGCAACGCTCGCCACCGACCAGGGCGGTGTTGGTGGACAGGCTGAAGCGGGTGCCGCTGGTGGGATAGCTCAGCGGCACGCTGCCGGAGCTGGCGCAACTCAGCGCGAAGGCGCCACTGCTCAGCGTCACCGCCTCGCTGAAGTCCACTGCCAGATCACCCGCAGCCGGGAAGCCGGTCGCGCCCTGGGTCGGGGTGGTGCTGGTGATCGACGGTGCCGCGCCGGTTTCGCCGCCACCGCCGCTGCCATTGAAGGTCTGGCCGCGATTGCAGGCGCCAAACGTCTGCGCCGACGAGCCGGCCCAGCTGAAGTTGGCCGCGCTGCTGCCGGTGCCGGTCAATTGCAGCGAACTGCCGACCGCGCTGTTGTTGCTCTCGCTGACCGGCAGGTTCTGGCTGGTGACGCCGGCGGCCGGGCCGCCGCTGCCGGTGATGCTGCCTTCGTAGCTGAGGAACTGCACCAGCTGCCCGCTCGGGTCCACCAGCGCCACACCGTCGTTGGGCCCGTTCTGCACGCCGTTGCTGGCGTAGCTGACCGTGGCCACGCGCGCCTGGCTGCCGCAGCTGACCAGGCTGCCGGCCGGCACTGCCGTGTTGGCATAGACCGTGGCCGCGCCCGGCGTGCTGCCGTTGTAGAGATAAATGCGGTAGCCGCTCAGCGATTCGCCGGCAGTGGCCACCACTTCCACCGCTTCGCCGCTGTCGCCGGAGGCGCCCGCGTCGTCGTAGTGCAGTTCGTTGATGAAGACCGCCGCGTGGGCGGTGGGGACGACCAGCGCGATGGCGCAGGTCAGCGGAAGAACGTGGGCCAGCAACCTCATCGACAGCTCCTTGTGATCGGGGTAGTGCGGTCCCGACTCTAGAGCCTGTGCATGACAATCGATGGAACCTGGTTCCACTTTTAGGTCAGCCGACACGCACGGCTGCGCGCACGGCCGGGCGCGTGCCGGCTGTTGGCCCGGTGCGCAATGCACCGCGCCGCCATGTCGGTTCGGAGCGCGCGATGCGCGCCTGTGCCGACGGGCGCTGCGCAGGATTGTGTCGCTGCCCGTCGCTGCCGGCTCGGGCTGACCGGCGAAAAAGTTTTATCGCCAGCCCTTGAAAGCGGCCCACGCAGCACAATCTCTGGCCCGCACCCGCTCTGTCGGGTTTTTTCCGCGCGCTGTGCTGGCAGTCGTCACATACGAGTGCTAACATCGCCGATAATTTCCAGACCAATCAAACACTTAAGAGGGTCTTTCTCTATGAGCATCAAGCCGCTTCACGACCGCGTTGTAGTCAAGCCGATCGAAGCCGACGAAGTTTCCGCCGGCGGCATCGTGATCCCGGACTCCGCCAAGGAAAAGTCCACCAAGGGTGAAGTCGTCGCCATCGGCGCCGGCAAGCCCCTGGACAACGGCAGCCTGCGCGCGCCGGTGGTCAAGGTTGGCGACAAGGTCATCTACGGCCAGTACGCCGGCAGCAGCTACAAGTCCGAAGGCGTCGAGTACAAGGTGCTGCGCGAAGACGACATCCTGGCGGTCATCGGCTGATAGCCGTTGCCCGCGGGAGTCGGGAGTGGGGATTCGGGATTGGTCACTGCGCTTGGCGCAGCTGATCCCGGATCTCCCCCGACCCCCGCTCTAGCCAATCCCTAATCCTCAATCCCAAATTCCGGAGTTACAACAAATGGCTGCTAAAGACATTCGTTTCGGTGAAGACGCACGTACCCGCATGGTTCGTGGCGTCAACGTTCTCGCCAATGCCGTCAAGGCAACCCTGGGCCCGAAGGGCCGCAACGTCGTGCTCGAGAAGAGCTTCGGCGCGCCGACCATCACCAAGGACGGCGTCTCCGTCGCCAAGGAAATCGAACTGGCTGACAAGTTCGAGAACATGGGCGCGCAGATGGTGAAGGAAGTCGCGTCGCGCACCAACGACAACGCCGGCGACGGCACCACCACCGCCACCGTGCTGGCCCAGGCCCTGATCCGCGAAGGCGCCAAGGCTGTGGCCGCCGGCATGAACCCGATGGACCTCAAGCGCGGTATCGACCAGGCCGTCAAGGCCGCCGTCATCGAGCTGAAGAACATCTCCAAGCCCACCACCGACGACAAGGCGATTGCCCAGGTCGGCACCATCTCGGCCAACTCGGACGAATCGATCGGCAACATCATTGCCGAAGCGATGCAGAAGGTCGGCAAGGAAGGCGTGATCACCGTCGAAGAAGGCTCGGGCCTGGAAAACGAGCTGGACGTGGTCGAGGGCATGCAGTTCGATCGCGGCTACCTCTCCCCGTACTTCATCAACAACCAGCAGAGCCAGTCGGCCGATCTGGACGACCCGTTCATCCTGCTGCACGACAAGAAGATCTCCAACGTGCGCGACCTGCTGCCCGTGCTGGAAGGCGTGGCCAAGGCCGGCAAGCCGCTGCTGATCGTCGCTGAAGAAGTCGAAGGCGAAGCGCTGGCGACGCTGGTGGTCAACACCATCCGCGGCATCGTCAAGGTCGTGGCCGTCAAGGCACCGGGCTTCGGCGACCGTCGCAAGGCGATGCTGGAAGACATGGCCGTGCTGACCGGCGGCACCGTGATCTCCGAGGAAGTGGGCCTGGCGCTGGAGAAGGCCACGATCAAGGACCTGGGCCGCGCGAAGAAGGTGCAGGTCTCCAAGGAGAACACCACCATCATCGACGGCGCCGGCGACTCGGCCGCGATCGAAGCCCGCGTTGGCCAGATCAAGACCCAGATCGAGGACACCTCGTCCGATTACGACCGCGAGAAGCTGCAGGAACGCGTGGCCAAGCTGGCCGGCGGCGTTGCCGTGATCAAGGTCGGCGCTTCGACCGAAATCGAAATGAAGGAAAAGAAGGCCCGCGTCGAAGACGCCCTGCACGCCACCCGTGCAGCCGTCGAAGAAGGCGTGGTCCCGGGCGGCGGTGTGGCCCTGGTGCGTGCGCTGGTGGCCGTCGGTAACCTGACCGGTGCCAACGAAGACCAGACCCACGGCATCCAGATCGCCTTGCGCGCCATGGAAGCCCCGCTGCGCGAGATCGTGGCCAACGCCGGCGAAGAGCCGTCCGTGATCCTGAACAAGGTCAAGGAAGGCACCGGCAACTACGGCTACAACGCCGCCAACGGCGAGTTCGGCGACATGGTCGAGTTCGGCATCCTGGACCCGACCAAGGTCACCCGTTCGGCGCTGCAGAACGCAGCCTCGATCGCCGGCCTGATGATCACCACCGAAGCCATGGTGGCCGATGCGCCGAAGAAGGACGAGCCGGCGATGCCCGGCGGCGGTGGCGGCATGGGCGGCATGGGCGGCATGGATTTCTGATCCAGCCCCATCGGTTGTTGCCTCAAAAAAGGACCCCGCCGAAAGGCGGGGTTTTTTTGTGCGCGGGGCGGCGGAACACGCCTGCGACGCGTGGCCTGCCGCAATGGCGCGCGGGCTTCGGGCACCTGACGGACCCAAGCGTGTCGGCACTGTCGCGCCTGCAAGGCCGTCATCCGGCGCACAGTTGCATGACAGCCCCTTGACACCGATGTCATGGCGGTCATAGCGTCGCAGGGCAGGCGCTTGCGCCGCGCGGTAGGGGGCCGCCGGACAAGGGGCAGCGATGCAGTGCATCGCTGGCGGGCGTCGTTGCAGCGCATTGCCACGCCGGCCATGGCCGGCTTCTCCCGGGGATCTTATGAACTGCCGCAGCCATCGCCTTGCCTTGTCGATTTCCTTGTCCCTTGTCCTGACCGCCGCCGCGGCGTCGTCGGCCGTTGCCCAGCAAACCGAGCCGGAGTCGCCACGCGCCACCTCCACCCTGGATGCGGTGAGCGTCACCGGCTCGCGTATCAAGCGCGCACAGGTCGAAGGCGCGCAGCCGGTGGTCACCATCTCCGCGCAGCAGATCCAGCAGGAAGGGTTTGCCACCGTCTACGACGTGCTCAACAGCATGAATCAGCAGGGCTCGGTGGAAGCCGATACGCAATGGGGCTCGCACACACCCAACGCCTCGCCGATCAATCTGCGCGACCTCGGGCCGGGCCGTACCCTGCTGCTGGTCAACGGCCACCGCGTGGCCGATTACCCGCTGCCGTACGGCGGCGAAAGCAACTTCTCCAACTACAGCAATATCCCGTCCGCGGCGGTGGAGCGCATCGAGATCCTCACCGGCGGCGCCTCGGCGATCTACGGCTCGGACGCGGTGGCCGGCGTGGTCAACGTGATCCTCAAGCGCGACTATCAGGGCGACCAGGTGCGGCTGCGTGGCGGCACCGCCACTGAAGGTGGGCGCGACAGCTTCGACGTGTCGTGGGCAGGTGGGCGCACCGGCGAGAACTGGAGCCTGACCTACGCACTGCAGGCCACCCGGCGCGATCCGTTGAGCGGGCGCGACCGCCCCAAAATGGACGACTCCGACGACATGTCCTATTCCAACTGGACCGGCCAGAACCGGCTGTACGGCTTCAATCCGTTCACTGGTTTGAGCCTGGTCGATGCCAACACCAACCAGCGCCTGGCGCCGCCGGCCGGCACCTGCGCGCGCTTCGGCGGCGAGTTCGTCGATGCGCAGCGGCTCAGCTACGACCAGAACAGCGGCGCGCTGACCAATGCCGGCAATTACTGCGGCGTGGCGCGCGATTACGGCGACTGGGGCCTGGTCACCGGCAGCGAGGATTATTCGGCCTATCTCTACGGCACCTGGAAGTTCGGCGAACACACCGAAGCCTGGGCCACGCTGTCGGCCAACCGCAGCATCGGGCGCTGGACCTACGACCCGCCGTACGCGTATCTGGGCCCGTTCCAGGACGCGGCCACCGGGCGCTCGTTGAACCTGATCCGTCAGCTCACCCGGCGCGAAGCCGGCGGCTGGGACCGGCTGGCCAACTACAACAAGGAACAGTCCTGGGATTTGAGCGCCGGCTTGCGCGGGGTCTGGGCCGACCGCTTCGATTGGGAGTTGAGCGTGGGCCGCTCGCGCTACACCGTGGACGAATACATCCGCACCGTGGATACCGCGCGTGCCACCGCTTATTTCCTCGGCAGCCCGCTTGGCACCGGCGCCGATGGCAACCCGATCTACGCGATCAACGAAGCGCGCCTATACGCGCCGCTGTCGTCGAACCAATACGACGACCTGGTCGCCAAATCGCACAACGCCGCGTATTCGTGGGTGAATCAGGCCAGTTTCAGCCTCAGTGGCGATCTGGTGCAGGGCTGGGCCGGACCGATCCGCTTCGCCACCGTGGCCGAAGTGGCCAAGCAGGGCTATCAACTGTCGCCGGACCCGTGCGCCAACGCGTGCTACCCGGTGGACGTGGTCGATAGCGGCGGCGGCGAACGCGTGCGCAGCTCGGCCGGCCTGGAATTCCAGATCCCGTTGCTGTCCACGTTGAGCGCGAATGTGGCCGGTCGCTACGACCGCTATGGCAACTATCGCTCGTCGGCCGCTATCGCCACCGATGTCGGCACGCAAAGCGATACCACCTGGAGCGCCGGGCTGGAATGGCGCCCGGTCGAGAGCCTGTTGTTGCGCAGCACGCTGGCCACCAGCTTCCGCGCGCCGGACATGCATTACGTGCTCGGCGAACCCAGCTCCACCAACCAGACCGTGATCGATCAGTACCGCTGCATTGCCAGCGGCGCGTCCGTCACCGGCGGCTGCAACGACGAGAACAACAACATCTACTACACCGTAGATGTGAATCGGCGCGGCACCCCGGATCTACGCTCGGAAACCGGCCGCTCGTTCACCGGCGGGGTGGTGTGGGACATCGCGCAAGGGCTGTCGCTGAGTGTGGATTACTACCGCATCCAGCTGGAGGAAATGATCAAGGATCTGGACCGCGACGAGATCCTGTCCGCCGAAGCCGGCTGCCGCACCGGCACCACCGTCAGCGGCGGCGCCTGGAACAATCCCGGCGGCGCCGGCTATTGCGACACCATCACCTCGCGGGTGCTGCGCAATGCCGACGGCACCATCGCCAGCATCGAGCGCGGCCCGATCAACCTGGCGCAGATGGAAACCTCCGGCATCGACGCATCGCTGAAATATCGCCTTGCCACTGCCAGCTGGGGCAACTTCCAGCTGTCGCTGGACTACAACAACCTGCTCGCCTATCGCGAGCAGATCTACCGCACCGACAGCGACGAAAACCGCCGCGACGAGCGCGTGCGCAGCCGCGTACGCGGCAGCGTGCATTGGGACAACGGCGGCGCCTGGGACTGGACGGTGTACTTCCGCCGGCTCGGCTCGATGCGCGCGGTCAACTGGGGCACCTGCGCGCGCTTCGACGATGGCTACCAGCCCAGCGCGTCGGACCAATGCCTGGTGACCGACACCGCCAACGTGCATCTGGGCGAAACCAGCAAGCGCTACTTTGGCCGCGTGGGCCCGGCGATCTACTGGAACCTCAGCACCGGCTACAAGATCACCGACCACGCCAAGGTCAACTTCTACGTCAACAACGTGTTCAACGAAGTGGGTTACGAGAACAAGGAGCGCTTCTACGGCTACGGCTTCTACAACACCACCTTGTTCAACCCGATCGGCCGCGAAGTGGCGGCAGAGTATGTGTTTACGTTCTGATTGAACGTCGGTGATGCACCACACGCCACGGCGGTGTCGCCGTGGCGTGTGGTGCAGTGTGGAGGTGGGTGCGATACATGCAGACATGCTTGCTGAAACAATATATAAAACGATTTCTTGCCCAGGGATGATTCCCATGTGGCTGATTTATATGAAATTTAAGCGATTTTCAGGGCGCCTGAGCGCTGAGTCATGAAACGATACTCGCAGGGTGCACGGCATAGAGAGCGCTTGCGGAAATACAAGGGCCGGGCTGGTTTAAACGTCTCTGTCCGCAGTGATGCTTCGACATCAGATTGGCCCGGTCGAGATCGAAGTCGAGGCTTGCGAAAAGCGTGTCCAGCTGCATCGAGCGCAGCCGAATCAGCCGCTTGTTCGGCATGCTGAGCGTTCGAGTCGAACCCGATCGCATGCATCTCAGGACTATGCAAATCGCGGCAATGTCATCAGGTCCATGAAGCCTTTTGGGGGCGATACATTTGCGCGGAAACGGTCAGCGCGGGTCTAACAGCAGCCGGCATGCTCCTGCCCGATGACATCGCTGCAACGTTCCGTTGCCGATGAAACAGTGGCAGCGTCGAAACGCGCGTGTTATCAATGCATCCAATGAACGCACCCCGCAGCCCGTTTTATTTTTGGTACTACGGTTTTCCGATGCCGCTGGCGGAGGACGGATTGCGCTCACCCTGAAGGAAACTTCAGCAGCATTCCCGAAAAGCCGCCAGCGCACACTGGCGGCTTTTTTGTTGCCGCCTCGCCTGGCTCCCTGATGCAACACCGCCCACCGAGACACTGTTATGCCGCCTGTGACCGATGACCTGCGTATCCGCAAGATCGAAGCCCTTGCACCGCCCTCGCAGCTGCTGTCGCTGCTGCCCTGCGACGAGCGTGCCTCCGAAACCGTGACCACTGCGCGTGCCGCGCTGCACGAGATCCTGCATGGCCGCGACGACCGCCTGACGGTGGTGATCGGGCCCTGCTCGATCCACGACCCGGTCGCGGCGATGGACTACGCGCACCGCCTGCGCCCGCTGCGCGAGCAGTTCGGCGACGCGCTGGAGATCGTGATGCGGGTGTACTTCGAAAAGCCACGCACCACCATCGGCTGGAAGGGCCTGATCAACGACCCGGACCTGGATGGCAGCTTCCAGATCAACAAGGGCCTGCGGGTGGCGCGCGGCCTGCTGCGCGACATCAACAACCTTGGCCTGCCGGCGGGCGTTGAATTTCTCGACATCATCTCGCCGCAGTACATCGCCGACCTGGTGGCCTGGGGCGCGATCGGCGCACGTACCACCGAAAGCCAGGTGCATCGCGAAATGGCCTCCGGGTTGTCGTGCCCGGTGGGCTTCAAGAACGGCACCGGTGGCGACGTCAAGATTGCCGTGGACGCGGTGGGCGCAGCCTCGCACCCGCATCATTTCCTTGCGGTGACCAAGGACGGCCACACTGCCGTGGCGGCGACGGCGGGCAACCCGGATTGCCACGTGATTCTGCGTGGCGGCAAGGTGCCCAACTTCGATGCGGCCAATGTGGAATCGGCCAGCCAGATCCTCGCTACATCCGGTTTACCGGCGCGGTTGATGATCGATGCCAGCCACGCCAACAGCGGCAAGAATCCCGAGAACCAGCCCAAGGTCATCGACGATATCGCCAGACAGCTGGAAGGTGGCGAGACCCGCATCGTCGGCGTCATGGTGGAGAGCCACCTGGTCGGCGGGCGTCAGGAATTGGTGCAAGGGTGCGAGCTGACCTACGGCCAGAGCATCACCGACGGCTGCCTGGATTGGGACACTTCGGTGCAGGTGTTGGAGCGTCTGGCGACAGCGGTGCGTACGCGTCGCGCAAGGCGGGTTGCTGAAGCTGCGTGATTGGTGAGAGCCCCTCTCCTGACGAGAGAGGGGTTTGGGTGAGGGTACGGCGGAAGACAGCCATCTAAGATTGCATGCTTACTAACGAAGCGGCGCACTCGCAAGGGCAACAGAAGCTGCGCACTCTGCCCGGCACGACGATCAGGTGCACAGAGCGCGGCATGATCGGGCAGCTGCAACGCGCGCGATCACCCCAGCATGTCGCCTGTCTCCAACCAGCGTTGATGCCACGACAGCGCTTCGGTCAACAGATGCGGGGTGTGCTTGCCGTAGCTGTCGCGATTGGCACGCGCTACATAATCTTCCAGTGCATCGCGATAACGCGGGTGCACGCAGTGATCGAGCAACTGGCGCGCGCGTTGTTTGGGCGTGAGTCCGCGCAGATCGGCCAAGCCCTGCTCGGTGACGATCACCGAGACGTCGTGTTCGGTGTGATCGACATGGCTGACCATCGGCACGATCGACGAGATGCTGCCGGCCTTGGCGGTGCTGGGGCTCAAAAAAATGGACAGGAATCCATTGCGCGCAAAATCGCCGGAGCCACCGATGCCGTTCATGATGCGGCTGCCCATCACATGGGTGGAATTGACGTTGCCATACAGGTCGGCTTCGATCATGCCGTTCATGCCGATGCAGCCGAGCCGGCGCACCAGTTCCGGATGGTTGGAGATCTCCTGCGTGCGCATGACGATGCGTTGCCGATAGAAATCGATATTGCGCTTGAACTCCTCGTTGCCTTCCGGGCTGAGCGCAAAACCGGTGCACGAGGCGTAGCGCAGCACGCCATCGCGTAGCAGCGCGAGCATGCCGTCCTGGATCACTTCGGTGAACGCTTCCAACTCGCGGAAGCCGCTGCGTGCCAGCCCCGCCAGCACCGCATTGGGAATATTGCCCACGCCCGATTGCAGCGGCAGCAGGCTGGCCGGCAGCCTGCCCTTGCTCACTTCATGGCGCAGGAACTCGATCAGGTGTTCGGCGATGCGTTCGCTGCTTGCGTCGGCAGCGGCAAACGGGCTGTTGCGGTCCGGGCCATGCGTGCGCACCACCGCCACGATCTTGTCCGGATCGCAGCGCAGGCTGGGCTCGCCGATGCGGTCGTCGCCATGCAGCAGCGGGATCGGCTTGCGATGCGGCGGCAGCGCGGTGCCGTAATAGACGTCGTGCATGCCGTCCAGGCCGGCCGGCTGCCAATCGTTGACCTCGATGATCACTTTCTTGGCCAGGTCCAGCCAGGTCTTGTTGTTGCCGATCGAGGTCGACGGCACCAGGCTGCCATCGGCGCGGATCGCCGAGACTTCCACCACCGCGGTATCGATCTGCCCGTAGAAACCGAACCACACGTGCTGGGCGACGTGGCTGAGATGGATGTCGATGTAGTCCAGGGTGCCGGCGTTGATGCGTTGGCGTGCATCCGGGTCGGACTGGAACGGCATGCGCATGGCGATGCCCTCGGCCTTGGCCAGCGCGCCATCGAGTTCCGGTGCGGTGGAGGCGCCGGTCATCAACTTGATCTGGAACGGTTGGCCCTGCAGATGCGCCGCTTCGATGCGCTGCGCCAGCGCCATCGGCACCGCCTTGGGGTAGCCGGAGCCGGTGAAGCCGCTCATCGCGACGGTCTCGCCGGGCTGGATCAAGGCGGCAGCGGCCTCGGCAGAAACCAGGCGTTCGCGCAGCGGCGCGTGCAGGATGCGTTCGTCGGACATGGGCAGCACAGCGGAAACGGGAGAAACGCAATTATCGCCGTTGCACACCTCGATCGGGGCGCGACCTTGGTGGAATGAGCGAGCGCGACACCGGCCATGCGCATGTTCACGCCTCGCCGCCAGTGCAACCGCGATAGTGACGGCAGACTCATCACTGCCTGCGCCCATGCCCACACTTCGCGATCGCTTCCAGCGCTGGCCCCGGCCGTGGCGCATTGCAGTGGTCGTGCTGGTGGCGCTGTATGCGCTGTATCTGCTGGCCGGCAACCTGTTTCTCAATACGCCGCTCTTCGATGCCGTCACCAATCGGCAGCCGCATAAATTCACCATGCAGACCGGCCCCGCGCTCACTGTGTTTCCGGGCCAGGTGATGGCCTGGAACGTGCGCATGCGCGGGCAGGCCAACCGCACCGTGTACGTGTTGCATGCCGATCGCGCCAACGCGCGCGTCGCCTTGCTGCCGCTGTTCCGGCGCGAAGTGCGCTTGCCTTGGCTGCACGCCACCGGCCTGAGCGCGGAAGTTGAAACCTCCGACACACCCATTCCGCCACCGCCACGTGGCGATCAGGGTTGGACGCTGCGCTTCGATGCGATCACCAGCAACAGCATCCGCAGTGCGCGTCTGGGCAAGTTGCTGATTGCCGGGCAAGGCCAGGCCACGGTCGGCTTTCTCAAGCAGCTCAAAGGCGGCCCGTCGGAGCTGTTTGCTTCCGAGGCGAGTTTTACCGATGCGGTGGTCAGCTACGACGGCGTGCAGGTGTTCAATGGCGCGCAGCTGGACACGCAATTCCAGTTTCCACGCCATTACCGCGATGAGGCACCGGGCCTGCGCAAGCTCGCCATCACCCACGCTCGCCTGCAGTTGAAGGCCAGCACGGTTGCGTTGAAGATCGACACCGGCGCGCCGCACGTGGACATCGGTAGCGGACCCTCGGCGGCGCGCGTGGAGGCAGACATCACGCTGGATCGCGGCGCCCTGCAGCCGGGCAGCCATGCGGTCTGGCGCTTGCCGTTGCTGGCGGGCGTTGGCGCGACCGATCGCGGCATGCTGGCGCTGCAGCTGGATGTGGCGCGCGATATCCGGGTGCAGGCGCGGCTGCCGCGCGATGAAGCCACCGGCAGCGAGCTGCACGCCGATCTGCGCGTGGCTGGGCGCAGCATTCCGTTCCAGGAACCGGTGCAGATCCTGCCGCGTTTATCCGGGCATGTGCGTGGACGCTGGAAGTTCGAATCCCTGAACTGGATTGCCGAGCTGTTCGTGCGCAAACCGTGGTTCCAGCTACAAGGTGGTGGTCTGGTCGAGGCCGATCTGCATCTGGCGCAAGGCCGGCTCGCCAGCGGCAGCAGCCTGGACATTCCGCGCGTGGACGCTGTGGCGCAGGTGTTCGATACGCGTCTGGCCGGGATCGCCAAAGCGCATGGACGCATCGACGATGCCGCCACGCCGCAAGCGCACCTGGATGTGCGCATTCCCACCTTCAAGGCCACGCCGCACGATGCGCCCAAGCAGACACTGCTGGATGGCCGCGATCTGCAGCTGGCGATGCAGGGCGATGCGGAACTGGCGCGCCTGCGCGACACGGTCAAGGCGCAACTGCGTTTCAGCGATGCGCGCGTGCCCGATCTCACCGTCTACAACCGTTATCTGCCGGGCAAGAACCTGCGCCTGCTCGGCGGCAGTGGCAGCCTGACCGGCGACGTGGCGCTCAATGCCTCCGGCGAGGTCGGTAGCGGCCACGCCAACCTGCGCGGACAGGGCGCGCATCTGGCGATGGCAGGCGTGCAGATGCAGGGCGATGCCGAGCTGCAGGCGCAGCTGCAGCGTGCCGATTTCAAGAACAAATTCTTCGACCTCAGTGGCACGCGCGTACGATTGCGCAACATGCGCGTGGGCGATAACCGCAACGACAGCGCATGGTGGGGCGAGATGACTGTCGGCGCCGGCACCATCCAGGCCAGTGCACCGTTCCAGGTGGATGCCGATGCGGCGATTCGCATGCGCGATGCCGCGCCGCTGCTGTCGGTATTTGCGCAGCGCGCCGACTATCCGCGATGGGTCTTGGGGTTGCTGGACTCCGGCGAGCTCGATGCCACCGGCCGGGTGCGCTGGCGCAAGCAGAACGTCGTGATCGATGACCTGCATGCAGAAAACGCACGCCTGTCGTTGCGGGCCCGGCTGGCCTTGAACGACGCGCAGCGGCGTGGCGATCTGTATCTGCGCTGGGGCGTGCTCGGCGCCGGCATCGAGCTCGATGGCACGCAACGCCAGTGGCATCTGGCCGGCGCACGCGCGTGGTACGACGCGCAGCCGGGTTTGCTGCCCGCAGTGGCGAGCTCGAAGTGAGGCGTCCAGCGCTCGAGGTCATGTGGCGCGTGGTTGGCGCTCGCTGCGGTTAGTGCAGCGCCGGACCTATCACCGCTTCGAGCGGGGATTCGTCTTGCGTTTTGTGCCTGCGCGAACCGGGATGAGGGCTCGCTGCGCACGCACGCACATTGCCTTCGCAGCTGCATCCACGCTGCTGCGCGACTCACGCGCGACGCGCTGCCCCTCATGGGGCGACGCGGCGTACTGCACTTACGGCACACTTGACCCATTGCGCCGCGCTGCAGGCGCAGTCTTCAGGAGCCTGCCGCCATGACAACGCCCATTCGTGCCCGCTGGCGTGCATTGCCCCGTGGAGTGCGCTGGCCGGTGGTGGCGCTGATGACGCTGTACGCGAGCTATTTGCTGCTCGGCAATCTGCTGCTCAATACGCCGCTGGGACCGGCGGCGTTCAATCGCAAACCGGACAGATTCACAATGCAATGGGGTCCGGGCGTGACCTGGTGGCCCGGGCGGCTGGCACTGTGGAATGTGGACATGCAAGGCCATTCGCCACGCAGCAGCTGGAACGTCAGTGCGCAGCGCATGAGCGGGCAGGTGCGGCTACTGCCCTTACTGCATCGACAACTGCTGGTGCCTCAGCTGCATGTCTCCGGTGTGCGTGCAGGACTGCATGCCGCCGTCGCGGCGTCGGGTGGCGCAGCGACGCCATCAGCGGCCCGCATGCCAGACGCCCAGGCTGCCGCCGCACCGATGCATGGCGCATCCGCAACGCATGCGGTCGCCGCAGTGCAGGATGCGACACCGACACCGACACCGACACCGATAAAAAACGCCGAGGTCTCGGCGAGCACGCCGCCACCGCAGAGTGCTCGCGCATCCGCGCGCATGCCGCAGTCCGCGCAGCCGCCCCGTTCAACTGCCTCGACTGCTCCAGCCTGGACCCTGCAATTCGACCGCATCGTTGCCGAGCAGGTGCAGGCATTGACGCTGCGCCAGCTGCATATCGAAGGAGACGGCAACCTGCAGCTCGGCGTGTTCAAGCAGCTGCGCGGCGGCCCCATGGAACTCTTCCCCTCACGTGCCACGTTTGCCAACGCACGGATGCGCTGGGGTGACAGCGACGTGTTGCGCAACGGCCAGCTACGCATCGACGCCAGCATCGCGCGACATGCGCCCGATCAGGCGCGCGGGCTGGCGGTATTGCTGCTCACCGACGCGCTGGTGGAGCTGCACGGCGACACCGCAGCGTTGCACGTGACACGCAATGCGCAGGGTCGGCAGACGCTTGCCACACGTGCCGGCAATGGGCGCGCAGATGGTCAATTGCGCTGGATGCGCGGCGCCCTGCAGCCCGGAAGCCAGCTGCAATGGCGCGCACCGGTGTACGACAGCATGCGCACGCCGGCTGCGGCGCTGGGCGAGATTGCCGCGCAGTTGCAGGTCGATCAGGACATGCACGTGAAGCTGAGCATGCCCGAGCCGGCCGATGCCGGTCTGACGCTGGACGCCGATCTGCGCGTGCAAGGCCGGCAATTGCCGTTGCAATCCCTGCGCACCCTGCTGCCGCGCACCTCCGGGCATGCGCGCCTGCATTGGCAGCTGTCTTCGCTGAGCTGGATTCCTGCGCTGTTTCCCGATGTCGATTGGCTGACGTTGCAAGGCGATGGACTGGTGGATGCCGATCTGCGTATCGATCGTGGCCGGCTCGGTGCCGGCAGTCGCCTGCAGGTGCCGCACGTACGCGCGCATGTCGGGGTGATGGGACACGCGATCGACGGAGAGGCCAGCGCCGATCTGCGCGTGGACGCCGATGCAGATGGACAGTTGTTGCCGTCACTTGCCCTGCAGATGCAGCAGTTCTCGATCGCCCATCGCGACGCACCCACGCGCCCGTTCGTGCAGGGCCGCGATCTGCGTCTGGATCTGCAGACGCGCGCCGATGCACGCAACCTGGCCACGTTGCGCGATGCCACGCGTGCGCATCTGCTGTTTTCCAATGCGCGCGTGCCGGATCTGCGCGCCTACAACCGCTATCTGCCGCAGCAGCAACTGCGCTTCGATGGCGGCAGCGGCGTACTCAGCGGCGATCTGCAGATCGAACCCGGCGGGCGTATCGGCAAGGGCGGCTTGCGCATCGGCGCCCGCGCGGCGCGGCTGCAGTTTGCCGGCCTGGCATTGCGTGGCGATGTGGATGCGGATTTGCGTTTGCGGCGCGGCGATCTACGCGCAGAGAACTTCAGCCTCGATGCCAGCAACATCCAGCTGCGCAATGTCGGCTTTACCGGCCCGGATGGACAACGCCGTGATGGCTGGTGGGCGCGCATCGTCCTGGAAGACACGCGCATGCAATGGCGTCCGCCGGTCGGTGTGGATGGACGCGTGCGGATCCAGATGCGTGATCTGGCATTTCTGATGGCGCTGTATACGCGCGACCGCTCGATCCCGGACTGGATGCTGCGGCTGGTGGATGCCGGCCAGGCGCAGGTGACCGGCCGGGTGCATTGGCAGGGCGAGACGGTCATCGTCGATCGCCTGCAGGCGCGCAACGCGCGCTTTCAGGTCGATGCGCGTCTGCGTCTGCAGGGCAGCCAGCGCAGTGGCAGCCTGCTCGCGCGCTGGGGCGTAGCGAGCGCGGCGGTGGGCTTGCGCAACGGCACGCCGGAGTGGCATGTGCTGCGTGCGGCGCAGTGGTACCAGGCTCAGCCGGATTTGCTGCGATAACCCCGGAATTGGGCCAACGTGCGTGCGGGCATAAGCGCCAGTTCTGTACTGTCTGGTGTTGTTTTGCAGTGCAGCGTGCAAGTCGCGTTTGGGGCGCGCACTATGCTCCTGCATCCCGACGTGGGGGAGGGAGCAAAGCCCGCTGGCAGTTCGCTGCAAGCGGGCTTTTTTATTGCCCGTCACCTGGCCGGTCGAGTCCGGATGAAGTTCGTTGGCGGTTGGGGCGCTGCGGTGGGAACGGCGTTGTGGCCGGGGTTGCTGAGTCTGGCTGCGCTGGGGGGTGCGCCCGGGCTGGCCTATGCGCTGCGTCCCGGCGCATGCCTGGCGGTGGTCCTGGGAGGCATGGCTTGCCTGGCAAGCGGCCGGCAGCGCCTGTAGTGACGGCGGCGCACTGCGTGCGTTTGTCGCCAAGGCGGTGCAGGAGTCCTCAGGTGAGCCCGGGCTTCAAGGCACGGGGTGACACGTTGATCTGGGGAGTTCGCATCGGCGGTGTGTTGCCTGCAGCGCGCAGCGCCATCCCACTGCGGTGATCGATCACCCACACGTGCCGCTGCCGCGCGGGAATGCCAGAATCCGCGCATGTCGCTGCCCTCCTCATCCGCATCTCCTGCGCTCACCGCTCTGATCGAGCGGGCTGTCGCGCGTGTCCGTCAGGCCGCTTCGGCCGATCAGCCCTGGCCGGGCGCCGATGTCGACCGGCACCTGGAGCAGGTGGCGCTCGCCAGCGAATGTGCGCTCGACACCTTGGCGCGCCAGCCGGCGGTGCTGCATCACCTGGCGCAGCCCGACCCACCGCCCTTGCCAGTGCCGGTGCTCGATCCGGCCCAGCCGCAGGATTGGCCGGCGCAGCTGCGACGGTATCGCAGTGCCGAATCCACGCGTCTGGTGTGGCGCGACGTGCTCGGCCTGGACTGTGTGGACGACACCCTGGCGGGTGCCACGCGGCTGGCCGAGACCTGCCTGCAGTGCGGGCTGCAGGCGCTCGAACAGCAATTCGAGAGCCGCCATGGGCAGGTCATTGCCGAGGACGGCAGCGTGCAGCGGCTGGTGGTGTTCGGGCTGGGCAAGCTGGGCGGTGGCGAACTGAATTTCTCGTCGGATGTGGATCTGGTCTACGCCTATCCCCAAGGCGGCCAGTCCGACGGCGCGCGTGTGCTGGCGGCCGAGGAATATTTCGCACGCCTGGGCCAGCAGTTGGCCAAGTTGCTGGATGAAACCACCGCCGATGGTTTCAGTCACCGCGTGGATCTGCGTCTGCGCCCGTTCGGCACCGCCGGGCGGGTGGCGTTGTCGTTCACCGGCATGGACCAGTATTTCCAGCGCGAAGGCCGCGATTGGGAGCGCTACGCCTGGCTCAAGGCGCGCGCGGTGGCCGGCGATATCGATGCCGGCGAAGCATGGCTGGAAACGCTGCGGCCGTTCGTCTACCGGCGCTATCTTGATTTCACCGCGCTGGACGGCCTGCGTGAGATGAAGGCCGCGATCACGGCCGAAGTCGCACGCCACGATCGGCTGGACGATATCAAACGCGGGCCGGGCGGCATTCGTGAGATCGAGTTCCTGGCGCAGTCGTTGCAATTGATTCGCGGTGGCCGTGAGCCGGCCCTGCGCGAGCGTCGCCTGCTGCCAGCGCTGCAGGCGCTGGTGGACGCAGGCCAGATCGACGCCGACAACGGGCACGCATTGACCGAGGCGTATCGCTTTTTGCGCCGGCTCGAAAATCGCCTGCAGATGCTGCGCGATGCGCAGACGCATGCCTTGCCGCAGGCGCCGCTGGACCGCGAACGCATCGCGCTGGGCCTGGGCTATGCGGAGTGGGCGGCGTTGCTGCAGGCACTGACGCCGCACCGCACTCGCGTGGCCGCCGAATTCGCTGAACTGCTGGCGCCGCGCGTGCGCACCACCGCCCCGGATGCGCTAGCCGATTACTGGCGTGCGTTGCCGGAAGGCGATGCGGCGCCGTTGTCGGGCATCGGCCTGCACGATCCAGGCGGCGCGCATCAGGTGCTGGCCGAGTTCGCCCACGGCTCCGGCGTGCGCGCGCTCTCCGACAGTGCGCGTGCACGGCTCGACCGCGTCATGCCGGCGCTGCTGCACGCGGCCACCCGCGCCAGCCAGCCCGATGCTGCGGTACGCCGTATGCTCGGGCTGCTGCAGGCTACCTTGCGCCGCACCAGCTATCTGGCGCTGCTGGACGAACAGCCCAGCGCGCTCGCGCGGCTGGTCGATGTGCTCTCGCGCAGTGCCTTGCTGGCCGAACGCCTGGCCGCGCATCCGTTGCTGCTGGACGAATTGCTCGACACCCGCATCAGCGGGCCGTTGCCCGATCGTGAAGCCTTGCACGTTGCATGTGTCGACACCTTACAGATCCACGACACCGAGGCGGCGTTGCGCGAACTCAACGAGCGCCGGCTTGCGCTGAGTTTCCGTATTGCATTGGCCACGCTCGACGGTCGCCAGGCGGCAGTGCAAAGCGCGCGGCAATTGGCCTGGCTTGCCGAGGCGGTAGTGCAGACGGTGCTGGAGCTGGCACACCGCGAACTGATCGCAGCGCATGGGCAGGTGCCAGGCGGCCACTTCGCCATCATCGGTTACGGCAGTCTGGGCGGGCTGGAACTGGGCTTCGGGTCGGATCTGGATCTGGTGTTTCTCTACGATCACCCGCGCGACAGCGAGGCCTCCGATGGTGCGCGGCCGCTGGACGCCGGGCGCTGGTTTGCCCGGCTTGCGCAGAAGGTGATGGCATTGCTCGCTGCCGAAACCGGCGCAGGCAGCCTGTATGAAATCGATGTGCGGCTACGCCCGGACGGCGGCACCGGTGCACTGGTGTCGTCGCTGGCCAGCTACCGCGAGTATCAACGCGAGCGCGCCTGGACCTGGGAGCATCAGGCGCTGGTGCGTGCGCGTGCGGTGGCAGGCGATGCCGCGCTGTGCGATGCCTTCGCGCAGGTGCGCAGCGAGACGCTCGCACGCGCGCGCGACCCTGCACTGCTGCATGAGGATGTGCGCAAGATGCGCACCCGCATGCGCAGCGAACTGGATCGCAGCGATGCGGGGCGGTTGGATCTCAAACAAGGCGCCGGCGGTCTGGTCGATCTGGAATTCGTGCTGCAGGCCGGCGTGCTCGGCCAGGCCGCACAGCAGCCGCAGTTGCTGCTGGCCTGCGATACACCCACGCTGATCGATGCGCTGGTACAGGTGCAATGGCTCCCGCCGGAGAGCGCAGCAGCGTTGCATCAGGCCCACGCCACGCTGGTGGAGGCGGGCCTGAGTTGCACGCTGGACCGCAGGCCACGGTTGATCGCGCCAACGCCTCCGGTCCAGCAGGCACGGCAACAGATTTTCAACACTGCGCGGATGCAGGGGCTGGAGTTTCCGGCCGGCAAGGATGCCGCGCCGTTGTAGCCGGCCGATGCGTCTGCGCGTTGCGCTGCGATCAGTCGTGCCTGCAGACCGGCCTGGTGGATGGCTGGTCGTATCGGACTCTGCACGCAATCCCTGCTTGTAACGTGCGCGCCAGCCTGGCGCGCTCAGGGTCTCGGTGGTGGCGTCGTCCGCCATAGCAAGGCGCGGAACGGCCCCAGCAAAAACACGCCCATCCCCAGCTTCACCGCCAGATCGCCAGCCGCCCAGCTGACCCATGGCAACGCCATGCCGGCAAAGGCAATGCTCCAGAAGATCGCCGTATCCAGCGTGGCGCTGCAGGTGGTCGCCACGATCGGCGCGCGCCACCAGCTGCCACGGCGCAGCCGATCGAACACGGTGATATCCAGCAACTGCGCAGCGATGAAGGCAGTGCACGACGCCACCGCGATGCGAGGCGTGGCCAGCCACAACGACAACATCACCGCCAGCGCAAAACCGCACCAAGCGACCTTGCGCGCCGCACGCGGCCCGAAGCGCCGGTTGATCAGGTTGCTGACCAGAAACGCCAACGGATACGAGAACGCACCCCAGGTCAGCCAATCGTTGATCGGGTACTGCACCAGGATGTTGGACAACAGCACCACCGCGCCCATGGCCAGTACCGACCACGCCAACGCGCGTGCCGTGAGGGGGGTAAACAAGGTGGGCGAAGTGGTGGGCATGGCGGTGCGGCACGCATAAGTCAGCGCGGATTATCTGCGTCTGGGTGGGTGTGGGCCAGTGCGCGGGGCCGGGCGCAGACGCGGGCGCGGCATGCGATCGGGTGAAACGGTGTGCTGGCGCCAGCTTTGCTGGTGCACCTCAGGGTGGTTGCGCAATCGCCGGATGCGTGCATCGATCGGCTGTGTCGCCGCGCTGGTTGCTGGTTGCCTGCCGGCGCGTCAACAGTGCCAGCACCAACAACGCAAGCGCGCACACGCCACCGAACACATCGCCGATGCGGGTATAGAGCGTGGTTACGTGCGGGCCGATCCGTACGTCGACGATCGCGCTGGTTCCGGGCATCGGCGCGCTACGGGTTTGCAGCTGCACGCGGCCGTAGCCATCGGTGACGCTCAGGAAGCCTTCGCGCGCGTTGCGCACCACGGTATAGCCATTTTCCACGCCACGCAGCGCCGTCATCTGCGCCGACATCCACGCATCGCGATAGGCGAAATCCCAGGCCGGCACCAGCATCAGCGCCGCGTTGCGCTGGCCGTTGGCCCGTGCCAGCTGCGCGAACAGCATGTCCTTGCAGATCGCCAGCCGCCAGCGCATGTCATCGACACGATGGATGGCGTAGTCGGTTCCATGCGCATACTGCTGCGCGCGTTCCGGCGGGGCCAGAAACTGCTTTTCGTAGCGCTCCACGCGCACGCCTTGCGGGTCGAACAGCCACGCAAGGTTGCGCGGCTGTGCGCCGTGTTCGGCAATGCCGATCAATACCCACAACCGGTGCTTCCGGGCGAGCGCGCTGTAGTGCTGTTGCCACTGCGCCAGTTGCTGCGGCGGCAACACCGCGATTTTCTCCGGCAACACCACCAGCTGCGCGCCCTGCGCCGCCAACGTAGCGATCAGGGCGGCGTAGCGATTGCGGACCGGTTGCCAGTACACCGGCGTGGCCGATGGACCAATCGAGTCGTCGATGGCGGCCAGACCGATGCGCAATGGGCTGCCTGTGGCCGGCGTCTGCAGACGCCACATGCCGTAGCCGGCGCTTGCCGCCAGCGTCAGCGTGACGGCAGCAAGGACCAGTACCGGCCGGCGCACCGCATGGCCACGCCACACCAGCAGCGCCAGCGCCGAGGGCACCAGGCACAGCACGAACAGCAGCCCGGACACCCCGGTCAACGCGGTCAGCTGCAGCAGCGGTAGGACATCGGCCTGCGTGTACGCGGGGCTGCCCCAATTGCCGTCCGGCAGCAGCCGCGCCATCAACAGGTCGGCGCATACCCACAGCAGCGGATAAGCCAACACGCTCCATCCATTGCGCAGACGTCGCACCACGCCACGCGCACCCATCACCACCGCAGACCACAGCAGTGCGATTGCGCAGGTGGCCAGCACCACCGCCGGCAGCGGCATCACCAGACCGAAGTAAGGCACATAGTGCGTGGCCGCCACCGTGGTGGCCAGCAACACCGCGATGCGTGCGTGCGCCTTGCGCTCGATGGTGTAGGCCAGCCACAGCACTGGTGCCGGCGCCAGCCACACCCACCACCACGGCGGTTGCAGGCCAACCCCAAGCCACAGCGCCGCACCTGCGAAAAGCGCAGCCGGCAACAGGCGGGTGGGCGATCGCGGCGTGTGATCCATGCGCTGTCCGATCAAGGGGGTGGAACGATCATGCAACGTCACAGCGCCTGTGTGGCGATGTGCGCCGTGGTCGCCTGCACATCGCGTAGAGCGACCAGCAGTCCGCTGGCGCGGCGACCGGGCAGACACGACCCTTCGTTGCAGAAGGTGACGTTCGTCCGCTCCGTGTGCCCGAAGCGGGCTAGCGTGTTGTCGCTGCGCCTGCCGGCATCACCAGGTCTGGGTGGTGTTTTGCGCGGCCGATTCGGCGGTCGGCACAAAGGCCAGCGCCTGGCCCTGTGGCGATTGCACCGTCCACCCGGCGCCGGCAGGGCTGGGCTGGAAGGTCACGGTGTCGCCGACGCGGAAGCCGGCGGTTGGGTCGTCCTGGCGCGCCGGCCAGCGCAGCAGTGCGGTGTTCTCGGTTTGCTGCGGGTCCTGCAACTGCACTTCGCAGCCGCCATCGGTGGTTTTTTCCACTGACTTGACCCGCATCGGCGGCAACGGCCCGGCGGACACCTTGTTCGATGCATCGCTGATCGCTTCCGAGCCCGCGATCGCACTGTGGCCAACCGCCAACGACACGAAGTACGGCGCAGAGATCACCAGGATCGCGGACATCACCGACGCATCCCCACGCGTGATCGTCGGCAGGCCGGCGTTGGCTCGCAGGGGCTGGCCGCATGCAACGGCCAGCAGCAGGCCAAGTCCGGCAGAGCGAAGAGTGAGGTTCATGGGGACGCTCCGTGTGTAGAGATGCGGCGTGGGATGGGAAAATCCTGCTGCAGCACATGCGCTTGCTGCAGGAAATCGAACACCGACTCGACCGTGATCACCGAATAGTTGCCGGAAATCCGCTCGCCCGCAGGATGGTCGGTCACGGCCGCATTGGCAACGAAGAAACGCGCGCCGATGCGTTTGCCCAGATCGAGATGCAGGCGGGTGGGCTGGTAGCCGTTGGTCTTGAGCCAGGCCTGCGCGCTACGGCGATCATGCACCGCTGCAGATGCCGTGGCGCTTGCGTCGGTTGCCGCGAGTGCAGCCGCCACTACTTCAAGCACCCATTGATTGGAATTTTGATACTCGGTGGAGAAAGGGTAGGCAATGATGCTGTAGCGCGCCTGGTGCAGTGTGTGCGCCAGCACGCCGGGGTCCTGCAACAGCGTGCGCAGCTGCCGTTGCAGTGCAGGCGTGGGCACGCCGACGCGCAGGTCTGCGTTGAGGGCGCTCTCGCCGATGAAGTTGCTCAAGCCTTCGCGATATAGCTCTGACGTGTCCGACTTGCATTGATTGAGCAGGTGCCTGACGCGCCAGCTGCCGTCGTCCTCGCGCAGCGCGAATGCCAGATGGCTGTGTTTGAGCCCATAGCGGCTCAGGTCCTGGCCGCCGCGTGCCAGTAGCACCACCTGCGCGCCCTCCAGTGCATCCAGCGCCTGGCGTGTGGAGCGTGCCATGTCGAACATCGCCGCCAGCGTCGCCGGTGTTGGGTAATGCGGCGTGCAGACCGGCGCGGCCGCTGCGGGCGAGGCGGCAAGCAGGCTTGCCAGCGCCAGTGCGATGACGCACCGCGTGCGCGTGGTGGATACGGTTCGCATGCAGATGCGACGTCCTTGTGTCTGCGTGTCACTCACGCCGCACCATCATACGTGCAGGCGCGCGCGGACCAATGCGGCGATACGTTGGGTTTCGCGCAGCGGCGCGAGGTTCGGCTGCGCAGCGAGCATGTCGCCCGCATCGCATAACCGACTCTGCGCGTGCAGCGACCGAAGGTACTGCCCAACCCGTCCCTGTGCCTGTTCGGCAAACGCGGCCACCACCGGAACCCGCGTGGCGCAGGCTTCGGACAGCAGGTTGACCGAGTCGGCGCTGGCCACGATCGCATCGGCCCAGCCCAGCAAGCCGGCATATGGATTGCGCCCATCGCGCGCATCGCACCACAACACACCGGGCAAGCCTGCGCACACCGCGCGTAGCGTGGCGATCGCCTCGGCCGGGGTGCGTCTGGAGGCGGTGACCAACAGGCTGCCGCCGTCCGCGCGCACCTGCTCGCGCAATTGCGCACACAGCGCCGCCAGCGCCTGGGGCGACCACGGCACCTGCGCAGTGGGGCCGCCGATCAACACTGCCACACGCGGGCAGGGCAACGTGCCGAGCGTGGCGAAGGCGGCGCGCCCGGCGGCCAGCCAGGCGTCGTCCACCGGATGCAGGCTGCCATGCAAGGTGAGCACGTTCTCGCCACGCAGACGGTCGTGCACGGGCACGATCAGCAGGTCCCACCGGGCCGGGTCCATGCGCGGGTCAAGGATCTGCACCGCGCGGCTGCCGCGTGCGCCCAGCAGTCGGGTGGCCAGCGCAGCCTGGCGTCCGCAGCCAATGGCCACTGCCGGTGGTTGCTGCAGGTGCCGGGCAAACGCCACGCCGAAGGCCGCGTGCGCCCCAGGCAACCAACGCGGCGCCGCCCAGCGCCAGGGAGCGCGCGTGTGCAGATGCATGGCCGTCATCGACTCAGGCTGCAGCGCACGCGCAAGCGCTTCGGCCTGGCGTGCATTGCCGGCGCGGCCGTCGCTCAGCGCCCAGGTCAGCACCATCGTTTCAGATCCGACATAGGTTTGTTTCAGATTAAGCGTGTGCCGCAGCAATCGCGCCACTTTACACTGCGGTCTTCACGCCGGCGTCGTTGCTGCATCTTACTGTCGTCCATTCCTTGCCTCCCGGAGCCTTCATGTCCGACCTGCTCAACGCCACCGCGCTGGATCAGCTGTTTCGCACTGCCCGCACGCAAAATGCCTTTCTCGACAAGCCCGTCAGCGACGAACAGTTGCGTCAGCTCTATGACCTGGTGAAATGGGGGCCCACTGCGGCCAACGGCTCGCCAGCGCGGTTTGTGTTCGTGACCACCCCGCAGGCCAAGCAGAAACTCGCCCCGGCGCTGTCCGAGGGCAATGCCGCCAAGACGCTGGCCGCGCCGGTCACGGTGATCATCGGGTCGGATGAGGATTTCCACGAAAAACTGCCGTACCTGTTCCCGCATGCCGACGCAAAAAGCTGGTTCGATGGCCCGCGCGAGGGGCGCGTCGAATCGGCGTTCCGCAACAGCTCGCTGCAGGGTGCGTATCTGATCCTGGCCGCACGTGCGCTGGGTCTGGATGCCGGCCCGATGTCCGGTTTCGACAATGCCAAGGTGGACGCCGCGTTCTTTGCCGGCACGTCGATCAAATCCAATTTCCTGGTCAATCTCGGCTACGGTGACTCGGCCGGACTGTTTCCGCGCCTGCCGCGTCTGAGTTTTGACGAAGCCGCACGCATCGAATAAGCGGCTGCCCACACGCTTTCCTGCAGTCCTCGTCCGTCTGCGTCTGTTCCATCCGCGTTGTTCCAACGCGTCTCTCATCACATGGAGTTTCAATGAAGACCACCCACAAACTGCTGCTGCCGCTTGCCCTGACCCTTGCCATTGCTGCCTGCTCCAAGCCGGCCGACAACGCTGCCGCGCCTGCTGCCGAAACCCCGGCTGCCACCGCGCCGGCCGATGCCAGCGCTACTCCGGCCGCTGCGCCAGCTGCCTCGACCGCACCGGCAGTGGAAGTGGCCTCGGGCACCTACACCCTGGACCCGAGCCACACCGACGTGCTGGTGCAGTGGAGCCACTTCGGCTTCTCCAACCCGACCGCGCACTTCGGCAACGTTGACGGCACGCTGGTGTACGACGCCGCCGACGTGACCAAGTCGACCGTGCAGGTCACCCTGCCGTTGTCCGGCCTGAACAGCTTCACCGCCAAGTTCGACGAGCACCTGAAGAGTGGCGAGTTCTTCGACGCGGCCAAGTTCCCGTCTGCCACCTTCAAGAGCACCAAGGTCGAAGCGGCCGGTACCAACAAGCTGACCGTCACCGGCGATCTGACCATCAAGGATCAGACCAAGCCGGTCGTGCTGGACGTCACCATCAACGGTGGCGGCGAGCACCCGATGAAGAAGGTGCCGGCTGCCGGTTTCGACGCCACCACCACGATCAAGCGCAGCGATTTCGGCGTGGGCCAGTACGCCCCGAACGTCAGCGACGAGGTCAAGATCCGCATCACCACCGAAGCCCTGCAGGCCAAGGCCGGCGACGCTGCTGCGAAGTAATCAGGCAATTGCTCGCGTTAGGGCCCGCCATTGGCGGGCCCTAATTTTTTGGGCAAGTTTCAAGCGTCTAAGCCCTTGATGGAGTCGCTTCTGATCAGGTGGTTTGCTCGATTGGAAGTAGATAGATCTGAACGCCGTGATCGCCGAACGTCGCGGTCGTGTTTTCCGCAATATTCGTTGCCGCAAGGGTTTTCCCTTTTGCGTCTGCCAGAACAAGTGCGTAGATGTCCCCAAATCGTGCGTCGGTACGGATAATGGATGCGCTTACGCGGTATTTTCTGTTGTCCGGTAGAACCAGGACGGGCGAAATTTCGCCAGGGCTTAGTTGAAGGTCAACGTCTCTTCCGCCCAGATCACCTCGAACCTTCACCTCTAACTATCTGTTTCTTCGGTATTGCCCGAGGAAGAGTGGTGGTGTCTGCTTGCTCAGCCGAGTAAGCAGCGATGGGCGATGCTGCCAAAAGCGCAATGGCAACGGCTCCTGATAAAAAGCGGCGACGTTCATCTGCCTTCATATCTTTCATGGGACGCCTCTCGATCGAGTAGGTCCATCAGGTGGCAACACACCGATCAGATAAAGATTTACGGGATCCTCGTGTTTGCGTTCCAGCAACGGCACTGATTAAGAGCGGCTAACAAAACGACTTCGCGTCAGCCTACTGCAGGCCGGCTATCTGCGGCCTGGCTGCAGGGCCCTTTCCCGCCCACCATCGCGGGACACGCTGCAAGGACGTCCATGTAGCTCTTACGCGGCATCCATGCGGCGTAAGGTCCCGCGACGCTGGGCGGGCAAGGACCAGTCGAGATGGTCGGCATGCATGGGTTTAAACCAAGCAACCAGCGGAGTCTCTGGTGCGGTGTCCTCGCCGCTTGCGGGATCGTGTGGCGGCATGGATGCCGCCACCGAGCCTACATGGACGTACTTGCGGCGTGTCCCGCCAGCGGTGAGGGCACCGCGCATTCGACCCACTCAGTGTTTGATCTGGACTTCTGACGGCATCCACCAAGATACGGCCGACAAAACCACTGCACTCACTGACAGGTGCTCGCTCGCCAGGTTTTGTTAGCTGCTCTAAGTGTCAACACTTGTTGTGTTCGCTTGATCGACGCTGTAATTCGAACGCAGCTCCGCACGTTTGACGATCGGGCTGGCCAGGTGATCAAGCGCGGCTTGCGCTGACCGCGTCGTAGTCGCGCGCTTCTAACCGACGATGCGCGGGGACAATCGCAGCATCCGTGTCGGGGTCATGTTGCAAATCCGGGTCAGCACCCTCTCTAGTCATCATCGATGTGCATGCGCCGTACCACGCCTTGAACGCGCTGGTACGACAGAAGCGGCGGCACAGGCGGATCTCGCCAGCCGGTCCAGTGGCTTTATGGATGGAGGTTTCCGATTCCGGCCGCCGGAAGCATCGCCGGATGCGACAGACGTTTGTTGGCTACTCTCGGTGGATCACCAGAGACCGGAGCGTTTGGCCTTATTCCCCATCCGGATCCTCCTTCCAATACCCCTTTGCGCGGATCCACTCCTTGTCCACGCCCATGTGCTCTTCCACAAACTTGCGCATGGCCCGCGTGCGCATCGATTCGGCACCGATCCAGTAGAACGTGTCGCCGTCGTGCGGCTCGTAATCGCGCAGGCTGTCTTCCAGCAAGGTGCTGCTGGCGGCATCGAAGCCATTGCGCTCCAGCCAGTACACATCGACATCGGCGGCGCTGATCAGTTCCTGCCGCTCGTGGGCATCGGCCACTTCGATGAAGACCTCCGCGTGCAGGTCGGCCGGCATCGACTCCAGCCAGCGGCCGATCGCCGGCAGAGCGGTTTCATCGCCGATCAACACGTAATGGTCGAAGTCGTCGGCCACCAGAAAGGAGCCGCGCGGTCCGCCGATCTTCAGCGCGTCGCCGGGCTGCGCCTGTGCGGCCCAGCTGGATGCCACGCCGTCGCCATGCAGTACGAAATCGATACTCAGCTCGTTGTTTTGCGGGTCGAACGCGCGCGGTGTGTAGTCGCGGCCGGGCGAGGGCAGTGCACCCTCGGCGTAACGCGGTCCTTCCGGGGTCATGGTCGGCAGCACGAAGGCGCCATCGGCATTGGGGAAAAATAGTTTGACGTGGTCGTCCGGCGCTTCGCTTTGAAAGCCGGCCAGCTCGCTTCCGCCAAAGACGATGCGGCGCATCTGCGGCGTGATCGATTCGCAACGGACCACGTACACGGAGCGCAGGCGCGCGTCGCGGCGAACTTGGGTATTGGTGTGTGCAGCCATGGTGGTGCGATTCCTGATGGTGTCGCGCGCACAGGCGCGGCGTTGGTGGGGAGAGCGGATGCGGTGGTGTTGTGACACAGCACCCGGTGGCGATCGGCTGGCGTCGATGCTTCGACACGACTCAGCGTTCGCCCTGCTCCATGCCGTCGGCGGCGGCGTTGAGCAGTGCGGCAATCCGTTCGGTTTCTGCGTCGCTCCATTGACCGTGGCGTGCGAACAGGCCGTGCTTGATGCGGTGGATCGCCTCGCGGATGGGGGCGGGCGTCTGCGCCCTGATCAGCTCGCGGGCGCGGCGATGGGTGCGCGCCAGTGCGGCATCCAGGGCGTCGCGTTGATCGGCGGCGTAGCTGCGGCCGGCGTCGGTGATTCGATACTGCTTGCGGCCCTGCTCCAGATCGGTTTGCACCCAACCGTCGGCGTCCAGCTGCGCCAGCGCCGGGTAGATCGCGCCGGCGCTTGGCGTGTAAAGGCCTTTGAACAGCGCCGTGATCTGCCGCATCAGCTCATAGCCGTGGCGTGGGTGTTGTTCGATCAGGGCCAGCAGCAGCAGTCGCAGGTCGCCATGGCCCAGCGGCCGGATGCGCGCACTGCCGCGCCCGGAGACGTTGCCGTCGGCTGCGTCCAGGTCGGCCAGGACCTCATGGTGGCGGGTGTTCGGTTTCATTCGATATATCGAAGCATGCGAAAAAGATATATCGAAGTTGAGGCGACCGCAAGCATGTGGCTGTCGCAGCGCTGACCCGCAGCCGTCACGTCATCCGCCGATGCTGCAACGCGTCTAGACGCGGCCCATCTCCATAATTACGATGTAATTACTTCGACATTACGGGCGCGTCCCGGTGAGGCAAGGCATGAGTCGACAGTGGGACACCCAGGCCGAAGGCCGGCGCAAGCGCCTGCAGCGTGCCGCCGCGCTGGCGCCGCAAGGCCGCGTGGTGGCCGCCAACGATGTGGTGGCGCTGCTGGAGGCGGTGATCGAACCCGGCGATCGCGTCTGCCTGGAGGGCAACAACCAGAAGCAGGCCGATTTCCTGGCGCGCTGCCTCACCGAGGTGGACCCGGCCCGCGTGCACGACCTGCACATGGTGCAGTCGGTGCTGTCGCTGGCGTCGCATCTGGACGTGTTCGAGCGCGGCATTGCCAAGCGCCTGGATTTTTCGTTCTCCGGCCCGCAGGCCGCACGCCTGGCCGGGCTGGTCAGCGAGGGGCGCATCGAAATCGGCGCCATCCACACTTATCTGGAATTGTTCGGTCGCTACTTCATCGACCTGACCCCGCGCATCGCGCTGGTCACTGCACAGGCGGCCGATCGTCACGGCAATCTCTACACCGGCCCGAACACCGAAGACACCCCGGTCATCGTGGAGGCCACCGCGTTCAAGGGCGGCATCGTCATCGCGCAGGTCAACGAGATCCTCGACACCCTGCCACGCGTGGACATCCCGGCCGATTGGGTGGACTTCGTCACCCAGGCGCCCAAGCCCAACTACATCGAACCGCTGTTCACCCGCGACCCGGCGCAGATCTCCGAGATCCAGGTGCTGATGGCGATGATGGCGATCAAGGGCATCTACGCCGAATACGGTGTGGACCGGCTCAATCACGGCATCGGTTTCGATACCGCAGCGATCGAATTGTTGCTGCCCACCTACGCCGAATCGCTGGGGTTGAAGGGCAAGATCTGCCGGCATTGGGCGCTCAATCCGCATCCTGCATTGATCCCTGCGATCGAGTCGGGCTTTGTGCAGTCGGTGCATTCGTTCGGTTCGGAACTGGGCATGGAGACGTACATCGCCGCGCGCGGGGATGTGTTCTTCACCGGCGCCGACGGCAGCATGCGTTCCAATCGCGCGCTGTCGCAGACCGCCGGCCTGTATGCCTGCGACATGTTCATCGGCTCCACCTTGCAGATCGATCTGCAGGGCAACAGTTCCACCGCCACGCGCGACCGCATTGCCGGCTTCGGTGGCGCACCCAACATGGGCTCGGATGCGCGCGGCCGCCGTCATGCCAGCGCCGCGTGGCTCAAGGCCGGACGCGAAGCTGCACGACCGGGCGAGATGCCGCGCGGGCGCAAGTTGGTGGTGCAGATGGTGGAAACCTTCCGCGAGCACATGGCGCCGGCCTTTGTCGACAAGCTCGATGCCTGGGAGCTGGCGGAGCGGGCCAACATGCCGTTGCCGCCGGTGATGATCTACGGTGACGACGTCAGCCATGTGCTGACCGAAGAAGGCATCGCCAACCTGCTGTTGTGCCGCAGTCCCGAAGAGCGCGAACAGGCGATTCGTGGTGTGTCCGGCTATACCGCCGTTGGCCTGGGCCGCGACAAGCGAATGGTCGAAAACCTGCGCGATCGCGGCGTCATCAAGCGACCGGAAGACTTGGGTATTCGTCCGCGCGATGCCACGCGCGACCTGCTCGCCGCGCGCACGGTCAAGGAGCTGGTGCGCTGGTCCGGTGGGTTGTACGACCCGCCGAAACGTTTTCGCAATTGGTAGGGGCACAGCATGGAAACCCTGCGGTATCGCTTCGATGGTCAGCACGGCGCACGCGCCGGTCTGGAACATGCGCTGGTGGGCGTGGTCGCCTCCGGCAACCTGGAAGTGCTGGTCGAGCGCGTGCCGCTCGACGGCGCGATGGAGATCGACATCCTGACCGCCGCACGCGGCTTCGGCACGATCTGGCAGGCGGTGCTGGACGATTTCGTCGCGCGCCATCCGCTGCGTGACGTGCGCATCAGCATCAATGATGTCGGCGCCACGCCTGCGGTCGTGAGCTTGCGCCTGGAGCAGGCGATGGACGTGCTGCAAGGAGACGCCGCATGAGCCATCTTCATTTCGCACAGCCTGGTCTCGCCACAGAGACGCTGCAGCGTACGAAGCGCGTCCTGGACAACGTGTTGGTTGCGCATGCCTGCGCTGCTGCATGGGCCAACGGGAGCCACGCATGAGCACCACCATCCCCCTGGCCGAGCGCAGCTACTACGAAGCCGACGCACGCGAGCGCATCGAGGGGCTGCTGGATGCCGGCAGTTTTCACGAGTTCGTCGGCCCGCGTCGCCGTCTGGTCAGTCCGCATCTCGCTCAGCTCGATACGCCCGGCGCCTTCGATGACGGCATCGTGGTGGGCGAAGGCAGGTTGCGCGGGCGCACCGTCCTGATCGCCGCCCAGCAGGGCGCCTTCATGGGCGGCGGCGTCGGCGAAGTCCATGGCGCCAAGCTCACCGGCCTGCTCGAACGCGCCGCCGCCACGCAGCCGGAGGCGGTGCTGTTGCTGCTCGACACCGGTGGCGTGCGCCTGCACGAAGCCAATGCCGGGTTGATCGCCATTTCCGAGATCATGCGCGCCACGCTCGACACGCGCGCGGCCGGCGTGCCGGTGCTGGCCTTGATCGGCAGCGGCAATGGCGCGTTCGGCGGCATGGGCATCGTGGCGCGCTGCTGCAGCGCGGTGATCATGTCCGAAGAAGGACGCCTGTCGCTGTCCGGCCCGGACGTGATCGAGACCGTGCGCGGGGTGGAAGAGTTCGACGCCCGCGACCGCGCACTGGTGTGGCGCGTCACCGGCGGCAAGCATCGGTATCTGCTTGGCGAGGCGCAGACCTTGGTCGCCGATCGCATCGCCGCGTTCGCCGATGCCGCCGTCACCACACTTGCGACGTCGGCCGAGCCTGCAGGCGACGACGCCCTGCAGGCGCTGGAGCACGCGCATCAGCACTTGGCCGCGCGCATCGATGCGTACGGCGACTGCCGCGACGGCCTGGACATCTGGGCGCGGCAGGGCATCGTCGATGCGCCACGCCTGCCGCTGCTGGATACCGACGACTTTCTTGCCGCCACCGCCGATCGGAGCACCCCATGGAACTGAGCCAGCTGCTGGATCGCCTGTTCCCGCTCGGCCATCGCATCACGCGCAACGATGACGTCCTCACCGGCAGCGCAACCACGGCTGCAGGCGAGGTCACCATCATCGGTACCGCCAACAAGCTGGAAGTCGGTGTGGACCACGCGCTGGCATTGGCCGCCACGGTGCTGGCGAGTACGCGCGCGCATCCGAAGCGACCGATCGTGATGCTGGCCGACACCGCCGGCCAGCGGCTCGCACGGCGCGACGAACTGCTCGGCATCAATGGCTATTTCGCGCATCTGGCACGGTCGCTGGATCTTGCGCGCAAGCGCGGCGCACGGCTGGCCACGCTGGTCTATGGCGAATCGGTCAGCGGCGGCTTTCTGTCGTTCGGCTTGATGGCCGACCACATTCACGCGCTGCCGGATGCGCAGATCCGCGTGATGGACCTGCGTGCGATGGCGCGCGTCACCAAGCAATCGGTGGAGACCTTGCAGGCGTTGAGCGAGCGCTCGCCGGTGTTCGCGCCAGGCGTGGAAAACTACGTGCGCATGGGCGCGGTGGAATCGTTGTGGGATGGCGACCTGGCGCAGGCGCTGCTCGATGCGTTGGCCGCACCCAGCGAGGGCGATCGACGTCGTGCGCTCGGCGCGCAACGCGGCGGGCGGACCCTGGCGCGCGATGTCGCCGCCGCGGTGGCAGCGGGCGAGGCCTGACATGACCGGCCGCCACGCACTGGTGTGGTTGCGCCCGAGCGCGCCATGGCAAGCGCTCACGCCGGGCGCGCAGCGGCGTCTGCAGCACTGGTTTGCTGCCGGGTTGCCGGCAGTGGTGGCCCGCCGCGATGGCAGCGAAGCACTCGGTACGCTAAGGCTTGGCGTGCCGTTGCCACCCAGTGAAGACAAACAACGCCTGTCATTGACCGCCAAGGCGGCCGATATCGTCCGTCGCGCTGCGCCCCTGCAGCTGCAGGCGGTGACCGCGCACGCACCCGGCCCGATGCAGCCGGCCTTGCAGGCCCTGCTCACCCAGACCCGTGCCCATGCATTGCAGCCGCGTGTGTTCGGCAGCTTTGCCTGGCAGGCTCTGACGGGGCTTGCGTATGTACACGCGCAGTCGGACCTGGATCTGCTGTGGTCCATCGCCACGCCCGAACAGGCGCATGCGGTGGTCGTGCTGTTGCAATGCTGGCAACACCGCCACGGCCTGCGTGCAGACGGCGAATTGTTGCTGCCGGACGGCAGCGCAGTGAACTGGCGCGAATACGCAGGTAGCGCGCAACAGGTATTGGTGAAGTCCGATCACGGCTGCCGTCTGTTGCCGCGTGCAGCGCTGTTTCCGGTGTGGAGCGCGGCATGAGTGCGCTGCTGAAACGTGCCGCCGATGTCGAGCCTGCAGGTGCGCGTGGCGGTATCGCCGGCCTGCATGCGGTCGCGATGTCCGTCGACGCGGCGCGGCGCGCGGCATGTGGAGCGGGCATATCGACGCCGGCGCAATCGGTACCGCCTGGCTCAATGTCGTCCACTGCGCTGCATGGCGGCAGTGCAACCGGCCAATCGCGCCAGCTGCCTGCGATAACGACTGACGCACGGGCGCATGGCTCCGTGCAACAGAACGCCGCGTTGCACAGCGCATCGCATCCCGAGCGCGCCACAGCCAGCCCGCTGGCGTACCGGTTGGGGCGGCTGGCCGTCGGCGCGTTGCATGCAGAACTGGCCTGCGCGCCCAAACCCGGCCTGGTAACGCCGTTCGACAACGGCAGTCATACCGACATGGAGGCGTCCACCTTCCTGCGCAGCCTGTTTGCATTGCGTGGCTATTTTGTCGCCATTGCCCAGGCCGCGATCGACAACGCACCCTTTGCGCGACTGCGTCAGCTGGGCATCGATGCCGAAGCTGCGATGTTGCGCGCCACTGGCGGGGTCAACACCCATCGCGGTGCGATCTTCAGCCTGGGCCTGCTCACTGCCCAGGCGGCGCGTCTGCACGTGAGGTGCAGACAACGCCCTTCGGCCGAAGCCGTGTGCCACGGAGTGCAGGAATGGCGTGCCGCGTTGGAGGCCGCGCCGCTGGATCCGCGCAGCAATGGTCAGCGCGTGCGCGCGCAGTACAGGATCGGAGGCGTGCGCGAGCAGGCGGCAGCGGGTTATCCACTGCTGCGCGAGACCGCGCTGCCGTGTCTGCGTACTGCATTGAATAGCGGCGCAACACGCGAAGCGGCATTGGCGCAGACGCTGATGCAGTTGGTCGCCGAAGTGGATGATCTCAACCTGCTGCATCGCGGCGGCCACCAAGGCCTGATCTACGCGCAAGCACAGGCACGCGCGTTCCTTGCCGATGGCGGCATCGCGCAGCCGCAATGGCGTGGGCGTCTTGCGGAGATCGGCACGCACTTCGTCGCCCGCCGTCTGAGCCCGGGCGGCAGCGCCGATCTGCTGGCCTGCGCATGGTTTCTGCATTGCCAGGAGACTGCATGAGCAAGCAGCTCAGGCAATGCGTCACGCGGCGCGTCACCTCATCGCGCGTGCGCCGCTGCGTTCTCCTTCGCCCGGTGTTGCCAACTGTGGCGCATGCAAACCCGCCCCGCATCAGCGGCACCGTTATCCTTCTCCTGGTTCCGGGAGAAGGTGCCCGCAGGGGGGATGAGGGCAGCTCCCGCACAAGGCCTTCGGCAGCACGCAAGCAGGCCAGCCCATGAGTCTGGCCCTGCTATGTCCAGGTCAAGGCGGTCAGCACGCGCGGATGTTCGCGCATGTTGCCGACGCGCCCGCCGCCATCGACGTGCTGGCCGCCGCGGCCAAGGTGCTCGGCAGCGCACCACAGACACTTGCCGAAGACCCGCACCGCTACGCCAACGCCACCGCGCAACCGCTGGTGTGTGCCGGTACGTTGGCGCACTGGCAGGTGCTGCACGACCAGCTGCCCACGCCGCTGCTGGTGCTCGGTTACAGCGTTGGCGAGCTTGCCGCCCATGCAGTGGCTGGCAGCATGGGCATCGAGACGTGTTTGCAGCTGGCGGCCACCCGCGCGCGCGTGATGGATGCCGCCAGTCCCGAAAACGCCGGATTGATGGCCGTGGTCGGTCTGCCGCTGCGCGTGCTCGAAACGCTTTGTCGAACCCACGGGACGGCGCTGGCCATCCTCAATGGCGACGATCACGCCGTGCTCGGCGGTCCGCATGATGCGCTGCAAGTGCTTGCCGCTGACGTGCAGGCGCGGGGCGCACGGACCACGCTGTTGCCGGTCAGCGTGCCGGCACATACGCCGTGGTTGCGTGCGGCCGCCGATGCATTCGCGGTCGAACTCAATGACGCCGATCTGCAAGCCCCTACGTTGCGTGTGCTGGCCGGCATCGATGCGCGTGCGGTCACTACACAGGCATCGGTGATCCAGACATTGTCCGCGCAGATCGCGCAGACCGTGCGCTGGAACGCTGTGCTGGTGCAGGCCGCCGAACGCGGTGCGCGCGTATTTCTCGAACTTGGGCCAGGCAGCGCATTGGCGCGCATGGCCCGTGACGTGGTCCCTGACTGCGAGGCGCGTTCGGTGGATGAATTCCACAGCATGCAAGGCGTGGTGGAGTGGGTCACTGCTGCGTGCGAGCGCGCGGCATGACCGTGAGGCCGGCGCCGTACATGGCGTGACCCTTGGATGGCGGGTGGCCATCCGTGCTGTAGATGACTCAGGTGTCTGGGAGGGCGCATGACTCCGCAAATCGCAACGATTCTTGGCTTGGTGATCATGTTCATCGTTGCCACCGCATTGCCCATCAACATGGGTGCGGTGGCCTTCGCGCTGGCGTTCATCGTCGGTGGCGTGTGGGTGGGATTGGACGGCAAGGAGGTGCTGGCCGGCTTTCCGGGCGACCTGTTCCTGACCCTGGTCGGCATCACCTATCTGTTCGCCATTGCGCAGAAGAACGGCACCATCGATCTGTTGGTGCATTGGGCGGTGCGCGCGGTGCGCGGACGCATCGTGGCGATCCCGTGGGTGATGTTCGTCATCACCGGCTTGCTCACTGCATTCGGTGCGCTCGGGCCGGCAGCAGTGGCCATCATCGGCCCGGTGGCGCTGCGCTTTGCCAAACAGTACCGCATCAACCCGTTGATGATGGGCCTGCTGGTGATCCATGGCGCGCAGGGCGGTGGGTTTTCGCCGATCAGCGTGTATGGCGGCATCACCAACAAGGTGGTCGAAAAGGCCGGGCTGGACGTCACCGAGATGGCGGTGTTCCTGACCAGCCTGGGGTTCAACCTGATGATGGCGATCATCTGTTTCTGCGCGTTCGGCGGGCTCAAGCTGATGCGTCGGCAGGAAGTCTCGCTGACCGATGCGCAATACGTGCCGGTGGCCGAAGATCAAGCGTCCAAGCGCCCGTTCGCGATCGAAGGGCATGGCTCGTTGGTGGCCGCCGGTGGCGGGACGCTGTCGACCAATCCGCTGGCACTGGAGGCCGTCGCCATCACCCGCGATCGCTTGATCACGCTGGTGGGCCTGCTTGGGTTGGGCGTGGCAGCGCTGGTCTACAACCTCAATGTCGGCCTGGTCTCGATCACGGTCGCCGTTGCGCTGGCGTTGATCTCGCCGAATGCGCAAAAGGGCGCGGTGGATGGCATCAGTTGGTCCACGGTGCTGCTGATCAGCGGCGTGGTGACGTACGTGGCGGTGCTGGAAAAGGCCGGCGCGGTGGACTACATCGGCACCGGTGTCTCGCATATCGGCATGCCGCTATTTGGCGCGTTGCTGGTGTGCTACGTGGGCGGCATCGTGTCCGCGTTCGCCTCGTCGGCGGCGGTGCTTGGCGCCACCATCCCGCTGGCGGTGCCGTTCCTGATGCAGGGCCAGTTGGGAGCGGCCGGGGTGATCTGTGCGCTTGCGGTGTCGTCCACCATCGTCGACGTCAGCCCGTTTTCCACCAATGGTGCCCTGGTGGTGGCCTCGGCCGCCAAGGACGAACGGGACGCGCTGTTCCGTCGCTTCCTGATCTACAGCGGGCTGGTGGTGCTGTTGGGGCCGCTGACGGCATGGCTGATATTTGTGGTGCCGGGTTGGCTATGAACCATCCCGCGCGCGGCAGGGGTTGGGGGCGTGCCCGTAGAATAGGCGCCCCCGCGCCGACGTCCACGATCCTTCCGCCATGACCCTCGCTCCCGATTCGCGCGCTGCCAAGAAGCGCGTACCGCTGTACGAGGAAGTGGCCGAGCGCCTGCGCCAGAAGATCTACGACTACGCGCTGCCACCCGGCGAGTGGATCGACGAGCCGGCCCTGGCCGAAGAGCTCGGCATCAGCCGCACCCCGTTACGCGAGAGCCTCAAGCTGCTCGCGGCCGAGGGGCTGGTGCAACTGGATGCGGGCCGCGGCAGCCGGGTCACGCGGCTGACGCTGGAAGATCTCAATCAGCTGTTCCCGGTGATGGCCATGTTGGAAGGCCGCTGCGCCCACGATGCGGTCAAGCGCATCGATGCAGACGGTGTGCAGCGCCTGGAAGCGTTGCATGCGGCGATGGAAGCGGCAGCCGAGGTTGGCGATCTGGCCGAGTACTACCGCAACAATTATCTGATCCACGAGACCGTGCAGCATTACGCGGGCAATCCGTGGTTGATCCGGGTCACTCACGATCTGCACCGCATTCTCAAGATGCATCGCGGCCGTCAGTTGTTGACGCCAGGACGCATGGCGCAGTCGTTGGCCGAGCACCGCGAATTGATGGATTGCGTGCGGCGCGGCGATGCGGAAGGCGCGGAGCGGACGATGCACACGCATCTGTTGAGCCAGGGCCAGGCGTTGGCGGCATACGTGGCGGCGGGTGGCATGTTGAACGTGCCGGCGCCGTTGCCGCGGGTGGGCGGCGTGTAGAAGGTGGTGCGTCGCTGCTGGCGGCGCTGCGCACAGTCTTGCACCCAGACATGCTTCCCTTCTCCCGCTAGTGGGAGAAGGTGCCCGAAGGGCGGATGAGGGCCGCCGCAGTGCTAGTGCGCATCCAACGCAAGCAGGCCGCCCACGTGTTCGATCAGCTGTGCCCCGGTCAACCCGGCAAATACTTCCGGATGCGCATAGCCCCAAGGAACCGCAGCAAATGGCAATCCCACCACGCGCGCTGCTTCCCAGTCGGCAACCTGGTCGCCCACATACACCGCGTGCGATGCCGCGTGCCCGGTGCCACGCAGCACACCACGCAAGGCGCGTTGCTTGCCCAGCAGATGCGCGCCACCGTCGATCCGTGCAAACCTCGCGCTCAACTCCGGGCCCAAGGCGCGCTGCACATTCTCGACCGAGTTGGACGACACCACAGCCAGGCGCGTGCCGCCTGCGTGCAGCGTCTTCAACACCTCGGCAATCCCGGGAAACAACGCCACCGGCGGTGCTGCGTGCATCAGGCCGATGAAGTCGGCGGCGACCAGCGGGACGCGCCAGCTGCGCAGGCCCGAGGCCTTGAGCAGTGCACGCGTGCTCAGGCGACGTGCGGCGTCCACTTCATCGGCTTGCACTGCGCGAAAGCCGTGCCGCTCGGCCAAGGTACGCTGCACGCTTAGAAAGAAGCCGAACGAATCGGCCAGGGTGCCGTCGAAGTCGAAGATCATCAGCTTGGGCATCGCAACACGGCTGGCAGGCGTCATCGCCCCGCCATTGTCGCGCACGCATCGCATGCAGGCACGCCCGCGCGTGTGCGCACAGGTGCTGTGCGTTACGCCTCGGCGAAGTGCGGCACGATCGGCGTATCACCCTGCGCGTGCTGTTCGATGACCTTGCGCTGCATTGCGGCCAGATACGCATCCAGCTCGTCGGTGGAGGCGAACACATCGCTCAGCGGCACCGCCTTGACCATGTCGAACACCTTGCGGATCTGCGGTTGCGGGTTGGCAACCAGCACCTTGCCGTTGCGCGTTGCCAGCGCCTTGCGGGCCTTGAAGATGCAGCGGATGCCGGCGCTGGAAATGTATTCCAGCGCGGAAAGATCCAGCACCAGGGTAGTGATCAGGGTGCCCAGCAGCGGCGACAATGCCGCGTCCAGATCCTGATAGGTATGGGTGTCCAGGCGTCCGGTGAGGATGACGCGTTGACGGGTGCCTTGCGGCGGATCGATCTGGATCGCGAGCGTAGTCATGACAGTACCTCAGGGACAGGAGCGTACGGGTGGAGCAGGGTGACGCGTACGACGTTGTATGCACCGTCGTGGTGATAGTCGATGTGATCGGCGAACTGATGTACTAAAAACAACCCCAGTCCGCCGATCGGGCGTTGATCGAGCTCTGCAGCCAGGTCTGGTACAGCAATGTCGCGCGGATCGAAGGCGATTCCTGGATCGTGCAACTCAAGGACCAGCGCCTGCGGGTCCAGTTGCAGTTGCAACCGCAACGGACGCTCCACGGGCCGGCCGTGGATGAGTGCGTTGCAACCGAGCTCTTCCACGATCAGCCGGACCTGGTCGATGCGCTCGGCACCCAGACCTTCGCGCATGAGCGAATCTTGCAGCGTGTCGTTGACATAGGCCAGGTCGTCCAGCGACGGGGCGATTGCCAGTTCGAGCATCATCGGTCGGTTGCCTTGCCGGGAATGCCCCGGGCAGCGTCGGTGTCCCGTCCAGCATGCTCCTGACGTAGCCGGATCGCCAGCAGCGTGATGTCGTCGTACGGATCGGCCTTGCCGGTGAAGCGGGCGATGTTGGCGATCACCGCTTTGCATTGCGCTGCAGCACTACGGCGCGGGCGCAGTGCGCCCAGCAGCCGCTCCAGGCCGTAGCTGGCGCCCTGCTCATTCATTGCCTCGGTCACGCCGTCGGTGAACCCCAGCAAGGTCTGCCCGGCGCTCATGCGGCCGCGCAATACCGGGTAGGACGCTTGCGGCTCGATCCCCAGCGGTGGGCCGGTTTCCAGCGGCAACACACGTGCGCTGCCATCGATATCGATCAACAGCGGCGGCTCGTGGCCGGCGCTGGCCAGCCAGTAGTCGCCGCTGACCACATTGATCACCCCGCACAGCACGGTGGCGAACATGCAGGTGTCGTTGTTTTCCGCCAGCCGCGTGGAGGCGGCAATCAGGATGCTGTCCGGACCCGTATGCCGGCGTGCGGCGATTTCCAGCACGCTCAGCGCGCGTGCCATGAACAAGGCCGCCGGCACGCCCTTGTCGGACACATCGCCCACCACGAACCACAACACGCCCGGTTCGGTCTCCACGAAGTGGTAAAAATCGCCGCCTACCGCCTTGGCTGGTTCCAGCCACGCACAGGTTTCCAGATGCGAACTGGCGCGGTCGAAGGTACGCCCGGAAGGCAGCATCGCCTGCTGGATCTCACGCGCAATCTGCAATTCGCTTTGCATGCGCTCGCGCGCCGCTGTCATCTCGCTGATCTCGGCGATGTGGCGGCGCAGCGCATCGCGTGCGCTATCGAACGCACGCGCCATCACCCCCACTTCGTCGTTGCGTTCGATGTGTTGCAGCGGGTATTCGAATTCGCCACGACGGAAGTGTTCGGCGGTATCGGTCAGTTCCTCGAACGGCCGCGTCAACTTGCGCGTGATGCGGCCCATCAGCCACCACCACACCACCGCGCCCAGCAGCGCCGCCAGCGCCACCCAGGCGGCCAGCCAGTTCAGGCCGGCCAGGACATAGCCTTCGGATGCGGACAACACGAAGGTCCAGCCGCTGCTCCCCACCGCCGCGCTGTGGGTCAGAAAGCGCTCGCCATCGGGGGCGGTATGCGAGAACGAAATTGGCTGGCCTGCCGCCAACGCATGTTGCAAGGGCGCCAGGTCCGGCCGCGAACGCGCCACGTAGGCGTCAAGCGTGTAACGCAGATTGAGCGCAGGATCGGGGCTGAAGACCAGCATGCCTTCGGGCGACAACAACATCGGCCGGATGCTGATGTCGCGCGGCAACTGGTCGATGATGTCGTGCAGGTGTTGCAGCGGCAGATCCACCGCCACCATGCCCACCGGCGGCGCATCCAGCGCGTCGCCGGGCCGCCGCAGCGGCAGGTTGTAGCTGGTGTGCAGGCTGCCGCCATCGGCATCGAGGGACGGCTCGGACCACCAGGCACGCCCTTGCTGCCGGGTGCGCAGATACCACGGCATCGCACGGTAGTCGTAGCCCAGCTCCAGCGCCGATTTTTCGACCGTCCGCGTGCCGTTGCGAGACACCGACCAGACAAACCCCGCGTCGCCGGCTTTCTGCGTGCGTGGCTCGATGATCAGGCGCGCCGCACCGATATCCGGGTCGCCGACGAGCGTGGCCAGCAGCAAGGCACGCAGATTGAATGGCTGCAGTCCCACGCCACTGCTGCTGGCGGCCAGCGTGCGGCCGCTTACCTGCACCGAATCCAGCATCGCCGCCAGGCTGCGCGCGGTCTGCTCGGTCAAGCCGTCCACCTCCACCCGCGCCGCTTCCACCAACTCGGCACGCGCGCCCAGGTAAAACACCGTTCCCAGCACCGTCAGCAACGCCACCAACACGGCCGTGGCGGCCAGCAGCACGCGCATGCGCAAGCTGTTGCGCCAGTGCACGCGCGGGGTGACCGGTAGCTGCTGTGCGAGTGGTCGAGCGCGAGCGGCGATGTCACGCGCTCCATGGCGGCGGATGCATCCGATCATGGCAGCTTTGCGATCATTCACAAACTGCTCACAGCGGCCTCATCCTGGGGCGCGCTAGATTGACCCGACGTGTAGCAGCCAACTAGATTGATCCCCCCTAACGCCATGGAGGCCGGCCTTGCGCCAGATTCTGACACCGAGCCTGCTGGCCCTTTTGCTGACGGCCTGTAGCGGCCCGGAGACAAGCATGACCCAGACTCAATCCCCCGCCGCCGAGGCCGTTGCAGAAGCCGACGTCGAGGCAGGCGGACGCGGCCTTGCCAAGTTGAACCCCAGCCCGCGCAAGGCCTTCGAGGTCACCTTGACGCTGGACAAAGCGCCGGGCGCGTTTGGTCTGGTGCAAGGCGCAGCGCAGTACGACGTGGCCAATGAGCAGGAATGCGGCAAGATCCAGTCCGAAACCGGCACCGCCGGGCGCATCACCAGCCAGGAAGATTTCGCGCTCAAGAAGATCTCCGACACCGAGTATCGCGGCACCGTCTATCTGGATCTGATGCAGGACGAAGACTATTACGGTCGCGGCGTCTGCCATTGGGAATTCAGCGGCGCCAGCGTGCTGCTCAAGGCGACCGGTGCCGAAGAAGAAACGCGTTTCCTGTCGTTTATCGAAGGCACGACGGTGACGGCGCAGCAGCCGCAGACGAAGTATTACTGGAAGGAAGGTTATCCGCGCTCGGAGTCCAAGAGCTTCCCGGACACCGGTGAACTGAGCCCCGAGAAGTTCAAGCCTGAGATCCGCGACAATCTCTTCACCATCACATTGGCTGCCAAGGAAGTTGCGCCATGAGTATCCCATCACCGCAATATGCGGGCTTGTCTGAAGATGCCTACAAGGATCGCGCCGTCGGTCGACGTGCGCCGGGTCAGGAGGAAATCGTCGTGGTCGAGGGGCAGCGTTACGCGGTTCTCGATCACGTCAACAACAAGGCCACTGGCTATCAAGGCACGATTTATCGGCGCGAAGGCAGTGGCGAGATCGTGGTCGCGCATCGTGGCACGGAAGGAGCCGCCAAGGACATTCTTACCGACGCGTCCATGGTTACCTCGCGGACCAATCCACAAGCCGCCGATGCGTTGGCGCTGACCCAGGACGCGCTGATCATTGCCAAGGATGTTGGAAAGCGAACCGGTCACACCCCCGAAGTCACCGTCACCGGTCACTCCCTCGGTGGTGCGCTCGCGCAAGTCTCCGCGCACCATTACGACCTCAAGGGCGAGACCTTCAATTCGTATGGCGCAGCCAGCCTGAGTTACCGGATTCCGGAAGGCGGCAACAGCGTGGTCAACCACGTCATGGCGTCCGACCCGGTCAGCGCGGCCTCGCCGCATTTCGGGCAGGTGCGCATCTACGCCAAGCCGAACGAGATCGCCACGTTGAGTGGCGCCGGCTACAGCAACAGCAAGGCCAACTTCCTGATTCCCGACTACCCGCTGGTGGCGGCCGGTGGCTCGCTGGGCGCGCACAAGCTGGGCAACTTCCTGGGCGAGCACTCGGCGCTCACCGATCCCAATGCGCGTCCGCTCGCGGAAAAGAACGCGCGCATGATCGACGAATACCGCAGCGATGTGGATGGGCTCCGCACCGGCACGACCATCCTGACGCGTAGCGCACGTGGCCTGGGCCAGGACGCCATCGACGCCATCCGTGGTCCGCTCGCGCCGGGCGAACCCGCCAAGCGCGATGCGCGCGAACACGGGAACGACCACACCTCGCTGCGGATCGATCAGCCAGGGCACGTAGGCAATACCTTGTTCCAGGATGCACAGCGGGGCGTGCATGCGCAGGACGCGCGTGCGGGGCGCACACCCGACCAGCACAGTGCGCAGTTGTCCGGCTCGCTGGCGTCGGAAATGCATGCCGCCGGTGGTCAGCGCATCGACGCGGTGATGCTGAGTCCCGATGCCGCACGCACCTTCGCCGTGCAGGGCCGCGTGGACGATCCCGCGCAGCTGCGCGTCAGCGTGGAGACGATGACCGCGATGAACACCCCGTTGGAGCAGAGCAGCCAGCGCGTTGCCGAAAATGCTGCACGCCAATCGGTGGCGATGGAGCAGCAGCAAGCGCAGACCCAGCAACAACAGCAGGGCGCACGCGCGATGGGTTGAGTGCGCGCATGCATGGGCGGGTAGGGCGTGCACACGCGTTGCCGGCAGCCATGACGCGGCGCGGCTTGAATAAGCAGCCAGGTCCATCGCACGTTGCACAAAACGCCGGCTTGCCCGGCGTTTTTTATGCTGTCGCGCAATGCCCCGCCGGCTTCTTGCTGCACCCGCACAACATTGCGCTGGTCAAAAAAGTGCCAGTTCGCCAGTTCAACGCTTTCTGCGGCTGAGCTATGCCGCAACGACGCCGCAGCTATAGCGAGCGCGACTGCTTGCGGCGCCGTGCTTGAATCGCCAGCGCTTGGCTGCAGTCGCCGCCATCGCGAGCACCGTATCGCCACACGCCATGCATCGAGTGCAGGGGATCAGGCAAGGCGTCGTGTGGCGTGATATCCATCGATCAAGGGAGAGGTTTCATGCGCGTTTTTCGTACGGGTTACAGTCGCCTGCTGCTGGTAGTGCTTGCATGTCTCGTCAGTGCCGGCGCAGGCGCGCAAGGCATTGCCAAGGGGGCCGATGTCAGCTGGCTCAACCAGCAGGCTGCAGCGAATCCGTCGCAGGTGTTTCGCGATGCATCGGGCAACACCACCGATTTCATCAAATTGCTCAAGGACGTTGGCGGTAATGCGGTCCGCCTGCGCGTGTGGGTCAACCCGTCCGGCGGCTGGAACGATGGCCGCGACACGCTCGACAAGGCCAAGCGTGCCGCCGCGCAGGGCATGCGCATCATGATCGACTTCCACTACAGCGATAGCTGGGCCGACCCCGGCAAGCAGACCAAGCCGGCCGCCTGGGCGGGCCACTCCGTCGCTCAGCTCAATACCGATGTCTACAGCCACACCCAGGGCATCCTCAAGTACCTCAAGGACAACGGCATCAATGTCAGCTGGGTGCAGGTGGGCAACGAGATCAACAGCGGCATGTTGTGGAACGAGGGCAAGACGCCCAACTTCGCCAACCTGGGCCAGTTCATCAACAGCGGCTACAACGCCACCAAGGCCGTGTACCCCAACGCCAAGGTCATCGTGCACCTGGCCAACGGCGACGACAACGCCAACTTCCGCTGGTTCTTCGACAACCTGCGCTCGGCCGGCGGCAAGTGGGACGTCATCGGCATGTCGCACTACCCACCGGTCGGCAGCTGGCAGGATTACAACAGCCGGCTGGATACCAATATGCGCGACATGATCTCCCGCTACGGCAGCGACGTGGTGGTGGCCGAGGTCGGCATGGACTGGCAGCAGGCCGCCACCACCCGCGCCATGCTCAGCAACCTGCTCAGCCGCAGCAACGCCATCGGCGCGCGCGTGCTCGGCGTGTTCTATTGGGAACCCGACGCCTACCCCGGCTGGCAGGGCTACACCATGGGCGCGGTCAACAACAACGGCCAATTGACCGAAGCGTTGCAGGCGTTCTGATCGGGTTTGCTTGCGCCCTCATACGCCCTCATCCGCCCCTGCGGGGCACCTTCTCCCGCAGGCGGTAGAAGGGAACTGCCAGCCACCGTTGGCTGACAGCTTCTGCACCGCAAGCCCCTCTCTCTCTCTCGGGAGAGGGGTTGGGGCAAGGGTACGGGGCGAAGCCCTCGTGGTGTTCCAACGGCATGTGGCTTCGCTTGCGCCCTCATCCGCCCCTGCGGGGCACCTTCTCCCGCAGGCGGGAGAAGGGAGCGGCCACCACCGTTGGCTGACAGCTTCGGCATGGCAAGCTCCTCTCTCCCCGAGAGAAGGGCTTGGGGTGAGGGTTCGGGGCGAAGCCCTTGTGGCGTTCCAACTGCGTGTGGCTTTGCTTGCATCCTCATCCACGCTTGCAGGCTCCCTTTTCCTCAGGGAGGAAGAGACGCGAGCGGGAGAACGCTATGGTGCAGCGGCCCCCTGCTCAGCTGCGCCGGCCTCATCCTTTGGTCGTATGCCAGTAGCGGTCATCGGCACACGCGTTGCTCCTGTCGACACGCCCGGTCAACGTCACCAGCCTCAGCCCGTCCTGTACGCCGTAGCGCTGCCGCCTGCCTGTCACCCCGTTGCATCTGGACAACACGATGGATTCGCCATCCTCGGCCCCCCATTCCAGCAATCACCAGAGCCCACTCACTGCACGACACCGTCCCGTTCCATACGCACCCGTAGCGAGGAATGGAAACAGGTGCGTGCGGTACACTTGGGGGTTCACGAATTCACGATGTCGACACACCCGCGGGGTGTGTCCCCCCGGGAGCGCTAATGAACTGGTTGAACGAAGTGCTGCACAACGATCCGAACCCGCTTGAGACGCAGGAGTGGCTCGAATCGATCAAGGCCGTCATCGATGTAGAAGGTCCTGAGCGCGCCCATCAGCTGCTGGAAGGCATGGTCGAACAGACCCGTCGCGCCGGCGCTTACCTGCCGTTCTCGCCCACCACCGAGTACGTCAACACCATCGCACCGGCCAACGAGGCCAAGAACCCCGGCGACTCCGCGCTGGAGTGGAAGATCCGCTCGATCATCCGCTGGAACGCCATGGCCACCGTCGTGCGGGCCAACCGCAAGCCGGGCGACCTGGGCGGCCACATTGCCTCGTTCGCCTCCAGCGCCACGCTCTACGACGTGGGCTTCAACCACTTCTGGCGCGCGCCCTCGGACAACCACCCGGGCGACCTGCTGTTCATCCAGGGCCACAGCGCCCCGGGCATCTACGCCCGCGCCTTCCTCGAAGGCCGCATCAGCGAAGCCCAGCTGGACAACTTCCGCATGGAAGTGGACGGCCAGGGCATCTCGTCCTACCCGCACCCGTGGCTGATGCCCGAGTTCTGGCAGACCCCCACCGTGTCGATGGGCCTGGGCCCGCTGGCCGCCATCTACCAAGCGCAGTTCATGCGCTACCTGGAAAACCGCGGCCTCATTGAGAAGTCCGACCGCAAGGTGTGGTGCTTCATCGGCGACGGCGAGTCGGATGAGCCGGAAACCCTCGGCGCCATCGCCCTGGCCGGCCGCGAAGGCCTGGACAACCTCATCTTCGTGGTCAACTGCAACCTGCAGCGCCTGGACGGCCCGGTGCGCGGCAACGGCAAGATCATCCAGGAACTGGAAGGCGTGTTCCGTGGCGGCGGCTGGAACGTCATCAAGCTGCTGTGGGGCGGTTACTGGGATGCCCTGCTGGCCAAGGACACCGACGGCGTTCTGCGCAAGCTGATGATGGAAACCGTCGACGGCGAATACCAGAACTGCAAAGCCTTCGGCGGCGCCTACACGCGCGCCAACTTCTTCGGCAAGTACCCGGAGACCGCAGCCATGGTCGCCGGCCTGTCCGACGACGACATCTGGCGGCTGAACCGTGGCGGCCACGACCCGCACAAGGTGTACGCCGCCTACAACCAGGCCGTGAACACCACCGGCATGCCCACCGTGATCCTGGCCAAGACCGTCAAGGGCTACGGCATGGGCTCGGCCGGTGAGGCGCTCAACCCCACCCACCAGACCAAGAAGCTGGACGACGCGGCGGTCAAGCACTTCCGCGACCGCTTCAACATTCCGGTCACCGACGCCCAGCTGGAAGACGGCAAGGTGCCGTTCTACCACCCCGGCGAAGACTCCCCGGAAGTGCAGTACCTCAAAGAGCGCCGCAACGTGCTGGGCGGCTTCCTGCCCTCGCGCCGTCCCAAGGCCAGCAAATCGTTTGTGGCGCCCACGCTCGACAAGTTCGAGCGCCTGCTCAAGGACAGCGGCGAGCGCAGCTATTCCACCACCATGTCGTTCGTGCAGAGCCTCAACATCGCCCTGCGCGACAAGGAACTGGGCCCTCGCATCGTGCCGATCGTGGCCGATGAAGCGCGCACCTTCGGGATGGAAGGCATGTTCCGCCAGATCGGCATCTATGCCCCGTTCGGCCAGAAGTACAAGCCGGTCGATGCCGACCAGCTGATGTACTACCGCGAAGACCAGACCGGCCAAGTGCTGCAGCAGGGCATCAGCGAGCCGGGCGCGATTGCATCGTGGATGGCCGCCGGCACCAGCTACTCGGTCTCCGACGTGCCGATGCTGCCGTTCTACATCTACTACTCCATGTTCGGCTTCCAGCGCGTGGGCGACATCGCCTGGCAGGCAGCGGACATGCGTACGCGTGGCTTCCTGCTCGGCGGCACCGCCGGCCGCACCACCTTGAACGGTGAAGGCCTGCAGCACGAAGACGGCTTCAGCCAGGTCATCGCCGGCTCCATCCCGAATGTGCGTAGCTATGACCCGACCTTCGGTTTCGAAGTCACCGTCATCATGCAGCACGGCATGAAGGCGATGATGGAAGACCAGATCGATGAGTACTACTACATCACCCTGATGAACGAAAACTACGCACACCCCGGCATGCCGGACGGTGCGCAGGAAGGCATCATCAAGGGCATGTACCTGCTCAAGGACGCCGGCAAGCCCAAGAAGGGCGAGTTGCGCGTGCAGCTGCTGGGCAGCGGCACCATCCTGCGCGAGGCCATTGCCGCGGCCGAGCTGCTGGACAAGGACTTCGGTGTTACCGCCGACATCTGGTCCTGCCCCAGCTTCAACGAACTGCGCCGCGACGGCTTCGACGCCGAACGCTGGAACCGCCTGCACCCGGAAGCCGAACAGCGCAAGCCCTACGTCACCCAGCTGCTGGAAGGCCGCCAGGGCCCGGCGATTGCCGCCACGGATTACGTGCGCCTGTTTGCCGACCAGATCCGCGCCTTCATCCCGATGACCTACAGCGTGCTCGGCACCGATGGGTTCGGTCGTTCGGACACGCGTGCGAACCTGCGTCGGTTCTTTGAGGTCGATAGGTACTACATCGCGCATGCGGCGATTGCCGCGTTGGCTAAGGATGGCAAGATGACCGGTAAGGATGTGGCGCGGGCGATCAAGCAGTACAAGATTGATCCTGAGAAGGCGAATCCTGTTGGGGTTTGACTCCTAGGTAATTCACGGTATTGATGAGGGGCGGTCGAGAGACCGCCCTTGTTTCGAGAGAGCCACTAACTTGACACAAAATTTGGTGGATCTTCTGGGCAAAGCTCTGCCGAGGGCTGGCCTACGCGAGGGACTGCGTAAAAGGCCGCTCCTGCGCTGGGCAGGAAGCAAACAAAGGCTCATTCCGGAGCTTTGCTGTCGCTTGCCCACGAGCTATCAACGCTATATCGAACCATTTGCCGGCTCAGCCTCACTCTTCTTCGAGATTCGTCCCCGCAAAGCGCTTCTTTCTGACATAAATAAAGATTTAATAAATTTCTACAGGATTGTGAAGAAATCTCCCGATCTGATGCACGATCAGCTAATCAGAATGAAAGTTGACGTGGAGAATTACCAAGAAGTTCGTAGAAGCTTGGTGGCAGAGACTGACCCTCACCTTCGCGCCTTGTATTTCTGGTATCTGAATAGAACGTGTTTCAACGGTCTCTATCGAACCAATAGAGACGGAATTTTTAATGTTCCCTTCGGAAAGAAATTGCCGCAGATGCCCGCACGCCAACAAGTTCTCGAGTGCGTAAAGCACCTAAAGAAAGCTAGCCTACTGTGTTCTGACTACCGGGCTGTAGTGGGTTCTGCGGAAGAAGGAGACTTCATCTATGTCGATCCTCCGTACAGACGGGGCTCCGCCAGAAATCGAGGAGAATACGGGCCAGGGGCAATGGTTGACTCTGATATGGCAGAATTAATAAACGCCTTGAGTAAGGCGTCCGCTAGAGGAGTAAAAATACTTTTGTCGTATAACGCCTGCCTCGAAAAAGAATTTCCTGCCTGGAGGCATGAGATTTTGAGCGGACGGCACATGATCTCTGCGGATCCTGCGCAGCGCGCTGCCATAAATGAATACACTTCCAGAAATTATTAGACCGGACTGATCTGATGGCAACTCAGGTAAGGATAGCCGTTTTAAGTGACCTTCATTTCGCTTCAGACGAAGATGGTAGCTCTGACACTCATGTGATTTTGAGTCGTCAGTCTATACCAAAGCAGGATCCATACGGAGACGTGTTGGATTTGATCGCTCGAGAGAATCTTTCCGCTGACATCGTCTTATGTCCTGGGGATATTACCTATCAGGCGGACCAAAGCGCCTTACGGTCGGCATGGGCCGCTCTTAATGAAGTTACTGCAAAATTGGGTGCTAGTCACCTAATCGCTGCCACAGGAAATCATGACATTTCTTCGCGGGATTCCACTTCCAGCCCGGAGATTTGGGAATATCTAAAGCAGCTGAGTCCGACGTATCCATTTCCCGGGGCGACCACTGAGCAGCGGCTGCACTACTGGTCAGAACACTTCATGATCGTCGAACTCGATGGCTTGAGGCTTGTGGTACTAAACTCCTGCAATTGTCATGCGCGCGGTGTAAGTGAGTGGGCGAATGGAAGAGTTACCGATCATACAATTGCTGAGATCGAAAAACGGCTAAATGACACTCTCCCTGGACTGATTAACGTACTTCTTTGTCATCACCACCCCTCTAAGCATCCGGATATGAATCAATTCTTCCCTGATTATAGTGAGATGAAGCAGGGATTAAAGCTACTTTCAATGTTGGGTGAGCGAGACGAGCCTTGGGTTGTTGTTCATGGACACAAACACAGCCCCAGACTCAGCAATGCTGAGGGTTCATCAAGCGACGAAGTCACCATCTTCTCGGCAGGAAGTTTCAGTGCCGTGCTGGCGCCTCAGTATTTTCCTGGAGCATCTAATCAATTTTACATAATCGAACTTGATCTAGACTATGTTTCCGCAAACGGTGCTGCTGGTGTTGTATATGCATGGGATTGGCGGGAAGGTCAGGGGTGGATGCCCGCCTCGCCCGAATCACGGTTTGGTTCTCGAATTGTTAACGGTACTGGGTTTGGCCACAAGTGCAACGTGAACCGGGATGCATCCGATATAGCTTCAACTTTCTCTGGAAGGGCAAATATCAAGTGGCGGGAGGTGGTGGATATGCACCCCTGGGTTACCTATCTCTCACCACGAGATCTCGGCAGAATTCTCGCTCGATTAAAATCTTATCATTATCTAGACGGAGTGAAAGATGGAGCAGCTCTCTTTCCGCATGAGTTGCTGAGGAGTCAGCCGTGAAAGGATCTCAATTTCAAAATGATCACTACAATGCGCGAGGATTAACTCCAGAGGCTATTGCGCAGTCCTTTGTTGCTCCGGCTCAGTTTGAGCCCGTTTTGTCTGCTGGTAACTGCGTCCTCGTTGGTCCTCGAGGTAGTGGCAAGACCACTCTCTTGCGAATGCTTGACCCACGTGCGCTACTCAAGTGGGCGCCCCTGAATCAAAGATCTACGACCGGCAGCTACATTGGTGTCTTCGTTCCCATTGATGCTGCGTGGATTAGCTCACTCACGAACGCGCTTAAATCTACATGCGAAGAACGCGATTCCGGTGCCTATCTCGCGGTTTACGCGTTGTCTGCCGCTCGTGCAATCGTGGATGTCATGCGCTGGCGGAGTAGCGAAGGGGGGCGCGGAACCGATTTCTATGTTGATATTGTTCCGGAAACAGAGATTGACCTAGCGAGCGCTCTATCTGAAGCCTGGCTACCTAATCACGTGCGAGCCAGAAGTCTTCTCGAGCTTCGCGTGAAGATAGCGATGGAGATCGCTCAATTTCCGCGGCGATGGTCTAGATCGGATGAATCTAGTAGATCAAAGATGGCTGAGAACTATGCAAATCCTCTAGATCTAATTGCTATCACATGTGATGTCTTCAATGTTTTTGTAGGTGAGGATGGGCGAAAGTGGGCACTATTATGCGATGAGCTGGAGATTGCGCCTCTGGCGATTCAGCGAGTACTATTTGGCGCGCTTCGGGCAGCACCGCAACCACTTCTACTAAAATACTCCATCACACCGCGGCAACAGATACCCTTCGGAAGTGGTCTCGATCAACCCTTGCCTGCAAATGACTACGAAGTTATTTCGCTCAGTTATGCAACCCGGGAGGAGGGGGTGCCTGAGCGAGAAAGGGAGGCGTTCTGTATTGCGCTATGGCACAGTGTTGTTAGGGAAATGGCGCCAGGCAATGAAGATCTTTTTCTAAATCCATTTAAAACCTTTGACGATCCTATACTTGTTGATGCGGATACAGGACTAGCTCGGCGCGATCGGTTTGCAGAAGGAAAGCCAAGTTTGGAGGAGAGGTTTGGTGCAGTATTTAGGGAGCTTGCCGCAAAGGATAGAAGCTTCTTGAAATACCTTCAGAAGAAAGGTGTGGAAATTTCAGATCTAAATCAATGTAGCCAGGCCGTCAAGGATTCTGTCATTAGGAAGGTTCGTCCATTAGCTGAGATAAGGAATTACTATCTCGCATTCGAGCCTAATGGTGCCGTAAGGCGGCTCTCACGCAAAGCACCTGCACCATACTGCGGCGCAAAGCGAGTGTTCGCAGTTTCAGAGGGTCATCCACGGTGGTTGAAGTATACGCTTGCCGCGATGCTTGCCAACATAACCCCTAATGGTCAGATTAAAGTTTCTGATCAGGGAAGGGAAATAGATAATTCTGTTTATAGAATTGATGCGCGTATTAAGGCTTTGCCGGCTCAGGGTGTATCCACAAAAAATTTCATTGATAAACTTGGTATTTATTTTCAAGAGCAGGTTCTTGGTCAAGAGTTCAGTGCTGATCCTTATTTGAGCTTTAGAGTTGATTCTGCGGTGGATGAGGGCACTATCGAGTGTCTGCAGCAGGCGCTATATATCGGGGCTGTTATACCAATGCATGGTGATATATTCGATGTTTTCACTCGCGGGTTAAGTGGACATCGCTTTAGGCTGTCTAACTGGTTAGCGCCAATGTTCAAGCTGCCACTTGTTGCAGGAAAGGTTGCGAACCTATCGAACATCATGAATTTCCGTCCACGTGATTCACGGGATGTTGAACTTCAGCTTTCATTGAGACTCCAGAAATGAACCTGACGTTTTTTGAGCCGAGCAAGCGGGGGGGCTTCGATCTAATCCTTGCTGTCTGCGGATATGAATCGCGCTCGAGGCACATGCTTGATGTTAGGAGAGACGTTAGTTCACGAAAAGTCGCCGTTGGGTATGCGGCTGGGGAGGAGGCAGCCTTCGAGGAGAATCAGGCTGCCTTTTGTGCTGCTGGTTTTTCATTCGAGTCAGTCCCTGATTATGCCTATGAGACTTACATAGAATCTCTTGTAAGATCTGTTAGAAATAGTAATGCGGAGGCTATAAAGGTTTTAATTGATATCTCATGCTTCACGCGGTTGCGCCTTGCGCAGACTGTCGAAGCATTGTTCGAGTCAGGTCCTTTCGAATTGGAAGTTTTTTACTCGCTTGCGTCATTCTCTAAGCCGCCAATTGAAGAGCCACAAAATGAGTATCTTTGCCCAGTCACGGAGTATCTCTCAGGTTGGACAGGAGATGCGGAAAAGGCCGTCGTTCTTCTGTCGGGTTTAGGTTATGAACAGATGATGGCGCTAGGTATTATTGAACATATCGATCCATACGATCTGTGGCTATTTTCTCCTTCATCACCAATTAAAAGTTACGACGATGAGGTTCTGTCGGCCAACAGGCTTCTAATTAGCAGCGTTTCTGATTCCAATATTATTGGTTATCCGGTAATGCAAGGCGATGTCGTGCTCGCTAAGTTGCTCTCCCTTGTGGATTCCGTTAGGGGGGAGTTTAGGTGCATGTTAATGCCACTAGGTCCCAAAGTTTTTGCGTTCGCCTGTATGGTGGTAGGATGTATATATAGAGATGTGTCCGTCTGGCGTGCGAGTGCTGGTATTCATTCTCAGCCTAGAGATCGTATGCCATCTGGAATCACTTCATCATTCCGAATATCTTTCACTGCGAAGAAATTAGAGGAGGCTGGCCTTGATGAGGGTGCGCGAAGCAGGGTGATGGAATCAGATCGGCTCATTATTCCGGAATAACAGCTTATTCCGGAATGCGAATAACGGGGTCAGGTTCACTTATCAATCGACGGCGCTCGGCTTGCGTGGCCGATGAGCGGGCCGAGCGCCGGCAAAACGGTGGGTCTTGGCTTCGACAATT